>NZ_JBHUHP010000001.1:472830-723002 GCF_042682525.1 Blastococcus deserti
CGGAGCGGACCGCGGGCGCAAACCGGGTGCACCGTGACGGTCACACTGGGGTCGTGACCCGCACGTCCCTGCCCGAGCAGGCCACCGAGGCCCCCGCTTCGGTGCCCATCGCTCGCCCGCGTGGCAGCGCGCAGCTGGGCCGGGTCCGCAGGGGCCTGCGCCGTCGCGCGACCCTGTACCGCCGCTGGCTCCAGCGCACCGCGCGGCAGGCCTCCGCCCGAGCCGTGCACGCGTGGCGGTCCTCGCTCCAGGTCCGCATCGGCGCCATCACCATGGTGGTGGCGGGGACCGTGGTGGTCATCGTCAGCCTCGTGCTGTTCAGCCAGATCCGCGACCAGCTGCTGTCGGTCAAGGAGGAGGCGGCGATCGACCAGGCGCAGTCCGGCGTCCTGTACGCGCAGGGCCAGGTGGCCGCCATCGCCAGCGGAGACGGAGCCAGCGTCCGCTCGACCCTCGACCGCACGGTCAACGCGCTGCTGCAACGCGGGGGTGCGGCAGGTGACTTCGACGTGGTGATGGTGCACCGCACCGGGGACATCGAGCGCCCGTCGGCCAGCCGCCGTCCGGTCTTCGAGGCGCTGCCCCCCGACCTCCGCGCCGACGTCGCCTCCGGGGGGCAGTCCCGCAAGTACTCCCTGGTGCCCGACGCCTCGGGCGAGCCGCAGCCGACCCTCCTCGTCGGCGCGGCAGTGCCCAGCGACTCCGCCGGCGCCCAGCAGATCGAGCTCTACTACGCGTTCCCGCTCGAGCAGGAGGCGGAGAGCCTCTCGCAGATCCGCACGACGGTCATCATCAGCAGCGTCGCGCTCACGCTCTTCGTCGTGATGATCGCGGTCCTGGTCACCCGGCTGGTGGTCGATCCGGTCCGCCGGGCCGCCGGGACGGCGCAGCGGCTGGCCGAGGGGCAGCTGGAGGAGCGGATGGCCGTGCGCGGCGAGGACGACCTCGCCCGCCTGGCGACCAGCTTCAACGCGATGGCGGACAGCCTCCAGCGGCAGATCACCCAGCTGGAGGGTCTGTCGCAGCTGCAGCAGCGGTTCACCTCCGACGTGTCGCACGAGCTGCGGACGCCGCTGACGACCGTGCAGATGGCCGCCGACGTCCTGCACGAGGCGCGGGAGGACTTCCCCCCGCACGTGGCCAGGTCGGCCGAGCTGCTGCGCGCGGAGCTGGACCGGTTCGAGAGCTTGCTGACCGACCTGCTCGAGATCAGCCGGTACGACGCCGGGGCCGCCGTCCTCGATCCCGAGCCGACCGACCTCGGTGCGCTCGTGGAGCGTGTGGTCTCGGGCATGACGGCGCTGGCCCGGCGGCACGATTCCGAGCTCCGGGTGCGGCGGCCCGGCGAGGCGGTCATCGCCGAGGTCGACGCCCGGCGCGTCGAGCGGATCCTGCGCAACCTGGTGGGCAACGCGATCGAGCACGGGGCGGGGCGGCCCATCGAGATCACCCTGGCCGCCAACCGCACCGCCGCCGCGGTGACCGTGCGCGACCACGGGGTGGGGCTGAGCTCGGCGGAGGCCCAGCACGTGTTCGACCGGTTCTGGCGGGCCGACCCGTCGCGGGTGCGCACGGTCGGCGGGAGCGGCCTGGGCCTGTCGATCAGCCTCGAGGACGCGCGCCTGCACGGTGGCTGGCTGCAGGTCTGGGGGCAGCAGGGAGCCGGCGCGCAGTTCCGGCTGACCCTGCCCCTCACCGCGGGCGGCGAACTGATCAGCTCGCCGCTCCCCCTGCGGCCCGCCTTCATGCGCCGGCCGGGGAGGTCGGCGTGACGTGCCTCCGCGGCGCAGTCCGTGCCGCCGTCCGTGCCGCCGTCCGTGCCGCCGTCCGTGCCGCCGTCGTGCTCGCCCTGCTGCTCGCGCTGGGAGCCTGCTCAACGGTGCCCATGTCGTCGTCGACGGTCCAGATCACGCAGGCGCCCGCCCGCCCTGCGGAGGTCGTCGGGATCGAGCCGCTGCCGCCGGAGCGCGGCGCCACGCCCGAGGAGATCGTCCGGTCGTTCATCGACGCCGCGGCGAGCGTGCGGCCCGGTCATCCCGTGGCCCGCGAGCACCTGACCCCCGAGGCCGCGGGCTCCTGGTCCGACGAGGCCGACATCACCGTCATCAGCCCGGGCTACGCCACCGTGACCACCGAGACCGGTGCGGTGGAGGTGACGGCCAACCCCGTCGGGACGGTGGACGCGCGCGGGGTGTTCAGCGTGGCGGAGGCGGACACGTTCACCCGCCGGTTCACCCTCGAGCAGGTCCGGGACGAGTGGCGGATCACCGATCCGCCGGACGGCCTGATCATCCTGGAGCCCGACTTCCAGCGGGTCTACGAGGAGGTCGCCGCCTACTTCGTCGATCCGACCGGCCAGCGTCTGGTTCCCGATCCGCGGTACGTCATCGCGGGTGAGGCCCTGCCCACGGCGCTGGTCGAGCGCCTGCTGGCCGGACCGTCGGCGGCGCTGGCGGCGGGCGTCCGGAACCCGCTGAACGGCGCCCAGCTGCGCAGCGCGGTCACTCTCGACGGGCAGGCGGCCGTCGTGGACCTCACCGGCCTGCCCACCGAGCCGGCGCCGGTGCTGTCGGAGGTGGCCGCCCAGCTGGTCTGGACCCTCAGCCAGCTGCGCAACGTCCTCGTGCAGTCGGTCGAGATCCGGGTGGACGGCGAACCGGTCGGCATCGACGACGTGCCCGACGAGCAGACGGTCGAGCACTGGGCCGGCTTCGACCCCGACGCGGTGCCCCGGGAGTCCGTCGGGCACTACATCGAGGCCGGCGCGCTGCACACGGTCAGCGCGGGGGAACCCACGCCCGGCCCGGCCGGCACCGGCGTCTACGGCCTCAGCGAGGCCGCGGTCTCGATCGATCCGGCCACCGGCGAGCCGGATCTGCTCGTGGGCGTCCGGTCCGATGCCGGCGGCGCCACCCTGCTCGCCGGCCCCTACGCGGGCGACCTCGCTCCCGTGCTCAGCGCGGGGCGGGTGAGCGCCCCCACCGTGTCGGCGACCCGCTCGGAGGCGTGGGCGGTGGCCGACGGCACGTCGGTGGTGCGGGTGCAGCCCGGTGGCCCCCCGCAGCCGGTCACCACGCCCACCCTGCCGGGGCTGGGGCTGGCCGAGGTGCTCCGGCTGTCACCCGACGGGGTGCGGGCGGCCCTGGTCGTGGAGGGCCCCGGCGGCCGCAGCCTCTACGTCGGGACGGTGGTGCGCGCCGAGGACGGCAGCGTCGCCCTGCGGGACTTCCGGGCCGTCGCGCCGGACCTCTCTCGCGTCGTCGACGTCGCCTGGGAGGACAGCGCCAGCCTGCTCGTGCTGGCCGGTGACCCGGGGGAGGAGCGGATCGTGCCCTACGCCGTCGGGGTCGACGGCTGGGGACTGAGCGACGTGCCGACCGCCGGGCTGCCCAGCCAGCCACGCTCGATCGCCGCCGCGCCGAACAAGCAGCCCCTCGTCAACGCCGGCGGGACCATCTGGCAACTCGCCGGCGGCACGTGGGTCACCCTGGTGCGGGGCCAGGAGCCGCTTCCGGGAACGGCGCCCTTCTACCCCCTCTGAGGAAGGACCCCGTCCTCCTCACCGCTCGCGGGCTCGCGGCGAGCCTCTGGACGGGGCCATCGCACCGCTCGCAGGCTCGCGGTGGGCCCCTGCAGCCGGGTCGCACCTCGCAGGCCGGGCGCGAGTCCCGGGGACGGGGCCGCGTCCACAGATCGGCGGCAGGCGACCCGTGGAGGGCCGGCGGGCGTCAGGCTGGGGCGTGGCCAGGCCCGGGATCGCCGCGCTCCGGGCGGCGCTGGTGGACCTCGTGCTGCCGCGCGCCTGCGCCGGTTGCGGTGTCCCGAGCGCCGGACTCTGCCCCCGGTGCGGGCTGCTCCTGACCCGCGCCCGGACCGCCGCCCCGCGCCGCTTCCCCTGGGGCTTCCCACCGACGGTCGCGGCCGGCGCCTACGCCGGGCCGGTGCGCGCGGCGGTCCTGGCGTTCAAGGAGCGCGGTCGGGCCGAGCTCGCCGTTCCGCTGGGCGCGGCGCTGGCCCTCGCCGTCGCGGCCGTCGTCTCCGCCGTCCCCGGGCCACCGCGGCCGGTCGCCCTGGTACCGGTGCCCAGCTCGCGGCAGGCGCTGCGGGAGCGCGGACGGGACCACGTGCGCGAGCTGACCGCCCAAGCCGTCACCGAGCTGCGGCTGGCCGGCCTCCCGGCGGCCGAGGCCCGGCTGCTGCGGCGCCGGGGCCGGGTGCGGGACTCCGCCGGGCTCTCGGCGGCCCAGCGGCGGGCGAACCTGGCCGGGACCTTCGAGCGCTGCGCCACCCGGGGCCGGCCCCCCGCGGCAGCGCTGCTCGTCCTGGTGGACGACGTCGTCACCACCGGCTCGACCCTCACCGAGGCGGCCGCGGTGCTGTCCGGAACCGGGTCGGAGGGCGGGATGCCGCTACTGGCCGCGGTGGTGGCGGCCACGCCGCGCGCGGGTCGCGAGCCACCGCACGCAGCCGGGCGGGACCGCGCCCGGAACCGGCCCGAGATACTCCGGAGCGCACCTCTCGATCGACTGTCGGGACCCGGGAAGCAGGACTAGCGTCGAAGCGATCTGCAACCGGCTCAACCGGGAGGCCCCATGGAGATCGTGGTTCGAGGTCGCAACGTCGAAGTTCCGGAGCACTACCGCCAGCACGTGGAAGACAAGGTGGGTCAGCTCGAACGGTTCGACACCAAGCTGTCACGCATCGACGTCGAGCTCTTCCACGAGAAGAACCCCCGCCAAGCGGCGTCCTGCCAGCGCGTGGAGATCACGCTGCGCGGCAAGGGCCCCGTGGTCCGGGCCGAAGCCGCCGGCCCCGACTTCTACGCCGCGCTCGACCTCGCGTGCGGCAAGCTGGACAACCGGCTGCGCCGGGCGGCCGACCGCCGCCGCGTGCACCACGGTCGTCGCACCCCGCCCAGCGTCCGGATCTCCGGCAACACCGCCGCCGACGTGGACGCCACCACCGCGCTCGAGCTCGACCGCCAGCTCGCGGAGGGGCCACACGTGACCGATCTCGACGAGCACCTGCCCGGTCGGATCGTCCGCGAGAAGCACCATCCCGCCACCCCGATGACCGTCGACCAGGCGTTGCACGAGATGGAGCTGGTCGGTCACGACTTCTTCCTCTTCCAGTGCGCCGACACCGGTCGGCCCACGGTCGTCTACCGCCGGCACGCCTACGACTACGGCCTCATCCGGCTGACCGAGGTGTCGGAGAACGGGGCCGCCCCGGCGTCGGCCCGCACGGCCCAGCCCGAGGCCGTCCCCACCGCCTGAACGAGGGCGGGAGGGCGGCCGGCCGCCCTCCCGCCCGCCTCAGTCGCCGGAGACCCGGCCGAACAGTGCCGCGTCACCGCGGCTGCCGTCCCGGTACTGCAGGCAGCGGCGCACCACACCCTCCTGCGCGAACCCCGCCTTCCGGGCCACGGCCAGCGAGGCCGTGTTGCGCACGTCGGCGAACAGGTGGACGCGTGGCGCCCCGTGGGCCAGCCCCCACTCCGCGAGCGCCCCGGCCGCCTCGGCGGCGTAGCCCCGGCCACGAGCCCACGGCGCGATCCAGTAACCGATCTCCGGCCCCAGCCGGCCGGTCACGAAGTGCAGGCCGCAGGCGCCCACGAGCTCCCCGTCCGCCTCGGCGATCGTGGTCAGCGCGCGACCGTCGGCCCGCTCGCCGGGCGCGATCTCCTCGACGAAGGCCCGCGCGCTCTCGCGCGTGTAGGGCTCCGGCAGCGCGAGCAGCCACCGCTGTGCCTCCGGGTCCTGGCAGGCGCGGTAGACGGGGTCGGTGTCCTCCGGCCGCGGCGGGCGCAGCAGCAGCCGTTCGGTGCGCACCGTCTCCGTGGTCAGGTCGACGCCGGTGAGTTCCACGTGCCCATCATGGCCGCCTCCGAGGCCCCGTCCCGAGCGTGCGAAGGGCGGGGAGGAGGTCCTCTTTCAGGCGTTGCCCAGCATCCGGTCGACCGATATCTCCAGGACGACGCGGTTCGGGTTCTCGCGAGGCTGCCGGTACCGCTGCGCGTAGCGGGCGACCGCGTCGGCGACCGATGCCGGGTCCTCGCGCACCACCGCCGTGCCCTCGAGGGTCATCCAGCGGCGGCCGTCGACCTGGCAGACCGCCACCCGTTGCTGCCCGGCGCGGACGTGCCGGGCCTTCGCCGAGGTTCCCGAGGTGATGACCCGGGCGGTCCCCGTCGCGGCGTCGTACGTGACGCCGACCGGGACCACGTGCGGGCTGCCGTCGGGGCGCAGCGTGGTGAGGGTGGCCAGGTGCCGCTCGGTGAGGAACTCCAGCGCGCGGGGTCCGAGGTCGTGGGGAAGGTGGGGCACGCGGGAAGGCTACGGAAGGGATGCCCGGGTCGTTGTGGCTGATCCGGCTGCGATCGCCGCCTACGCTGGGGTCGTGGTGCTACAGAAGCTTCTCCGTGCCGGTGAGGGCAAGCTCCTCCGTCGGCTGTCCAAGATCGCCGACGCGGTCGAGTCCTACGCCGACGAGGTCGGCGCGCTCACCGACGCGGAGCTGCGGGCCAAGACCGACGAGTTCAAGGAGCGGTACGCCGACGGCGAGTCCCTCGACGTGATGCTGCCGGAGGCGTTCGCCGTCGTCCGCGAGGCGGCGACCAGGACGCTGGGGCAGCGGCACTACCGCGTGCAGATCATGGGCGGCGCCGCGCTGCACCTGGGCAACATCGCGGAGATGAAGACCGGTGAGGGCAAGACCCTCACCGGTGTGCTGCCGGCGTACCTGAACGCGCTCACCGGCAACGGCGTCCACGTGGTCACCACGAACGACTACCTCGCCTCGCGCGACGCCGAGTGGATGGGCCGGGTGCACCGCTTCCTCGGCCTGAGCGTCGGCACGATCATCTCCGGCCAGCGGCCCGACGTCCGCCGCCAGCAGTACGCCTGCGACATCACCCACGGCACCAACAACGAGTTCGGCTTCGACTACCTGCGCGACAACATGGCGTGGAGCAAGGCCGACCTGGTGCAGCGCGGCCACCACTTCGCGATCGTGGACGAGGTCGACTCGATCCTCATCGACGAGGCCCGCACCCCCCTGATCATCAGCGGCCCGGCCGAGACCAGCGCCAAGTGGTACGCGGAGTTCGCCCGCATCGCGCCGATGCTCAAGCGCGACGTCCACTACGAGGTGGAGGAGGGCAAGCGCACCGTCGCCATCACCGAGGAGGGCGTGGAGTTCGTCGAGGACCAGCTCGGCATCGACAACCTCTACGAGGCGGCCAACACCCCGCTGATCAGCTACCTGAACAACTCGCTCAAGGCCAAAGAGCTGTTCCACCGCGACCAGCAGTACATCGTCAGCAACGGCGAGGTGCTCATCGTCGACGAGTTCACCGGCCGCGTGCTGGCCGGCCGCCGCTACAACGAGGGCATGCACCAGGCCATCGAGGCCAAGGAGAAGGTGCAGATCAAGGACGAGAACCAGACGCTCGCCACGATCACCCTGCAGAACTACTTCCGGCTCTACGAGAAGCTGTCCGGGATGACCGGTACGGCCCAGACGGAGGCCGCCGAGCTCAACCAGACCTACAAGCTGGGCGTCGTCCCGATCCCGACCAACCGGCCGATGATCCGGCAGGACCGCTCCGACGTCATCTACAAGACGGAGAAGGCCAAGTTCGAGTCCGTCGTCGAGGACATCGCCGAGCGGCACGAGGCCGGGCAGCCGGTGCTCGCCGGTACGGCGAGCGTCGAGAAGTCCGAGATCCTCTCGAAGTACCTGCTCAAGCGGGGCATCAAGCACGAGGTGCTGAACGCGAAGAACCACGCGCGCGAGGCCGCGATCATCGCCCAGGCCGGACGCCTGGGCGCGGTCACGGTGGCCACCAACATGGCCGGCCGCGGCACCGACATCGTGCTCGGCGGCAACCCGGAGTTCATCGCCGACCAGAACCTGCGTGCCCGCGGCCTGTCGCCGGCGGAGACGCCGGAGGAGTACGAGGCGGCCTGGGACGACGCGCTGGCCGAGGCCAAGGCGCAGGTCAAGGCCGAGCACGAGCAGGTCGTCGAGGCCGGTGGCCTGTACGTGCTGGGCACCGAGCGACACGAGAGCCGCCGCATCGACAACCAGCTGCGCGGCCGGTCGGGCCGGCAGGGCGACCCGGGGGAGTCGCGGTTCTACCTGTCCCTCGGTGACGACCTGATGCGCCGGTTCAACGGCCCGATGCTCGAGTCGATGATGAACACGCTCCGGGTGCCCGACGACCAGCCGATCGAGTCGAAGATGGTCAGCCGGGCGATCCTCTCGGCGCAGACCCAGGTCGAGCAGCAGAACTTCGAGGTCCGCAAGGACGTCCTGAAGTACGACGAGGTGCTCAACCGTCAGCGCACCGTCATCTACGACGAGCGGCGCAAGGTCCTCGACGGCGCGGACCTGCACGTGCAGATCCAGTCGATGGTCGACGACGTCATCAGCGCCTACGTCGACGGTGCCACCGAGACCGGCTACGCCGAGGACTGGGACCTCGAGCAGCTGTGGACCGGCCTCAAGGCGCTCTACCCGGTGCGCCTCACCATCGAGGAGCTCCTGGACGAGGTCGCGGACGGCGACCGGTCCAACCTGTCCGCCGACGCCCTCAAGGCCGAGCTGCTGGACGACGTGCACCGGGCATACGAGGAGCGGGAGTCCTCGCTGGGCTCGGAGGTCATGCGGGAACTGGAGCGGCGGGTGCTGCTGTCGGTGCTCGACCGCAAGTGGCGCGAGCACCTCTACGAGATGGACTACCTGCGGGCCGGCATCCACCTGCGCGCGATGGCCAACCGCGACCCGGTCGTGGAGTACCAGCGCGAGGGCTACGACATGTTCATGGCGATGCTCGACGGCATCAAGGAGGAGTCCGTCGGCTTCCTGTTCAACCTCGAGGTGAAGACCAAGGAACAGCAGGACGCCGAGGCGAAGGCCAAGCAGGCCGAGGCCGAGGCCGCCGCGCTGGCCGCCGCACAGGAGGGCACCAAGCGGGTGCTCGCCCGCCAGGCCGCCGAGGCCAGGCTCGCGGCCGCCGGCCAGACGGCGGCCGCGCCGGCCTCCGGCAACGGCACGGCCGGGGCGCCCTCGGGCAACGGGACGGCGGCACCGACGCCGGCCGCGGGCAGCGGGACGGCGGCACCGACGCCGGCCTCGGGCAACGGGACGGCGGCGGCGGGCAACCGGGCGGCGGCGCCGACGGCCCGCCGCAGGGGCAGGCCGGCCGCACAGCCGGCGGTGGCCCAGGCCGCTCCGGTCACTGCCTCGGGCACGGGGCCCGAGCTCGACGTCAAGGGGCTGGAGGCCCCCCGGCGCGGTCCGGAGCAGCTCAGCTACTCCGCGCCCAGCCTCGACGCCTCACCCAAGGAGGGCGGCCCCGCCAAGGCGGCGAAGTCGGCGACGGTCACCGGCACCAAGGAGACCCCGCGCAACGCGCCGTGCCCCTGCGGCTCGGGCAAGAAGTACAAGCAGTGCCACGGAGCCGCGGGTCGCTGACAGCGGCACCGGAAGGACCCCACTGCCCACCGTCCGCAGGCCCGCGGTCGGCCCTGCGGCTGGGCCTCACCTCGCACCCTCGGGGCACGCCTCTGGACGGTGCCACGACCGCGCCCCCGCCGATCGGATCGGCGGGGGCGCGGTGCGTTCGTCAGCCGATCTGCAGTGCGGTGCACCGCCACCGTCCGTCGATGCCTTCCAGCCGGGCGGCGACGGCGTGGGCGCGGCCACCCCGGCGGACCACGGCGCTGACCTCCGCCACACCGTCGACGGGCTCGCAGACGTGCACCCGGCCCACGAGGAGTGGCGCCGATCCCTCGGCGCACCAGCGCGGACGCCGGCCCTCGGTCAGGGCGGTGAACACGCGCAGGGAAGTCATGGGTCGCAGCTGGCCGATCGCCCTGCGTCCGGCCAGCGCCTCGAGGGCGCAGGTGATCACGCGACGCCCGGCCTCCCGCACATCCGGCAGGTCGGCGCGCACCGACCACGTCGGGCCGAAGTCGTCGTCCGGCCGACCGGCGGCTCGCCCGGTGCTCGGCCGCGGACCGGGCCGGTGCGCCGGGCGGGGGGCGGCGATACCGGGCAGGACCAGCCGGAGCGGGATCCGTTCGTCCTCCAGCGGCGGCTGCGGGGTCGGCACCAGGACCAGCCGGAGCGGCGCTCCGTCGGCGGCCGATCGCTGGTCCGGGGCACGGTGGGAGGCGGTCATCGGGAGCTCCGGGGGATCGGGTCGGTGGAGGGACGCGGCTGTCGGCGGGCGCTGCTCACGCGGGCCCCGGCGGGCGCAGCACCTGGCCAGGGAGCAGGCGGTCGGGGTCGGGGCCGATGACGTCGGCGTTGGCCGTCCACCAGGCGTGCACCGCCCGGGCGATCTCGCCGTCGGTCGGCGACCGGTCGGACTGCTCGAGCAGCCGTGCGGCGGCGACGTGCCAGAGGCAGTCACCGCGCACGACGACGTGCGAGCCCGTTCCGCCGGAGGCTGCTGAGACACCGGGCCAGTCCGGTACCTGTTCAGGCTTCGACACGGGGATGCCGGGTGCGGTGGCGGGCGGGACAGCCGGGGACGGCGTCGCAGGACCGGGCGCCGGGGTGTCGGCTGCCGACGTGCTCGACGCCGAGGCGGCCGGCCAGTCGGGCACGGCAGTGGCGGGAGCGGCGGCCACGGCGGGCGTGGGGAGCACCGTGGAACTCAGGACCGAGGGTGCCGTCACGCCGAGCCCGAGTCCCAGGAGCAGCGCGGCACTGCGGCGAGCGCCGGCCGGCAGGACCACCCGCGTGGCCAGTCCGGCGATGCCGCCGACCATGCCGGGGACGGCGGAGGCGGCGGTGAGGGTGAGGCCGAGGACACCCCAGGACCAGACCCCCCAGGCCAGGACGCCGGCGGCGGCCACCACCAGGGCGTCGGGACCGGCGATGTCCACGGTCCGCTGGGGCGAGGCCAGCGAACCGGCCATGTCGCCGAACGCCGGAGTCAGGGCCGACAGCCCGAGCGCCACGAGCGCCATGGCGGCCCCTGTGACTACCAGCCGACGTATCGACATCATGCCTCCTCCGTTGACGTCGTCAAACTAAAGCAAGCAAACACGAGCAAACGCAAGCAAAGCTGTGGATCTACGCTCGATCGGGAGGTGTACATGCGTTGGCAACAGCTGTTCGACGACCTGCGTGCGCAGTTCGACGCGGAGGAGGCGGCGGCCGAACGGGCCGAGGACGGGTCCCGGGCGCGCGCCGAGATGGGCGCGATCCGGCTGACCGACCGGCTGGCGGCATCGGTCGGGCTGCCCCTGACGGTGGGAGTTCGCGGCGCGGGTCACATCGCCGGCATCGTCGCCGGCGCAGGGCCGGACTGGGTCCTGCTGGAGGACGGCCAGGGGCGGGAACAGCTGGTGGCGCTCGCCGCGGTCACCAGCGTGGCCGGGCTGGGTCGGCGCACCGCCGTGCCGGAGAGGGATGGAGCCGTCCGGGTGCGATGGGACCTGCGCCGTGCGCTGCGCGGACTGGCGCGGGACCGCAGTGCCGTGCAGATCGTCCTGGACGACGGCGGAACGCTGACCGGGACACTGGACCGGGTGGGTGCCGACTACGTGGAGGTCGCCCTGCACCCGGTGGACGAGCCACGCCGGAGCGAGGCGGTGCGCGGGGTGCGCGCCGTCGTCACCGACGCGATCGCCGTGGTGCGGACCGCGATCCCGGCCCTGGGCTGAGGCGGCCCCGACAACGGGGCGGGGTGGGGCCGCTGGCCGCTCAGGAGCGAGAGGCGTTCCCGCTGGGCACGTCGGCGTCGGTGGCCGCTCCCTCGGGCGGCACGGTTCCCGCTCGCGCCTCGGCGTACTTCTGCTGGATGAAGCGCTCGAGCTCGTCGACCTCGACCCGCCACTGGCCGCGGCCACCGATCTGGATCGCGATCAGCTCCTTGCGGCGCACGAGAGCGTACGCCTGGGACCACGAGACGTTGAGGATCTCCGCGACGTCGTCGAGGGTCAGGAAGCGGGGCGTGGGCATCGGGTCGTCTCCGTCCGTTCCCGGTCAGTCTGTCAGCCCGTCCGGGCACGGGTGACATTTCCCCACACTCGAACGTGTGGATGGCGAGTGCGCGCGAACGCACGCATGACGCATCATTCGCACTCGAACGCCGTCGAGCCGGTTCATCGGCGAGCGACACGCCCTGTCGCCGGCGTCTGTGCGCCGGAGGGCGCTGGGAGAGGTGAGCGTGCAGTGACCGCCGTCCGGGAGCCGGCCGCCCCGTCCGCCGGGGTGCAGGCGCTCCCCGGGCCGACGCCGCGGCGGGTTCGTCCACCTCGCTGGCTGGATCTGCGGCTGGTGCTCGGGGTGCTGCTCGTACTCGCCTCGGTCCTGCTCGGCGCCCGCATCGTGAGCGCCGCCGACGCCACCGTGCCGGTGTGGGCGGTCACCGACGACCTCGCCGCGGGCACGGAGCTGACCGCTGACGATCTCGTGGCCGTCGACGTGCGGCTGGACGACGTCGCGGGCGCCTACCTGTCCACCGGCACCCGTCCGGAGGGCCGGATCCTGGCCCGCGCAGTGCGCGAGGGGGAGCTGCTGCCCCGCACCGTGCTGGAGAAGGCCGACGAGCTCGTGCAGCTGGCGTTGCCGGTGCAGTCGGGGTACGTGCCGCCGGGGCTGCAGCGTGGCCGGCTGGTCGACGTCTACGCGGTGGCCGACCCGGCCGCCGGTGCCACGGCGGTGGCCGACGGCAGCGTCACGCCGGTGGTTCGGCGGGCACCGGTCCAGTCGATCTCCGGGCGCTCCGAGGGAGTGCTGTCCACGCCCATGACCGCGGTGCAGGTCGTGGTGGCGGTCGCCTCCGAGGACGCGGCCGACGTGCTGGCAGCCATCGCGGGGCGCCCGCTGGTCGTGGTGGTCCACGAGTCGGTGGACACGGGGGAGGGCGCGGCGGCCGGTGGGATGACGTCCGACCCGTCGGGTCCGACGGACTGATGGCACTGCAGGTCTTCACCGCGGTCACCGGCGCGGCCTGGGAGTCGGAACTCGTGGGGGCGCTCGACCGGGCCGACCACGGGGTGAGCGTCGTGCGCCGGTGCGTCGACGTCTCGGAGCTGCTCGCCGTCGCGGCGACCGGAACGGGACAGGCGGCGCTCCTGTCCGCAGAACTGCGCCGCCTGGACGGGGACGCCGTCGCCCGGCTGGAGGCCGCCGGGGTGGCGGTCGTGGGCCTGGTCGACCCCGGGGACGAGCGCGCCGCCGATCGGTTGCGGCAGATCGGCGTGCGGCGGGTCCTGCCGGCCGACGCCGAGCCCGACGCCATCGCGGCGGCCCTCCGTGAGGCGGTCGCCGGCGGGTCGGCGCCGAACCGGGACGTGGCCGACACCCGGGCTGCGCTGCCGGTGCCGGGCATGCCCGACGACCCGGAGGAGCGGCCGGCGGGTCGCGGCCGGGTGGTGGCTGTCTGGGGGCCGACCGGGGCGCCCGGACGGACCACCGTCGCCGTCGGTGTCGCCGACGAGCTCTCCCGGCTCGGGCTGTCCACGCTGCTGGTGGACGCCGACGTCTACGGCGGGGTGATCGCCCAGATGCTGGGTCTGCTCGACGAGTCGCCCGGCCTGGCCGGCGCGGCCCGGCTCGCGGCGGGCGGCTTCCTCGACTCCGCCGGGCTCGTGCGGCTGGCGTGGGCGGTCCGCCCCCACCTGCGCGTGCTCACCGGGCTGGCCCGCGCCGACCGCTGGCCGGAGCTGCGGCCGCGCGCGGTCACCTCGGTCCTCGAGGAGGCCCGCAGGCTCGCCGCCATGACGGTGGTCGACTGCGCATTCAGCCTCGAGGACGACGAGGAGCTCTCCTTCGACACCGCGGCGCCCCGACGCAACGGGGCGACGCTCGCGGCGCTCGAGGCAGCCGACACGGTGCTGTGCGTGAGCGGTGCCGACCCGGTGGCGCTGCAGCGGACCATCAGGGCACTCGACGGGCTGCGCGAGGTGCTGCCGGACGTCGACCCGGTCCTGGTCGTCAACCAGGTGCGGCGGGGACCGGTGCCCGGAGATCCACGGCGGGAGATCGCCGCTGCCCTCGAACGCTTCACCGGCCGCGAGGTGGGCTTCTTCCTGCCCGCCGACCGGCGGGCCACCGACGCGGCGCTCGCCGGCGGCCGGACGCTCGCGGAGGTGGCCGGTGGATCTCCCCTGCGGGTCGAACTCCGGGCGCTGGCCGCGGCGCTGGCGGAGGTCCCCCTTCCCGTGGGGCGACGGCGGGGGATTCTCCGTGCTCCCGTGACGGGATGACCCTCGAGGCTGTGCGCACGGCGCCCGCGCCGTAGCGTGACCCACGGACCCCGAGGAGACCGATGGTCGAGCGGCTGACGAGCCTGGACGCGTCCTTCCTGTACTTGGAGGAGCCGGACACCCCGATGCACGTCGGCGGGGTGCTGATCCTCGAGCGGCCGCCGGGGGGCGTCGAGGCACTCGCCGACCTGGTGGCGGCGCGGTTGCCGCTCGTCCCGAGGTACCGGCAGCGGGTGGCGGAGGTGCCCGGCCACCTCGCCAACCCGGTGTGGGTCGACGACTCGGACTTCGACCTCACCTACCACGTCCGCCGGTCCGGGCTTCCCCGGCCGGGTACCGAGACGCAGTTGCTGGATCTGGTGTCGCGGCTGAACTCGCGACCGCTGGACCGGCGCCGTCCCCTGTGGGAGGCGTATCTGGTCGAGGGACTCGCCGGGGACCGCGTCGCGGTGGTGACCAAGACGCATCCCGCGCTCGTCGACGGCCTCAGCGCTCTGGACATCGGCCAGGTGCTGCTCGACGTGGATCCGGAGGCTCCGACGCCGCCGGCCGGGGAGTGGCACCCCCAGCGCCCGCCCAGCGGCGTCCAGCTCGTGTGGCAGGCACTCGACGAGTACGCCCGCCGGCCCTCGGCGGTCGTGGACACCGCGCGAGGTGCGGTCACCGACGTCCGGTCCACCGCGGCGCGGCTGACCGGAGTGGCCGGTGGGCTCCTCCGCACCGCGCGGAAGGCCATCATGTCGGCGCCGCCGAGCCCGCTGAACACGTCGGTGGGCCGCCAGCGCCGGGTCGCGGTCGCGCGGGCGGAGCTCGACGACCTCAAGAGGATCCGCAAGGCCCACGGCGGAACGGTCAACGACGTCCTGCTGACGGTGGTCACCGGTGCGCTGCGGGAATGGCTGCTCTCCCGGGGGGAGCCGGTTGTCGCCGGTACGACGGTGCGTGCGCTCGTACCGGTCTCGGTCCAGGACGAGGACGGCGCTGAGGGGAACCGGGTGTCGTCGTACCTGGTCGACCTTCCGGTGGGTGAGCCCAACCCCCGGGTGCGGCTGGCGCGGCTGAGCTATGCGATGCGGGGGATCGCGCTGCACGGTCAGTCGGTGCGTGCGGACAGTCTCATCGCCCTGACCGGGTTCGCGCCCCCCACGCTGCACGCCTTGGGCGCCCGCGCGGCGCGGGGTCTGTCCCGCCGGCTGTTCAATCTGGTGGTCACGAACGTGCCCGGACCGCAGCTGCCGCTCTACGCGGCGGGCAGCCGGATGCTCGAGGTGTTCCCGGTCGTGCCACTGGCCCGTGGACAGGGGCTCTCGATCGGGATGACCAGCTACGACGGCCGGGTCTACTTCGGGCTGAACGCCGACCGGGACGGCGTCGGTGACGTCGACGTGCTGGCCGACCTCATCGAGCAGGAGGTCGGCGAGCTGGTGGAGACGGCGGGCTGAGGACCGGTCCGGGATACGGTCGCTCTCTCGACGAAGGGAGCGATCCGGGTGCGCGTGTACCTGCCTGCCACCACGACGGTCCTGCGGACGCTGGTGGACGACGGGGCCCTGCCCGGCCCCCACACCGTCTTCGCGGTCACTCCGCAGCTGCGGGAGTTCTACGAGCTCAGCGACGCCGAGACCGACATGGAGGAACTCGAGTACGCCGCTCTGCTGGCCGCGGCGCGGGCAAGCCTGCGGCTGATCGACGTCGATCCCGGCGCGGCGCGACGGCGTGTCGTCGTGGCGGCCGACGTCCCCGATGTCGCCGTCCGACCGATCGACGACCCGGACACCGACCGCGGCGCGGCGCGGGTCGAGGCCGACATCCGGATGCGGGACGTGGCCAGCGCGCACATCGACGGTGCCGACGCGGAGGACGACGTGCGGGCCGCCGTGAACGTCGTGCTCGAGGCCGACCTCGGCAGCGAGGAGGCACAGTTCGTCGTCGACCAGGCGGAGGGTCACGAGCTGGCCTGGTACGCGAGCCAGGAGCTGGGTCCGGCACTCGACCTGCTGTGAACGGCTGACGGTTGGGTCGTGCCGGTGGGCGGATGCCCCCGGCGAGCCACCTGCACCCGGTGCAGGGCGGCCCCGGACGCCAGCCAGCCGCTCCCCGGCCGGTGAGGGACCGGCGTGCGGGGCAGCCGGATGCCGAGCAGGTCCGCGTCGCCGGGACCGGGGCAGAGCAGGAGACCCGCGCGGCCGCGGCGCAGCGCCGCCACCGGTCCCTGGTAGTGGGCCGACAGCTGCGCGGCGGACGCGGCGGCGATGAGGACCACCCGTCCGTGAGCGGCGGCGGCGGTCGCCCGGGTGAGCGCCGGTCCCTCCGTGGGAGCGCCCACGTCATCGGCGATCACCACGCCGATCGCGTCTCCCAACCCGTCGGCCCAGGCGGCCGCGCCCGCCACGTCGGCCGGATCCAGCCACTCGGCGTCCGGGATGTCCGTCGCAGGCACTCCGCTCGGCCGGCCGACGACGAGGACCGACGCACCGAGCGCCCGGACGTGCCGGCCGAAGGCGGTCAGCGCGGTCGAGCGGCCGCTGGCGGGTGGACCGGTCACCAGCAGCCCCCCGGTGCGCGTGAGATCCACCGTCAGGGGCCGGCCCTCGTCCCCACCCGGCCCGACCGGCAGGACCAGGGCGCCCGCACGGTCTGCCGGCGGGTCACCGACCGGCACGGGCAGCCACGGATCGGGCGGCAGCTCCACGATGCGCAGTGGCGTGGGACGGACCGCAGCCCGCGCGGGCGCCGGCACGGGTGGGCGGGGCAGCGCGATCTGGCACTCCCGGGCGTCCTCGCCGAGCAGCGCCCGGCCCGGGGGCCGGTGCCCGGGCACGCTGCGGGCGGGGATCCCGGCGACGGCATAGTCGGCGCGGTCCGGAAGCGGGAGGACGAGGCGCCGGCGGGCGACCGCGGCCAGCCGGCCACCGGGAAGCAGGCGATCGGCGGTGGCGACGCAGGTCAGGCCCACCGCCGCGCCGTCACGCATGAGCCGGAGGAGGCTCGCCGACCCACGACCGGGATCCGTCTCGTCCAGGAGGGTCATCACGGCCTCGACGCCGTCGATCAACAACAGGATTGCGGGTCCCGTGCCACCGACCGCCCGGCGGCCGGCCACCTCCTGGCTCAGCCGGTCCACCAGCCGGACCGTGCGCAGTGCGTCCTCGCCCCCGACGACGGTCCCGGCGTGCGGCAGTGGTGCGACCTCCGCCGTCAGGCCACCGCCGCCGGTCTCCAGGACGTGCACGTGCACCTCCTCGGGCCCGAACCGCCGCACGGCCTCGCCGAGCACCCGCCGGAGCACCGTGGTGCGCCCGCTGCGCGCACCACCGACCGCGAGCCAGGTACCGCCCTCCGTGAGGTCGAGCTCCAGGAGCTCCTGCGCCTGGATGTCGGGACGGTCGACGACCCCCAGCCGGAGGGGCGGCCGATCCTCGTCCGCGTGCGCGCCCTCGCCGTCGAGTGCGCCCGGGTCGATCCGGTCCGGCAGAGGCGGACGCCACGGCCGGTGGGGTCGTGGCGTGCCGGAGGACCCGGTGTGCCTGATGAGAGCGCGGCACAGCCGGGTCAGGTCGGTGTCGGGGCTGCCCGGCGGATCGTCCGGTCCCGGCTGCGCGGTCGAGGGCCACGTCCACCGGCGCGCGGTGGGTCGGCTCGTCGTCCGCAGCGGACTCGGCCCCGCCACCCGGGCGACCTGGAGGGCGACGGGCGCGTCACTCCCCGACCGCAGCCAGGCGCGGCCCGGCACGTCGAGGGGGAGATGAGCCGCCTGCGGGCTGCCCAGGACGTCCCGGGACTCCGCCTCGTCAGTGGTCCGCAGGCAGATCCGCAGGCTGCAATTGGCCCGGATCTCGGGTGACACGACCCCGCTGGGCCGCTGGGTCGCCAGGACCAGGTGCACACCGAGCGAGCGGCCGCGCTGGGCGATGGCCACCAGACCTGGCACGAACTCCGGGAGCTCCTCGGACAGTCCGGCGAACTCGTCCACGACGATCACCAGACGAGCGAGCTCGACCGCCTCGGGCAGCAGGGCGATGTCGGCGACCTGATGGGCGGCCAGGACGGCCTCCCGGCGGGTCAGTTCGGCGGCCAGCGAGCGCAGCGCCCGGGCCGTGGTCCGGCCGTCCAGATCGGTGACCAGTCCGACGGTGTGCGGCAGCGCGGCGGCCTCCGCGAACGCCGCCCCTCCCTTGTAGTCGACCAGGAGGAAGGAACAGCGATCGGGCGGATGGTGCATGGCGAGCCCGGCGATGAGCGTCTGCAGCAGCTCGGACTTGCCCGACCCGGTCGTGCCCGCGATGAGCGCGTGCGGTCCCTGGCGGCAGAGGTCCAGCTCCAGCGGGCCGTGTGCCGTGCGTCCCACGGCCGTGAGCAGTCGGTCCCGTGCGCGGGTCCAGGAGCCGGTGACCCGCTCGGCGTCGTCCACCCGCAGTCCACCGGTCGCCAGCTCCAGGAGGCGCACCCGGCGGGGCAGGTTGCTCTCACCGGTCAGCGGCTCGAGCGGGGCCAGATCGCGGGACAGTGCCGCGGCGAGGTCGGCGGGAAGCCGGTCGACGGTCACCGTGTCGCGGTCGGGGGCTCCCTGCCGGCTCAGCACGCCGACGTCGCCGGTCTCCCCGGACAGGCGCAGGACGGCGTCGACGTCGACCGGTACCTCCCCGGCGCTGTCGGCCACGGCGACCGCCACGATCCCGACGTCCCGGCCGGCGCGCAGGGCGGCCGAGGCACGGGGGTCGAGCGGGCAGTCGGCGAGCACGACCAGGCAGCCCGGCACCGGTGCAGCGCCGGACGCGCCCGGCCGGCCGGCGGTCACCGCGCGCCGCGCCGCGGTGAGGGCGACCAGCCGCGCGTGGAGGTCGTCGTCCGGGGCGTCGGCCGAGGGGGACCGACGGGGGGCGACGACGCGGACGGACGCGGGCTCCAGGTGGGGCAGCCAGCGTGCCCAGGTCCAGTCGTCCAGCCGGTCGGCCGTCACGAGCAGCAGCAGATCCACCTCTCCCGGCGGGTGCAGCGAACAGAGCTGGGCCACCACGGAGGTCAGGACGCCCAGGGCCCGTTCCCTCGGTCCGATGACCGCCAGCCCGCCCGTGCTCCGGAGGTCGACGACGACGGGAAGGTGCGCCGCGGTCTCCCGCGTCCGCGTGCCCTCACCGTCGATGCGGACCACCCGGGTCGGTCCGGGGCCGGTGCCGAGGCGCACGCTCAGCGCCTCGTCGTCGCCGCGTCTCCGGGTCCACAGCAACGAGGTGTGCCTGCGCGCGGCCGTGGCCAGGGCGGCGAGATCGGGGTGTGCCAGTTCGGTGGCCCGGACGTGCGCGCCCACCGCCTCCGCGAGCCGGATCTCGGCGGCCTCGACCGCGAGCGCGTGCGCAGCGGCCTCACGGCGCCCGCTGCGCCGGCCCGACCATCGCTCCGACAGCCAGGTCCCCAGCGCGACCACCGGGCTCAACAGGGCGAAGAACAGGAACGTGGGTGTGTGCAGCAGCCAGGCCATCACCGCGCCGCCCACCGCAGGAAGGGCGACGGCCACCCAGGCCAACCGGCGTCGGGGCGGCGGCGCCGGTGGGCGGGGAAACCGCACCTCGACCTCCACCGGGGGTGGGCTCATGCGGGGCGCGGGACGCAGACGCCGGCGGCCGTCCGGGCCGTCCTCGGTGGTGGCGGCCGGTGCGGCCGGTCCGGCGAGGCCCATGGCGGTCGCCCCCGCCCGCAGGACCACCCCGACGGGCCAGCTCCGGGGCCGGGCGTCGAGCTCGATGCCGTCCAGCCGGCTTCCGTTGCTGGATCCGAGATCGGCCACCGTGACCGCGCCCTCGCCGACCCGCACCGACGCGTGCCGGCGGGACACGTCGGGATCGTGCAGCCGGATCGCGGTGTCGCCACTGCGGCCGATGACGTGGTGCCCCCGACCGAGCGGTACCGACCGTCCGGCGTCGGGCCCGCCGACGACGTGCAGCTCCAGCGCGCTCGACGGCCGGCCGGAATGCTCGCGGGCGGCCGGTCGGCCCAGACCGAGGACGGCGCCGTGGTCGAGCGCGGCGGCGGTCAGGGGAAGGTCGTCGGGCAGCCGCGCCGAGCCGGCCCACAGGCCGTCCACCTGCCGGCCCACGACCTGGCCGATCGCGGGCAGCACGTCGGCGAGCCGGTGCCGTGGTGCGGCGGTGACCTCGACGTCGAGGGTTCCCGTACCGCCGCACAGGGTCCAGCAGCGGGTGGCCGGCGTGCCCGGGCCGTCGCCGGAGGAGGAGTCGCTCACGGCGCGATCGTGTCCGCTGGAGCGCCTCCGCGGGGACGGCGAACGCGGATCTGTGGACAGGGGCGGGCCTGTGGAGAACCCCGGCAGCGTCCCCGCCGGAGGTCCTAGCGTTCGCCGCGACCGGGACGGGCCCGGATCGAGGAGGAACGGTGAAGGTCGACATCGCCACCCTGCAGTCCATGGCCGGTCAGTGCCGGGCCGAGGCCGCTGACACGGCGGGCCGGCACGCCACCCTGTCCAGCAGCATCAACACCTCCGTGCTCGACGGGTGGACCGACAGCCAGGCGGCCGTCCAGTTCAGCGAGCTCTACGAGCAGTGGCGGATGTCCGCTCAGGGGGTCAGCGACGCGCTGACCGGCATGGGAACGCTGCTGACGAACGTGGCCGCGTCCTACCAGCAGCACGAGGCCGACATGGCGGCCCGCATCGGGGCGATGCTCTGACGTGCGGCCCGGCATGCGCTGACGCGGCCCGCGGAGCTCCGACGCGCGGCCGGGGCGGTCCGTGGGCGCGACCTCTCCGCCGCGCCCACGGACCGCTGCCCTCGTCCCGGTCGACAGGCGGCGCGGGCGCCCGTCCGTAAGATCACCACCCGTCCAGGCGGGTCACCGGTGCTCCGCAGTGGCGGCCCGACCGTCGACACGGTGGATCCCGCCGCTCCGGCACCGGGTGCGCGCCTCAACGGTCGAGGTCGGGAGCGAGCCCATGCAGTTCGGTCGGTACTACGAGGAGTTCGAGATCGGGGCGGTCTACAAGCACTGGCCCGGCAAGACCGTCACCGAGTACGACGACCACCTGTTCTGCCTGCTCACGATGAACCACCACCCGCTGCACATGGACGTCAACTACGCGGAGAAGACGACCGACTTCGGCAAGAACGTCGTCGTGGGCAACTACATCTACTCGCTGCTGCTGGGCATGAGCGTCCCCGACGTCTCGGGAAAGGCGATCGCCAACCTGGAGATCGAGTCCCTGCGGCACGTGGCCCCGACGTTCCACGGCGACACCATCTACGGCGAGACCACCGTCCTCGACAAGACCGAGTCGAAGTCGAAGGACGACCGCGGTGTCGTGCACGTGGAGACGATCGGCTACAAGCAGGACGGCACGGTGGTCTGCATCTTCCGTCGCAAGGTCATGGTGCCCAAGCGCTCCTACGGCGAGGCCCGTGGTGGCGAGCAGCCCGGCCGCCCGCAGCCCGCTCCCCGCTGAGCGACCCGGTGACCCGGCCGCGGTCAGCCGGGCAGGACGCCCCAGCCGCGGAGGGTCTCGACCAGCCGCGGGGTGCACGTCAGCCGCTCCAGGGTCGCCGCGTCGGCCAGGACGACGTCGGTCGCGTCGTCGCCGGCGACCGGTTCCTGGTCCGGGGGATCGATGCTGCACGCCAGGTCGACGACGTCGTACACGACCCCGGCGGCCGGGATGCGCACGCTCCCCACGACGGCCCCGGGGCGCACCGTCAGCCCGGTCTCCTCCCGCACCTCCCGGCGGACCGCCTGCTCCAGCGTCTCGCCCGGCTCCACCCGGCCGCCCGGCAGGGACCAGAGGCCGGCGTGGGGCTCGTGACCGCGCCGGATCAGCAGGATCCGGCCGGCGGTGTCCCGCACCACGGCGCCGACGCAGGCCACGACCGGCGGCTCGTCGCCCTCGGATCCGGTCAGCAGCATGGACAGCACGCTACGCAACGGGCACCGGCGGGCCCGCCCTGCCGCGTGCCGGACGCCACACGCCGGGCTCCGCTTGACGATTCGCGACCGCCCCAGGACGGTGTTGCCCGATGAGCGCTGCGCCGGTCTGCCCCCGCTGCGGCGAGACGCTGGTCGTCCGCCCCGGCTCGACGGCCCAGGCGTGGTGCCACGTCCACGGCGCCGTGACGCCGCTGCACCACACCGTCCTGGTCGCCCACGACGCGATCTCGGCCGTGACCGCGGACGCCCGCGTCCCGGCCTGGGTACCCGATCCCATGCCGGCCGGCTGGTCGGTCACCGGCCTGGCCTGGGGCGGGGAACCGGGTGCCCGGGCGATCGTCGTCGACTGCGCCGGCCCGGCCCCGCTCGGCGGCTCGGCCGAGCTGGTCCTCGTCGCCGAGGAGCCGGGCACCGGAGTCGGCTGCGGATATGCCGGGTTGCCGGGGCTCGACCCGGGTGACGTGATCACCGGGCCGTCCTCGGTGGACGTGAAGGCAGCCGGCCAGCACGCACCGCTGTGGGCGGTGCCCACCGCCGACGACCGCGCGGCCTTCGTCGGCGAGGCCTTCGGAGTCTGGTTGTGGTTGGTCATGTGGCCGATGAACGCCGCCTGGCTGCTCGCCGAGCACTTGGAGCTGCTCGACCTGCGCGACCGCATCTATCCCGACCTGCCGCTGGGCCCGCCCAGCGAGCACCTGCTCCCGGGCAGATGAACGGAACTCCACCGGGCCCTTTCATGATCGGCGCGTCGCCGATGTGGCGCACGGGAGCTGTGTTACCCATGGGACGAAGCGGTCCGCCGCAGTCGGGCGGACCCCGTATCCGCAGGTGCGCCGGCCGTCGGACCCTGCCCGCACGAGCGCACCCGTGGAGGTGGCGGTGAACCTCAAGAAGGTCGTCACCTGGTTGGTCGTGGCATTCGTCGTCTTCTACGTCATCCAGGCCCCGGAGCAGTCCGCCCAGCTGGTCCGCAACGCCGGCACGGCGCTCGGCGACGCGGCGTCGTCGCTCGCCCAGTTCGTCGGCTCGCTCGTCTAGGGCCCTCCGAGCCCGTGACCAGGCCGGAGCCGCTGGAGCTGCCTCCCCGGGCCAGCAAGGACGTCGAGAAGTACCTCCTTCCCGACGAGACGGCGGTCGTGGCCACCCGCCGGCACTGGGCGGTGCTCATCGAGCCGACGGTGAAGGCGCTCCCGTTCCTCGTGGCAGGGGGGTGGTTGGTCCTCCGCGACCCGGAGAACCGGGTGACCAGCTGGGCGGGGCTCTTGGTGCTCCTGGCCACGCTCCTCTACTACGCCCTGCGGGTCGGCGAGTGGTGGATGCGGCACTTCATCGTCAGCACCCGGCGGGTCCTGCTGACCTCCGGCATCATCGTCCGGACGGTGACCCTGCTGCCCCTGCGCCGGATCACCGACCTCACCTGGAAGGAGACCCTTCTGGGGCAGCTGCTCGGGTACGGGACCTTCCGGTTCGAGTCCGCGGGGCAGCAGCAGGCGCTGTCGCAGATCACCTTCCTGCCCGGGGCCGACGACCTCTACCGCCGGGTCAGCGCCCTGCTGTTCAGCACGGACTGGGGCGGCGCGGCCTCCGGCGGCGACGACGAGGGCAATCCCGAGCCGCCGTCGTCGCGCCGCCCACCGGGTGCCGACCCCGGGCAGCGGGACACCGAGCCGATCCAGGGCCTGCCGCCGCGCCGGCCGTGAGACTGCGGCAGGCTGGGCGGTGATGCGGATCGACCTGCACACCCATTCCTCGGTGTCCGACGGCACCGAGAGCCCGGCGGAGCTGCTGGCGACCGCCCGCGCCGCCGGCCTGGACGCCGTCGCCCTGACCGACCACGACACGACCGCGGGGTGGGGCCTGGCCGAGGCGGCACGCCCGCCCGGGCTGACCGTCGTCCCGGGCATGGAGCTGTCCTGCCGGTGGTTCCCCCACGACCAGCCGCCGATCAGCGTCCACCTGCTCGCCTACCTGTTCGACCCCACCCATCCCGGGTTCGCCGCCGAGCGGGCGCGGTTGCGCGACGAGCGGCTCGGACGGGCCGAGCGGATCGTCGCCGCGCTGGCTGCCGCAGGGCACGGTGTGGTCTGGGAGCGGATCGTCGAGCGGTCCGAGGGCGGTGTCGTCGGCCGTCCGCACATCGCCCGCGCGCTCGTCGAGGCCGGCGCCGCCGACTCGGTCGACCACGCGTTCGCCACCCTGCTGCACCACCGCAGCCCGTACTACGTGACCAAGGCCGACACCGATGTCCGCCAGGGCATCGCCCTGGTCCGGGCGGCCGGCGGGGTGCCGGTGTTCGCCCACGGGCTGGCCACGAAACGGGGCCGGGTCGTCGGGGACGACGCGATCGCGGCGATGGCCGACGCCGGGCTGCTCGGGCTGGAGGTCGACCACCCCGACCACTCGCCCGAGGAGCGCGTCCACCTGCGCGGTCTGGCGGCCGACCTGGGACTGATCACCACCGGGGCGAGCGACTACCACGGCACGAACAAGGCCACGCCGATCGGGGCGTGCACCACCGACGCCGACCAGTTCGAGGCGATCCTCGCCGCCGGCACCGGCAGCGCGCCGTTCCGGGACTGAGCCAGAACCGTCGGACCCGGTGGTTACCGTGGGCGCATGGCCACACCGGGCGGCGGGAGCGCGCAGCTGGAGATGCCCGGGATGCCGCGGCGGCTGTTCCCCGCGACGCCGAGCAAGCTCGCCTCCTTCGCCGACTGCCCCCGCCGCTACCGGTACGCCTACGTCGACCGGCCCACCCCGTCGAAGGGCCCGGCGTGGGCGCACAACACCGTGGGTGCGGCCGTGCACGCCGCGCTGCGGTCGTGGTGGGACCTGCCGGTGGAGCGACGGACGACGGCGGCGGCGCGGCAGCTGTTGTACGCCGCCTGGTCGCAGAACGGTTTCCGGGACGCCGAGCAGGCCGACCGGTGGCGGGCCCGTGCGGCAGGCTGGCTGACCGACTACGTCGCGACGCTGGACCCGACCGACGAGCCGGTGGGCAACGAGCGCACCGTCGGGGCGACGACCGACCGCCTGGCCCTGTCCGGCCGGGTCGACCGCATCGACCGGCGCGGCGACGAGCTCGTGGTCGTCGACTACAAGACCGGCCGGGCGGTGTGCACCGACGACGAGGCACGCGGATCACCGGCGCTCGCCGCCTACGTGCTCGGGGTGCGGAGGACGCTGCGCCGCCCGTGCAGCCGGGTGGAGCTGCACCATCTGCCCACCGGCACGGTGGCCTCGTTCGAGCACACCGAGCGCTCGCTGGCCAACCACGTGCGGCGGGCGGAGGACATCGCCGTCGACATCACGGCGGCGACGGAGGCCATGGCGGCGGGGGAGGAGCCGGACGCCGCCTTTCCCGCCGTGCCCGGCAGGCAGTGCAGCTGGTGCGACTTCCGGCCCAGCTGCCCGACCGGCCAGGCCGCCGCCCCGGCCCGCGAGACGTGGAGCTTCCTCGCGGAGGACGACGAGCGCGGGACGTGAGCCAACGGCGGCAGCGCGGTCCCTTCTCAGGCGGTCATGTCCGTGTCGGCCGCCACCCGCTCGAAGCCGGCGCGCACGATCGGTGACCAGCGCGCCCGCTCGGGCACCGCCAGCAGCGCCGTCCGGAAGGCGCGCAGCGCCCCGGTGGCCGCCGCGTCCGTGAGGGTGAAGCCCGGCATCGAGTACAACTGCCGAGCCCACGCCGGAAGGGTGGCGAACCCGAGCGACACGAACGTCCCCCAGGCCGGGCGAGCCGGGGTGAGCACCTGCACCCAGCCGGGCATGGGCGGCACGAACAGCCGGCGCACACCCTCCGACGCGCCCGGTGTCAGGGCCAGCTCCGGCCGGACCCGCTCGAAGTAGTCGTCGAGGTCGGCCACGGTGCGGGGAGCCAGGTCCTCCGGGATCCCCACCAGCCGGGCCGCCGCCAGCTGTTCCCGCACGTAGGCGTCGGCGTCCTCGTCCGACAGCGGCAGGCCGGCCCTCCGTGCAGTTGAGAGCAGGGAGTCGACCGCGCCGTTGTGCACCCACAGCAGCAGGTCGGGGTCGTCGACCCGGTAGGCCCGGCCGGTCGTCTCCTCGACACCGGAGAGCTTCCGGTGCAGCCCGCGCACCCGCGCCGCCATGCGCCGGGCCTCGCTGCGGGTGCCGAAGGTGATCGTCTCCACGTACTGGCCGGTGCGCGTCATGCGCATCCACCACTCGTCCTTGAAGCCGGTCGAGTTGCGCGCCACGCCGTCCATCGCGACCGGGTGCAACGCCTGCAGCATCAGCGCCCGCAGACCGCCCACCGCGTAGCTCGGATCGGTGTGGATCCGCCAGGTGACGCTGTCGGGGCCGAAGAACCCGAGTCGGTCCTCCTCCGCCGACCAGTCGTCGGGCGAGGGGAGTGGCGCCAGTGCAGGGCGGCCGGTCATGACCGCGCCGAGGCGTCGGCCCAGAAGTCGAGCAGTACCTCCAGGGTCCGTAGGGGGTTCTCCACCGCCGGGGAGTGGATCGAATACTCGATGACCTCGTGGCGGGCGCCCAGGCGCTGCGCCATGTCGGCCTGGACGTGTGGCATCCAGGCGTCGTCGGCCTCTCCGTGCGCCACGAGCATCGGGAGCCCGGTGGCGGCCAGCTCGGCCACCCGGTCGGGCTCGTTCAGCATGGCGTCGGCCATGCCGCGCAGGCCGGCGGCGGAGTTGCTCAGGAACCGCCGCGCGTAGAACGCCCGCGTGGGTGCCGGGATGGCCTGTGCCCTCGGATCGGTCATGGCCACCTGCTCCAGCGTGTGGTGCACCAGCTGCACGCCGCCCGCGTCGAGGAGGGGGCCAAGGTGGTCCAGCAGATCCGCTCGCCCGCCGGTCAGCTTCGACGGCCCGGAACCCAACAGCGTGAAGGAGGTGAACAGGGTGGGCTCGGCGAGCACCGCCGCCCGCGTCACCAGCCCGCCGAAGCTGTGCCCGAGCAGGTGCAGCGGCTCGCCGGACTCCTCACGCAGGACCCGGGCAACCGCGACGACGTCGAGACCCAGCTCCTCGACCGAGTAGGCCGCCGGGTCGTCGGGGCCGGGCGATTCGTACTGTCCCCGCTGGTCGATGGCGACAACCCGGTATCCCGCCTCCGCCAGCGGAGCCAGCAGGGGCGCGAAGTCCTCCTTGCTGCCGGTGTACCCGGCGACGAGGAGGGCCGTGCCGCGAACCGCCTCCCCGCCGGTGTCCAGCGCGGCCAGCGGGCCCGCCCGACCGGGAAAGGCGCGGCGCACCGCGTCGTGCTCGGCCAGCTGCCGGAGATCGTCGGGGGCAATGGCGAGTTGCACGGGCTGATCGGAGCCGCCGGGCAGGACCATGGTCCCCAGTGAACCGCGATCCGCCCGGCCGTGCCGAACCCGGCCCCGTCCAGAGTTCCCCGCGAGCCTGCGACGCGGTGAGGGCGCTCCTGTCTCAGCGGTAGCCGAGGACCCGGTCGTCGAGCCGGAGCACCACTACCGGACCGATCGCGGTGGCGGTCCCGCCGGGGGGCGGGGCGGGCGCGTCGAACCGGTCGAGCTGGGCGCCGGTGGCCGGATCGCGGGAGGAGAATCCCGCGTCGTCGGGCAGGACGATCGCCGCCGCGGAGTCGGCGTCCCCCACCGAGCCCCGGGCCGCGGGCAGCCCGGTGGCCGGCGCTTCCCACAGCAGCACTCCCGTCGAGGCGTCGAGCGCCGAGACGGTGCCGTCGACCCGCACGAGCGAGACCCCGCCGACGGTCACCTGCTCGACGTCGGCCGTGCCGGCGGGTACCGGCACCCGGGCCAGCGCCGCGCCATCGGGCCCGGCGAGGGTGTGCACCTCCTCCCCGACGAGCACGGTCACGGCCTCGTCGGCGCCGAGCAGGCGGACGTCGGCCGCCCCGGCGGCGGGCAGGTCGTGGCTCCAGTGCACCGATCCGGCGAAGCCGTCGAGCAGCCGTACCTGCAGGTTCTTCCCGGCGCACCGCTGGAGGACGGCGACCCCGGTGCTCCCGGCGTCGGCGGCGAGCAGCCGGCAGCCCTCGGGGGGCGCATGGCGCCAGCGGATGTTGTTGCCGGTCGGGTCGAACGTGACCAGGCCGGTGGGGTTGCTGGCGAGCACGATGGCGGTGGTCGAGTCGAGGACGGCGTCCCCGGCGAGGCTCAGGCTCCTCGTCCAGGTCCGCACCCCCGTGCCGGCGTCCAGGGCGACGGCCTCGTCGCAGCGGTCGTCGGTCGCGAAGACCGCCACCGCCACGCCGTCGGTGACCACGAGGCCGCACACGCGGGCGTTGGCGCGGGTGTAGTGCCAGGCCTCTCGTCCGGTGAGCGGGTCGAGGGCGCGGACGCCGTGCCGGGAGCCGACGAGCACCCGGCCGTCCTGCACGACCGTCTCCGGGATCCGGTCGCCGTCGGCCGACCAGACCTCCGAGACGCCACCAGCCGGCGCTCCCGGGGGGACGTCGGCCGGTGGTGCGGTGGTGCTGTCGGTGGCGGCCGCGTCGGACCCGCGCCAGAGCAGGGTCGCGACCAGCACCAGTGCCGCGGTGGCCGCCGTCCACACCCAGACCCGCAGCGGCGGGAAGGTGAGGTGATGGAACGGCCCGCCTTCAGGGCCCCGCCCCGAGCGGAGCGAGGTGAGCGGTGATCCGGCCCCGTCCAGGGCACCGCCCCGAGCTTGCGGAGGGCGGGCAGGACGGGGTCCTTCTGCCATCAGGCGGCGGACTCCGACCCACCACCGCCGCGGTTGGCCCCGCCGCGACGGCGACGGCGGCGCGGCCTGGTGGCCGTGCCCTCGGCGGGCGCCGACTCGGGCGCCGACCCGGGGGCCGCGGCCGGCGCCGACTCGCCCTCCGCGGTGGACGACCCGGAGCGACGCGTGCGGCGCCGCGGACGGCTCTTGCCGCCGCCGGTGCCCTGGTCCTCGTCGCCGGAGCGGCCGGAGCGCTCACCCTGACGGCCGCCGGAGGGACCACGCGAGTCGCCACGCGCGCCCTGCGTCGGGCGGTTGGGCCTGCCGGTCTCGCCGACGTCCTCGAGGGTCTCCGCCTCGAGGCCCTCGCGGGTCCGCTGCGCGCGCGGCAGCCGGCCGGTGGCCGTCTCGGGGACGTCGAGGTCGGTGTAGACCCACTTCGAGGTGGAGTAGGTCTCCGGCGGGTCGGCGAAGTCGAGGCCGAGGGCCTTGTTGATCAGCTGCCAGCGGGGGATGTCGTCCCAGTCGACCAGGGTGACGGCGACGCCCGTGCTGCCCGCCCGGCCGGTGCGGCCGATCCGGTGCACGTAGGTCTTCTCGTCCTCGGGGCACTGGTAGTTCACGACGTGGCTGACGCCGGTGACGTCGATGCCGCGGGCGGCGACGTCGGTGGCGACGAGGACGTCGACCTTGCCGCTCCGGAATGCGCGCAGGGCCTGCTCGCGGGCGCCCTGGCCGAGGTCGCCGTGGACGGCAGCCGCGGCGAAACCGCGCTCGACGAGCTCGTCGGCGACCTTCTGCGCCGTGCGCTTCGTACGGCAGAAGACCATCACGAGGCCGCGGTCACGCGCCTGCAGCACGCGGGCCAGCAGCTCGGGCTTGTCCAGGTTGTGCGCCCGGTAGATGAACTGGGTGGTCTGGGGGACCGTCGACCCCTCGTCGTTGCCGTGGGCGCGGATGTGGGTCGGCTGCGTCATGAACGACCGGGACAGCGTCACGATCGGGCCCGGCATGGTGGCGGAGAACAGCATCGTCTGCCGCTTGTCCGGGACCATGGCCAGGATCCGCTCGATGTCGGGCAGGAAGCCGAGGTCGAGCATCTCGTCGGCCTCGTCGAGGACGAGGACCTTCACCTTGCCGAGGATGAGGTGGCCCTGCTGGGCGAGGTCGAGCAGCCGGCCCGGGGTGCCGACGACCACCTCGACGCCGCCCTGCAGCGCCTGCACCTGCGGCTCGAAGGCCCGGCCGCCGTAGATGGCCTGGACGCGGATACCCCGCTTCGCACCGGCGGTGCCCAGGTCGCGGGCGACCTGCACGCACAGCTCACGGGTGGGGACGACGACCAGCGCCTGCGGAACGCCGTCGCCGCCCTCGGCCGGCGGGATGACCCGCTCCAACAGGGGGACGCCGAACCCGAGGGTCTTGCCGGTGCCGGTGCGGGCCTGGCCGATCAGGTCGTTGCCGGCCAGCGCCAGCGGGAGGGTCAGCTCCTGGATCGCGAAGGTGCGGGTGATCCCGACCTCGGCGAGCGCGGCGACGATGTCGGGGTGGACGTCGAAGTCGCTGAAGAGCGGGCTGTCGCCGGTGACCGGCGCGCCGCCCAGGGTCTCGACCTGCGACTCGAGCTCCTCGGGATCGGGGGCTCCGGTCTCCGCGTGCTCGAGCGCGACCGCCGCCGTCGACGTGACCTCGGTGGGCGGTGCGTCGCCGGACGGGCTGCTGGTGGGCGTGGGGGTGTTGTCGGTGGAGGTCAGTGCACTCGCCTCTGGTCTGCTGGGGGACCGGGTCCGGCGGCGGAGGACGCTCGCGTCGGACCTGTCCCGGTCGGTTGTCGCGGGAGGGGTTCCAGCGCCGACGCGGCCAGCGGACCGGGCGTCGGGAGCCCGGGAGACAGCCCGTTCCGGGGCGTCGTCCAGCGGTTGTCAGCGCACAGATACACAGCGCACCCGGAGGTACGCCGATTCCATGGTAGCGCGGGCACCGGTTAGCCTCTCCGCGCCGCGCTGCCACGGTGACCTGCGCCACCTGCTGCGGCCGGCGTCCCCGACCCGGCGGACCCAGGAGACGTGTGTGACGACCCCGGTCGACAGCGGTGCCGTCGTGGACCTGCTGGGCGCGCTGGCCTACGCCGAGCTGACCGCCTTCGACCGGCTCGCCGAGGACGCCCGCATGGCGCCGACGCTGACCGGCCGGGCGGCGCTGGCGAAGATGGCGGCGGCGGAGATCGCCCACCACTCGCGGCTGACCGCGCGGCTGGCCGAGCTCGGCGTCGACCCCGCCGAGGCCATGGCGCCCTTCGTGCCGGCGCTGGACGCCTTCCACGAGAGCACCCGGCCCAGCACGTGGCTCGAGGGGCTGGTCAAGGCCTACGTGGGGGACGGGTTGGCCGCCGACTTCTACCGCGAGATCGCCGGCTTCCTCCCGGAGCCCGACCGGACGCTCGTTCTCGACGTGCTCGCCGACACGGGCCACGCCGACTTCGCCGTGCGCGAGGTCCGGGCGGCCATCCGCGCCGACCGCAAGGTCCCGGGACGGCTGTCGCTGTGGGGACGGCGGCTGGTCGGTGAGGCGATGAGCCAGTCGCAGGCCGTCATCGCCGAGCACGATCGGCTGGCCGGGCTCATCATCGCCGGCACCGGCGATCTCAAGGGCGTGGCCCGTCTGATCGAGCGGATCACCGCCGCCCACACCGAGCGCATGAAGGCGCTGGGCCTCAACCCCTGACAGGAGGACCCGTGCCGCATCTGCTCGTCGTCGGCGCCGGACCCGGCATCTCCGCGGCCACGGCCAGGAGACTGGGTGGCGAGGGGTACGCCGTCGGTCTCATCGGCCGCCGGCAGGCGGCGCTGGCCGAGCTGGGGACCGGTCTGCGCGAGGAGGTGGCCCGCGTGGAGTGGGCGAGCGCCGACGCGGGTGACTCCCGGTCCCTCGACGTCGCAGTCCGGGGGCTCGTCGACGAGCTCGGCCCCGTCGACGTCCTGCTCTACAACGTGTCGGTCGGCCGGCAGGCGAGCGTGCCGGAGCTGGCACCGGAGGACCTGCTGGCCGACCTGGCCGCCGGGGTCGTGGGCCTGCAGACCGCTGTCCGCGCCGTCCTCCCCGGGATGCGGGAGCGCGGCTCGGGCACCGTCCTGGTCACCGGCGGGGGCTCCGCCGACCGGCCGGTCCCGTCGATGGCGACCCTCGGCGTGCAGAAGGCGGCGCTGCGGGCCCTCGTGGACGTGCAGGCCCGCACGCTGGCCGCCGACGGCGTGCACGTGGCGACCGTCACCATCCGCGGCTTCGTGGGGGAGGACCGGCAGATCCACCCCGACCGGGTCGCCGGCCTCTACGCCGAGCTGGTCGCCGAGACCGCCGGTCCCCGGGAACGGTGGCGCACCGTCGTCGACCTCAGGCCCTGAGAACGCCGGAGGGGCGCGGTCCGCAGTGCGGACCGCGCCCCTCCGGGCGGTGCCTCAGGCGCCGGCGATGAAGCCGACGCGCCGCTGGTCGGCCTGGGCGATCTCGACGTAGGCGATGCGGTCGACCGGGACGAGCACGCGCCGGCCCCGCTCGTCGACCAGGGTCAGCAGACCGTCCTTGGTCGCACCGGACATGGCCGCGGCCACGTCCTTCGCGATCTCATCGGGGGTGTTGGGGCTGTCGATGACCAGCTCCCGGGGCGAGTGCTGGACGCCGATCTTGACTTCCACGTGGGCGATGCCTCCTCGGTTCGCGCGACTGTCCCCACGCTAGACCAGCCGCGGCGCCGCCGACCCGTCGCGCGGGTGCGCCGTCAGCGAACGAGCCGGACCATCCCGCCCTCGCCGGGGAAGGACCCCGGTCTGCCACCCTCGCGGGTTCAGGACGGGGGCCTCGGACGGGACCCAGCAGGGCCGCTCAGACGTGCTGGTCGCTCTCGACGCGGGGGAAGCCGGAGATGCCCCGCCACGCCAGCGCGGACATGAGGGAGACCGCCTCGTCGCGGGACACGGTGCCCTTGCGCGGCAGCCACCAGCGCGCGCTCGTCTCGGCCAGTCCGGTCAGCCCCGAGGCGAGCAGGAGCGCCCGCTCCGGGTCCGCGCCGGTGTCGGCGGCGATCACCTCCGCGATCGCCTCGACGCAGGCTCCGGTGCCCCGGTCGACGATCGCGCGGACGTCGGCGTCGTTGCGCAGATCGGACTCGAACACCAGGCGGAACGCCTCGCCCTCGGCGTCGATGAAGTCGAAGTACGCCCCGACGGCGCCGTCCACGCGTGCCCGGTTGTCGTCGGTGCCGCCCATCGCCTCGGCGACCCGGTCGCCCAGCTCCGAGACGTGCTCCTCCAGCAGTGCCAGGTACAGCTCCCGCTTGCCCGGGAAGTGCTGGTACAGCACCGGCTTGCTGACCCCGGCACGGTCGGCGATGTCGTCCATGGCCGCCGCGTGGAAGCCCTGGGCGACGAACACGTCCTGGGCGGCGCGCAGGAGCTGGAGCCGGCGTGCACCCCGGGGCAGGCGGGACGTGCGCCGGTTGCTCGCGGGGGCGGGTCGGGGCGGCTGCATGACACCCGGGATGTTACCGGCGGGTTCCCCAGCCGCATGCCGACCGGCCCGGGATTACCGTCGAGGCGATGTCCGAGGCTCCTCCGCCCGGGGTCGCGGCGGCCGCCGTCCCGGCAGCGCACATGTCCGTGACCCCGCTGCCCGCGCTGCCGTCCCTCCTCCCGCCGTGGCCGGGGGACCAGGTGCCGGTCCGCGGGGGCGAGGTCTTCGTGCGGACGACGCCGTGGACCGGACCGGTCGACGGACCGGCGGACGACGCGCCCCGCGAGCGGGCGCTCTACGTCCACGGACTGGGCGGTGCGTCGACGAACTGGACGGACCTGGCCGCGCTGCTCGCCGTCCGCTTCGACGGGTGGGCCCTCGACCTGCCCGGCTTCGGCCGGTCGCAGCCGCCCGCGCGCGGGCGCTACTCGATCGCCGGCCACGTGCGCGCGGTGGTCGACGTCCTGGAGCACGTCGCCCGGCAGCCGGGGGAGGCCGCCGGGCAGCCGGTGCACCTGCTGGGCAACTCCCTCGGCGGTCTGGTCAGCCTGCTGGTGGCGTCCCGCCGTCCCGACCTGGTGGCCACGCTCACGCTGGTGTCACCCGCCATGCCCGTCTACCGGGTGCCGCCGGCGTTCAGCCGCGCCCTGCTGCTGCTCCTCGTGCCGGGGATCCCGTCACTGGCGGCCCGGCGGATGGGCGGCGTCGCGCCCGAGGAGAGCGTGCGGGCCATGATCCGCATGTGCTTCGGCGAGCCGCGCAGGGTGCCACCGGAGCGGATCGAGCAGGCCGTCCAGGAGATGCGTGAGCGCGCCGAGCAGCCGTGGGCCGACGCCGCGCTCGTCCGGAGCATGCGCGGCCTGATCACCTCCTACCTGCGGGTGGGCGCGGCGAACGCCTGGCGGGCCGCCCGGACCCTGCGGCCGCCGACGCTCGTCCTGTGGGGCGCCCGCGACAAGCTGGTCGATCCGGCCATGGGTCCCCGGCTGGCCTCCGTGATCCCCGATGCGCGGCTGCACGTGCTCGACCGGATCGGGCACCTCGCCATGCTGGAGGCGCCGGAGGAGACCGCGCGTGCGGTGCTCGGCATGGTGGAGACGGCGGCGGCGTGCCGGGAGCCTGACGCCGCGACGCCGCCCATCATGAGACGCTGACCCGCTGACGCCGGAGAACGGACGAGGAGCAGGAGTGCGCCCAGTGGGAGGACGCCCCTCCGACGGCCGCCCGTCGGGCGGTCGCCCCGACGGCGCGCGCCGGGTGCGCCCTCGGGCGGCGTCCGTCGCCACGGGTCGGGACGCCGTCTCCTCGCTCCACGGGGGCTCCGTCGCCACGGCCCGGCGCCCCGCGCCGCTCGTCGCCCGCCCCGAGCCGGCCGTGCCGTCGCGGGCCCGACCGGTGGTCCGTCCGCGGCCGGGCCGCCTGCGCCGCTTCGTCCTGCGCTACGGCTGGCGGGCGTACGCCGTGCCGCTGCTCACCATCGCGACGATCGTGACCCTGGTCGACCTGGCGGTCAGCTCGCCCGGCGCCCCAGCAGCAGACGCCGCCGCGGCGACCACGGATTCGGCGCCGGCCTCGGGGCCGGTTCCGCCGCCGGCCGTCGAGCCGACCCCGACCGCCCCCGCCGAGGGCGACGCGGCGCCCACCGGGGCGCCGCAGACGGTGGGTGTGGAGAGCTACGTCGAGCGGGGGGCGGGCACGCTGTCGGTGGTCGACGGCGCGTCCCCGGTCTACGGGGCGGGCCCGCTGCAGCGCTTCATCGTCGAGGTGGAGGACGGCATCGGCGTCGACGGCCTCCCGTTCGCCCAGGCGGTGGAGGCCACCCTCGGCGATCCCCGGTCGTGGGGGAGCGGTGGCCGGATGTCCTTCCAGCGCGTGGGGGCGGCCGAGGCCGCGGCCGGGCAGTTCGACTTCAAGGTGAGCCTGGTCAGCCCCGGCAGCATGGAGACCTACTGCCCCGGTGTCGGCACCGGCGGCTACACCTCCTGCCGCTACGGGGACCGCGCCGTCATCAACCTGGCGCGATGGGCCACCGCCGTCCCCGACTACGAGGGCGACGTCGCCACCTACCGGCTCTACGTCGTGAACCACGAAGTCGGGCACGCGCTCGGCAACGGGCACCAGGACTGCCCCGGGCCGGGTCAGCCGGCGCCCGTGATGCAGCAGCAGACCCTCGGTCTCGACGGCTGCGTCAAGAACGCGTGGCCCTACCCCTAGCCGCCGGCTGGCAGCGGCGAGCACCGTCGGCGGGACGGGGCCCTGCAGCGGGAATCGCCCGGCCTGTCACGCTGTTACCCGCGGAAACGCCGTCCCCGATGCGCGCCGCAGTCGAAAAGACCCGAGGAGCAAGCCGTGTCCCTGCCACCCCTGGTGGAGCCAGCCGCCGACCTGTCCATCGACGAGGTCCGCCGCTACAGCCGCCACCTGATCATCCCGGACGTCGGGATGGACGGGCAGAAGCGACTGAAGAACGCCAAGGTGCTCGCCGTCGGCGCCGGAGGCCTTGGCTCGCCGGTGCTGATGTACCTCGCCGCGGCCGGTGTCGGCACGCTGGGCATCGTCGAGTTCGACACCGTCGACGAGTCGAACCTGCAGCGCCAGATCATCCACGGGCAGTCCGACGTGGGCCGGTCCAAGGCCGAGAGCGCGCGGGACTCCATCAAGGAGATCAACCCGCTGATCGACGTCCGGCTGCACGAGACGCGCCTGGACAGCGACAACGTGCTCGACATCTTCAGCCAGTACGACCTCATCGTCGACGGCACGGACAACTTCGCCACGCGCTACCTGGTCAACGACGCGTGCGTGCTGCTGGACAAGCCCTACGTCTGGGGCTCGATCTACCGCTTCGACGGCCAGGTCTCCGTCTTCTGGAACGAGCACGGGCCCAACTACCGCGACCTCTACCCGGTGCCGCCGCCGCCCGGCATGGTGCCCTCGTGCGCCGAGGGCGGCGTGCTCGGCGTGCTCTGCGCCACGATCGGCGCGATCCAGGCCACCGAGGCGGTCAAGCTCATCACCGGCATCGGCGAGACGTTGCTCGGCCGGCTCATGGTCTACGACGCCCTGGAGATGACCTTCCGCACGATCAAGGTGCGCAAGGACCCCGAGGCCGAGCCGATCACCGGGCTCATCGACTACGAGGCCTTCTGCGGCGTCGTGTCGGTCGAGGCCCAGGAGGCGGCCGCGGGCTCGACGATCACCGTCGACGAGCTCAAGGACATGATGGACGCCGGCAAGGACTTCGAGCTGATCGACGTCCGCGAGCCCAACGAGTACGAGATCGTGTCCATCCCGGGTGCCAAGCTCATCCCCAAGGACGAGATCCTCTCCGGCCGGGCGCTGTCCCAGCTGCCGAACGACAAGCCGATCGTCCTGCACTGCAAGACCGGCGTCCGCTCGGCCGAGGTCCTCGCCGCCGTCAAGAACGCCGGCTTCAGGGACGCCGTGCACGTCCAGGGCGGCGTGACGGCGTGGGCGACGCGGATCGACAAGACCCTGCCCACCTACTGAAAGGACCCCCGTCCTCCCCATCCTTCGCAGGCTCAGGGCGGGTCCCGCGACGGGGGCCGTTCAGGCAACTCACCAGGGCCCGGCTCCGCTCCCATTCCGAGGAGCGGGCCGGGCTCTCGGCATGTTGACTGACGGCCATGGCCGACTTCTCGCCCGTCGAGCTGCTGGAGCTCTTCCAGCGCGCCCAGAACCAGTTCACCGACCGGGTCGACGCCGTCGCCCCGGACCAGTGGGACGACGAGTCGCTTCCCGGCTGGACGGTGGCCGATCTGGTGGCGCACCTGGTGAGCGAGGCGCTGTGGGTGCCGCCGCTGCTGGCAGGTGAGCCGTACGCCGAGGGGCGTTTCCCGGAGGACACCGCCGACCTGCTCGGCACCGACCCGTTCACCGGCTGGGAGACCGCCGCGGACGCGGCCCTGTCGGCCTTCGCCGAGGACGACGCCCTGGTGCGGACCGTGCACCTCTCACGTGGGCCGACGCCGGCGACCCAGTACATCCTCGAGATGACCGCCGACCTGACCGTGCACGCCTGGGACCTCGCCCGCGCCACCGGCGGGGACACCGAACTGGACGGCGAGCTGGTCACCGCGGCCCTCGTCTTCGCCGAGCAGCTGCCGGAGGACGGCGTCCCCGGCCTGTTCGACCCGCCCCTGGACGTCTCGTCGGCCGCGCCGCCCCAGACCCGCCTCCTGGCCCGGTTCGGGCGGAAGGACTACTGACGCCGGCTCCTCCGGTGCTGCGCCACGATGGGCCGGTGAGCGATCCGGTCCAGGACGTCGACGAGGCGGTGTTCGACGTCGTCGAGCGCATCCCGCCGGGGCGAGTGAGCACCTACGGCGCCATCGGAGAGCTGATCGGCATCGGACCACGCCGGGTGGCGCGGGCGCTGTCCACCGGCGGGGCAGCGGTGCCGTGGTACCGGGTGGTGCGCGCGGACGGCTCGGCCGCCGGACCGGTGCGCGTCCGGCAGCTCGAGCTGCTCGCGGCCGAGGGCGTGCCCGTGCGCGACGGCCGCGTGGTGCTCTCCGCCGTCCGCTGGCCGTGACCGACGGACGCCGTGGCGGAGGAGGAGCCGTGCCGGACCCGGTGCCCCTGAGGAAGCTCGAGCCCGCGGACCGGTTCCTGCTCCGCACCGCGACCTGGCTGAACCTCAACCGGTGCGGGGAGCGGTTCACCTTCGCGCAGATGGACGCGGACCGGCACCTGGCCGCGTACCACCGGTTCGCGCCGGACGACGGGGACTACGGGCTGGTCTCCACGGCCGGCGAGGAGCCCACCGGCGTCGTGTGGGTGAGGTTCTTCTCCGCCGACGTGCCGGGCTACGGCTTCGTGCGGGCGGGCGTCCCGGAGCTCAGCGTCTGCGTGCTCCCCGGGTACCGGGGCGCCGGCGTGGGTGGCCGGCTCGTCGCTGCGGCGGTGGTCGAGGCGCGGCGCCGCTCGCTCGGTGCGCTGAGCCTCAGCGTGGAGGAGGGCAATCCCGCCCGGCGGCTGTACGAACGACTCGGGTTCGCGCCGGTGGCCGGGGCCCGCCACCCCGGCACGCTCGCCCTCGACCTCGGTCCGGCGGTCGCCCCGCCGCGCGCCTGAGCGCGGCCCTGCGGTTAGGGCCCCTACAGCTCGGCGGCCCTCCTGCCGATCACCTCGCCATGAACAGCATGGCGTGCCGGGCGGTGGCCCAGGCCGGGCTCTCCGCAGCCACGGCGTCGCTCGACGACGAAGCGGAGTGGCCGCTGCTCCTGGTCGCCGGCTGGCTGACGACGGCGGCTGACCTCGTGGTCGAGGGCCTGCTGCGTGAGGCGACCGTCACCCCGACCTGAGCTCACCTCCTGTCCCAGGGGTCCCGAAATCGTCCCCGGTCCGTGCTTCCATCGAGGGGTGGCAGGACGGGGGAACGAGACGGCGCCGGTCTACCGGCTCGTCGCGCGTGAGGCCCCTCGCCTGGCGGTGCCGCGGCTGGATCCCACGCAGCAGGCCGTCGTCGACCACGAGGCGGGGCCGCTGCTCGTGCTCGCCGGCCCCGGAACCGGCAAGACCACGACGATCGTCGAGGCCGTCGCCGCACGGATCGACGCGGGCATCGACCCCGAGCAGATCCTCGTCCTGACCTTCAGCCGCAAGGCCGCCGCCGAGCTGCGCGCCCGGATCACCGGGCGGGTGGCCCGGACCATCCGCGAGCCGCTGGCCCGCACGTTCCACTCCTACGCCTACGGCGTCCTGCGGCGGGCGGCACTGCTCCGCGGTGACGCGCCTCCCCGGCTCCTGACCTCGGCGGAGCAGGACGCCGTGGTGGCCGAGCTGCTGCGGGGTGACGCGGAGGAGGAGGGCGCCGTCCGCTGGCCGGCGGCCCTGGCCCCGGCGCTCGGGACGGCGGGGTTCCGCACCGAGCTGCGTGATCTGCTCATGCGCGCGACCGAGCGCGGCGTCGGCGCGGCGCAGCTGGCCTCGTGGGGCCGGGAGACCGGGCGGGAGCACTGGGTGCTGGCCGCCGCCTTCCAGGAGCAGTACGAGGGTGTCACCGCCTTCTCCACGGCCGGGCGCGGTGACGCCTCCGGCTACGACCCGGCCGAGCTGGTGCGGGCGGCGATCGCGGAACTCGACGGCGATCCGGAGCTGCTGCGGCAGGAGCGGGAGCGCGCCCGCTGGCTGTTCGTCGACGAGTACCAGGACACCGATCCGGCCCAGGTCGAGCTGCTGGAGCTGCTGGCCGGCGGCGGCGGCAACCTGGTGGCGGTCGGCGATCCCGACCAGGCCATCTACGCCTTCCGCGGTGCCGAGCCGCGCGGCATCGTCGAGTTCCCCCAGCGGTTCCGGCACACCGGCAACCGGCCGGCCGGCCGGGTGTCCCTGGGAGTCTGCCGGCGGTCGGGCGAGGAGCTGCTGCGGATCAGCCGCACGGTCGCCGCCGGGCTCCCCGGCCCGTGGGAGCACCGCCGCCTCGCCGCCGGGAGCGGCACCGAGCCCGGGTCCGCCGAGGTGCACGTCTTCGGCTCGGCGGCGGTCGAGGCCGCCTACGTCGCCGACCTGCTGCGCCGTGCCCACCTGCTCGACGGTGTGCCGTGGTCGCAGATGGCGGTCGTCGTGCGCACCGCCGTCGCGCTCGGTCCGCTGCGCCGCGCGCTCGCCTCGGCGGGCGTGCCCCTCGCGGTCTCCGCCGACGACCTGCCGCTCGCCGGGCAGCCCGCCGTCGCGCCGTTCCTGACCGCGCTCCGCGCGCTGCTGCCGGCGTCGGGAACCGGGCCCGAGGGCGAGGGCGTCGCCGTCGGCCTCGACGAGCCCGCCGCCGAGGCGCTGCTGGCCTCGCCGCTGGGCGGCGCCACGGTCCTCGATCTGCGGCGGCTGCGCCGTGCGGTGCGGATCGCCCTGGCCAAGCAGGGGGTCGACCCCGCCGAGCGGGAGGCGCCGTTGGCTCTCGCGCTCGGCGACGACACCCTGCTCGACGCGCTGCCCGAGCACGTGTCCCGCCCGGCCCGCAGGGTCGCCGCCGTCCTCGCCGCGGGCCGGCTGGCGCTGGCTCACGACGGCACCGCGGAGGACGTGCTGTGGGCGATGTGGCAGCGCAGCGGGCTGGCCACCCGCTGGGCGCGGGCCAGCGCCGCCGGTGGCCCCCAGAGCGCCGTGGCCGACCGTGACCTCGACGCGGTCGTCGCGCTCTTCGACGCGGCGGCGGGCTTCGTCGACCGCCTGCCCTCGGCCGACGTGCGCGCCTTCGTGGCCCACCTGTCGGCGCAGGAACTGCCGGGCGACATCGGAGCTGCCCGGGCAGCCGCGGGAGAGTCGGTCCGGCTGCTGACCGCGCACGCGGCCAAGGGCCTGGAGTGGGACCTGGTGTGCGTCGCCGGGGTGCAGGAGGGGGTGTGGCCCGACCTGCGCGAGCGCTCGACCCTGCTCGGCACGGAGGAGCTGATCGAGCGCGCCGCCGGGGTCGACGGCACGGCGGTGGACCGGCGCACCCTCGCCCTGGCCGAGGAACGCCGGCTGTTCTACGTCGCCTGCACCCGCGCCCGGAAGCGTCTGGTCGTCACCGCCGTCGAGGGAGCCCTGGACGGCGCCGACGCCGGGGCGACCGCGTCCCGCTTCCTCGACCTGGTCGAGCCCCCGCCGGAGGGCGGCCGGCCGCTGACCGAGCTGCCCCGCTCGCTGACCCTGCCCGCACTGGTCGCCGAGCTGCGGCGCGCGCTGACCGATCCCCGGACGCCGCCGCAGCGCCGCTCGGCCGCCGCCTCGATCCTGCGCCGGCTGGCCGACGAAGGGGTTGCGGGCGCCCCGCCGTCGGCCTGGTGGGGCCTCGCCCCGCTCTCCGACGACGCCCCGCTGGTGCCGGAGGAGGACGCCGTGCGGGTCCGGCCGTCGGCGATCGAGACCTTCCAGCGGTGCCCGTTGCGCTGGGTGCTGGGCGCCGTCGGGGCGGAGGCCTCCCCGGACACCACTCGCACGGTCGGTTCGGCGGTGCACGCCGTGGCCCAGCAGGTGGCCGAGGGGCTTCCGCCGTCGGAGGCGCCGGCGGTCCTGGCCGCGGAGCTCGACCAGCTCGACCTGGGGCCGGGCTGGGCCGACCAGCGGCAGCGGGTGTCGGCCCAGGAGATGCTCGACAAGTTCCTCCGCTGGCACGCCGGCAACGGGCGCGAGCTGCTGGCCGCCGAGGCGGACTTCGACGTGACCCTGGGCCGGGTCCGGATCACAGGGCAGGTCGACCGCCTCGAGCGCGACGTCGAGGGCCGGCTGGTCGTCGTCGACCTCAAGACCGGCAGGACGGCGGCGAAGAACACCGAGGAGCACGGACAGCTGGCCGCCTACCAGGTGGCGATCGCCGCCGGCGGGTTCGGGCACCACGGCAGCGTGCCGGGAGGCGCGGCGCTGCTCCAGGTGGGCAGCGGGGCGAAGGCCAAGGAGCAGCACCAGGAGCCGCTGCCGGCCGACGTGCCGGTGGAGCAGACCTGGGCGGGCGCGCTGCTCAGCCAGGTGGGGGAGGGCATGGGCGCGGCCACGTTCGAGGTGCGCACCGGTTCCCACTGCTCCCGGTGCCCGGCCCGCCGCAGCTGTCCGCTGCAGGAGCCCGGCCGGCAGGTGACCGCGTGACACCCCTGACCGGAAGGCCCCGTTCCGGGTTCCCTCGCGAGCTTGCGAGCGGAGGGGAGAACGGGGTCCTCCACCAGCTGTCCTTCGACGACCTCCTCGCCGATGCCGCACCCGAGCAGGCCCGGGCCCGCAGACGGCTGAGCCCCGCCGAGGTGGCCGCCCGCTGCGGGCTGTCCTACGCGCCCTCCGCCGAGCAGGCACGCGTGGTCGAGGCACCGGCCGACCGCCCGCTGGTCGTCGTCGCGGGTGCCGGCTCCGGCAAGACCGAGACGATGGCCGCCCGCGTCTCCTGGCTGGTGGCCAACCGGGTCGTCGCGCCGGAGGAGATCCTCGGCCTGACCTTCACGCGCAAGGCCGCCAGCGAGCTCAACGAGCGGATCCGGCTCCGGCTCGGGGCGCTGGCCCGGCATCCCGACACCGAGGCAGACCTGCGGGAGCGGCTGGCGATCGCCCAGCCCACCGTCTCCACCTACCACGGCTACGCTGCCGCGCTGGTGGCCGAGCACGGGCTGCGCATCGGCGTCGAGCCCGGCGCCGGGGTGCTCGGGCCCGCGATGTGCTGGGGTCAGGCCGCCAGCGTCGTCACCGCGTACACCGGCGACATGAGCGACGTCCCGCTCACGCTGCTGACGACGGTCGAGGACGTCCTGGCCCTGGCCGCCGACCTGGGCGAGCACGACATCAGCCCGGCCGCCCTGCGGTCGTGGACCGCGCGGCTGGAGGCGCAGATCGCGAGCTACCCGGACGCCCCCCGCAAGAAGGGGCCCTACGCGCCGGTCCTGGAGATGCTCGCCCGGCAGCGTGCCCGCGTCGCGCTGCTGCCGCTGGTCGAGGCGTTCGAGGCGCGCAAGCGGGCCGCCGGGGCGATCGACTACGCCGACCAGGTGGCCTACGCGGCCCGGATCGCGGTGGCCTCCGCCGACGTCGGCCGCCGGGAGCGGGCCCGCTGGAAGGTGGTGCTGCTCGACGAGTACCAGGACACCAGCGTCGGCCAGCTGCGCATGCTCGAGGCCCTGTTCGGCCGCGCCACCGGCCATCCCGTGCTGGCGGTCGGTGACCCGCGGCAGTCGATCTACGGCTGGCGCGGCGCCTCCGCAGGGACGATCGAGCGGTTCGACCGCACCTTCCCCGGCCTGCCCGGACGGCGCGCCGAGCGGCTGACCCTGGCCACGAGCTGGCGCAACGACGACGCCGTCCTCGCCGTCGCCAACGCGGTCTCGGCGATGCTCCCACCGCCGGAGCAGCCGCTGCCCGACCTGGCTCCGGCGCCCACCGCCGGCCGCGGCGCGGTGACGGTCGGGCTCTACGACACGGTGGCCCACGAGACCGACGCCCTCGCCGACCGGCTGACCGCGTGCTGGCACGGCACCGATGCCGCGCTGCCGACCCGCGACGGCGGGAAGCGGCCGACCGTGGCGGTGCTCGTGCGCACCCGCAAGCAGCTGCCCGGCATCGCGGCCGCCTTGCGCGAGCGCGGGCTGCCGGTCGAGGTCGTCGGGCTGGGCGGGCTGCTGGAGGTCCCGGAGGTGTCCGACGTCGTCGCGACCCTCACCGTGCTGGTCGACCCGACGGCCGGCGATGCCCTGGGCAGGCTGCTCACCGGCGCCCGGTGGCGGATCGGGCCCCGGGACCTGGCCGCGCTGGAGGGCCGGGCCCGCGCCCTCGTGCGCTCCCGCCGGCCGGCCGCGGTCGCGGCGGCCGGCGGCACACCGGTCGTCGAGGCGCGGTCGGAACGCGGCAGCATCGTCGAGGCGCTGGACGACCTCGGCGGTCCGGAGGCCTACTCGGCCGCGGGCTACCGCCGCTTGCGGCGGCTCGCGGCGGAGCTGGCCCACCTGCGCGCGCGGCTGGGCGAGTCGCTGCCCGACCTGGTCGACGAGGTGGCCCGCACCCTCGGCCTCGAGACGGAGCTGGCCAGCGTCCCCGGTGCCACTCCCGCCGGGGCCCGGGCCCACCTCGACGCCCTGCACGGCGTGGCCGCCGAGTTCACCGAGCTGGCCGAACTCCCTTCCTTGCCCGCCTTCCTCGGCTACCTGCGCGACGCCGAGGAGCGGGAGCGGGGCCTGGAGCCCGGGGAGGTCGCGGTGAACCCCGAGGCGGTGCAGTTGCTCACCGGTCACTCCGCCAAGGGGCTGGAGTGGGACGTCGTCGCCGTTCCCGGCCTCACTGCCGACCAGTTCCCCGCGAAGGCCGACACCAGCGACTCGTGGATCCGCGACCCGGGCGCCGTGCCGGCCGACCTGCGGCTCACCGACCGCGAGGAGCTGCCGCGGCTGCGCCTGCCGGTTCCGGGCTCGGGCGACCAGGCGGTCGTCAAGCAGGCGCTGGAGGACTACGTCCAGGAGTGGAAGGACTTCGGCACCGCCGAGGAGATCCGCCTGGGCTACGTCGCCGTCACGCGCGCCCGGCACCTGCTGCTCTGCTCGGGCAGCTGGTGGCGGGACGGCGTCAAGCCGTGCGGGCCGTCGTCCCTGCTGCTGACCGCGCGGCAGGCGTGCGAGGACGGTGCCGGCACCGTCGTGCACTGGGCGGAGCCGCCCACCGACGACGCGACCAACCCGGCGCTGGAGGAGTGGCCAGTGGGCATCTGGCCGGCCGACCCGCTGTCGACCGGGCGTCGCCGGGCCCTCACCGCGGCCGCCGAGCTCGTCGCCGGCGCGGCGCCGCACCCGCTCGACGCCGGACAGGTCCTCGACGGCTCCGACCCGGTGGTGGAGCAGTGGATGCGCGACGCCGACCTGCTGCTCCGGGAGCGCGCCCGAGCGGCGAGCCCGACCGTCGACGTCCCGCTGCCCTCGCACCTGTCGGTGTCGGCCCTCGTCACCCTCCGGCGTGATCCCGCCGAGCTGGCCCGCCGACTGCGCCGGCCCATGCCCGCGGCGCCCGCGCCGCAGGCCCGCCGGGGCACCGCCTTCCACGCCTGGCTCGAGGAACGGTTCGGCGCGGCGAAGCTGGTCGACCTCGACGAGCTGCCGGGCTCGGGCGACGAGTTCGCCGCCCCCGACGGCGCCCTGGCCGAGCTGCAGGAGGCCTTCCTCGCCAGCGAGTGGGCCGACCGTCAGCCGGCCGAGGTGGAGGTGCCCTTCGAGACCCCGCTCGGGCCGCTGACCCTCCGCGGGCGCATCGACGCCGTCTACGCCGACGGCGACGGCGGCTTCGAGGTCATCGACTGGAAGACCGGCCCACCGCCGTCTGCCGGCGAGCTCAGCGCCGCGGCGGTCCAGCTGGCCGCCTACCGGCTGGGCTGGTCACGACTGACCGGTGTGCCGGTGGAACGGGTGAGCGCGGGGTTCCACCACGTCGCCGCCGGGGTGACCATCCGTCCCGTCGACCTGCTCGACGAGGCCGGCCTGCTGGCGCTGGTCACGGGCACCGCGGGCGACGAGGACTGATCGCGGTCAGCCGGGACGACTCCCCGCGTCCGTGGTCGGCGCCACGAGGAGGTTCACCGAGACGGCGCAGGCGCCGTTCCGCCGGGGCCCGCGCGGGGCTACCCTTCCGCACCGTCATCGCGGGGGACCGTCGACGCAACGGGAACAGCCATGCTGAACGACAGCAGGGTCGAGGCCAACATCCCGGCGAGCGACCTCGACCGGGCGCGCGACTTCTACGCAGGCATGCTCGGCCTGACGCCGCGGAAGGAACTCGGTGGCGAGACCCTGGCCTACGAGACGGCCGCCGGCACGAGGTTCAACGTCTACCAGACCGCCTACGCCGGGCAAGCCGGCCACACCATCGCCCAGTGGCACGTCGACGACATCGAGTCGGAGGTGCGCGACCTCAAGGCCAAGGGCGTCGTGTTCGAGGTCTACGACATGCCCGGCGTCGAGTGGGACGGCGAGATCGCCACGATCCCCGGGATGGGGCGGTCGGCCTGGTTCCGCGACAGCGAGGGCAACATCATGTGCGTCGACCAGGAGCCGGCCCGGACCTGACCGCCCCGCGGGTCACCGTCGGCCGGCCAGGGACAGTCCGAACTGGTGGACGCGGGTGCCTTCCGGCGACACCAGCTCGCGCTCGACGGTCATGCCCAGCCGGGTCGCGACGGCCGCGGAGGCGGTGTTGCCCGCCTGGATCATCGACACGAGGTGGGGGAGGCCCCGTCTCCGGGCCAGGCCGACGACGGCCCGCGCGCCTTCCGTCGCGTATCCCCGCCCCCAGTGCGCGCGGCCGAGCCGCCAGCCGATCTCCGGCATGCCCTGCGGTCCCCACGGCCGCTCCCACGGGTGCACGCCCACGAAGCCGACCGTCCCCCTGTCGGTCACGAGCGAGAACAGGCACAGCCCCGTCGACTCCGCCAGCCGCTGCTGCCTCGCGACCAGGTCCACGTAGTAGGCGTGGTCCCGCACCTCCCCGGTGCCGACGTAGCGCATGACCTCCGGGTCGTCGAACAGCGCCGTCCAGAGCGCCGCGTCCTGAGCGGTCGGCACCCGGAGCTGCACCCGGCCCCCGCGGCTCACGTCGAGGCGATCCGCTCCAGGATCGCCGTCGCCAGCTGCTCGGGCGCCTGCTCCGGGATCCAGTGGGTCACCCCGGTGAGCTCCACGAAGCGGTAGTCGCCGGTCACGTAGTTCGCACAGGCCTCGGCCGCCGTCCGGCCGATCGCGACGTCACCGTCGCTCCACACGTAGGTCGTGGGCACCTCGACCGGGTCCACCCGGGTGTCCGAGCTCATCGCCCGGTACCAGTTCAGCGCCGCCGTCAGGGCGCCCGGCGCCGACAGCACCGCGACGTACTCGTCGATCGCCTCCGCCGGGATGCCGCTGTCGTGCTCGCCGCCCGACAGCATCCGCCGCAGCCGGCGGGCCCCGTCGGCGAGCAGCACCTGCTCCGCCTTGCCCGCCTGCCAGAAGAGCCGGATGTAGGCCGACCGCTCCTTCTGCTCGGGATCGGCACGGAAGGCGGCGGTGTACGCGGCCGGATGCGGGACCGAGACCGCCGTGAGCGAGCGCACCCGGTCGCGGTGCCAGGCGGCCAGCGTCCAGGCGACGTTCGCGCCCCAGTCGTGACCGACGACGTCGGCGACCGGGATCTCCAGCGCCGTCATGAGGTCGGCGGTGACCTGCGCGAGGTTCTGCATCGAGTAGGCCTCGACCTCGCCGGGCCGCGCGCCGGGGGAGTAGCCGAGCTGGTCCGGGGCGTAGGTGCGCAGTCCCGCCTGGGTGAGCAGCGGCGTGACCGCGGCCCACGACGCCGACGTCTCCGGGAACCCGTGCAGCAGCAGGACCGGCCGGCCGTCGTCGGGGCCGTCGACTCGGACGTCGAAGGTCAGATCGCCGACGTCGGTGCGCAGCAGCTCCCCGGGCATGCCCCGGACGCTAGCCGGACGCGGGCGCCGCCGCCCACGGCGCTACCGTCGGCGCCCGTGACCAGCGGCCCGGAGCGGGACAACCCCGAACGCGCGTACGTCCGCGCCCACCTCGACGACCTGCACGCCGACCTGGACGCCTGGCTGCGGATCCCGTCGATCTCCGCGGACCCGGTGCACGCCTCCGACGTCGCCGCCAGCGCCGAGTGGCTGGCGGAGGCGCTGCGCCGCACCGGGTTCCCGGTGGTCGAGATCTGGCCGACGGCGGGCGCGCCGGCCGTCTTCGCCGAGTGGCGCTCGGCCGACGCCGACGCGCCGGTCGCCCTCGTCTACGGCCACCACGACGTCCAGCCGGTCGACCCGCCGGAGCGGTGGGTGCATCCACCCTTCGAGCCCACGCGGGTGGAGGGGCCCGACGGCCCGGAGCTGCACGCCCGCGGCGCCATCGACGACAAGGGCAACGTCGCCTTCCACCTGCTCGGCATGCGGGCGCACCTGGCCGCGACCGGACGGGACACCCCCGCGGTCACCGTCAAGCTGCTCGTCGAGGGCGAGGAGGAGTCCGGTTCGCCCCACTTCGCCGACCTCCTCCGCGCGCGGGCCGACCGGCTGGCCTGCGACGTGGTCGTCGTCAGCGACACCGGCATGGCCGCGCCCGACGTCCCCAGCGCGGTCACCGCCATGCGCGGCCTCGCCGACGCCGAGATCACCCTGCGCGGCCCCGCGGTCGACCTGCACTCGGGATCGTTCGGTGGCGCGGTGCCCAATCCGCTGCACGCGATGGCGCACCTGCTGTCGAAGCTGCACGACGAGCACGGCAGGGTGACCCTGCCCGGGTTCTACGACAAGGTGCGGCCGCTCTGCGACCGCGAGCGGGAGCTCATGCGCCGGGTGCCGTTCGACGAGCGGGCGTGGCTGGCCGGGCCCGCCGCCTCGCGCGTGGCCTCCGGCGAGGAGGGCTTCACCACCCTCGAGCGGATCGGCGCGCGGCCCACCGCGGAGGTGAACGGCATGTGCGGCGGCTACACCGGCCCGGGCCACAAGACGATCATCCCGGCGGAGGCGCACGCCAAGCTGACCTTCCGGCTCGTCTCCGACCAGCGACCGGAGGACGTCGGACCGCAGCTGCGCGCGTGGGTGGCCGCCAACGTGCCGCCGGGCATCGAGGCCGAGGTGCACACCCCGCCCGGCGGCGTCGCGCCCTGCGCCAGCGACCTGGACTCACCCGCGATGGGCGCTCTCCTGCGGGCCATCGGGCAGGCCTTCGACACCGATCCGGGGGACGTGCTGTTCACCCGCGAAGGCGGCAGCGGCCCCGAGGCAGACCTGGTCGAGGTGCTCGGGGCGCCGCTGCTGTTCCTGGGCGCCGGGCTGCCCACCGACCGCATCCACTCGCCGAACGAGCGGGTGCTGCTCCCCATGCTGCATCGCGGCGCCGAGGCGGCGGCGCACCTCTGGCGCGAGCTCGCCACCACCCGCCTCCGCTGATCCCGCGGTCCCGACGACGACGGTGGCGCCCCGGTCGTCGTCGACGGTGACCCGGGCGGCCAGGCCCGCGGCGGCGACGAGCGCTGCCGCGGCCGGGACCTGCGCCTCGCCGACCTCGAAGAGCACAGAGCCGCCGGGCGCGAGCCATTCCCCGGCGCAGGCGACCACCCGACGGGCGACGTCCAGGCCGTCGCTGCCGCCGTCCAGGGCCGTCCGCGGCTCGTGCTCGCGCGCCTCCGGGGGCATGAGCCCGATCGCGTCGCTCGGCACGTAGGGCACGTTCGCGACGAGGACGTCGACCCGGCCCCGCAGCGCGGCCGGCAGCGCGCCGAACAGGTCACCGGCGTGCACCGCCGCGTGGGGCAGGTTGCGGCGCGCACAGCGCACCGCCGCGGGGTCGATGTCGGCGGCATGCACCTCCGGCCGGTCCAGCAGCGCGCCCAGGGCGACGGCCACCGCACCGGAACCGCAGCAGAGGTCGACGACGACGGCCCGGGGCGGAGCGAGGGTGGCGGCCTCCTCCACCAGGAACCCCGTGCGGCGACGAGGCACGAACACCCCCGGCGCCACGGCGATCCGCAGACCGCAGAACTCCGCCCAGCCCAGCAGGTGCTCGACCGGCTCGCCGGCGGCCCGCCGCCGCACCAGGTCCTCCAGGCGGGCGGGCGATCCGGCCTCGGCCACGAGCAGCCGCGCCTCGTCCTCGGCGAAGACGCAGCCGGCGCGGCGCAGCCGCGCGACGACGGCGGTCTCCTCCGCCGCCGGCGCAACTGCCGTCATGAGACCTCCCGGGGACAGGTCGCGACCGTACCGGCCGCGGAGGTCGACCTAGGGTGGACGCCGTGACCGGACCTGGCAGGCCGACCCCACCGCCGGGCTGGTACCCCGACCCCGACGGGGCCCCGGGCATGGTGCGCTGGTGGGACGGCGCGGCGTGGTCCGACGTGGCCACCCCCGCCGGTCCCGGCGTCGTGGTCCGGTGGTCGCCGGTCCTGGCCCCGCCGGCGCCGGAGCCGGCCCCCCTGCCCGCCCCGGAGGAGACCCCGGCCGAGCGCGGGCTGCGGCCCGGCTGGGTCGTCGGCATCGCGCTGGTGGTCCTGGTCGCTGTGGTGGGTGCCGCCGTGTTCCTGGGCCGTTCCGCGACGGACGACGACGCGACGGCGTCCCGCGTGCCCAGCGTGCAGCCGCTCCCGCCCGCGGGGCCCACCTTCCCCCCGGGCACGGTGCGGATCATCGACGAGGAGTCGGGGATCTCCTACCCCTACCTCGGGGAGGGCTGGTACGAGTTCGACCTCGGGATGCAGGCCGAGGTGACGGCGATGGCGGGGCAGTACTTCACCACGCAGGACCTGACCCCGCAGGGGTCGACGTTCATCGCCCAGTGCACGTCCGGCCCGCTGGCCGAGGGCCTGGGCTGGGCCGGGCCCGCCACGCTGCGGACGACCACGCAGACCGTCGCCGACAGCGTCCGCTTCAACTACTACCCGCGGCCCAACGAGCGCACGGTGCTGCGGGACGAGCCACGGACCGTGGACGGCCGAGCCGCGCACCTCTACGAGTTCCAGCTGGCCTGGGACGTGCCCGGCTACGACGCGAGCGGTGAACGGGCCGCCCTGCTGCTCATCGACGTCGGCCGGTCCGCGCCGGCGCTGCTCTACGTCTCCATCCCGAACACCCACGCCGAGCTGTACGGCGTCATCGACCGGGTGATCGGCGCCGTCGACGTGTTGTAGCGAGGAGCCTCGCCACGCGACCACGGCAGCGGCCGACGAGCGGGGCCCGGGAGGCTTCCGAGGAGGAGCGCGGCAGCGGCTCGGCACGGCGCGGGACGGTGGTCGGCCGCGGTGTCACCCGCGGAGTGACGTTGTCATAGTGTCGGGGCGTGGAAACAGCTGGGGCCGAACTGACCCTGCGGCACCCGGTGGAGCGGTTCACGCTCGACAACGGCCTCCGGGTCGTTCTCGCCCCCGACCGCAGCGTGCCCGTCGTCGCGGTCAGCGTCTTCTACGACGTCGGCATGCGGAACGAGCCCGAGGGCCGGACCGGCTTCGCGCACCTCTTCGAGCACCTGATGTTCCAGGGCTCGGCGAACGTCCCGAAGATGGAGCACGCCCGCCTCGTGCAGGCCGCCGGCGGCACCTTCAACGGCTCCACGCACCAGGACTACACCAACTACTTCGAGGCCCTGCCGGCCGAGGCGCTGGAGCGCGCGCTGTTCCTCGAGGCCGACCGCATGGCGGCGCCGGCGATCACCGAGGAGAACCTCCGCAACCAGATCGACGTGGTCAAGGAGGAGATCCGGGTCAACGTGCTCAACCGGCCCTACGGCGCCTTCCCGTGGCTGCAGCTGCCGCGGATCGCGTTCGAGAGCTTCGCGAACACCCACGACGGCTACGGCTCCTTCGTCGATCTGGAGTCCTCGACCGTCGACGACGCGGCGGACTTCTTCTCCCGCTACTACGCGCCCGGCAACGCCGTCCTCTGCATCGGGGGCGACCTCGACGTCGCCGACACCCAGCGGCTGGTCGAGCGCTGGTTCGGCCCGGTCGAGGCCCGGCCCGTGCCGCCGACGCCGTCGACCGGTGAGCCGCTGCCCACCGCCGTGCGGTCAGCGGTCGTGGAGGACGCGCTCGCGCCCGCCCCCGCGCTGGCGCTCGGCTGGCGGGTGCCCGATCCGGTCGGCGACTTCGACAGGTACCTGGGTGCGGTCCTCCTCGCCGAGCTGCTCAGCGAGGGGGACGCCTCCCGGCTGGAGCGCCGCCTGGTGCACGACGACCGCATCGCGATCGCCCAGAGCAGCTACGTCGGCCTGTTCGGCGACCCGTTCGACGTCCGCGACGCGACGTTGCTCACGACGCAGGTGCACCACCCCGCCGCCGTTCCGGCCGAGCGGGTGCAGGCGGCGGTGCACGAGGAGGTGCGACGGGTGGCCGAGGACGGCGTGGACGCCGCGGAACTGGGCCGGGTGCAGGCACGCACCGAGGCGCAGCTGCTCCGGCAGGCCGACTCGGTGCTGGGTCGCACGCTCGGCTTCGCGGCGGCCGAGCTCATCCACGGCCGAGCCGAGCTGGCCGGCGAGCTCGCCGCCCGGCTGGCCGCCGTGACCCCCGGCCAGGTCCAGGCGGCCGCTCGTGACCTCGACCCCGGCACCGCCGCCGTGCTCGAGCTGCGCGCCACGGGGGGACGTCGATGACCTCGGGGCTGGACCTCTCGCTGATCCCGCCGCTCGGCGAGCCGCGTCCGCAGCCGGTGCCCGCGGCCGAGGAGTCGGTGCTGCCCACGGGGCTACGGCTGGTCGTGGTGCCGCGTCCTGGGGTGCCGCTGATCGAGCTGCGCCTGCGGGTGCCGTTCGCCGCGACGACCGCCGCCGACGCGGGGGTGCACACCGCCCGGGGGTCGGTGCTCTCCGGCGCCATCCTCCTGGGTACGGCGACGCATGACCAGACGGCGATCGCGGAGCTGCTGCAGAGCCATGGCGCCGAGCTCTCCATCTCGACCGACCCCGACCGACTGCTGTTCGCCACCACGCTCCTCCCGGGTGGGCTCGCCCCGGTCCTCGGCCTGCTCGCCGACCTGCTCACCGGCGCCACCTATCCCGACGACCGGGTCGAGGGCGAGCGGGACCGGGTGGCCGAGCGCATCGGCATCGCTCTCTCGCAGCCGGGTGTCATCGCCCGCAGCGCACTCGCGGCGCGCCGCTACGGCGACCACCCGTACGCCATCACGCTGCCCGATCCCGACGTGGTCACCACCGTCGACGGGGCGGCGCTGCGCGAGCTCCACCGCACGAGGGTGCTGCCGGCCGGCAGCACCCTCGTGCTGGTCGGCGACCTGGATGCGCCGGCCGCCGCGGACGCCGTGGCCGACGCGCTGGGCGGCTGGACCGCGAGCGGGCACGCCGTCGAGGCGCCGCCCGCGGCGGACCTGCCGACGACCGGGATCGAGCTCGTCCACCGGCCGGGCGCGGTGCAGTCCAACATCCGTCTCGGCGGGCCCGCCCCCGGCCGGACCGACCCCGACCTCGCCGCCGTCCGCCTGGCCAACATGATCTATGGCGGCTACTTCTCCTCGCGGCTGGTCGAGAACATCCGGGAACGGCGGGGGTACACCTACAGCCCGCGCAGCTCCGTGGACCACCAGGCCGCCGGCTCCTCGTTCCTGGTGGAGGCCGACGTCGCCACCGAGGTCACCGGACCGGCGCTGCTGGAGGTCTGGTACGAGCTGGGCCGCATGGCGCTGCTGCCGGTCACCGAGGGCGAGCTCGACGCCGCGCGCCGCTACGTCCTCGGCAGCATGGCCCTCTCGACGGCCACCCACGCCGGCCTGGCGAGCACGCTGTCGGCGCTGACGGGTGCCGGCCTGCCACCCGGCTGGCTGGCCGAGCACCAGCGCGACCTCGCCGCGGTCACGGTCGAGCGGGTGCAGGAGGCCTCGCGGCGCTACCTGGCCGCGCCCGGCCTGACCGCCGTCGTCCTCGGCGACGCCGACCGGGTCGCCGGGCAGCTCGGCGTCCTCGCGCCGGTCAGCGTGCGACCGGGCGCAGCGGAATGACGGTGCCGGGGTCGGCGTGGCCGGAGGGCACGGGACCGTCCCGGGGGGAGATGCCGGTGCTGTCGCGGGTCGCCCACGACCGCGCGCACCTGGCCCGCTCCCTGCCGGACCCGACCGGCGGCCGGCCGGTCCGCGTGCTCACCGTCGACGCGCAGCGCGCCGTGCCGGTGGCCGAGGGCCCCGACGGGCCGCGGCTCGTGTGGGACGAGCAGCCCGAACTGCCGGTGGGCGCGGTCTACCTGGGCGAGGCGGACGGCGTCCCGTACGCCGCCGTCCGCGGGGAGCGGTCCCTCACCGTCAACGGCCGGCCGGTCGACACCTGGTCGGGGCTCCGTGAGATCGGCGCCGACCTCGGCGACCTGGACGCCGGCCTGCTCGTCGAGGCGATCGGCATCCTGGAGTGGCACGAGCGCAACCGGTTCAGCCCGCTCACCGGGAACGCCACGACGATCGAGCGCGCCGGCTGGGTGCAGCGGGATCCGGGCACCGGCAGCGAGATCTTCCCGCGCACCGACCCCGCGGTCATCATGCTCGTCCACGACGGCGGCGACCGGGTGGTGCTCGGCCGGCAGGCCGTGTGGCCGCCGGGACGGTTCTCCATCCTGGCCGGCTTCGTGGAGCCGGGGGAGTCGGCCGAGGCCGCCGTGGCGCGAGAGGTCGCCGAGGAGGTCGGCCTGCGAGTCACCGACATCCGGTACGTCGGCAGTCAGCCCTGGCCCTTCCCGCAATCCCTCATGCTGGGCTTCGTGGCCCGCGCTGAGGGCGCCGACGACCTCGTGGTCGACCCGACCGAGATCGAGGAGGCGCGCTGGTTCACCCGGGAGGAGCTGAGCCGCGGCGCGGGGCCGGCCGCGCTGCCGCCCCCGGTGTCGATAGCCCGGCACATCCTGGACCGCTGGGTCGCGGGCGAGTTCAGCTGAGAGAAGGACCCCTCCTCCCACCCCCCGGAAGCTCCGGGGCAGTGCCCGGGAGGGGGCCGCGGGGAACTCCTACGAGGCGAATCTCCCGCCGAGCACCAGCGCCGGCCGGTCGGGATGGTCGGCGAGGACCACCGCGTCGGCCAGCCCGGCGGGGTCGACCTCCTGGTCGTAGCGGTCGAAGGCCGGCAGCTCCCACGCCTGGTCCGGCGGGGTCAGCCGGCGGCGGGCCGCCGCCGACATGCGCAGGTGCACGACGACGTCGAAGGGCAGTCCGACGCCCTGCAGCAGCGCGCCCGGGACCAGGAGCACACCTCCCGATGGCGCCGGCCGAGGGCGTGCCCTCGCCGCCCGGTCGCGCCCGACGTCCCAGAGCACCGGCAGGTACTCGCCGGATCCGCCGGGGCCGACCGGACCGAGCACCTCGCGGACCAGTGCCTTGGCGTCCAGCCAGTCGGTGTACCGGGCATCGGGGTCGGTGCGCCCGTGCTCCAGCCGCAGCGACGCCGGCCGGTAGAAGCCGTCGGCCGGCACGACGACCGCCGGCCGCCCCAGCGGGGGCAGGCGGTCGGCCAGGGCGGTGGCCAGCCGGCCCGGCGCCGCCGCGTCGGGCCCGTCGACGGCGACGCGCAGGGCGGCAGCTCCTGGTTCGGGACGCAGCGGGGCCAGGAGGCCGGCCAGGCGGTCGGCGAGCGCCTGCGGGGTGAGCGGCTGCGGACGGGTCAGGAGGCGCCGTCCGTGGCGGCCAGCGCGGATCCAGCGGAGGGCGCGCGCGGCCCCGGTGCCGTCACGGCTGCGACGACCGCGCCCGGGTGGCGGAGTCCGGGAGCGGGCACCGACCGACCCGACCGCGGCTGCTCGCTGCCCCCGACGGCGGGGGGCGCCGCCGGGTCGGCGGGCGCAGCGGAGTCGTCGGCCGCCAGGCCGTCGAGGACCTCCCGGGCCAGCTCGGCGACCGGCCGGCCCTGGGACCGCGCGTCGCGGCGCAGCGACTCGAACGCCGCCCGCGCGCTCGTCCCGTGGCGCTCGGCGAGGACGCCGATGGCCCGCTCGGTGGAGACGCGGGCGGCCAGGGCGTGCTCCAGCTGGGCGACGGTGCGCTCGAGCTCGGCGACGCGGGCCTCGAGGGGATCGAGCGGCCCGGCGGTGCCGCTCCCGGAGCCGCGCGCCGAGCGCCGGGCGGAACGGTCGGGCTCCCTGAGGGTCCCGAACTCCTCGGCCACGAGGTCGGCCAGCGACAGGCCCTCGACCAGGTCCCCGGCGGTCTCGCTCCCGGCCGGGGACTGCACCGACCAGCCACGGGGGGTCCGCGTGAGGGCGACCACGGGGGTGTCGGGCACGGCGTCGGGCGACGGGACGGCGACGTCGGTGCCGCGGTCGCGGCTCCCGCGGGGGCCGTCATGCCCCTTCGAGGGCCGGGGACCGGGGATCACCTGGTTCATGCCTCCTGGAGGGGACCCAGCTGGGCCTTCACCTGGTCGATGCTGGGGTTGGTCAGGGCGATGCCGTCGGCGAACACGAGGGTGGGCACGGTGCGGTTGCCACCGTTGGCGTTCATCACCAGCTCCGCCGCCTGCGCGTCCTGCTCGATGTCGACCTCGGCGAACGGGATCCCCTCGCGCTCCATGAGTTTCTTGAGGCGTACGCAGTAGCCGCACCACGGGGTGGTGTACATGGTCACGGCGGCCGTGGGGGTCGAGGGCATCGAGGGGGATCCTCCCTGCTTGTCCGGAGCCGGTCCACCCCCCGGAGGGTGGGCCGGCATGTGTGCACCGCAACGCGGCCACCCTGGGGATGCTTCCCGCCGTCGTCCCTCCTGGCTGAGAGGATCGGGGGGCGCACGTCGGCCGGAAGACGGAAGGGGGCCGGATGTCGCAGAGCGCAGCCGCGCGACCGGTGAGGGAAGCGGGCTCCCGCGCCGAGGCCGTGCTCGCGGCGCTGGACGACGAGCAGCGCGCCGCCGCGCAGGCCGTCATCGGTCCCGTCTGCATCCTCGCCGGTGCCGGCACCGGCAAGACCCGCACCATCACCCACCGCATCGCCTACGGCGTGCACACCGGGGTCTACGTCCCCGAGCAGGTCCTGGCCGTGACCTTCACCGCCCGTGCCGCCGGCGAGCTGCGCGGCCGGCTGGCGGCGCTCGACGTCGGCGGGGTCCAGGCGCGGACCTTCCACGCCGCGGCCATGCGCCAGCTGCGCTACTTCGCCCCCCGGGTCCTGGGCGGGCCCATGCCGGCGCTGGTGGAGAACAAGCTGCGGCTGGTCGCCACCGCCGCCTCCCGGTCGCGGCTGTCGACCGACCGCACCAGCCTGCGCGACCTGGCCAGCGAGATCGAGTGGGCCAAGACGACGCTGGCCACGCCCGACGACTACCCGGCCCGCGCCCAGGCCGCCGGCCGGGAGCCGCCCTTCGAGGCCGCCGCCGTCGCGGCGGTGTACGCCGGCTACGAGTCGGCCAAGCAGCGTGACGGTGCCCTCGACTTCGAGGACCTGCTGCTGGTCACCGCGTACGCGCTCGAGGGACACCCCGACGTCGCCCGCCAGGTGCGGGGGCAGTACCGCCACTTCGTCGTCGACGAGTACCAGGACGTCAACCCGCTGCAGCAGCGGCTGCTCGACGCCTGGCTCGGGGGGCGTGCCGACGTGTGCGTCGTCGGCGATCCCAACCAGACCATCTACTCCTTCACCGGGGCCGATCCCGACTACCTGCTGGGCTTCGCCGACCGGTATCCCGACGCAGCCGTGGTCAAGCTGGAACGCGACTACCGCTCCACCCCGCAGGTCGTCGGGCTGGCCAACCGGCTGATCGGGCAGGCCGCCCGGCGCAAGGGCCTGCCGGGGCTGCGGCTGCTCGGTCAGCGTCCCGACGCAGGCGAGCCCACCTTCACCGAGCACCCCGACGAACCGGCCGAGGCCGCGGCCGTCGCGGCTCGGTGCAAGGCCCTCATCGAGGCGGGCATGCCCGCCGCCGAGATCGCGGTGCTGTTCCGGATCAACGCCCAGTCGCAGGTCTACGAGGCGGCGCTGGCCGACGCCGGGGTGCCGTACGTGCTCAAGGGCGGGGAGCGGTTCTTCGAGCGGCCCGAGGTCAGGGAGGCGGTGCTCCTGCTCCGCGGTGCGGCCGCCGGCGGGAGCGAACCGGGCGCGCTCGTCCCGGCCGTGCGCGACGTGCTGGCCTCGGTGGGCTGGGCCGAGCACCGTCCGCCCGCCGGCGGAGCCGCACGCGACCGGTGGCAGTCCCTGGCGGCACTGGTCGACCTCGCCGTCGACCTGGTGGCGGAGAACCCCTCCCTCGACCTCGCCGGGTTCGTGGGACACCTGGCCGAGCGGGCCGACGCGCAGCACGCCCCGACCGTGCAGGGCGTCACGCTGGCGTCGATGCACGCGGCCAAGGGACTCGAGTGGGACGTCGTGTTCGTCGTCGGCCTGGTCGACGGGGTGGTGCCGATCGTCCAGTCGCTGTCCCGGCCCGATGCGGTCGAGGAGGAGCGGCGGCTGCTCTACGTCGCCGTGACCCGAGCCCGTGAGCAGCTGTCGTTGTCCTGGTCGCTCGGCCGCAACCCCGGTGCCAAGCGCGCCCGCCCGCGCAGCCGTTTCCTCACCGGGCTGGCTCCCGGGTCCAGTCCCACGGCCCCGGCGGCCCGCCGACCCGCCAAGCGGCCCAAGGTGGTCCTCGAGGGCGAGGCGGGGGAGCTCTTCGAGCGGCTGCGGGCGTGGCGGAGCCAGGCCGCGCAGTCGGCGTCGGTGCCTGCCTACGTCGTCTTCACCGACGCCACGCTGCAGGCCATCGCCGAGACGCGACCGGCCTCCCTGCGGGAGCTCTCCGGGCTCCCCGGCATCGGCGCCCGCAAGCTCGAGCTCTACGGCGAGGACGTGCTGGCCACAGTCAGCGGCTGACGCCCTGGCCGGCACATCCGGATCCGGGCCGGGTCGATACCCAGGGCGACGGCAGGCGGGCTCGGCCGGGACCCGCGCACACGTCCGGAGGACGCGCCGTTTATTCGATTGACCTCGTCGCCGCGGGCGCCATAGTGTCCCCGCACACACGAGCTGCCGCCCCGCGATCCTGGCCGACCTGGCCAGGGCCGAACCCGAGGAAGGAGGGGCACCGATGATCAGCACCACGCCGACCATGGCCCCCGCCGACCTCCTCGGCCGGGGTGGCTTCCACGTGCGCTCGGCCTCCGGCGCGGGCTTCTGCAGCGGCTACGCGGAGCCGGCTGCCGCGCACACGGCTGCGCCCATCGCCCCGGTCCAGGGGACGGGTCTGCCCACAGGCAGCACCGCCGACCGCGTCCGCCTCGTCACCCGGCAGTCCATCGGTGACGTCGTCGTGACCACCACCTTCGAGAACACCGGCACCACCCTCGGGATCCACTCCTCGAGGAGACCGCAGAGCTAGGCGCTCGACCGGTCCTCCACGAGGCCGCGGAACCCGAATCCCGGGATCCGCGGCCTTTCTCTTTCTCGCGACTCCCGGCACCCGACCACCGGTCGGCGGGCCCCCGCCGGCCGTCGCAGACAACGAGAACTAGGAGGAGCGGCAGTGCAGCAGACGATCGCCCGCCCGACGTCCCACCGCCGAACCGGGCTCCCCTGGACCGGTGGATCCACGCCGAGACGACCCACGCCACTGGCCCCGGCGCCGGTGCGGCGCCCCCTGCCGTGCCGCGTCGAGGACCCGGAACTGTGGTTCGCGGAGAGCCCGGCGCAGCTCGAGCAGGCCAAGAGCCTGTGCGGCAGCTGCCCGATCCGGACCGCCTGCCTGGCCGGCGCCCTGGACCGCGGGGAGCCGTGGGGCGTCTGGGGCGGCGAGATCTTCGAACGCGGCGTGGTGATCGCGCGGAAGCGGCCGCGGGGCCGTCCCCGCAAGGTCGTGGCCGCCTGACGTCAGGCCGGACCCGTCCCATGGTCCCCGCCACCTGGTGCGGACCGACCACTCACATCCCGAAGGAGACGTCATGTACCTGCTCGAACAGGAGCTGGCCCGCAGCCGGATGGACGAGCTGCAGGCCGAGGCCGCCGCCGCCTCGCGCGCGCGTCGGCTCTACCTGGCCCGCCGCGCGGCCCGTCGCGCGGAGCGCGCGGTGCGGCGCGCCGCGCGGGCCAGCGCCGCCGTCTACTGACGGCGACGATCGGGCGCGACCGGCCGCACGGGCCGGCTCCCGCCGTCCATCAGCAGGCCGGGCACGGACGCTCCGGTGCGTCGGTGCCCGGCCTGCCCCGTCGCGGCGGCCGCGAGGACAGGGCCCGGCGCGACCGGGGACGGCACGTGGTCGCGGTGCGGTCCGGAGGTCGCAGCGTGTGGCGTGCGGTCCGGGGGACCGCCAGCTCGTCGCCTCATCACTCCACGAAGCCGGGGAGCCACTCCTCGATGATGCTGCGGAAGTCCCCCGCGGCGTCGAGCTGGCAGAGCACCCCGATCGAGCCGATGGTCACCCGGTGGATCAGCAGGTAGGCAGGCGGCAGGTTGAGCTGCCGGCCAAGCCGGCTGGCGTCCGTCCGAGGGTCGGCGATGCGGGCCGCCTGCTCCTGCATCCACGCGCGCGTGAAGTGGAAGTGCCGGTCGACCACCGGGTCGAGCAGCGGCCGGAGGTAGTCGAGGACACCCTGCGCGTCCACCTCGACACTGGGCCGCACGAAGCCCTCGGCCCGCAGGTCGGCCAGCACCTCGTCGGCCTTCCCGGCCAGGGCCCAGCGCAGCAGCCGGCCGATCGGTTCGGGATGCCCGTCGGGCAGCCGCGCGGTGGCCCCGAAATCGATGACGCCGAGCCGGCCGTCGTCCAGCAGCCGGAAGTTGCCCGGATGGGGGTCGGCGTGCAGCAGTCCGGCCCGCTGGGGACCGGAGAAGTGCAGCACCGCCAGCAGCAGCCCGGCGCGGTCGCGCTGTTCCCGCGTGCCGGCAGCGATGATCTTCGACAGGGGGGTGCCGTCGAGCCACTCGGAGACGATGACCTTCGGCGCGCTGGCCACCACCCGTGGCACGACGATCTGCGCGTCGCCGGCGTACGCCGCGGCGAACGCCCGCTGCGCGTCGGCCTCCAGCCCGTAGTCGAGCTCCTCAACCACCCGCGCCTTGAGCTCGGCGATCAGCGGCTTGACGTCCATGCCGGGGAAGAGGGCGGCGAAGAGGCGGGCGAACCGGGCCAGCTGGTTGAGGTCGGCCATGAGCGCCGTCGCCGCGCCGGGGTACTGGATCTTGACCGCGACGTCCCGGCCGTCGCGCCAGGTGGCGCGGTGCACCTGACCGATGCTGGCCGCGGCAGCGGGCTGGTCGTCGAACTCGGCGAACCGCTGGCGCCACGTCCCGCCGAGCTGCTGGGCGAGCACCGCGTGGACGGTGCGCACCGGCATCGGCGGCGCCTCCTCCTGGAGCTTCACCAGCGCCTCGCGGTAGGGCGCCGCGACCTCCTCGGGAACCGCCGCCTCGAACACCGAGAGCGTCTGGCCCAGCTTCATCGCCCCGCCCTTGAGCTGCCCCAGGACGGCGAACAGCTGCTCGGCCGTGCGCTGCTGGAGCTCGGCGGTGACGGCGTCGGCGTCCCGGCCGGAGAGCCGCTTGCCCAGGCCGAGGGTGGCGCGCCCGGCGGCCCCCAGGGGGAGCGAGGCCAGGCGTGCCGTCCGCGACACCGAGCCGCGCGGCATCACCGGTCGGTCGTCACTCACGCGTTCCTCCTCGCCGGCGGTCGCGTCGCGCGCGACGCCGCCGTGTCGTCTCGGTGAGCTCGTGGGCTCGGTCAGCCGCCCATTGTTCCCTGCCGCGGGCGGTCCGTGCGCACGGACGCGATGACCGGGTCGCCGGCACGGGGCGCCGGGAGGATGGGGGGACCGGTCGGCTGCTCCTCGCCGGCCGCTCCGCAGCCACATCGCGGGTGGACCGGCCAGCGCCGCACCCGCGGGACCGGGTGCGGTGGACGCAGCTCGATCGTGGCCTCCAGGGCACCGGGCGCGGCCGAGCCGTCCAGGTACGCGAGCACCTGCATCGCCGCGGTCGCTGCCGTCAGCACGCAGGTGACCGCCGTGCCGCTGGGCGGCGCCTCGCCGGCGGTCAGCTGGGCCGCCAGGGCCGGCCAGCGGGCGTCGGCGTCCCGGCGGTGCAGATCGGCGCAACGCAGGCAGCTGGTGACGCCGGGGACGACGAGTGGCCCGACGACGCCGGTCTGCCCCCGCACCGTGGCGACCAGGTGCGGTACCCCGGACCGGTGGATGCCGCTCACGAGGGGGTCGGAGGCGGCCCACGGGCGGGCGAGCACGACGAGGTCCGTCCCGGCGTCGGACGACAGCGGCCGGAGATCGGTGAGCGGGCTCGCCCGGCGCACCGCGTCCGCGGCGGCCAGGGACCGTGGTCGTCCCTCGTCGGCGGCGCTCAGGCCGCCGACGACGGCGTCCCCGGCCGTGGTGAGCCCGGGGTCGCGGACGCTGACCCGGCCGACCCCGCTGGCCGCCAGCATGGCCGCGAGAGGCGTGCCGACCCGCGTGGCGCCCTCCACGACGACCACCGCCCGCCGCCGTGCCCGCCAGCCGCCGGGACGCGTCAGCGCCGCCGGCAGTTCCGTCGCGGTGCGGGCGGCCGCGGCCGGACCGGCATCCGCGGCGAGCAGGTCGGCGTCGTCCAGGTCGAGCAGCAGCCCGGCCGACCGCAGCCGGTCGAGCACCTGCCCGACGAGCCCGGTGTCCAGCCCGTCGCGGGCGGCGTCCGCGAGAACGGCCCGCTGGGACCGGCGCCCGTCCAGTGCGCGCAGGACCGCTGACAGCCCGGCGCCGCAGTCGTCCAGCAGCAACCCGGCGCCGCCGTCGACACCCCCGACCTGGACCGCGCGCTCGCCGCTCCGCAGGAGAGGGGTGGTCGCGGGGAGCAGGGGATGGAGGGTGTCGCTCACCGGGGCAGGGTCGCAGCGCCGCGCCGTCCCCCGCAGCGTCCGTCCACAGGCCCCGGGACGACGAACGGCGGCGCCCCCCAGGGGACGCCGCCGTGGTGACGTGCTCGCGGGCCTCCCTCGGGGACCCGCGCCGAGCGTGCGAGCGGCAAGGACGCCCTCTGCCCCCCGACGCTCGCGAGCGCGCGTCGGGACCCTGCAGGGGCCTCAGGCCTTGCCGAGGATCCGGTTCATCTTGGTGCCGCACACCGGGCACGTGCCCTGCGCCATCCGCCGGCCGGACTCGCTGACCTTGACCTCGCCGTCGAAGTCGCGCTTCTCCTTGCACTTCACGCAGTAGCCGTTGTAGCTCTCCGCCACGGGATCTCCTCGGACTCGGGGTGCCTCGACACGCGCGCCGGGCTCCGTTGGCCAGGGACGCTACCCGTGCGCACGGCCCGGGACTCCGGGGGCGGCCGGCTGCCGTCCTGCCGCTCGCACCCGGCCACCCACAGCCTGTGGACGACACTGTGGACGGCGTGGGGACGGCCCGGCGTGTCCCTGTGCGCGGGCCGGGGACGGCACCGGGGACAACGTGCTCCATCCGCCTACGACCGGGTCTCCCACCTGGGCATATCGCCCGCGGCGGATTGTGGACGGGATACCGGGAGCAACCGTCGTCACCGGGTGGAGCGGCGGTCGTGTCCACCGTCCGTGCGACGTGTACCCGAGCGGGTGCCTCCGCGCAGGCGCGGTGTCGGCGCGGTGCCTTACGGTGCCTGCGTGCCCGGAACGACTCCCGACGCCCACGCGCGCCCCGAGCCGGCCGGCCCGCCGCCCGCAGCCCGGGACGGTCGCGTCGTGTCGGCCGCCCGTTCCGGCCCGGGCGCCGACAGCGGCAGCACCGGCCGGTCCGCCGGGCGACCCGACACCCCGGCCGAGGCCGAGGTCGTCGAGGTGCGGCGCAGTGCCCGGCGCCGCCGCACGGTCACCGCCTACCGGGAGAAGGGGCGCACCGTTGTCCTCATCCCGGCCGCGTTCAGCCCCGCGGAGGAGCGGCGCTGGGTGGCGCAGATGGTGGCGAAGCTGCAGACCCGCGAGGAGCGCCGCCGTCGATCCCTGGGCGGCGACGACGAGCTGATGACCCGCGCCCGGGCGCTGTCGGCCGCGCACCTCGACGGGCTGGCGGAGCCGGGCAGCGTCCGCTGGGTGGACAACCAGAACCGCCGCTGGGGCTCGTGCACCCCGGCCGACCGCAGCATCCGGCTGTCCAGCCGCCTCCGGTCGATGCCGGAGTACGTCGTCGACTACGTCCTGGTCCACGAGCTGGTGCACCTGCTCGAGCCGGGGCACGACGAGCGCTTCTGGGGGCTCGTGGCCCGCTATCCCCGGGCCGAGCGCGCCCGGGGCTTCCTCGAGGGCGTGGAGCTGGCCGCCGCGATGGGCCCGGCCGCCGACGGGGAACCCGCCGCCGACCTCGTCGACTGAGCAAGCGCCGCGTCCTGCCCGTCCCACGCGGGCTCAGGGCGGGCCTGGCTCGTTCCCGCCCCGGCTCCGGGCGGCGTCCTGGACGGCCTTCTCCGCTAGTCCTCCTCGGGCTTCTCCGGATCCGTGCGCTGCTCCGGGTCGTCCGCGGTGAGCCCCGCGAGTTCGTCGTCGAGACCCTGGCGCGCCACGAAGTCCAGCGGCTCGTCGAGGTCCTCGGAGGTGGGCAGCAGGTCGGGGTGCGACCACAGCCGGTCGCGGTCGGCCACCCCGTGCTGCTGGCCCATGGCAGCCCACACCGTCGCGGCGTCACGCAGGCGCCGCGGGCGGAGCTCCAGGCCGACCAGCGTGGCGAAGGTCTGCTCCGCCGGACCGCCCGAAGCCCGGCGCCGCCGCATGGTCTCGGCGAGGGCGGAGTGACCGGGCAGCCGGTCCTTCGCCGCCTCGGCGACCACGGTGTCGACCCAGCCCTCCACCAGAGCCAGCAGGGTCTCCAGCCGGCGCAGGGCCATCTGCTGCTCGGGGGTCTCCTCCGGCTCGAGGACGCCGCTGCCCAGCAGCTGCTGGATGCTCTCGGGGTTGCTGGGGTCGATGCCGCCCTCCATCCCGGACATCGCCTCGGTGATCCCGCGCTCGATCGCCTCGCGGTCGATCGTGATGCCCCGGGCGTAGGCGTGCACGGCGTCCTGCAGCTGCTGGCGCAGCCACGGGACGTGGGCGAACAACCGCTGGGAAGCCGCCTCCCGGAGGGCGAGGAACAGGCGCACCTCGTCGGCGGGCCGGTCGAGCCCGGCCGCGAAGGCCGCGACGTTCTGCGGCACGAGCACGCCGGTGCCGGCCGGGGCGAGGGGCAGGCCGACATCGGTGCTGGTCACCACCTCGTCGGCGAGCCTGCCGAGGGCCTGGCCGACCTGGGCGCCGAACATCAGCCCGCCCATCCGGCCCATGATCCCGGCGACCGGCCCGAAGGACATGGCCGCCTCCTGCGGCAGGGCGCTGGTCATGGCGGCCACCACCCGCTCGGCCAGCGGGTCGACGAGGGCTCCCCAGGCCGGCAGCGTCTGCTCGACCCACTCGACCCGCGACCAGGCGGCGGTGCGCTCGATGCCCGACGGCAGCTCGGTCACCTGGTCGAGCCACAGGTCGGCCAGCCGCAGCGCCTCGGCGACGGCGGTCCGCTCGGCGTCCGACGACGGCTGGTGGCCGGCCGCGAGCTGGCTGATGGCGCCCTGCCGGGCGAGGTCCCAGTTGACCGGACCGCCCGACCAGCTCATCAGCTTCTGCAGCTCGGCGAACAGCGGCATCTTGCCGAGCAGGTCCTCGGGCGAGCCACCGCCGGCGATGCCGCCGAACAGGGCGCCGAGGCCGAACGGATCGCCCGGGTTGCCCCCCTGGCCGGGCTCACGGCGCTCCGGATCGCGGTCGGGCAGTCCGAAGCCGAACGGCACGTCACTCATGCGTCCACGGTAGACGCGTGATCTTCGGCCGGGGGCGGGGCCGACGACGGTTGCGCCCTGGGCGGACGGCGTCCTCCAGCTCCGCGACATAGGCTCGCCCGTCGTGACCCGTCGGATCGCCGTCCTGACCGCCGGTGTCGTGCTCCTGGTCCTGTTCGGGCTCGTGGGGACGACGCTGCCGGTGCCTTACGTCGCGCAGGTTCCCGGGCCGACCTTCAACACCCTCGGCGAGTTCGAGGGGGAGCCGATCATCAGCATCGAGGGCCGCGAGCGCAACGACGTCGAGGGCAACCTCAACCTCACCACCGTCGGCGTCAGCCGCGGCGGCCTCAGCCTGGTCCAGGCGGTCGTGGGCTGGTTCGACGACGAAGTGAGCATCGTCCCCGAGGAGGCGGTCTACCCGCCCGACCGGACCGAGGAGGAGACGCGGCGGGCCAACCGCGAGGCGTTCCTGACCTCCGAGCAGGCCGCACAGACGGTGGCGCTGGGCCGGCTGGGGTATCCGGTGAAGGTGGTCGTGCAGGGCCTGGCCGACGACTCGCCCTCGGAGGGGGCGCTGGAGGAGGGCGACGCCCTCGAGGCGGTCGACGGTGTCCCGACGCCGGACTCGGAGGCGCTCACCGAAGTTCTCCAGTCGATCCCCGGGGGCTCCTCCGTGACCGTGTCCTACACGCGGCTGGACGAACCGGGCACCGCCACGGTCACGACCCGGGCGGCGGAGGACCGCCCCGGGTCGCTGCTGGGCGTCACCATCCTCGAGCAGCCCTCGGCCCCCTTCGACGTCGACATCCAGGTGGAGGACGTCGGCGGCCCGTCGGCGGGGCTCATGCTGACGCTCGGCATCCTCGACCTGGTGGGGGAGGAGGACCTCACCGAGGGGGCGGTGATCGCCGGCACCGGCACCATGGACACCGACGGAAACGTCGGGCCGATCGGCGGGATCCCGCTGAAGATGGTCGCCGCCGAGGAGATCGGCGCGGAGCTGTTCCTGGTGCCCGCCGGGAACTGCGCCGAGGCCGCTGCCGCACCCGATCCCGGCTTCCCGCTGGCCCGCGTGGCCACGCTCGACGACGCCCTCCGGGCGCTCGACGACTTCACGGCCGGACGGACCCCGCCCCTGTGCTGATGCCATGACCACCGGGGCCCTCATCACGGGCCCATGACCACGCAGGGAACCCCGGCGCCCGCCACGCGTTGTGCTGGGATGACCGGAGGTTCTACCCGCGGGACCGAAGACACCCCGCCCGATCACCCGTCGGGCGACCCCAGGGCCGCAGCCCCGGGTCACCGCACGCCTGCAACAGCCTGAAATCGAAGGAGAGCGCTCGTGGCCATGCGGCCTCCCGTGCCGGTGCCGACCCTGTCGCGCCGCGCGAAGCTGGTCCTCGGCGCCGTCGCCGTACTGCTGGTGCTGTTCACCGCGATCGGCACGCTGACCAACGTCTACGTCGACTACCTGTGGTTCGACGAGACCGACTACACCGAGGTCTTCTGGACCGAGCTCCAGACCCGTGCCCTCCTGTTCGCCGTCGCGGGCGTGGCCACCGGTGGCCTGGTGGCCACGTCGATCTACCTCGCCTACCGCTTCCGGCCCACCTTCCGCCCGATGTCGCTGGAGCAGCAGAACCTCGAGCGCTACCGGCAGTCGCTGGAGCCGCGGCGGGGCCTGGTGCTGACCGCAGTGGCCGTCGTCCTCGGCCTGTTCGCCGGGTTCACCGCCCAGGGCAGCTGGCAGACCTGGCTGACCTTCCGCAACAGCACCGACTTCGGGCGGACCGATCCGCAGTTCGGGATCGACCTGTCCTTCTTCGTCTTCGACTACCCCTTCTACCGGCTGGTGCTGGGCTTCGGCTTCGCGATCGTGCTGCTCGCACTGATCGGGTCGGTCCTGACGCACTACGTGTTCGGCGGCCTGCGGCTGCAGACGCCGGGCCAGAAGCTGACCGGTGCCGCGCGCGTGCAGCTCTCGGTGCTGCTGGGCCTGTTCGTCGGCCTCAAGGCGGTGGCCTACTGGTTGGACCGGTACGGGCTGGTCTACTCCGACCGCGGTGAGGTCTTCACCGGCGCCAGCTACACCGACGTCAACGCGCTCCTGGTGCCGAAGACGATCCTGGTCTTCGTCGCCGCGGTCTGCGCCCTCGCCTTCTTCGCCAACATCGTCGTCCGCAACTTCCTGCTGCCGGCCGCGGCGCTGGTGCTGCTGCTGATCTCGAGCCTGGTGATCGGCGTGGCGTACCCGGCCATCGTCCAGCAGTTCGTGGTGCGCCCCAGCGCCGACCAGAAGGAAGCGCCCTACATCGAGCGGGCCATCCAGTCCACGCTCGACGCGTACGGTCTGTCCGAGATCGACTACGTCGAGTACGCGCAGGAGACCACGGGCGACGAGGTCGACACCGAGGCGGTCAACGCCCAGATCCGCAACGACACCGAGACCGTCCCGAACGCGCGGCTGCTGGACCCGAACGTGCTCTCCGAGACGTTCACCGCCCGCCAGCAGATCCGCAACGTCTACGGCTTCCCGGAGAAGCTCGACATCGACCGGTACACCATCGACGGCGAGACCCGTGACTACGTCGTCGCGGTCCGGGAGCTCAACACCGAGGGGCTGTCGGAGAACCAGCAGAGCTGGATCAACCGGCACACGGTCTACACCCACGGCAACGGCTTCGTCGCCGCGCCCGCGAACGAGGTGGTCGCGGGCACCGAGGGCGGCGAGCCGAACTTCACCACCCGCGACCTCCCGGTCCGCGGCGAGATCGTCCCCGAGCAGCCGCGCATCTACTACGGCGAGCTGATCCAGCAGGGCGGGCAGGACGTCTACTCCGTCGTCGGTGCGCCCGAGGGCTCCGAGCCGCGCGAGTTCGACCGGCCGGAGGACGGGTCGGACGAGGGACAGCTCAACAACACCTATGACGGCGAGGGTGGCGTCGAGATCGGCAGCTTCTTCCGCCAGCTCACCTTCGCCATCCACTACCGCGAGCGGAACTTCCTGCTCTCCGGCGCGGTCAACGACGAGTCGAAGGTGCTCTACGTCCGCGACCCGCGCGAACGTGTCGAGAAGGCCGCGCCGTTCCTCGAGGTGGACGGCGACCCGTACCCCGCCGTGATCGACGGCCGGGTGATGTGGATCCTCGACGGCTACACGACGTCGGACGCCTACCCCTACGCCGAGCCGCGCGACCTCGGGACGACGGCGCAGGACTCGCTCACCGGGGCGGGGACGACGGCGCTGCCGAACGACCAGTTCAACTACGTCCGCAACTCGGTGAAGGCCACCGTCGACGCCTACGACGGCACGGTGACCCTGTACGAGTGGGACAAGGAGGACCCGGTCCTCCAGACCTACCGGAAGGCCTTCCCGGGCACCGTGCAGGACCGGGAGGACATGCCGGAGGAGCTGGTCTCCCACGTTCGCTACCCGGAGGACCTGTTCAAGCTGCAGCGGGACATCCTCACCCGCTACCACGTGTCCAACCCGGTCGACTTCTACAACCAGAACGACCGGTGGCAGGTGCCCAACGACCCGACGCAGGACACCGACGAGGCGCAGCCGCCGTACTACATCCTCGCCCAGCGGCCGGGTGACCCGAAGGCGTCCTTCCAGCTGACCAGTGCGCTGAACGCGTTCAACCGGGAGAACCTGTCCTCGTTCATCTCGGCGTCCAGCGATCCGGAGACCTACGGGGAGATCCAGGTCCTGCGGTTGCCCGGCAACACGCCGTTCCGTGGCCCGCAGCAGGTGCAGCAGTCCTTCATCACCAACAACCAGGTGCGTCCGGACCTCACGCTGTTCAACAGCCAGGAGTCCCGAGCGGTGTTCGGCAACCTGCTGACGCTCCCGATCGGCGGCAGCGGGCTGCTCTACGTGGAGCCGCTGTACGTGCAGGGCACGGGAGAGAACTCCTTCCCGCTGCTGCAGAAGGTGCTGGTCAACTACGGCGACCGGGTCGGGTACGGCGACACCCTGGAGGAGGCGCTCGACCAGGTCTTCGGGGCCGGGGCGGGCGAGGCCGTCGCCGGGGACGAGGGCACGTCCGTGACCGACGACGAGGACACCGAGCCGACGCAGCCGACGACGCCGGCCCCGCCGGCCGACGGCGGCACCTCCGGCAACGCCGCCCTGGACCAGGCCGTGGCCGACATCCAGGCGGCGCTGCAGGCCCTGGAGACCGCCCAGCGCAACGGCGACTTCGCGGCGCAGGGCCAGGCGCTGGAGGACCTCCAGGCGGCCGTCGAGGCCTACCAGCAGGCGCAGCAGGCCGGCGGTGGACAGACGCCCACGGGCTGACGCCGGAGTGGAGGGTGCGGGACCCGCGCCCTCCCCTCCGCTGCCGGCTGGTACAGTGGGTTCTACCGACGCGGGGTGGAGCAGCTCGGTAGCTCGCTGGGCTCATAACCCAGAGGTCGCAGGTTCGAATCCTGCCCCCGCTACTACGCGGACCTGCGATTCCGCAGTTCCGGACCGGCCCCTACCGCTCAGCGGAGGGGCCGGTCGCGTTTCCGCCCCCGGTGTGGGGCGGCCGATGCTCCGGCGATGCCCCGGCCACTGCGGGGGCGCTGCCCGGGCAGCCGCGGTGCGTCCCCCCGCTGCACCCTCGGCCTGAGCAGGCCTTCTTCCGCGGCCGCCCGCGCACGGGGGTGCGCACCGGCCGCGCATCTCCGCGGGGGCCCGCCGCGGACACCGGTCGCGGCCGGCGGCTGCGTTCCTCCCGTTGCGCGTGCGCGGCACGTCGGGCCTCGGCGCTCGGGACCGGCGCCTCGGCGGCCGGTGACGCGGGCGCAGTCGCGACCCGCCCGGCGCGGAGCGCGTGGACGGCCGCGCTGCTCGCCGGTCCCACCGGGGCCACTGGTGCCCGGCCGGCACGGGAACGCCGCCGGCTGGGCGAGATCCCAACCCGCGGGCTGCTGGGCGACTGCCGATCTTTCCCCGCTTCGAACGGTGCCGGTCCGCGCCCGCCCATCCCGGGTGGCGCGGACAGGAGAGAGACCGCCATGAGCACCGCTACTGTCCCCGTCGAGGGTGAGGAGTGGGTCAGCCGCGCCGACGCCGCCGAGCTCGCGCGCTGCAGCGAGGCCACCATCAAGCGCCTCGAGGGCAAGCATGACCTGGAGACAAGGACCGGAGTCAACGGGCAGACCCTGCTACGGCTGGCCGACCTGGTCCGCCTCGGCCGCATCAACCCCGCAGACCTGCCCAGCGGCGCGACGGCGTCCGGCACCGCCGAGCTGCGCCGCACCCAGGACCAGCTCGTCGCCACCCAGCGGGAGCTCGGCGAGGTCCGTGGCCGGCTCGCGGAGCGCGACGCCGTGGTCGCCACCCTCACCGGCCAGGTGAGTGAGAAGGACCGGCAGATTCGCAAGCTGACCGACATCATCGACAGCCTGGGTCTCGCGCTGTGCGAGAAGGCCGCCCGATGACCGCGGCCCTCCGCCGCCGCGGCCACCTGTCGCTCGTCGTGTCGGCATCGGCCGGCGAGCAGGACGCGACGGGTGCGGTCTCCCTGGCTGCCGGTGCGGCGCCCGCCCTCGGGGGAGTCCCGGCGGCGCCGTCGGCCGAGGCCGTGCCGGCGGCGCCGCGCGCCGCCGGCCCGGACATCGGGGACCTCCCGGCCGACGCTGCCGCGCTGGTCCGGCTGGTCTCCGGCGCCCCTGTTGCCACCCCGGCCTGTGACCTCATCGCCTTCGCCAACGGTGACTGGGCCGGGCTGGACCCGGCCCGCGACCCGAACGGCTACACCCTCGCCGAGGTCACCCTCGCCTGGTTCCACACCCACGTCGGCGTCGAGCGGCGCACCGGCGGCGTCCGCGCCGGCGACCTCGCCAGCGACCTACAGCGCTACCTGCTGCCGTTCGCCCTGGAGTTCGACGCCGAGCAGCCCGGCGCCGGCGTGAGCCGGCTCCGGCTGCAGCACGCCAAGCGCCTCATGAAGTCCGTCTCCGGCGGGGCACCCCTGCCGGCCGCCACCGTCGCCGGCGACCTGCTCGGCCGCACCGGCCTGGCAAGCAGCTGGCTGACCCTCCCCGACGCCGCCGCGGTGGCCATGGGCGGTCTCCCCGCGCTGCGCGAGGCCGTCGCCCGCGGCGCGCTCACCCTGGTCACCGTCGAGGAGGTCGAGCTGGTCCGGCCGCTGTGGCTGCGCGAGGCCGACCTGCTCATCGGGCCAGACGAGCCGCACGGCCTGGCCGCGACCACCCAGACCACCGTGCTGAGGACGCTGCGCACGATCATCGACCACGCCCGCGACCTCGGGGCCGACGTCCGCGGCACCTTCGACAAGGTGACGGCCATCGAACCGCTGCCGCACCAGCGGTTGCGGCCCCCGTCCCAGCCGCCGCGCTTCGTCCCTCTGGCCGAGCTGACCGCACTCGGCCGGCACCTGGCCCCGGTGTTCCAGCTGGCGCTGTGGCTGATGCGCATGGCCGGGCTGCGCATCGGCGAGGCCTACGGACTGTCCGTTGGCGACATCACCGAGCGCGGCGGGCGGATGTGGCTGGCCGTCACCAGCCAGGGCGGCCAGAACAGCCTCGTCCGCAGCGAGGACGGCCAGCTGCGCTGGGCCACCAGCAAGCCCGACACCAAGACCCGCCGGCACCGCACCGTTCCGATGCCGGCGCAGTTGGCCGACCTCGTCCGCGAGGTGATTCGGGTCTTCCACACCGATGCCGACACCGGCGAGGTGAACACAGCTGCCAGGCTCATCCCGGGCATCGGCAGCGACGACACCGGCGGCATCTCCGCGCTCTACAGCGCGCTGGAGGTTGCGTTCGCCGCCCTGCGCGCCGAGGGCCACGACGTCGTGGCGTTCAACCCGCACGACCTGCGGTACTCGGTGGTGACGGCGCTGGCCAACGCCGGCGTGGACAAGCGGCTGCGCCGCTGGTACCTGGGCCACCATTCGCCGCAGGACGTGCACGAGGGGTACGACCTCGGCCCGCAGGGCGACGAGCTCGTTCCGGTCGCCGACGTGCTGACCGCCCTCGCCGCCGAGCAGGCGCCGGGGGACCTGCGGGTTCCGACCAGCAAGGCTGAGCAGTGGGGGAGCGGCACCCGCCGCGCGGCCACCGCACATCTCCTACGCGCCGAGCTGCTGGCGAGCGGCTGGCTGCGGCCGCTGCCGCGGGTGGAGCTGCCCGGCGTCGAGGCCTCGGAGGACCCGGCGGGGGACCCGCCGGTCAGTGCGGCCGACGTCGCCCGGCTCGCCGGCATCGAGCCGCAGACCGCCCGGAAGCTGCTGCGCACCGGCGTCATCACCGGCGCTCATCAGCGGCTGTGGGGGAACCGCATGGTCTGGTACACCCACCGCAGCCACCTCGACGCCTACCTCGCCCGCAGCGCCGCGACCGTGGACAGCCTCGCCGTTCGGCTCGGCTACAGCTACCACCAGACCTGGACCCTGCTCGTCCATCTCGGTGTACTCGACCCGGACCGTGCGAAGGGCGGCGCGATCCGGCTCACCGCGGCCGCCATCACCGCCGTCGATGCCGAGGTCGCCCGCCGGGAGGAGGCGGCCGGCCGGGTGATGCTGCTGGACGAGGCGGAGCGACGGGCTGCAGCTGCCGCGGGTCACCGTGGAGACCCTCCTGCGGCAGGGCCAGCTGACCCAGGCACCGGCCCCCGATGGCACTCGCCACCGCTACGTCACCGTCGACAGTGTCGAGGCCTACCTCGCCGCCTGCCCAGTCGTGCCCGACCCGGACGGCGACGGTCGGGTGGTGCCGGTCGCCGACGCCCGCAAGGCGCTGCGCGTCACCCGGCCGGCGATGACCCACCTGATTGCCAGCCGCCAGCTCGTCGCCACCACCGTCGACCGCCGGCAGTGCGTCACGCTCGTCAGCGCGCTGCGCCGGCTCGACGCCGTCCCGGTCACCGGCGCCCGCGAACACCTGCTCGCAGTGGCGTTCACGCCGCAGCGGTAGTGCTGGCGGTAGCGGTCGCGGCACGTCCCAGCAGCGGGGGAGGCCGTCCACGGCCGCCGCGATCACGGATCTCGCATGGGCCCTCGCGGCCGCTGCGTGCCGGGGGCGGTGGACGGCCGCGATCCGAGTGGACCGATTCCCCGCCCGCGCGAGGGTCACCGACGCCGGATCCACCGCACCTCACCTGCGAAATAGCCCGATGTGGCCCAGGTCATGTTCCGGCGACTGACCACCGGATGACGCTCCGGACGGTCCGGACGGTCCGCAACGCCGACCGACCGTAAAGGCACCGAAACGATGACCGCCACCGGCACCACCACGTCCACCTTCAGCTCCGTTCTCTTCTCTTCCAAGAGCGACAACTGGCCCACCCCGCAGGACACCTACGACCCCCTGCACGCCGAGTTCGGGTTCGTGGTGGACGCCTGCGCCAGCGCCACGAACCGGAAGGTGGAGGCCTACTACGGCCTCGACCACACCGACCCCGCGCGCCGCGACGGCCTGGCCGGCGACTGGGCGGCCGACGCCGCCCGGCTCGGCGGCGCCGTCTGGATGAATCCGCCCTACGGGCGGCGCATCACCGACATGTGGGTGGCCAAGGCCGCCGCCGCCGCCGCTGGCGCCACCGTCGTCTGCCTGGTGCCCTCCCGCACCGGCACGAAGTGGTTCCACGACCTCGTCCTCGCGAACGGGGCCGAGGTGCGGTTCGTCAAGGGACGCCTCAAGTTCGGCGACGCGACGAACAGCGCGCCGTTCGACAGCCTCATCGTCGTCTTCCGCCCACCGACGGACTCGGCCACCACCGAGGAGGCCACCGCCCCCGCCGCGGTCCGCGCCCCTCTGCCCGCCCAGGCAACCGCCGGTGCTTCCGCCCCCCGGCGCCACCAGGACCGCGCCGCCCGCGGCATTGACAGCACCACCACGTCGCCCAGCCCCTCGACCGCCGCCCGCACGGTCGGGCCGCGGGACGCCGCGCCGCACCAGCCGACGGTGCCGACGTCGCAACCCGGCCGCGGGCCGGGAGCAGTCCCCGACCCCCGGCCCGAGGACGCCTCGCCCGCGAAGGAGGCCGCTACATCGCCCACGGGTCCCGCCGCGACAGCACCGCACGCCGGGCGTGAGCGGCCGCTGCCGGGAACCGTCCGGGCGACGGCGGCAGGGAGCGCGCCCGGCGTCCCCGAGCCGGCCGGCGGGCCCCAGCGCGACGCCAGCCCGGCCACCCGAGGACGCATGACGCTCTCGCCCTTCCGACCGGATGTCGCGACGTCGCTCCACCGCCGGGTGGGCGCTGGCCCGAACCTCCGCGCCGGCGGCCACTGCAACACCGCTCGGTGGGCGGAGGCGTCTTGCTTGCGCAGCATCAGCACCTACGTGCCTCGCGGGGCGGCGCGACGTCCTGCTGGCTGACGTGTCCCCGAACAGGCAGAGCCCCGGGCGGGGAGCAGTACCGCCCGGGGTCGCGCGTCTCTCGAGAAGGCGGCTGCCCAGCCAACTGGTCACCGACCCAATCCCACCTCGCCGATCGAGGGCGGTCCGCAGCTTTGGCCCGCCCGAGCTGGGCGAGCGGCCCGGACTCCGATGGGAGTGAGGCGGCGGGAGCCACCGGCCGGAGCGAAAGCATGGACAAAGCATGGAAGCCGCGTGGTAGCCTCCTGGCATGAACGAGGAACTGGTCGAGCTGCTGCAGGCGTTGCCGGCGTTGCAGCAGGGGTTCGCGCGGGCCTTGGCGGACGGCGACGACGACCTCGTCGCGGAGCTCTGGGGCCAGCTGCGTGCGGTTGAGGAGCGCCGCGATCAGTTGCTCGCCACCACTACGTCCGGGCGTGCCGCGATCTCTTCACGCCAGAAGTCCCCCGAGCCGCCCCCGGTCGCCCGCGCCGACGAGCGGGGTGCGAAGCCGGTGCGCCGGAGTCGCACCAAGCCGTCCAGCGGCCGGAGCTCGTCCCGGGCGGACGGTGCAAGCGCCTCCGACGAGGGCGCGAACTTCCCGATGGTCCCGGGCATGGGCGTGAACCGCGACGGGAAGCGGCTGCGCGCAGCGGAGCGCACTTGGTTGCCTGCCGCACCGGGTGCGCAGGAGCGCCCGATGCGCGAGGTCGTGCTCGAGGCTCTGCACCTGGTGGGCCGGCCCATCGCCGTTCCGCTGCTGCGCGACATCGTCCGGGTGCGTGAGGACGTCGACCTGCCGACCGCGCGGTTGGCCAGTCTGCGCCGGGACGAGGAGCGCAGCTACCGGACCGCGGCTACCCGTCCCGCCTACGTGGTCCCCGCGCTCACGTTCGACCGCTTCACGGCGGTTCGCGGCGTTCTCGCCTCCAGCGTCTTCCCGCTGCCCGTCAGGCTGATCGCGCCGGCCAGCAGCCGCGTCGACTTCTTGCACACCGTCATGGCGCTCGCCGACGACTTCGCGGCTCTGCGCCGGCTCGGCACGCCGCGGGCGCCCACCAGCGGCTCCGGCCCCGCGATCGAGGATGCGATCGAGGCGCCCGGCGACACGGTCGACACGGGGCCGGAGCGATACCTCGTGCAGCAGGGCATGGAGCCGGAGACCGCGACCGACCGGGCGCTGCGGCCGTATGCGCTGCTGCTCGCCCGCCTCGCCCGCACTGTGCCCGGCGCAATGAGCGGCACGGGGAGCACCAGCGGCGCGGGAGGGTGGATCGACGTGGCGGAGATCCACGCCGCGGCCGCCGCGGAACTCGCCGTGCTCGCCGACGAGGACACCGTCGACCGGGAAGCCGCTGCCGAGCGCGCCCGCGGCCAGCTCGACGTCGCCACCCAGCTGTTCGGCTCCAAGCCCCGCGTGATCTCCAACTCCGCCGCCGACCGCCGCAAGGAGGCGTGATGCCCCCGACCCGCTCCCGCCCGCCGCGCCGCCCGGGCGGAACCTCGAGCAGCTCCGGGTCCGGGACGGGCCCCGGCCCCGGAGGGATGGCCGTCGGCCCGCTCGGTGCGTTTCTCGGCGCGAACACGCCGGTCGCGCTCAACGCTCGGGGCATCACCGCGATGCTGGAGACTCCCGGCTGCGTGCGCCGCGCGGTGTTCGACTCAACGGTCGGTCTCGACAGCCTCACACGCATCCTCGACCTCCCGCCCGGCGAGCAGGCGCAGCACGCGTTCGCCCGCGGCAACTCCTTCGAGGACCACGTCATGGCGAACGGTGCCTCGGAGCTGCTGCCCATCCTGCGTTCGCAGCTCAACCTGCCGGTCGCCCAGGTGAGGTTCGAGGATCTGTCCGCTAAGAAGGTCCGCGAGAACCTGGGCGCGGTGCCCGACCTCAACGCTACGCGCGTCCGCCTGACCAACGACCTGCTGCGAGCCATGCTCAGCGGCACCCCGGGCGCGCCGACGATCATCCGGCACGGCTTGACGACGCTCACGATCGGCAGCCGCACCGCCTACCTCGAGCAGGACGCGCTCGCCCTCGTCGTCGGCGGGCTCCTGCACATCATCGAGATCAAGAGCTTCCCGTTCCTCGACGGTCGCGCCGATCCCGGCAAGGCCGACGCCGCCGGTCGGCAGAGCGCGGTCTACGCGATGTCCCTCCAGCAGACGCTGGCCGGCCTCGGGCTGAACCCGGCGACGGTGTCCACCACCTCGCTTCTGGTCCTGCCGCAGAACTTCAGCCTCACCCCGGTCGGCCACCTGCTGCCCCTCGAGACGCGCATCCGCCGCCTGACGCGGCAGTTGCAGACACTCCCCGACGACGCTGCGCTCGCCGCCGTCCTCCCGCCCGGCCTTGCGCTGCCGACGCTCCCGGTCGTCACCAACACCGCCGACCCGGCCAAGCGTCGGGGGCAGGACATCGAGATCGCGAAGGTCGCCCCCGCCGTCTCGGCCGCCTTCAATGCCCTCCCACCGACCTTCGGCGACGCGTGCCTGTCCTGCCCGGCCTTCCTGCGCTGCCGCGACGAGGCCGCCCGCACCGGCGCGGTGGCCAGCCTCGGCAGCACCGCCGCCAGCGCCTGCGGATCCGTCGGCCACATCGCCACCGCGCTGGCGCTCGCCGAGGGCACCCGTACCCCGGGGGACGAGGCCGAGATCGCGCTCGCCGCCGCGCTGGCCCGCGCTCAGGCCGCCCGCTCCCGCCGGGTCAGCTGACCGTCCGTCACACCTGCCGGCGCACCGCCACCACCCACTCCGACGCCCACACACCGACCGGGAGGACCGCTCGTGAACAGCAACCGGCTGCTCGACGCCCTGCGCGCCGCGGACACCGGCAACGCCGTCCCGGCCCGCAGCCGTTGCCACACCCATCTGAGCCGCGAGCCGCTGGTGATCACCGCATACCACCTGGCCAACGAGCCCGGCGCGCCCGTGGGCCTGCTTTACGGCACTGACCGCGATCATCCGCACGTCGTCGCGTTCGGCAACCCTCTCAACCGTGACCTGCGCTTCGCCGGCCTCGCGGAGGTCGCCCGCGACGTCATCGGCTACCTGACCCGTTTCGGCGCGACCACCACGCGGACGTACACGCCGACCCGTGGCCCGAACGCCGGACAGACCCGCACGACCGTGCTGGCCGTCGACACCCCGCAAATCGTCACCCCGAACACCGGCACCGCCACGTGGCTGGGTGAGGTCCTCGGCCGCTCGCTGCGCTACCTGAAGCCCGCGGAGCAGAACGTCGATCCTCTGCTGCCGGCCCTTGGCGCATACCTGACCGTCTTCTCCCAGCGCAGCCACGACCCCCTGTCCCACCTGCTCGTCGTGGCCACCCAGCTGCTCAGCGAGCACTGGACGACCGGGCAGCTGTCGGGGGAGACGGAGAACCTGCACGCACTGCTCGGCTGGATCGACCCGATGGCAGGGGAATCCGGCCGCACCAGCGCCGCCGCCGTCGAGCGAGGGTTCCTGCCCGTCGGCCCGGAGCCGGACGCAGCCTTCGACCCGTTGCTGTACCCCGCCATCGACGCCTGGCGCGCCGGGGTCGCCGCCGGCACCGACCCGGTGGCGGCGTCCGCCCAGATGCGCGAGGCGATCGTGACCGCGTTGCTCCCTGGCTACCAGGCGACGTTCGACGCCCTCGACGTCGCCCGTGCGCTGCCGCCCGCAGCGCACACAGCGGCCCGCCACGACGGCGACCGCCAGGCGTGGGCACGTCTGCACGGCGACGTCACCGGTGGCACCGCGCGCTTCCGCCGGCTGCTGGACGCGCTGTCCGGCGCGCGACTGCTGCAGAACAACGAGAAGGCCGTCGCCGAGTACGCCCGCCAGACGGCCCTCGACGACCGGTGCGTCGTCGACGAGCTGATCGCCGACGGTGAGGCCACCAGCGGCACCGTGGTGGCCGTCGACCCGAGTCACCGCGTGGGCCGCCGGTACCGGCCACGGCTGCAGATGCAGCCCGACGTCGGCTATCTGCGCGCCCCCGGCGCGCGGCTGCACGTCACCGGCCGGGCCCGCATGACCGCCGACGTCGTCGCCGTCGACCCGGCCACGGGCATTGTCACAGTCGAACTGGCCGGGGGGATGGGCAACGGGCAACCGGCCCCCTCGGCCGTGCCCGCGCCCGGCGACCTCATCGAGCTGACCCCGTACGGCCCGGAGGAGTTCTACCCGCAGACGCTGCCGTCAGCTCTGCCGTGGACGCACCAGCTGCCCGCCCCTGTGGCCGATCCGACCGCTGGTGCCGCCGGACCGGCGATCCCCACGCCGGTCGACGTCGATGCGCTGCCGCCGGCAGCCCGTCCTCTGGCGACCGTCACTCCGCTGCCCACCGCCGACTGACCCCGGTCGGGCGTTCCCGAGCACACCCGTTCACGACCGCAGACCCGCTGACGAGGAGTCCGCATGCCGCGCACAACGACCACCCCGCCGGCGACGCGCACGGCCCAGCCCCGGCCCAGCATCGACCCAGCCGCCCGTCGCGCATCCGCCGCCGCCACCGCGGAGGTGCTGCGCCAGATGCAGGCCCCCGGCTGGCGGCTCACCCTCGTAGACAGTCCGCCCGGGGCCGGCAAGACGACCCTCGTGGGCAGCGTTGCCGACGACCGGCTGCACGGCGGTGACCACAACATCCCGATCGTCACCCAGACCAATGCGCAGGCCGACGACCTGACACGCACGCTGTCGGCCCGCTTCACCGGCAGCAACCGCACCATCGGCCGGCTCCACGCCTCGGACTACGCCGCCCCCGCGGACCTGAGTGCTGACCCGTCCGTCGTGTGCAGCAAGGACATCGGGGCGTTGACCGGCTGCTCGGTGGTCGTGGCCCCGGCCAAGAAGTGGGCCTTCGTCGACGCTGGCTCCTGGACATGGCCCTACGGGATCGTGGACGAGGTCTACCAGATGCGCAGCGACGGCCTGCTTGAGGTGGCCGACCTGTTCGACGGCCTGCTCGCCGTCGGCGACCCCGGCCAGCTCAACCCGTGGACGTCCGGTGACGAGAGCCTCGTCCGCGGCTACGACGGCACACCGCTCGCCTCCGCTGCACACACCCTCTTGCGCAGCCACCCCACCACGGCAGTGGTCACCCTGCCGACCTCGTGGCGGCTCGCGCCGTCCGCGGCGGCGGTCATCTCCGAGGCCTTCTACACCCAGCCGTTCACCGCCGCCAGCATGCCCGGCGCCCGCGCTCTGCAGCTGCGCCTGCCGGGCCGCGACAGCATCGACACCGCCCTGACGCACGCGGCCCAGACGGGGTGGACGCTGCTGGAGCTGCCCGAAGCCCACATGCCAACCGGCGACCCGCGCGCTGTGGACGCCCTGGTCGAACTCGTCACACGCACCCTGACCGGTGGCGCGACCTGTCGTGACGAGCGCGGGCGCATCTACCCCATCGCTGCCGAACACCTCGCAGTCGGAGTCGCGCACCGCGCGCAGCGCGATGCCGTCCGGTACGCCCTCGCGCCCGTGCTCACCGGGCTCGGCCTGGAGCCGGACGCCGTTGCTGTCGACACGGCCAACCGGCTGCAGGGTCGCGAGTTCGAGATTGTGTTCGCCTGGCACCCCATGAGTGGCCGCCGTGACGCCACGGCCTTCCACATCGAAGCGGGCCGGTTGTGCGTGTTGCTGAGCCGGCACCGGCAGGCGTGTGTGCTGGTCACCCGCGGCGGACTGCGGCGCCAGCTGGAGACTTTCCCGCAGCCGGACAAGCTCTGGCTCGGTGAGCACCAGCCGACCGTCTCCGGGTGGGAGGCCAACCTGACCGTGCTTGACCACCTGCAGCCCCACCTGATCCGCGCGTGAGCTGCCCTGCCCGCAGTTCGTGCTGAGCGGCCACCGGGTCCGCTGTCGCCAGGCAATCCGGCGGCTGCCGCAGCAGGGGGCCATCTGCTGAAGCGGTTGGGGCTACCGGTCCCCGCCACAGAAGGGACGGGGTCCGGGCGACCGCACCGCATGTAGTGTCCGCGCGCCTTGCAGCGGCAGCGCTGAACGTATCGGGGAGGATGCAGTCCGTGACAACGCTTGAGGACATCCTGGGTCAGCTGTACGCCTCCGCGACCGATGAGCGGGACAAGGGCGACAAGTTCGAACGGCTGATGCTGCAGTTCTTCAAGACGGATCTTCAGTGGTCTGAGCGGTTCTCGGACGTCTGGATGTGGATGGACTGGCCCGGACGGAACGGGCGTCCCGACACCGGCGTCGACCTCGTGGCCACGGACGCGGCGACCGGGGACACAGTCGCGATCCAGTGCAAGTTCTACGACCCGGCGACCACCATCTACAAGCACCACATCGACTCTTTCCTGGCGGCGTCTGGCAAGCACCCCATCGCCCAGCGGCTGATCGTGACCACCACCGACAAGTGGGGGGCGAACGCCGAAGAGGCCATCGAGAACCAGCAGATCCCGGTTCAGCGGCTGCGGTTCATGGACCTGGCCGAGTCCTCGATCGACTGGTCGCAGTTCGACCTGTCGACGCCCGAGGTCATGGCGCTCAAGGACAGGAAGAAGCTCCGCCCACACCAGCAGCTCGCGCTGGAGCGGGTCCGCAACGGCTTCGCCATCGAGGATCGCGGCAAGCTCATCATGGCCTGCGGCACGGGCAAGACCTTCACCTCGCTGAAGATCGCCGAGGACCTGGTCAAGCCCGGCGGCACGGTCCTGTTCCTGGTGCCGTCCATCTCCCTGCTCGCCCAGACCCTGCGCGAGTGGTCGATCGAGGTGGAGACCGACTTGCGCCCGTTCGCGGTGTGCTCCGACACCAAGGTCGGCAAGCGCACCCAGGCCCAGACGGACGAGGACATCCCGGTCGTCGATCTCGCCATTCCGGCCACCACCGACCCGAACCGTCTGTACGCCCAGCTGGCCGATACCGCTGCCGGTGCGGACAAGCTCACCGTGGTCTTCTCCACCTACCAGTCCATTGGCGTGGTCGCCGAGGCCCAGGGCCAGGGCCTGCCCGACTTCGACCTGGTGATCTGCGACGAGGCTCACCGCACCACCGGGGCCACCCTTGTTGGCGAGGACGAGTCGGCCTTCGTCCGTGTGCACGACAACGACTTCATCCGGGCCGCTAGGCGCCTGTACATGACGGCCACTCCGCGCATCTACGACGACGCGTCCAAGGCCAAGGCTGGCCAGGCCCAAGCGGTCCTCGCCTCAATGGACGACGAGACCAAGTACGGCCAGGAGTTCCACCGCCTCGGCTTCGGCGAGGCCGTCAGCGCGGACCTGCTCACCGACTACAAGGTTCTCGTCCTTGCCGTGGACGAGAAGTCGGTCTCCCGCACGTTCCAAGTGCAACTGGCTGACGAAAACTCCGAGCTGAAGCTCGACGACGTCGCCAAGATCGTCGGCTGTTGGAACGGCCTGGCCAAACGGGGGCAGCTCGAAGCCGGCTTCGCCGCGGACCCCTCTCCGATGAGCCGGGCAGTCGCGTTCGCCCGCTCCATCAAGGACTCCAAGAAGTTCGCGGACCTGTTCAAGGGCATCGTCGCCGACTACCTCGTGCAGTCGGGCATCACAGAGGACCCGCGCAAGCAGGACCACCCCCTTCTGTGCGAGGTCGAGCACGTCGACGGCACCTTCAACATCCTGGCCCGCAACGAAAAGCTCGACTGGCTCAAGGCCGGCATCGGCGAGGGGCATTGCCGGGTCCTGTCCAACGCCCGGTGCCTGTCGGAGGGCGTCGACGTCCCGGCGCTGGACGCGGTGATGTTCCTCAACCCGCGCAAGTCCGTGGTTGACGTCGTGCAGTCCGTGGGGCGGGTCATGCGCCGGGCCCCGGGCAAACAGTACGGCTACATCATCCTGCCGATCGGCATCCCCTCGGGCATGCAGCCGGAGGATGCCCTCCGGGACAACGACCGCTACGCCATCGTCTGGGAGGTACTCCAGGCTCTTCGCGCGCACGACGAGCGGTTCGACGCCATGGTCAACAAGATCGAGCTCAACCGCGCGTCGGACGACCGCATCCAGATCATCGGCGTTGGGGGCGGTGAAGACGATCAAGACGGCTCTGGCCCGCCGTCCTATGTGCAGGGCGAGTTCGCTTTTCCCGAGCTGGGCGAATGGCGGGAGGCGATCTACGCCAAGATCGTCCAGAAGGTCGGATCTCGTCGGTACTGGGAGGACTGGGCCAAGGACGTCGCCGTCATCGCCGAGAAGCACACGACGCGCATCACCGCCCTCCTCGACGACCCTGACGTGCCGGTGCACGAGCAGTTCGACGCGTTCCTCACCGGACTCCGCGGCAATCTCAACGACTCCATCACCCGCGGCGACGCGATCGACATGCTTGCGCAGCACCTGATCACACGACCCGTGTTCGACGCACTGTTCGAGGGCTACTCGTTCACGGAACACAACCCGGTCTCCCAGGTCATGCAGGCGATGCTCGACACCTTGGACGAGTACAACCTCGAAGCGGAGAACGAGACGCTGGACAGGTTTTACGAGTCTGTTCGGCTGCGTGCCGCCGGCATTGACAACGCCGAGGGCAAGCAGAAAATCATCGCCGAGTTGTATGAGAAGTTCTTCAGGACCGCCTTCCCGAAGACGGCGGATGCGCTCGGTATCGTCTACACTCCCATCGAGATTGTCGACTTCATCTTGGGTTCGGTCGAGCATCTCTTGGGAGCAGAGTTCGGAGCCTCCCTTTCGGACGACGGCGTGCACGTCTTGGATCCGTTCACCGGCACTGGGACCTTTGTCGTCAGGCTCTTGCAGTCCGGGCTCATCAATCGCCACCACCTCGCGCGGAAGTATGCGAGCGAGCTGCACGCGAATGAAATCATGCTGCTTGCGTATTACATTGCAGCTATCAACATTGAGGCCGCATATCACGGGGTTGTCGCTCAGGATGATCCGGGAGCCGGATACGAGCCGTTCGATGGCATCGTGCTTACCGATACATTTCAGTCGACCGAAGTCGACGACGCCATCGACGATCTCATATTCCCGACGAATAATGCCCGACTCGAAGAGCAGAAGGCCCTCGATATTCGAGTTATCGTTGGAAATCCGCCGTATTCCGTCGGGCAAACGTCGAGCAATGACAACAACGCAAATCTAAAGTACCCAACGCTCGACAAGGCGATCGAGAGGTCCTATGCGCTGGGAACCTCTGCGAGAAGTGCCCGGACACTGTACGACTCCTACATTCGGGCGATCCGATGGGCTACGGACCGCGTAAGGGACGCAGGAATCATTGCGTTCGTCACCAATGGCGGTTTCCTGGACGCGAATACGACGGACGGGCTCCGCAAGGCACTCGCTAGCGAGTTCGCCAGCGTCTACGTCTACAACCTCCGCGGCAATCAGCGCACTGCTGGTGAACTCTCTCGCAAGGAGGGGGGCAAGATTTTCGGGGCGGGCTCCCGGAACACGGTCGCGATCACCTTCTTGGTCAAGAAGTCCGGACACGAAGGTCCTGCCACCATCTACTACCGTGATATCGGGGACTACTTGAGTCGCGAGGATAAGCTCGAGATCCTCGCCCGCGGGACATTCCGTGAGCTAGAGTGGGAAACCATTCTGCCCAATGGTGCCGGAGATTGGATCAATCAGCGCACCGGTCTTCTCGACGACCACTTGTCGCTTGGCTCGAAGTCGAGTTCTGATCCGACCGTATTCGGCATGTACACGCTCGGTCTGAATACCGGGAAAGATGCGCACGTGGTCAGCTTCTCGCGCGAGAAACTCCAGGCACGAGTGGCAAAGATGTGCGCCTTCTACAACGCCGCTCTCGAGCACTTCGAATCGGAAGGATCAACAGATCAACTTCCCGTCGACCCGAGCACGTTTGTCTGGAACCGAACCAGTAGGAATCACCTCGCTCGCCGCCGCAGGTACGACCAGGCTCGCGGCTCCGTTCGGCCGACGATTTACCGCCCCTTCTCGAAGGAGCTGGTGTACTACTCGAGTGATCTCAATGAAATGATGTACCGAACGGCGACTGCATTTCCGGAACTCGACGTCCCGAACTACGGGATCGCCATCCTCGCGCCGGGACCTGATCTGCCTCTCGCTACTCTGTTCGTGGACGCGATTCCAAACCTCAATCTCTTCTCGTATCCAGCCCAGTTCTTTCCGCGTTGGGCGTACGAAGAGATCGATCCTGTCGGCGAAGCCCAGGAAGAGATCGGCCTCGCCACGCCAACTGGGGAGCGGGTCGGAAGGTACCGGCGAGTCGACAACATCACTCCGGGTGTGGTCGCAGACTTCCAGGCGGCGTACGGAGCGGACGTCACTGCAGACGATGTCTTCTTCTATGTGTATGGACTGCTGCACTCTCCGGACTATCGCACCCTGTTCTCGGCTGACCTAAAGAAGATGCTTCCCCGCGTCCCCAGAGTCCGCTTGCGCGATGACTTCGACGCGTTCGCGGGCGCTGGGCGAGCGCTGGCTGAGCTACACCGTGGCTACGAGCATGTCGACCCATACCCGCTGACAATCACTGGAGACCTGCCCGCGGGGCCTGGATCCGCCGACCTGTTCGGCTGGTACCACGTCGAAAAGATGCGGTTCGGCGGGAAGGGTAAGAGTAAAGACCGTTCTATGGTGGTCTACAACTCGCGCATTGCAATCTCGGATATTCCCGCGGAGGCTCATGAGTACATGCTGGGTTCACGGTCCGCGATTGAATGGATCCTCGATCGCTATCAGGTGAGGACTGACAAGGCGTCGGGCATTACTAGCGACCCAAATGACTGGGCTCGGGAAGTGGGGAACCCGCGCTACATTCTCGACCTCTTGTGCCGCGTCGTGACGGTCAGCGTCGAAACGGTGCGCATCGTGAGGGGGTTGCCGACGTTCGAGTTGCCATAAGATCGCCGGGTATCAGCGCCCCTTCGCTGTGAGTGCAGTGCGTTGCAGGGCCGCCGGCCAGCGACGATGCCGGTCGCGGGATCGCCTGGCTGTTCGTACGTGTGCTGGTGCTGCGCTTGACCGGCGTCGTGATGGGCGCCTTTCGCCGCCAGCACAACTGCGACATCAAGTTCCTGTAGGCGCGCTACAGGGATCTGGAGGCGCGGATGGCGGAGTTGGAGGGCGAGTGGTCACGGAAGTAGCGGCCTCGCCCGGGTGGGTGCCCGGCTGCGCTTCGGGACGCGCAGCCGGCGCCGGACGGTGGGTCGTCGACCTCGCGAGCGGGCGCCGGGGCATGTGGCCTGGCCGGGTACCGCCGCGCGCCTGGCACACGGACGACTCCGGAAATCCCGTTGTTCACAGGTCCCTGACCGATCGGGTCTGGTGGTACGTACGGCGTCGGGCTGGCTCGGGAGAGCTGCTGGCGAGCCTGGCCTCCCGCTGACCACGGTGCCCGGGAGGATCTGCGCCAGTTCGGCTGCGGCCTGGTCCAGCGGGCCCTCGGCTTGGTGAGAGATCCGTCCGAGAGCTCCGCGTTTCCCTCGGCGAGGTGACGCTTCCGCGGCCGCCGGTCGGCCAGCATGGAGGCATGCAGTCCGACGCCGGCCCCGCCGATGCGGCCGAGCAGATTGCTGCGCGCGCCCGCCGTCAGACGCGCCTCTTGGTCACCGCGGGCCGGCTGCGGGAAGCGCGGGAGGAACTGCTGCGCGCCGAGCAGCTGCTGGTCGCTCGTGCTGCGGAAACCCGCGGCCAGCGCGCCCGCCGGGTGGTCAACCGGGCGCTGCGGGACGTGCGGGGCCAGCTGGGCCTGCTGGACCAGGCCACCGGCCGCGCACCGCTGTCCGCCGCGGTCGGGCCGAAGCGCACACGACCGGCGTGGGAGGCGCGGCTGGGCGAGGCGGCCACGTTGATCGGATGGGGGCAGGTGGCCTTGGCGCGGGCGGCGCTGGACGCGGCCGCCGATCAGCTCGCCGAACAGGATCTGCCGGCCTTCCACCCGACCCGGCTGCGGCTGGCGCGGCTGTACGAGCAGCTGGAACCGCCCCCGCGTCACGACGGACCCACGCCCGCCGCTACTCGCTCGAGCAGCGTGCGCACGGTCTCCGGCGGGCTGCCGACCCTGGGCCGGCGCCGATGACACGGGGTCAGGCTCACCGCGGGCGGGGTCAGTCCCGGCCAGGTCCGCCTGAAGCCGTCGGGCGCCAGCGAGCGACTGCGGCCGCCGGGGGACGACATCAACTACACGACCCGCCCCGGGGGAGGAGTGCCGCAACTGCCGGCGGCGGGTCGCACGGCTTTTGCTCATCGACCTGAAGAACCTCAGCTACAGCGCCGATGGCGTGTTGATCAGCGCCCCCGACCTCGGCGTTCGGCTCGACGAAGTCCTCGCCCTGGCCGGTCCGGTGCACTACCGGCTTGTGGCTGCCCAACGTCACGTGCTCGTTCGCTACGGCGCCGAACTGGCGGCCAGGAACCTCCGGTGGCAGGTGTGCCGCTCTGGGCCCGACGAGGCCGACCGGGCGCTGACAGAGGCTGGCCGAGAGCTGCTCTCGCGCAACTATGGGCGCATCGTGGTTGCCTCCGGGGACCATTTCTTCGCCCCGTTCGGCGCGGTGTGCGACCTCTGTGTCGTTCTACCCCGAGGGGTCGTGGTCTCTGCCCGACTCGCCTCGGCGGCCACTGTGCTGACGACTCCCGTCCCGCTCGACCGTTCCCACTCTGTGACCGCCTCCGCCAGCCGGCCGGGCGTCTCCGTCCCCACTGCCGCTTGAGAGGCTCGTCATGCTGAAAGCTGTCCTCTACATCCTGGCTGCCGCGTCAGCCAGCTTCGGTGGCCCCGCAGCCGGGACCCTCCTGTTCCGGCGCGGACAGCAGGAGGCTGCCGCCTATCTGCAGGCCCGGGACACCGAGTCGATCGCCCGGGCACTGCGGGACGAGATCGGACTGGCCTCTCTGCGCGATGAGGCGCGCGCTGCCGGGATCGATCCCGATGTAATCGAGCGGGTCTACCGCGACTTGCGAGACGGGACGCTCACGATCGACCAGGCCGCGGCCCGCCTCCGTGGGCTTGACCCCAGCTGACAGCACGCCGATCTAGCGCCGACCGGGCTGCTGAGCCGACGGCCTCACCAGCGATGCCACCGGTCGGACGACACACCTACCCGGGTGAGGGCCCCGCGGCCGCACTGCCGGGACGAAGGAGGGGTGACGTGCCGGAGGGTACGAGTAAGAACTGGAACGCCTGGAACCGTCAGAAGAATGTTCACAACCCCGGGGCGACGGTTGGCATGACCAAGGCCGACGTCCAGCACGGCCTCGAGCTCGACGAGGCCGAAGAGCGCGGACGCCGACGGGGCTACGTGCAGGCTGGCCAGGACGCACTCGAGGCGGTCCGGGACGCATCGCTGCTCGACCGCATGCGCGGCGGTGACCGGCTCGATGAAGTCATCCGGGACGGCATGCGGGAGCGCGAGACGCGACGACGCAAGCAGCTGCCGCCCTCCGACGGCTGAGTGCGGCCCGGGGCTCTGCCCCATGCCGTCGAGTGGCCGCTGGCCGGCCGGTAGGGCAGGTGACGCCGACGGGGACCTACCGAGCGCGGATTTGCCGGCGCTAGGGCGCCGTGGCGTTGCGGCCTCCGAGCCGGGCACGAAGCTGGTCGGCAGCCAGGCGCTGCGCCGGGTCGGCGGCACCAGTCGAGCTGAACGTGACGCCCTCGTCCTTGAGCACCTCCCGGCAGGTCCGGGTCTCACCGGGGTCGCTCCAGGTGAAGTTCGCCCGCGGGCGCCGGTCGGAACCGAGAACCCGGTAGGCGTTCTCGCAGTCCTCGCACCGCGCCAGGTGCTGACCGACGGCCATGGCGTGTGAGCCCATGGCCTCGGCGAGATCGCCGTACGTCGTCCACTCGCCTGGCTTGAGCACGTGCAGCAGCTGGTGCAGCGGGGTCTAGTCCCGTCGACCCGGTGACGTGCCGGCGAGCTCGGCCAGGGTGGTGCCGTCCTCCAAGGCCCACCACTCCGGCCCGACGATGGACGTTTCTTTGCCCGCGGCCAGCTTCACGATGTGCTCGGCCAGTCCCGAGGCGGAGTACCGGGCGGAGTCGCCGGCCACTCCAGCGCCCGCACTCGCTCACCCGCCCGCCAAATCGCGCGCCCGCGTTCCGGCTGTTCGGCTACCCACTGAGCGAGCTTGCCGGCGTAGCTGCTGGCCGGCACGAGGCGGAGCTCGGTGCCGTCGCCGATCGCGCCGGACGCGGCCAGCGGCGCGACGGCGTTCGTCGTCGTGCGGCGCCGCGCCGTCGGTCCGGCCGCCTTGATCGTCGGCGCGACGGGGCTGACGGTGAGCTCGTCGGCCTCCGGAAGCGGCCACATCTGGGACACCGTGATGACGAGGTCATGAGCGCACTGGTAGGCGCCCATCTCGATCAGCGTGATGTCGAGCTCGCCCTGGGTGCACAGCCATACGACGGAGGAGGTGACCGGCTCGGGGAACGAGCCGGCGACTAGGACGATGCGCACCGCGGCGAGCTCCTCCGGGTCCAGCCCGCCGCAGTGCTCGTCCAGCTGCGCCAGCGCGTCGTCGGTGATCGCCGGGTCGCCGAGGGTGCGGCGCAGATAGTCAGCGTGGCAGGCGGCGAGCGTTTCGACCTTGAACCGCGACGCGTAGGCGGCGTACTTGATCGCCTGCATCTCAACGGTGTCGGGGGCACCGTCCCGCTTCAGTTCGGCGAGGACGAGCCGCCCGTCCTCGTCAAGTCCGAGCAAGTCCAGGCGGTCGCCGTGACTGCCGGATCCGGACACCCACTTGTCGAACTCGTAGGTCACGATGCGCACACCCGGGCCGAGGATCTGCGGGTGGGCGCGGATTTACTCCTGCAGGTCGGCCCGCTCCTTCAGCCCGGCCTCGGCCAGCGTGATCCGCCGTGCCAGTTCCGCGCGGCTGGGGTAGGCGGTGAAGACGAGTTCGCGGCGCATGTGCCTCATGGTGCCGAACGCGCCTCTCCCGGCCATCAGCACACTGTCGGTCAGACCCACGCCCACCCTCGTGCGCCCGTCCCTGCTGGGTCGTGTGGCTGCGCCGCGCGGGTCGCTTCGCGGAGCCGAGCACCTCAGAGGGCGATGTTGGCGACTTAGGCGGCGTGATCGCTCAAGAGAGTCACGCGCACTCGGCGCAGACGCCGCTGGGCAGCAGCGGGAACCAGTGGACCGGGCAGACCTTTTTCTTCCTTCTCGGTCTTCGCGTGATGGGCGGAGCCGACGCGGGACTTCGGTCCGGTGGCGCGCCAGGCGACCGCTTCGTCGGCGATGTCGGCGCTCAGTTGCGGTTGCTCGGTCAGGATCTGGTCGGGCAGCACGAGGTAGCTGGTGGCGGGTGTCTTCTTCCGCAGTTGGGAGCCGGGGATTTGGGCGGCGAGGGACGCGGCGCGTTCCGGCGGCAGGGCGATCGAGGCGTAGGTGCGGTGAAGGTAGACCGCGACCGCGCCTTCCATCGACGGGCGGAGGCTGACGTACTGCTCCTGCCGGTGGGACTCCACGGCGGTCCGCCCGGCCACGGCGGCGGCCAGGCTGCGGACGGCCGGCGTGGGGTCGAGGTCGTCGAGGTGTTCGTTCAGATTGCTCATGCCAACTCCTTTTCGAGGGTGTGGACGATGGACGGCCGAGGGTGCGCCGACGGCAGGACGGCTCGCACCCGGTCGAGAGCGTCGCGGAACGAGCTGGCGGTGAGCCGGGCGCCGTAGGCGGCTGCCACGACGGGCGTGCGGGTCTCGGCGTGGACGCAGTGCAGGAACACCGTCTTGCCCTCGGCGCGCAGCGCCGCGACGGTTGCCGCGGCATCGGCCACGACCGCGGACAGGTCGTTGTTGGCGTTCTCCTGATCGATGAGCCAGAACTCGATGTGGGTGGAAGTCCGATAACGAGACGGGAAAGCCTCTAGGGCGTCCGACTTCCTTCCGCAAGTCCGCGAGCGCAGGCATACTCCCTTGCCTGCCGTTCGAGCATCCCGGGGGATCCGATGACAACGCCGACCCTGGCCGGCCCGGAACAGTCGCTCGTCGGTCCGGTCGAGCCGAAGAACGACGAGCTCATCGTTGTCTTCCAGAACGGGAGGCTCGAGGACGTCTACGACATCGGCACGCGCGCTGGCACGTACTTCCAGCGCGTAAAGCACCGTCTGAAGCGGGGCAAGTGGACGTACGCGCGTCTCCTTCGCAGCGACATCAAGATCGGAACCACAGTTCACCAGGTGGCCCTCGCCGATGGGTGGGAGCTCCCCTACGTCCAGCTGCACGCCTTTGTGGCTCTCAACCAGGATGAAGGCTACGGCTCGCTGCGTCGCCGGCTGCTGGCGCGAGGGTTGTCCTTCATGGAGGCGCTCACCTCCGAACTGCACGGTGAGATGCAGCAGTTCGTCAGGGACATGTTCGCCGGTCGGACGCACGAGGAGGTCAAGGCTCAGCCGATCTACACCTCCAAGGGCGTGAAGCCGCGCCTTCTCAAGGATCTTTATGTCGTCGACAGCGTCCACGTCACCGGGTACAGCAGCGACCCGAAGTACGAGGAGATGCTCGAGGAGCAGAAGGCAAGAAAGGTCGATCACGAGGTGATCGAACGCGCCAAGGTGAACGCTGCGGCTCGCGACATCACAGTGGTCGAATGGGAGAACCCGGAGCTGCTCCGGCAAGCGCGCGAACAGGCGCATGAGCGCTTCAAGCTCCAGATGGAGGCCGAGCTGGAGAGCCGGCGCATTGCGGTCGACTCTAAGCGCATCGATGCAGAGCTCGATCGCGCGCACATCGACGCTCAAGCGAACGTCAACATCGCGGCCATCCAGAACGCACGTGAACTCAGCAGAGCCAAGGGCGTCCTTCCGAACCTCACAGTGTCCGGGCGGCCAGCGCCGATCGAGGCCGGGGCCATGGCCGCCGACGAGGACGCGGTCATCGAGATAGCAGTTCCCGAGCGGCTTGGCCGCGACTCACGACTCATCGGCGCATGGAAGCGGGCGCTTGGTCCGGTGAAGGCAGTCCGCGGTCTTGTTCAGGTAGAAGACGATGGCCGGTCGCTCATCCTGATGGTGCTCGACGAGTCCGTTCCAGGCCTGGACGACCTGCCGGTCCTGCTCTCCGAGGCGTTCCCCGGCGAGGACGTCGTGATCCTTCCCGAGTCTCCGGTCCTCATGGATTGGGTCATCGCTCTGGTCCAGCAGCGCGCGCCGAAGGTGATGGCCATGGAGCCCATCTGGCTGCTCGAGGAGCGCGACGATGTCCTGCACATCCTGGTCGGGAGCAACACCGGTCAGGCCATGAGCATCGTCAAGGCGGTCCAAGCCCCCGGCAGCCTCATCGTGCCGGGGCTCGACGCTCTCTTGCCGTACGACGACGTCGTGTGCAGTACGGCCATGATGTGACCTCAGCGCTCAGCCCCGGTTCTACGGCCCCCCTTCTGCGCGTCGCCAATCGGCATGTTTTCGGCCTCGAACTGCCCTGGCTGCCGTCCGTTCGCGGGCGGGATACCGATGCGCTCACCCATCTACGGGAGGCGTTCGGCCGCCAGGTGGCCATGCTGCGGGCGCTCGCCGAGAGCGGTCAGCGCCGGCCCGGCGCGCTGCAACTGCGCATGGTGGTCCACGAGGAGACCCGCAGCGGCCGCACCTCCCGGGTCCTGCGCATCCTGCTCCTCGGCGCGGCCAACTCGCGTGAGGACGCCGCGAGCCTGCGCGCCCGCCTGCTGGCGACGCTGCCGCCGGAGTTCGTCGTCGAGGATGCGGCGCCTGAGCTGCTCCACCGCCTGCTGGACGTCGATGACGAGATTCCCTGGGCCCCCACCCACCTGGCCGAGATTCGCCGCGCCATCGAGTCCAGCGACCCCGAGGGGGACGCCGGCAGCAGCCGACCGGCGTTCCCGGTCCTGCTGCGCTGGGCGTGGACGCGCGTCAATCTCGTGGCCTCACTAGGTGCCCTGCACCGCCTGCCGCCGGGCGCGCAGCTGATCGTCCATCTCGAGCCGCGCGCCGCCAGCCCGGACGTGCTGGGCTGGATCCGCGACGAGATCTCCCGGCTGTGGGAGAACTACAAGGACGAGCTGGGCAGCAACCCCCTGCTCGCAGCCGTCGTGACCGGGTACCGCCAGTGGCTGCGCGACCTGCCCCGCGCCTGCGTGCATCTGCGGGTCTTGCTGGCCTGCCCCGGCGTGCCCGTCCCGGACGGTGCGCCCGAGGTCGTTGGTGCTGATCTCACCCGCTCCTGGGAGACCGGCGACCCCGTGGGCACTTTCGACATCGTCCGCCCTGCCACCCCCGGGGAGCTGACCAACGCCAGGGCGCTACTGCAGCTGATGCAGAGCCAGCCCGTACGCCCGCCGGAAGATCCGGAGCTGGCCGAGCTGCTGCACCTGTTCGATCCCCACGAGGCGAGTGCCGCGTTCCGCCTGCCGCTGCCGGGCCCGGAGGGGCTGCCGGGCCTGCGGACCGAGCCGACCAGTAGCCTGCCCCGGGGGTTGGCCTCCGCAGTGACACCCGACCGCGCCTGCGTGGTGCTGGGCCACGGGCCCTCCGGCGACACGGTGACCCTTGCCCACTCCGAAATCAACCGGCATCTGCTCGTGGCCGGCCTGCCCGGCTACGGCAAAACGACGACGGTCCAGTCGATCCTGCGCCAGCTCTGGCCCGACGACGAGGATGCGCCGCGCGTCCCGTTCCTCGTCCTCGATCCGGCCAAGACCGACTACCGCGCACTGGCGGCAGCGCTGGGGGACCAGTGCAGGCTCGTCGAGCTGGGCGGCGATGATGTCGTGTTCAACCCCCTGGCGTGCCCGACCGGGGTTCCTCGCACCGTCTTCGCGACCCGCGTCGCCGCGGCTTTCGACGCCGCGTACGACCTCAGCCGGCAGTACCCGGCGGCGGCGTCCATCCTCGCCCGGGCGGTGCACTACACCCTGTCCGAGCCGCAGCCGACCCTGCCGCGGCTTTACGCGACCGTCCGCGAACTGATCACGCACTCGGACTACCCCGCAAGCACCAAGTCGGAGCTGCAGGGTGCCCTGATGAACCGACTGGAGCTGCTCACCGACGGCAGCCTCGGCAGCGCCCTCCTCGGCGATGCCGACGCCGGCATCGATTGGGCCAATCTCCTGTCACGCCCGACCGTGATCCTCGCCCGCGAGTTCGCCGGCCCCCGGGAACGCGCCCTGCTGCTCAGCCTCCTGCTAGCCGGGCTTGTGTCCCACCGCGAGCACCACCCCACGCCTGGCCTGGGTCACGTGACCGTGGTCGAGGAGGCCCACCGCATCCTTTCGGCAGGGGGAGCCAGCGGCTACGTGAACGACGGCGCCCAGGTTTTCGCGGACGCGATGGCCGAGCTCAGGGCCGCCGGGGAAGGGTTCATCGTCGTTGAGCAGGCCCCTTCCCGGCTCATCCCGGAAGTCCGCAAGCTGGTCGGCACGGTTATCGCGCATCGCACTGTGGATGCCGAGGAGCGGGCGGTTCTCGCCGCGTCACTGACGCTGCCGGAAAGCGAACAGGACCTGGCTCGCCTGCGCCCAGGATCGGCGATCGTGCTCGCGGCCGACATGCTCGGCCCGGCGGTGGTCACTGTCGATCCCGGGGAGCTAAAGATCGCGGGCACCGCGCCGACCACCGGCCGAACGCTCGCCGCAATCCCGACCGCGCCGTTGCGGTTGTGGTGCCAGGAGTGCCCGGTCGTATGCACCGGGCAGCGAGGCGCGTCCCGGGTTCGCGACGCGCGCCTGGCGAGGCCCGGACTGAGCTGGCCGGATGCTCTGCGCGCCGCCGGTCACGGCCTGACGCCCGCCGAGAGCTACTGCGCTCAGGCGTTCACGTACGCCCAAGCCTCGGACAGCCAGCGGCAATGGGCCCGCCGTCGCCGCGCGCTCCTGGCCAAGCACCGCACCAACCGGGGAGGGACCCACGACGATGCCTGAACTGCCCGAGCCGGAGACGACCATCCACGCCCGGACGATCGCCGCCGATCCCATCCCCGAGAAGAAGCCCAAGAAGGGCAGGAAGCCCACCAGTTGGCGCCCGCTGCGTCAGCACGCCTCCGGGACCCCGTTGCTGTGGTCGAGCGGCCTCATCACCGGCTTGGCGCTGGTCCCGCTCGTCCTCGACCAGATCACCGGGGAGCTGTTCCTGCGTGCTTCCGGCGCAGCACGCAGCGCGGCCCCGCCGTGGCCGACACACGGACAGCCCTGGTTGTGGCCGTCGTGGATGGCAGCCGTCATGTTTCTGATCGGGGTCGCCGTCCTCGTGGTGGGGATGAGTGGGCTGAAGGTGCCGGATGCCGCGGTGCTGGTCGTCGCACTGGCGACCGCGGCGGGCGCCGCCCGCGCGGTGTGGTCGACGTTCACCGTCATCAACGCGCACCTGTGGGAGCTTGTCCCCGTCTGCGCCATCTGCGTGCTGGCGTTCCTGCTCGCAGCCACGGCCGCGGCTCGCTGGCGGCAGGGCGGCGGCGGCCTGACCAGAGGCGCGATCGGTGTGGCCATCGGCGCCTGGGTTGCCGTCACGGCATTGCTGCTGGGCGGTACGGCGATCGTCCAGAACATCGAAAAGAGCGCAACGAGCAGCACGGCGACCGCACAGCTGGGCACACCCTGGCTGATGAGCCTGCGGGCCGCCAACGCCCCGACTGCCGATGACCTTCGGGGACACTGGGTGGCACGCATCGCAGCCGGTCAGGTCACCGACGAGACATCAGCGGCCGCCTACGCCGGGTGGCATCGAGACCTGACCTTCCGGTTCCCGGTCGTTCTTGTCCGCGCCGACGATCTGTCCCTACCCGACATGGACGACAGCTGGTGGCTGAGCCTGGCCGGTCAGCCCTTCGACACCCCGGACGCCGCGCTGGCCTGGTGCACCGCCGCCGGAGTCGCTCCCACGGAGTGCGCCCCCCTTGAGGTGAAGCAGTGAGAACGCGGTGAGCAAGGCCAACGAGGTAGCCGCCGGTCTGGTCGGCGGCGTGGTGAGCGCATTCAACGTCGCGGCTGCACCGATGCCGGACCTCTCGAACACCGACTTCTACGCCGACAAGCCGGTGGCCGGCCTGGTCGAGTCCGTGGCGGACATGGCCGAGGCGGATAAGGACGCCCGTGAGCAGGAGAGCGAGGTCGACTACGAGGGTGTGCCGAGCCCCGAGTCGGCCGAGCACCGTGACCCCGACGCGGAGTCCACGGTCGGCGAGGAGGCGGACAGTCCCGACCTCGACGCCGAGGTAGCGGAGGCGGAGTCGGAGGTAGGTGAGGGCGACGCTGACGCACAGGCGGCGGCCGACGCACTCGACGCTGACCTGGGCGACCAAGAGGCGGACACGGCGGGCGAACTCTCAGGTGACGGCGACGCGGACGCAATGGACGCAGCCGCCGACTTGGACTCGGGTGACCTGGACGGAGACGTCGACGCGGCGGACTTCGGGGATGCTGGCGACTCCGCTGGAGACGGGAGCGGGGACGCCGGAGACGCCGGTGGTGACGGCGGATTCTGACCCGACTGGTCGTCGTCCACCCGACGATGTGCGCCAGCTGGCTGATGTGGACGGCGGCACCGGTGTGCTCGTCGACGACCAAGTAGCGGTTGCAACATCGTGCAGCGGCCGCCGGCGGCGACCCACACCTGCGCACGATGCCCTCGGGGATGGTGCGCTCAAGCCGTCCGGCCCGATCGCCTGTCAGGCGACCAGCGCCGAGGGAGTCGCACCGCACTGGCCCAGCGTCCACATGCGCACGGCTGTCGGAAGGGGCAAGTGCATGACGCCCCCTTCTGATGGCGGACGACCGTCGGAACCGGCTGTCCGCCCTCGGCAGAGCCGCCTCGTGTGGCATCTGGGGCAGGCCCCTGCACCCAGCCGATGAGGGTGGCCGGCGGTACGCTCTCCGCCTCGGACCGCAGGTCGGGCTGAGCAGAGGAGCCGCTATGACTGGGATCGCCTTCAGCGATGCAGCGCGGGCGCTGCTGGGACTGCCTGGCGTTCGCTTGGCACAACATGCGGCGCGCGCTGTAGTGATGGCCGGGGGCCCTTGGCTCCGGCCTCTTGTCGCATCTGAAAGAGCCCGGCTGCTGTTGGGACTGCCGTCGCCTCGCTATGAGGTCAGGGTCGACTGCCAGGTATCTGCAGACCGGCACGTCGACGTGCTGTCCCTCGTGGAAGACGTCACGGGGGAGCTGTCAAGTGACGGCAGCACGGTCGAGGTTGGGGGAAACGTCGCCGATCAGCGGTTCACTCTCTGGGTCGAGACGGATGCCCCTTCGGTCGGCACTGCCGTACGGCGGGTGTCGGACGTGATCAGCCGGGCCAGTGAGTCGGCAGAGGCTCGCGAAGGAGATCGGCTGCGGCGGCCTCCGGAGAGGCGGTTGGCCATGTCCACCGTCTCCGTCGGCGAGGCGCACGAGCTCATCACGTCGTAGGGCGGTTCAGCCCTGGAGCAGGTCGATGTTCCCCGCTGCAAACACGACTTCATCGGCCTGGACCTCCTTGATGCTCAGCCAAGGGGGTCCCGCCGCCGCGGGCGCTTGCCCTGAGAGCCGGCTCTCGGCTTCGGCGGCCGTGGCTTTGAGTGCTTCTTCCGCCAGTTGCCCTGCCGCGCTGGGGTCGTCAGCAGTCACGGTGAGCCAGATGTCGAACACCCCCGTGCGGAAGCTCCCGCCCATATCCGTCGGGGCGTAGCGCTCCGGGAGCAGGTCGCTGATGAGGGCGATCACCTCGCGCCGTTGGGCATGGTCGAGGTAGGCGTGCAACCGGACGCTGTATGTGGTCATGGTGTCGTCTCCTGGGACCAACAAGTGTGCTCCTCCAGGTAGGTCCGTGCGGTGCCGTCCCGCAGGGTGCTCGACGTCACCGGACGGATCCCCCAGAAGTGGCTGGCGGGACACGGGCACAAGATCAGGAACGAGTTGCGGGCCTTGTTCCAGACGACCGTCCACTGTCGTCTATCGGCGTCTTCCGCGAGCGCCATGACGAGCGGAGGAAGATCGTTGCGTTCCAACCCGCCGCGCTCCCTAGTGGTACCCGGCTACCGCGACGCAATCGCGCCGCTCGTGGACCGAACGGTAGACCCAGCGCCTTCGTCCTTGGGCTCGGCGGACCCTCGTGTGCCAGAGCGAGAGGAGGCGGACGAGCGTGCCTCCAGCATCAGCGCTGCCAGCACTCCGGCAAAGCTCACCGCCGCGGCGAGCACCAGCATTAGCCGGATCGACCAGTGGATCGTGCGCGGCTGCGCGGCAATGAGAGCGAGTGGGAAAAGGACCCCCACTGCAGTGGCGAGGGCGAGCGATGCCAGGAGGGGGGTGTATCGGGGTGGCGCGGTGGCTGCATCGAGGCCGGCGAGCCGAGCTCGGACGAATCCCAGCTCCGGATCAAGACGCAACAGTTCACTTTTCAGTTGCGCGGCAGGTGTGAGTCCCTGCAGGGCCGCAGCCACGGGGTCACTCAGGCCTCCTACAGGGGGATCCTGAAGTTGGGCCGTGTCAGACGTGGATCGAGCGCGCTGCAAGAACGCTTCCTTGTACGCCTCCGCCGCGACCCGGTCCTCGAAGGGATCCGCTCGTTCGAGCCTGTATCGAGTCCGCGCGGATCGCCACAGATGTGGCAGCAGCTCATCGTCGTCCGAGGCCTGGCTCAGGGTGCCCCAGGTGTCCCTCATCACGACCTTGCACTTCTCGAGGAAGGGTTCCAGTTCGGGCTCTAAGCGCTCGGCGGGCACGTGCTTTAGGAGCGTCGCGCAGCTGATCTCTGCGTGGGCACGTGCGAGGAACGGCAACGCCCGGGCGAGCCATTCGCGGGCCTGGACGGTCAGGAGATCCTCATCGACCAGCTTGCGCTGTTCGCGCAACCGGTCGTAGTCGGCCTGCAGGCGTGCCTTCTCAGCCCGGCGCTGCCCGGCTTCCTGCTGAACGGAGATGATGCGCGATGCGAAGAGGCCGCCCACGATCGCCACCAAGGACGCTGAGCAACTTGCCACGGTAGCGGGCAGTAGGTGGGGATCGAGCCCTTGCTGGGCGGCCAGTGGCACGTCCGAAAGCTACTGATTCTCCGGCGAGGTGTCATGCCGCTCGCCTGTCGTGCCGAAGAAACGGAACCGGCCAGGATGAGTTGTCCGACGCGACGCGACGTTGCCGTTGTGCGGTGATCGTCAGCGGTCGACTGTCCCCCTCGGATGTCAAGATCACTTCCGCATCCCGGCCAGTCGGGCAGGGAGCGCGGACATGGACCAGCACGGGGGTGTGCAGATGCCTACGCATGGTGCGGTGACCTGCAGGAACAGGCGAGGCCGAACACCGGGAGCGGTGATTCGGCCGGTCCCCCCGCTACTCACGGCGGGCCGGAAACCGGTCCGCAGCGAAGGAAGCCGGCGCAGTTGCGTCAGCTTTCGTCGTCTCTGGGGCGGGTTCCCCGCTTCATCTCCGGGATTCCTGGACCGGCTGGACGTGCGGTGCGATGGTCCGGTTACGCGCGCTCGTCGCCGGTCGATTCCCCGTGCGCCCCGGGGTCGTCGAACGTCACCTCGTAGAGCGCCATCGTCCTTCCGCGCAGCCGGTACATCAGCCAGCTCCCGAAGAGCGGACCCGTGGGCCGAAGCACACCCGTCAGGTGCCGGAGGGTGGCCGGCTCGAGCAGCCGGGCCCGCCCGGGCACATCTGCGCCCAGCCGATCACCCCGGACGGTGCAGGGAGCCATCCGAACACGGGGATCGCGCGCGAGCCGCCTGGCCTTGCCGCTGTCGACCGCCGTGACGAAGTAGGCCCGGCCACCGGTGACGGCCAGGCTCACCGGTGTGGCGACCGCTTCGCCGCTCCGCCGGTACGTGACCAGCAGTGCGGTGCGAGATCGGCGGAGCTCGTCGACGCCCATGACCGTCCGTCCTCTCTGTCGCTGGCACGGAGTCCGACCGGGGCCGCTGTCCGGGCTCCCGTGGGCCCGTGGAGGTCATGCGACAGGTGTGGCACGGATCGAGGAGGTCGTCCAGCAGCGCGCTCGTGCATCCGTTCGGCGGTGCCGGAGGGCGATACGAGGGATGTCGTCGGCCGTTGCCGGGCCCGCGGACCCACGCGCTGGGGTCGGCCGCCGAGCCGGCTGCACTCTGCACGTGCCGGCCGCCGTCCACGCCCGACCTGGCCGCACCGCCGGTGGTGACCCTGCACGGTGCGGGCGGCGATGCCGGGGGTGGCCTCGCGCGGGACCACCCGTGCCGCGGTCGACCGGCTGGGATGGTCGCGGATGACCGTCAGACGATGCTGAGGTAGGCCTCGCGTCGGCGCAGCTGCTGGTTGCGGCGGACCACGGGGGTGGCCGGCGCGGAGCGCCGCGGGAACTCGGCCGGCTCCTCCGGGCCGGGAGCCGGCGGAAGCGCTGCGGGCGGGACCGGGGGCGGTGGCGCGACGGCGTGGGCGGGCTTCGCCGGCCGGGTGCGCATGCCCGCGAGGAGGGCGTGCGGACGCGTGGCGTCGTCCTCGTCCGCGGGCGCGTACGTGGCGGCGGAGGTCGCGGGACGCCGGACGACGGCCGGGAACCGCTCCTTGTGCGGAGGGCGCGCGGGGTCGGGCAGGCGCAGGTCGGCCAGGTCCATCCACGCCGAGTGGCGCAGGCCGTCGACCCGGCAGCGCACCCGGGCCGACACCCGGCCGTCGCTCCCGTGCCGCCAGCCGACCAGCTCGCCGGAGTACCAGATCCCGCGGTGGTGGATCTCCACCGGCTGTGGCTGCCCGGCGAACATGCTCGCCGCCTCGTCCCCCACCACGTAGCGGACTGTAAGCGGGCCGGTACCCACGGGATGGAAGGCGCGCACGCGTCTGGTGCCCGTGTGACGGAGTGGTACCCACGACGGCCGAGGGGTCGGCCGGAGGCGCCTCACCGGTGACGGGTACCGCGGTGCGCGGCTCGCCGCGCCACCTTCCCGGGCCTCCCCGGAGACGCCGAGGAGGCGCGGTGGGACGGCGGGGGGCCGGCGAGGCGGTCTTACGTGGCGTGTACCGTAGGTCCTGCCGACGCGGGGTGGAGCAGCTCGGTAGCTCGCTGGGCTCATAACCCAGAGGTCACAGGTTCGAATCCTGTCCCCGCTACGAGGAAGGGGCCCGGTCACCACGGTGACCGGGCTCCTTCTGCGTACCGGCCCGTCTGCGTACCGGCCCGTCTGCGTACCGGCCCGTCTGCGTACGGGGCGGCGTGAGGTGTGCCGTGCACCACCCCGCGACTCTCCAGCGTGACAGTCACCGTTGACCGTCACCGCCCGAGGCGCTCATGGCCGTGGACGCCGGCCACGTCGACGGCGCTTCCTTCGGCGACGGTTCCCTGGACGACATCGACCTCTCCGACCCCGGCTTCTGGCTGCGCGCCTGCGAGGCGCTCGCGCCGGACGTCTTCGGGGTGGACGACGCGGGGGGCCTCGTGGTGCACCGCCCGGAGCCCGGCGACGACGAACTGGTCGACGTCCGCGGGGCCGTGCGCGCTGCCCGACGAGGGCCCGCTCCCTTCCCGAGTGATCCCGGCCCCTCCGGCGGGGTAGGGGAGCGGCATGGAGCCCACGGTCAAGGACGTCCCCGAAGCGAACCGGTACGAGATCCGCGACGGCGAGCAGCTGCTCGGCCACGCCGACTACCAGCGGCAGGGGGACACGCTGGTGTTCACCCACACCGAGACCGACCAGGACTCGGACCGGTCGGGTCTGGGCAGCACGCTCGTCCGCGCCGCCCTCGACGACGTGCGCGCGAAGCGTGGCACGGTCGTCCCGAAGTGCTCGTTCGTCCGCGGCTGGATCGAGAGGCACGACGAGTACGCCGACCTGGTGGACACCCGTCAGCGCTGACAGCGGCTCCGTCCGGGTTCCCGTTCAGAGGACGTGGTGCCCGTACATCTCGCCGAGGGGGTCCGCGATGAGCTCGATGCGCGCACCGTCGGGGTCGCGGAAGTAGACCGAGACCCCGCTGTGCACCTCGTGCTCCACGCCGGCCCGGGTGAGCCGCTCGACGAGTTCGGACCAGCGGTCGGGCTCGACGCTGATGGCCATGTGGTGCAGGCCCCCCAGGACCTCGGCGTACGGCCCCACGTCCAGCCCCGGGAAGTCGAAGAAGGCCAGCAGGTTGCCGTGCCCGATGTCGAAGAAGAAGTGCGACGAGCCCGGGTAGTCGCGGTTCTCGATGAGCTCGGTCAGCGGGAAGCCGAGCACGTCCTGGTAGAAGCGCACCGTCCGCTCGACGTCGCTGCTGATGAGCGCCGTGTGGTGCAGACCGCGTGCGGTGGACGCCGGACGCTCCCCGGCCGGCCTCAGGTACGCGTCCCGGATGCGGGCGCGCTCCTGCTCGAGTGCGGCAAGGTCACGGGTGCTCTCGGTGGTGCTCATGGTCGGGATCCTCCTCGGTCGGCCCGGTGGTCGTGCAACCGGCGCAGCACCCCGTGCCTTCCCGCTGCACGGGTGACGGCCCGCGGGCGGCCACGGCGCTCAGGCGCGTCGCCGGCATCAGGCGCCCCGGCCTAGAGGACCTTGGACAGGAAGGCCTGGGTCCGCTGGTGCTGCGGGTCGGTGAGGACCTGCCGGGGGTCGCCCGACTCCACGACCACGCCGTCGTCCATGAACACCAGGGTGTCGCCGACCTCCCGGGCGAAGCCCATCTCGTGCGTCACCACGACCATCGTCATGCCGTCGGCGGCCAGCCCGCGCATGACGTCGAGGACCTCGCCGACCAGCTCCGGGTCCAGGGCCGACGTCGGCTCGTCGAAGAGCATGAGCTTGGGCTCCATGGCCAGGGCCCGGGCGATCGCCACCCGCTGCTGCTGGCCGCCCGAGAGCTGGTTCGGGTAGTTGTGCATCCGGTCGGCCAGCCCCACCCGCTCGAGCAGCTCCGCGCCGCGCTCCCGCGCCTGGGCCTTGGGCACCCGCTTGACCTGCACCGGCGCCTCGACCACGTTCTCCAGCGCGGTCATGTGCGGGAACAGGTTGAACCGCTGGAACACCATGCCGATGTCGCGGCGCTGCGCGGCGACGTCGCGGTCGTGCAGCTCGTGCAGCTTGCCGTTCTTCTCGCGGTAGCCGACGAGGTGGCCGTCGACCCACAGCCGGCCGGCGCTGATCTGCTCCAGGTGGTTGATGCACCGCAGGAAGGTGGACTTGCCCGAGCCCGAGGGGCCGATGATGCACATGACCTCCCGTGGCGCGACCTCGAGGTCGATGCCTTTGAGCACGTGCACGTGACCGAAGGACTTGTGCACCCCCTCGGCCTTCACCATCGGCGGGCGGCCAGCCGCGGCCGGTGCGATCCCGCCCGGCGTCGCTGCGGTGCTCAATGCGTGCTCCCCACGTCGCGCGCCCGGCGGGCGGCCCGCTGCGCGCGCGTCTCCCGCGACCCGAACCCCCGGCTGAAGCGCCGCTCCAGGAAGTACTGGCCCACCATCAGCAGACTGGTGAGCGCGAGGTACCAGAGGATCGAGGCCACGGCCATCGGGATGATCTGGAAGGTGCGGCTGCCGATGGCCCGCAGCTGGAAGTTGAGCTCGGTGGTCACCGGCACCGCGATGAGCAGCGAGGTGTCCTTGAGCATCGCGATGGTCTCGTTGCCGGTCGGCGGGATGATCACCCGCATGGCCTGGGGCAGCACGATCCGTCGCATGGTCTTGCCGCGGCTCATGCCCAGGGCCCCGGCCGCCTCCGCCTGCCCCGGGTCCACCGACTGGATGCCGGCCCGCACGATCTCGGCCATGTAGGCGCCCTCGGACAGCGCCAGGCCGAGCAGCCCGGCGGTGAACCCGACGAAGATCTCGTTGCCGTCGAGGCTCAGGAACCGCCAGTCGCCCTCGAAGCCCAGCAGGTCCATCAGCTGCTGGTCGAACGGGAAGCCCAGCTCGTAGGAGGCGTAGAGCGCGCCCAGGTTGGCGATGAAGAACAGCAGGACGATGCGGGGGATCGCGCGGAAGAACCAGATGTAGGTCCAGGCCGCGCCGGAGACGACCGGGTTCGGCGACAGTCGCATGACGGCCAGCAGGATGCCGAGCAGGACGCCGAGGACCATGGCGACCACCGTCATGACCAGCGTCGTCCGCGCCCCGCGGAGCACCGGGGGCGAGAACATGTTGTCGAGCATGAAGTCCCACTGGAACACCGGGTTGGTGGCCAGCATGTGGACGAACATGGCGGCCAGCACCGCGATGACGGCGGTGGCGATCCAGCGGCCGGGGTGCCGGACCGGCACCGCCCGGATCTGCTCGGGCGGTGCCGGCGGCGAGGCCGTCTGGGCGGCCGTGTCGGAGGCCATCGGTGCGGTCGGGGACGTCAGCCGACGGTCGGGTTGACGGTCGGGTCGTCGATGGCGCCGGCCTCCACGCCCCAGTTCTCCAGGACCTCGGTGTACGCCCCCTCGTCGATGAGCGCCCGCACCGCCCCCGCGAGCGCCTCGGCGAACTCGGTCTGCGCCTGCGGGACCACGTAGCCGTACGGAGCGGCCTCGTAGATGTCACCGAGCAGCTCGAGCTGGCCGTTGGTCTGCTGCACCGCGTACGCCATGACCGGGGAGTCGGCGAGGCCGGCGGCGACCCGGCCGGAGGCGATCGCCGCGGTGGCGTCGCTCTGCGCCTCGAACTGCTGGATGTCGATCGGCTCCTCGCCGTTCGCCTCGCACTCCTGCGACCGGGCGGTGATGTCGTCGACCTGCACGGTGTTCGCCTGCACCGCGACGGCCAGCCCGCAGGCGTTGTCCGGGTCGACGTCGTCGGGGTTGCCCTTCCGGGTGGCCCACTGGGTGCCGGCGGAGTAGTAGCTGACCATGTTGGCCTGGGCGAGGCGCTCCGGGTTGATCGTGAACGAGGAGACGCCGACCTCGTACCGGCCGGAGCCCACGCCGGCGATGATCGAACCGAAGTCCGCGGACCGGAACTCCGCCTCCAGGCCCAGTTTCTGGGCCACCAGCGAGAACAGGTCGACGTCGAAGCCCACGATCGTCTCGCCGTCCTCGGCGATGAACTCGCTGGGCGCGTAGGTCGTGTCGCTGCCGACGGTGATGACGCCGTCCTCGGCGACCTCCTCGGGGACCAGCGCGGCCAGTTGCTCGTCGACCGAGACGCTGGGCAGCGCGGCCTCCGTCGGGGCGGCGTCGTCGGTGGCCGCGTCCCCGCCGTCGTCACCGCAGGCGGACAGCAGCAGCGCTGACGCGGCGAGCGCGGCGGCGACGCCGCGGCGGGAAAGGAAGGGACTGGGCACGCTGCGACTCCTCGGGAACGGGTGGGACACCACGGTGCAGGCTATCCGCGCTGCCTGCAGCCCCGGGCGCGGGTCGTGGGGGCGACTGCGCTGTCCGGGCCCGACGACCGTGCCGGCCACCCGGAGGGCATCCCCGGCGACACCTGGGCGCCCGTTCCCGACGGTCGAGCACTTGGAGGAGGTCCTGTCCGCCCGAGGCGGCTAGGCGAGAGCCTCCTCCAGGTCGGCGAGCAGGTCGTCGACGTCCTCGATGCCCACCGAGAGGCGGACCAGGTCGGCGGGGACCTCGAGGGGTGAGCCGGCCGCGCTGGCGTGGGTCATCCGGCCGGGGTGCTCGATGAGCGACTCCACGCCCCCGAGCGACTCGGCCAGGGTGAACACCCGGGCCCGCTCGCACACCTTCAGCGCCTGGTCCTCCCCACCGGTGAGGCGGAACGAGAGCATGCCGCCGAAGCCCGACATCTGCCGCGCGGCGATCTCGTGCCCGGGGTGGTCGGGAAGGCCGGGGTAGAGGACCGAGGCCACGGCGGGGTGGTCGAGCAGGAAGCCCGCGATGCGGGCCGCGTTGGCCTGGTGCCGGTCCATCCGGACGCCGAGGGTCTTGATGCCGCGCAGCACCAGCCACGCGTCGAACGGCCCGGCCACCGCACCCATCGCGTTCTGGTGGTAGGCCAGCTGCTCGGCGAGCGCGGCGTCCGCGGTGACCAGCGCGCCGCCGACGACGTCGGAGTGCCCGCCGAGGTACTTGGTGGTGGAGTGGACGACCACGTCGGCGCCCAGGGTCAGCGGCTGCTGCAGGTAGGGCGAGGCGAAGGTGTTGTCCACGACGAGGAGCGCGCCGTGCTCGCGGGCGAACTCCGCGAGCCGGGCGATGTCGGCGATGTTGAGCAGCGGGTTGGTCGGTGTCTCGCACCAGATGACCCGGGTGGACGGCCGCATGACCGTCCGCAGGGCGTCGAGGTCGTTGAGGTCGGCCGGGGTGTGCTCGACGCCCCAGCGGGAGGCGACCCGGGAGATCAACCGGAAGGTCCCGCCGTAGGCGTCGCCGCCGAGCACGATGTGCGAACCCGGCTCGCAGACGGTCCGCAGCAGGGTGTCCTCGGCGGCGAGACCCGAGGCGAACGCCATGCCGTGGCTGCCCTGCTCCAGGGCGGCCAGGGCGTCCTGCAGGGCAGTGCGCGTCGGGTTGCCGCTGCGGCTGTACTCGTAGCCGCCGCGCAGGCCGCCGACCCCGTCCTGCTTGTAGGTCGTCGTGAGGTGCACGGGGACGATGACCGCGCCGGTCGCCGGGTCGGGTTCCTGCCCGGCGTGGATCGCACGGGTGTTGAAGCCGCTCATCGGGTCGCCCCGGAGCCGGCGCCGGCGGCGCTCAGGCCGGCGAGGTGGCCGAGGACGTCCTGCCGGGTGACGACGCCGGCGGGCTTGCCCTCGACGTGCACCAGCAGCGCGTCGGCGGAGCCCAGCGCGGTGACCGCCGCGGTCACCGGCTCACCGGACCCGATGATCGGCAGCGGCGGTGACATGTGCCTCTCCACGCGGTCGGCGAGGCTGGCCTTTCCGGCGAAGAGGGCGTCGAGCAGGGTCTTCTCGTCCACCGACCCCACCACCTCGCCGGCGGTCACGGGCGGCTCGGCGCGCACGACCGGGAGCTGGCTGACGCCGTACTCGCGCAGGATGTCGATGGCGTCGCGGACGGTCTCGTTGGGGTGCGTGTGCACGAGCGTCGGCGTCTTCCCGCTCTTGGCGTCGAGCAGCTCGCCGACGGTCTCCCCGGACGCGGTCTCCAGGAATCCGTAGTCGGCCATCCACTTGTCGTTGAAGATCTTGTTGAGGTATCCGCGGCCGCCGTCGGGCAGCAGCACGACCAGGACGTCGTCCCTGGTGAGCTTCTCGGCGGCCCGCAGGGCGGCGACCACCGCCATGCCGCACGAGCCGCCGACCAGCAGGCCCTCCTCGCGGGCCAGCCGGCGGGTCATGGCGAAGGAGTCGCCGTCGGAGACGGCGATGACCTCGTCGGCGATCGTCCGGTCGTAGGTGGCGGGCCAGAAGTCCTCGCCCACCCCCTCCACGAGGTAGGGCCGCCCGGTGCCGCCGGAGTACACCGACCCCTCCGGGTCGGCGCCGACGACGCGCACCCGGCCGCCGGACATCTCCTTGAGGTAGCGGCCGATGCCGCTGATCGTGCCGCCGGTGCCCATGCCGGTGACGAACGTGGTCACCCGGCCCTCGGTCTGCGCCCAGATCTCCGGGCCGGTCGTCTCGTAGTGCGACTGCGGGTTGGCCGGGTTGGAGTACTGGTCGGGCTTCCATCCGCCGGGGGTCTCGCGGGCCAGCCGGTCCGACACCGAGTAGTACGAGCGCGGGTCGGCCGGGTCGACCGCCGTGGGGCAGACGACGACCTCCGCGCCGTACGCCCGCAGGACGTTGATCTTCTCCTGCCCCACCTTGTCGGGGCAGACGAAGATGCAGCGGTAGCCGCGCTGCTGGGCGACCAGGGCCAGGCCGATGCCGGTGTTGCCACTGGTCGGCTCCACGATCGTGCCGCCCGGCTTCAGCTCACCGCTGGCCTCGGCCGCGTCGACCATCCGGACCGCGATCCGGTCCTTCACCGACCCGCCGGGGTTGAGGTACTCGACCTTGGCCAGTACCAGCGGGGCATCGGGACCCAGGTCGCGGGTCACCGAGGTGAGCCGCACGAGGGGCGTGTTGCCGACCAGGTCGACGACGGACTCGGCGTACTGCACGGGGCCTCCTCGCAGGGCCCCGACCACCGGTGCCCTGCACCCCATTCCACCAGAGCCCGGCGGTGGCGGCCGGAGGAGGCGACGGGCGAGGATGCGGGCATGAGTTCCGACCTCGGTACCCGCATCCTCGGCCGCGACGGGCTGGAGGTCTCCGCCCTCGGCCTGGGCTGCATGGGGATGAGCCAGATGTACGGCGCGGCCGACCGGCAGGAGTCGCTGGCCACCATCCACCGCGCGCTCGACCTCGGTGTCACCTTCCTCGACACCTCCGACGTCTACGGCGACGGGCACAACGAGGAGCTGGTGGGCGAGGCGATCGCCGGCCGGCGGGAGGAGGTGCAGCTGGCCACCAAGTTCTCCCTCTCGCGCACTCCCGAGGGGGAACAGGTGATCGACGGCCGCCCCGAGAACGTCCGGGCCTGCGCGGAGGCCAGCCTCCGCCGGCTGCGGGTCGACGTCATCGACCTCTACTACCAGCACCGCGTCGACCCGAAGGTCCCCATCGAGGACACCGTGGGCGCGATGGCCGAGCTGGTGCAGCAGGGCAAGGTCCGCCACCTCGGGCTGTCGGAGGCCAGCGCGGCGTCGATCCGGCGAGCGGTCGCGGTGCACCCGATCGCCGCGCTGCAGAGCGAGTGGTCGCTGTGGACCCGCGATCTGGAGGTGGCCGGGCCGGACGGCAGCACCGTGCTGGGCGTGGCCCGGGAGCACGGCATCGGCATCGTGCCGTTCAGCCCGCTGGGCCGCGGCTTCCTCACCGGCGCCATCACCAGCCCGGCCGACTTCGCCGAGGACGACTGGCGCCGCACCCACCCGCGGTTCACCGGTGACGCGTTCGCCGCCAACCTGCGCCTGGTCGACGCCGTGCGCGGGCTGGCCGCCGAGAAGGGCGTGACGCCCGGCCAGCTGGCTCTGGCGTGGGTCCTGGCCCAGGGGGACGACGTGGTCCCGATCCCGGGCACCAAGCGTCGTCGCTACCTGGAGGAGAACGTCGGGTCGGCCGCCGTGGAACTGTCGCCGGACGACCTCGCCCACCTCGACGCCATCGCGCCGCCGGGAGTCGCCGTCGGAGGGCGGTACGCCAACACCGCGTACACGTACGGCGACAGCCCCGAGCGAGCCGCGTGAGCGCAGACCGGCTGCTCGTCGCGGTGTTCGCCTCGCCGGTGTCGGAGGTGCTGCTGCGCTGGGGGGCCGAGCTGGGCTTCCGCACCGTGCTCGTCGAGCCTCGCGGCGCGCCGGAGGGGACGGCGGACGTGACGGTCAGGAGCTTCGGCGACCTGGACGACGAGCTCGCCGCCGGTACCGCCGACGTCGTCGTCACCGACCACCACCGGGAGGAGCTGGGGGAGGTGCTGCGCGACGCGCTGGTCCGGCCCGCCCGGTGGATCGGGGTCATGGGCAATCCCCGCCACGAGGGACCGCACGTCGCGGCGCTGAGCGCGCTCGGCGTGCCGCCGGGAGAGATCACGCGGGTGCACCGGCCGATCGGCCTGGACATCGGCTCACGGGAGCCGGCGGAGATCGCGCTGTCCACGCTGGCCGGGCTGCTCGCCGACCGCAACGGCCGGCCCGGCGGCTTCGCCCACGGCTGATCGTCCCCCGTGTCCGACGTCCTGCTCGGTGCCGACCTCGGGACCAGCGGCCTGAAGCTCGTCGCGCTGGACCCGGGCGGGAGCGTGGTCGCGGAGGCCGAACGCCGTTATGCCCTGGACCGGTCGGCTCCCGGTCGGGCCGAGATCGACGTCGCGACCTGGCGGAGCGCTCTCGACGACGCCCTCGCCGCGCTGGCCCCGGACCTGCGCGGGGCGCGGGTGGCGGCGCTCGGGTTCTCGGGGCAGATGCACGGCGCGGTGCTCGTGGACGAGGACGGCCGCGCCCTGCGGCCGGCCCTGCTGTGGCCGGACCAGCGGGCCACCGGCGAGCTGGCCCGGTGGCGGGCGCTGCCGGATCCCGACCGTGCCGCGCTGGCCAACCCGCTGGTCCCCGGGATGACCGGCCCGATGCTCGCCTGGCTGGCCCGGCACGAACCCGACGTCGTGGTGCGGGCGGCGACCGTGCTGCTGCCCAAGGACGCACTGCGGGCGACGCTCCTGCGGGGATCCACGGCAACCGACCGCAGCGACGCCTCGGCGACCCTGCTGTGGGACGTCGTCGCCGACGACTGGTCCGCGGCCGCCGCCACGGCCGCCGGTGTGCCCGCGGAGCTGCTGCCGGCGGTCCGCCCCTCCCACGTGGTAGCCGGAACGGCCCAGCTGCCGCTGGGTGAGGTGCCCGTGGTCGTCGGCGGTGCCGACACCCCGCTGGCGCTCGTGGCCGCAGGCGGGCCGGACACGCAGATCAACCTCGGCACCGGCGTCCAACTGCTGCGCCCGCTGGTGGACCCGCAGCCGGTCCTGGAGCCGGTGGTGCACACCTATGCCGACACCGCCGGTGGCTGGTACGCGATGGCGGCGCTGCAGAACGGCGGCTCCGCCTGGGAGTGGGTGTGCGGGGTCCTCGGGCTGTCGTGGGCGGAGTTCCTCCGGGCCGCCGAGTCGGCGCCGGCCGGCGCGGGGGGAGTGGTGTTCCGGCCCTTCCTCACCGGCGAGCGCGGGGGGATCGCAGGTCCGGACGACCGCGGCAGCTGGACCGGCCTGCACCCGGGCGCGACGCGGGCGGACCTGGCCCGGTCGGCAGTCGAGGGCGTGGCATCCGCGGTCGCGGGTGCGGCCGCGCTGCTGGGCGGGCTGAGCGGTAGCGAGCCGGTCGTCCTCAGCGGCGGGGGCGCACGGGCCGCCGTCGTCCAGCAGGCGTTGGCGGATGCGCTGGGCAGTCCGGTCCGTCATCTCCGGATGCGCAGTGCGTCGGCCATCGGAGCCGCGGTGCTGGCCGGTCGGGGAGTCGGCCTCGCCGTCGAGCCGCAGCGGGAGACCGGGCCGGTGGTGGTGCCGGCCCGCGATTGATCAGGCCGGCGGTACCGGAGGCGCAGACTGCATCGGGTTGACCGGCTCGGGCAGCCGCAGGTGGCCGAGCGCCGCCTCGTGCAGCTTCCCGTTGGTGGCCAGCGCGTGCCCACCGGCCGGTCCGGGGGCGCCGGTGAGGTCGCTGAACCGACCGCCGGCCTCCCGCACGATGACGTCGAGCGCGGCGAGGTCCCAGACCGACACCTCGGGCTCGCAGGCGATGTCCACCGCCCCCTCGGCGAGCAGGCAGTAGCTCCAGAAGTCGCCGTAGGCGCGGGTCCGCCACACCGAGCGGGCCAGGTCGAGGAAGCCCTCGAGGACGCCGCGCTCCTCCCAGCCGGAGAGGCTGGAGTACGACAGGCTCGCGTCGCCGAGCTCGGAGACCTCCGAGACGCGGCACCGGGTCGCCGACTCCAGCCTCCGGCCGGTCCACGCGCCCACGTCCTTCGCGGCCCACCAGCGCTTGTTCAGCGCCGGCGCGGACACCAGGCCGACGACCGGCTCGTCCCCGTCGAAGAGCGCGATGAGCGTCGCCCACACCGGCACCCCGCGGACGAAGTTCTTCGTCCCGTCGATCGGGTCGAGCACCCACCGGCGGCGCCCGTGCCCGGTCGTCCCGAACTCCTCACCGAGGACGGCGTCACGCGTGCGTGCCCGGCTCAGCGTGATCCGCAGCTGCTCCTCGACCGCCCGGTCGGCGTCGGTCACCGGCGTGAGGTCCGGCTTGGTGTCCACGGTCAGGTCCTGCGCCTTGAACCGGTCCAGGCTGATCGAGTCCGCCTGGTCGGCCAGCACGTGTGCCAGCCGCATGTCCTCGGAGAAACCCCGGCCCGATGTCATGGGCACCGAACCTAGCGGGGGATCAGTCGAAGACCGCTGAACTCACCCCGCTCGGCCCTTCGTACTCGCGGTCCTCGATCTTCTTCAGCGCCTCCAGGACCTCCGCGTCGCCGCCCTGCTGCTCGGCGTGCCGGACGATGTCCTCCTTGCTCGCCGGGTAGTCCATGCCGGACAGGGCCTTCTGGATGTCGATCGGGCTCACCATGCCCGTCGCCCTACCCCCGTCCGACGCCGCCGATGCGCCGATACGGTCGGGGAGTGGACGCCGCCACGATCGCCGGCCTGCTCGCCGACCCCGCGCGCCTCAAGGTCGTCGCCGCCCTGGCGCTGGGCGCCGGGACGATCGAGGAGGTGGCCGCCGCCTCCGGCCTGCCGCTCAAGGACGTCGCCCTCGCCGCCCGCCGGCTGGCCCGCGCCGGCCTGGTCCACCGGGACGGCCGCGCGCTGGCCCTGCGCACCGAGCGCTTCGGTGCCGCCGCGCGGGCCGCCGCCGCCTCGGCGCCGGCACCCGAGCCGCTGTCGTCGGACCCCGCCGAGGACGCCGTCCTCTCGGCTTTCGTGCGGAACGGCCGGCTGGTCTCGATCCCGGCGCAGCAGAGCAAGCGGCGGCTGGTCCTCGAGCACCTCGTGCGTGTCTTCGAGCCCGGGCTGCGCTATCCCGAGCGGGAGGTCAACGCCCTGCTCGCGGTCTGGCACGCGGACGTGGCCGCCCTGCGGCGGTACCTCGTGGACGAGGGACTGCTCAGCCGGGAGGCCGGCGTGTACTGGCGCAGCGGTGGTTACGTCGACGTCTGACCGAGGCGTGCCCGGGGACGGCCGGGCCGATCGGACGCCGGTGGACGACCACCCGCGCGTGCCGTGGGGGGCGCTGGAGTCGTCCGCCCCACCGGGTGCCGGGCGGCATCCGCAGCACGGTCGCGCGGTGAGGGCTCAGTAGCCCGGGCCGACCTGGCCGACGGCGCCCAGGAGGACGCGCAGTGCGTCGAGCTGCTGCCGGCGCACCGGCGGTCCGGCGGCGGCCCACCCGTCCAGGGCGCACTCCGGGTCGGCGGCGGTGTGCCCGCAGCCGGGCGGGCAGTCGACCGCCGCCTCGGCGAACTCGTCGAACGCGGAGAGGACGTCGTCGGCGGTGACGTGCGCGAGGCCGAACGAGCGGATGCCGGGGGTGTCGATGACGGTCCCGCCGCCGGGCAGGTCGAACAGCACGGCCGACGACGACGTGTGGCGGCCCTTCCCGATCTTGCTCACGTCGCCCGTGGCCCGGGAGGCGTCGGGGACCAGCCGGTTCACCAGTGTCGACTTGCCGACACCCGACTGGCCGACGAACACGCTCATGCGGTCGAACAGCCGGTCCAGCAGCGGGTCCAGCGGCAGCTCCCGCGAGATCGCGACCGCGTCCAGGCCCAGCCCGGCGTAGCGCTCCAGCAGCGGCCGGGGGCTGCCCAGGTCGGTCTTGGTCAGGCAGAGCAACGGCTCCAGCCCCCCGGCGTAGGCGGCGACCAGGCAGCGGTCCAGGAAGCCCAGCGCTGGCTCCGGGTCGGTGACCGCGGTGACGACGACGAGGAGGTCGGCGTTGGCCACCACCACCCGCTCGGTCGGGTCCGTGTCGTCCGCCGTCCGGCGCAGCGATGTCGTCCGTTCCTCGATGGAGACGATGCGCGCCAGGCTGTCGGGCCGGCCGCTGGTGTCGCCGACCAGCCGGACGCGGTCGCCGACGACCACGCCGTGCCGGCCCAGCTCACGGGCGCGCATCGTGGTGACGTCCAGAGGAGCGCCGTCGGGGCCCTGGATGCGGACGGTCATCCGCCCCCGGTCGACGGCGACCACGAGGCCGGGCACGGCGTCGGCGTGGGTCGGCCGGATCCGGGTCCGGGGGCGGGATCCACGACGGTTCGGCCGGACCCGGATGTCGTCCTCGTCCGAGCGGCTGTCGTGCCGGCGCGGGCTCAGGGCACGACCTCTGCGGGCTCGCCCAGCAGTCCCGTCCAGCGCTGGACGAAGTCGGGAAGGGTCTTCGTCACCGCACCCGGATCGGCCACTTGGACGCCGTCGATGGCCAGTCCCAGCACGGCCGCGGCCATGACCATGCGGTGGTCGGCGTAGGAGTCCAGCCGGGCGGGCCGCGGAGGACCGGGCTCGATCGCCAGGCCGTCGGGGAGCTGCTCCACCCGGGCGCCCACGGCGGTCAGCACCTCGTCGAGTGCCTGGAGGCGGTCGGTCTCGTGCCCGCGCATGTGCGCGATCCCGGTGAACCGCGACGGGCCGTCGGCCAGGGCGGCCAGCGCCGCGAGCACCGGCGCGAGCTCGCTGACCTCGCCGAGGTCGGCGACCAGCGGCCGGATCCGCCCCGTGCCCGTCACCTGCAGGCCTGCGGGGGTATGGGTGACCTCCGCACCCATCTCGGCGAGGAGCCGGTCCAGCTGGGCACCGGGCTGGGTGGTGACCTCCGGCCAGTCGCGCACGGTGACCCGCCCCCCGGTGACCAGGGCCGCGGCCAGGAACGGGGCGGCGTTGGAGAGGTCGGGCTCCACGACCACGTCCCGCGCCGCGACGGGGCCCGGTACGACCCGCCAGCCGCGTCCGGTCTCGACGACCTCGACCCCGTGCGCGCGCACCGTCGTCAGGGTCATCTCGACGTGCGGCATGGAGGGGACGCCGCCGGTGAGCGCGAGGTCGAGTCCCTCGTCGAAGCGGGCCGCCGACAGCAGCAGCCCCGACACGATCTGCGAGGACTCGGTGGCGTCGACCACGACCGGGCCGCCGCGCACCCTGCCGGTGCCGTGCACGGTGAACGGCGCCCGGCCGCGGCCGCCGTCGTCCACCTCGACGCCCAGGTCGCGGAGGGCGTGCAGGAGGCCGGCGTTGGGACGGTGGCGCAGCCTCGGGTCGCCGTCCACGCGGACCGCACCGGTGGCCAGCGCGGCGACGGGCGGGAGGAAGCGCAGCACCGTGCCCGACAACCCGGCGTCCACCTCGGCCGGACCGCGCAGGGGCTGCGGCGTCACCAGCCAGTCGGCGGCCTCGTCCTCGACGCGCACGCCCAGGGCGCGCAGGGCGGCGGCCATCAGGTCCGTGTCGCGGGCGCGCAGCGGCCGCGACAGCCGGCTGGGCCCGTCGGCGATGGCGGCCAGGATCAGCGCCCGGGCGGTGATGGACTTCGACCCGGGCAGCGTCACGACGGCGTCCACGGGCGCCGGGCGGTGCGGCGTCGACCAGACGGATGTCACGTGATCAGTCTGCCCGAGAGAGGACCCCGTCCTCACTCGCACCTCGCAAGCTCGGCGCGAGCCTCGGGACGGGGCCTCCGGCCGCCCGCCCGCGCACCCGCTCAGCCGGCCTGCGGCTTGTCGGCCTTCTTCGCCGGCACGGTGCGCACGAGCCGCCGGTTGGCGAACTCGAACATCGCTAGCTCGGAGAGCTCCCGGCCGTAGCCGGAGCGCTTGATCCCGCCGAAGGGCAGCTCGGGGGAGGAGCCGGTGGGCTGGTTGATCCAGACCATGCCGGCCTCCAGCCGCTCGGCCACCGAGCGCGCGCGGTCGAGGTCGCTGCTCATGACGGTGGCGCCCAGGCCGAAGTCGCTGTCGTTCGCCAGCCGGATCGCCTCCTCCTCGTCCCGGACCCTGTAGACGACGGCCGCGGGACCGAACAGCTCCTCGCGGTAGGCCCGCATCTCCGGGGTGACGTCGGTCAGGATCGTCGCCTCGACGAAGGCGCCCGGGTGCTCGGGGCGGCTGCCGCCGGCGACGACGGTGGCGCCCTTGTCGATGGCGTCCTGGATCTGCGCGTGCAGGTCCTGCGCCGCCCGTTCGCTCGACAGCGGGGCCAGGGACGTCGACGGGTCGGCCGGGTCACCGGGGGAGAACGTGGAGAACGCCTGCTTGAGCCCCTCGACGAACGGCTCGTAGAGGTCCTCGGGGACGATCAGCCGCTTGGACGCGGTGCACGCCTGACCGGTGTTCTGCATCCGCCCCATCGTCGCGGCCTTGATCGTCGCGCCCATGTCCTCGGCGTCGAGCACGATGAACGGGTCGCTCCCGCCGAGCTCGAGCACGGACTTCTTCAGGTACTTGCCGGCCAGGGCGCCGACGGCGCTGCCGGCGCGCTCGCTGCCGGTGAGGGTCACGCCCTGGATGCGCGGGTCGGCGATGACCTGCTCGACGTCGTCGATGCGCAGGAACGTGTTGGTGAAGACGCCCTCGGGGGCGCCGGCGTCGGTGAACAGCTGCTCGATGGCCACCGCACACTGCGGGGTGATCTCGGCGTGCTTGAGGATGACCGTGTTGCCCAGCACCAGGTTGGGTCCGGCGACGCGGACGACCTGGTAGAAGGGGTAGTTCCACGGCTCGATGGCCAGCAGGACGCCGATCGGCTTGGTCTCGATTACCGCCTCGCCCTTGCCCATCAGCGGCTGGATGGACGTGGGCTCGAGGAAGCCGGGGCCGTTGTCGGCGTAGTACTTGAGGATCATCGAGCACAGGTACAGCTCGCCGGTGGCCTCCTCGCGGCGCTTGCCCATCTCCGTCGTGATCAGGGCGGCGAGGTCGTCGCGGCGTTCGTCCATCAGCTCGGCGGCACGCCGGACGACGGCGGCGCGCTCCTCGACCGGGCGGGTGCGCCACTCCTGGTAGGCGGAATGGGCACGCCCGATGATCCCGTCGATCTCGGAGGTCTCGGTGAAGGGCAACTCCTTCTCCGTCTCTCCCGTGTACGGGTTGACCGTCGCGTAGCGCCGGGTGGCGGCGTCGCTCGCGGTCTTGGGGTGCTCGGTCGGGGGGTTCTGGGTCGCGGTCACGCAGTGATCCTCGTCTCTCGATGACTCCGTCCGTCAACCCCCCTACCCCGAGCAGCCGGGAGGGCACGCGCGACCCGGTGTCGGTAGCCGCACCTAGAGTCGGGATCCCAGTCAGCTCCGGGAGGACGCGCCATGTGTGGTCGCTACGCCGCCAGCCGCAGCCCCGACGACCTCGTCGTGGAGTTCGAGGCCGTGCGGGCCGAAGGGCAGGAACCGCTGCCGGCGGACTACAACGTCGCGCCCACCAAGGACGTGTACGTCGTCCGCCACAAGAAGGAACGCGACGCCGAGGGGCTGCCCACCGGTGGTGGCCACCGCGAGCTGCGGGCGGTGCGGTGGGGGCTGGTCCCGGCCTGGGCCAAGGACCCGTCCGTCGGAAACCGCCTGCTCAACGCCCGGGTCGAGTCCCTCACCGAGAAGCCGGCCTTCCGGAAGGCCGCCGCCTCCCGCCGGTGCCTGGTCCCGGCCGACGGCTGGTACGAGTGGGCCAAGCGCCTCGACTCCCCGGGCAAGCAGCCCTACTACGTCACGCCCCGGGACGGGTCGGTGCTCGCCTTCGCCGGCCTGTGGGAGGTGTGGGGCCGCGGTGAGGACCGGCTCTACACCTGCACGATCGTCACCGCCCCCGCCGTCGGGGAGCTGACCGAGATCCACGAGCGGATGCCGCTGGTCCTCCCGCCGGACCGCTGGAGCGCGTGGCTCGACCCCGCCCGGGAGGACGTGGGGGAGCTGACCGAGCCGACGCCGCTGGAGCTGGTGGAGGCCCTGGAGCTGCGCCCGGTGGGCACCGCGGTCAACAACGTCGCCAACAACGGCCGGGAGCTGGTGACCCGGGTGGAGACCGTGGGCGCCCCCGCCGACCAGCCGGCGCTCTTCTGACGGTGGCGGTCACGACGGGGGAGACGCCGGTCGTCGACCGGTCGGGCGGGGGCGGTGCCCTGCCCGGCTGGGTCGCTGCCGCGGTGACCTTTCTCTGCTCGGGGGCGGTCCTCGTGCTCGAGATCGTCGGGCTCCGGCTGATCGCGCCGTACGTCGGGGTGACCCTGCAGACCAGCACGGCGGTCATCGGGTACGCGCTGATGGCGATCGCGGTCGGCGCGTGGACCGGGGGGATCGTGGCCGACCGCACCGATCCCCGCCGGCTCATCGCCCCGCTCATGGTGGCCGGCGGCGCGCTCGTGGTCGCCGTCCTGCCGCTCGTGCGGTTCACCGGCTCGCTGCTGAGCGGCCCGGACGCCGGTGCGGTGCTCCTGCTCGCGGCGGTCGCGGTCGTCGTGCCCGCCGCGCTCCTGTCCGCGGTCCCGCCCATGGTGGTCAAGCTGCAGCTGGCCAGCCTCGACGAGACCGGTGCGGTCGTCGGGCGGCTGTCGGGCATCGGCACGCTCGGTGGCATCGCCGCCACCTTCGTGACGGGGTTCCTGCTCATCGCGATCCTGCCGAGCAGCGTCATCCTCGTGGGCACCGGTGCGGTCACCGCCGTCGCGGGCCTGGCGGTGGGGGTGCTCCTGCGCCGGCGGACGTCCGGGGGAGCGGGCCGGGTGCCCGTCGGCCTCGTCGTCCTCGCGCTGGCCGGCGGCGGGCTGGCCGCGGTGGCACCGAGCCCCTGCGAGAAGGAGACGGCCTACCACTGCGCCCGCGTGGAGGCCGATCCCGAGCGGAGCTCCGGGCGGCTCCTGTACCTCGACACGGCTCGGCACTCGTACGTCGACCTGGAGGACCCCGAGTACCTGCAGTTCGAGTACGTCCGCGCCATCGCGGCCGTGGCCGACTCGCTCGGCGACAGCCGGGAACCGCTCTCGGCACTGCACGTCGGCGGCGGCGGGCTCACGCTGCCGCGCTACCTCGACGAGGTCCGGCCGGGGACCGAGAGCCTGGTCCTCGAGGTGGACGCCGGCGTCGTGGCGATCGACCGGGAGCAGCTGGATCTGGAGACGTCGGACCGGCTGCGGGTCCGCGTGACCGACGGCCGGGTCGGGTTGGCCGACGAGGCCGTGGGGGAGCGGGACCTCGTGGTGGGTGATGCCTTCGGCGGGCTGTCGGTGCCATGGCAGCTCACCACCCGCGAGGCCGTGGAGCTGATCGACCGGGCGCTGGCCGACGGCGGCGTCTACGCGGTCAACCTGATCGACCACCCGCCGCTGGCCCTCGTGCGGGCCGAGCTGGCCACGCTCCGCGCGGTCTTCCCGCACGTGGCCCTGCTCGCCCGCGTCCCGGTGCTCGCCGGTGAGGACGGCGGGAACGTCGTCGCGGTCGCCTCCCGGTCACCGATCGAGGAGGCGGAGATCGCGGCGCGGCTGACCGACCGGGGCCTGGACTGGCGGGTGGCCCACGGCGAGGACCTCGACCGCTTCGTCGGCGACGCCCCCGTGCTGACCGACGACTTCGCCCCGGTCGACCAGCTGCTCACGCCCTATGGCTCTTGACCGGCCCCTCGCAGGGGCCCGCCGCGAGCCTGCGAGTGGTGGGGGGCGAGGGGTCCTTTCGCGATGGGGGCGGTTCGCGCGCGGGTGAGCCGCACCAGGTCGGCGGGCGGCAGCTCCACCTGCAGTCCGCGGCGCCCCGCGCTCACCATCACGGTGGGGAAGCCGAGGGCGGACTCGTCGACGACGGTCGGCAGCATCCTCTTCTGGCCGAGGGGACTGATTCCCCCCACGACGTAGCCGGTGGCCCGCTCCGCGTCCGCGGGGTCGGCCATGACGGCCTTGCGGCCTCCGGTGGCCGCAGCCAGCGCCTTGAGGTCGAGGGTGCCGGCCACCGGCACCACCGCGACGGTCAGCGCGCCGTCGACCCGGGCCACCAGGGTCTTGAACACCTGGCGGGCATCGGCGCCCAGCGCCGCCACGGCGGCCTCGCCGTGGCCCTGGTCGGCAGGGTGCTCGGGGTCGTAGGGGTGCAGGGTGTGCGCCACCCGCTCGCGCTCGAGGGTCCGCACCGCAGGAGTCGCCGCCACGGCGCCGCAGCGTAGCGAGCGTCTCGACCGGTTCTCCGCCGAGCGGGAATCGGGATCCGGCCGGCCCGGTTGAACCGGCCGTGAGCAGCACCCTCTCCAGCGCCCGCTCCCGGACCGCGCACCGGCGGCCCCCGGGCCGTCCCGATGCCGCGCGGCTACCATCGACCGATGCGGCGCCCCGCATCCGGGGGCCCCAGAGAGGACGGTCGGTGACTGAGCAGTCCGCGGACGCCACGCCCCACACACCCCCGGTCGAGACACCCGAGGCGCGGGCGGACGGCAGCCGGACGGAGCTCGCCGAGAGCCGCGCCGAGCGGGACGCGCGCTTCGAGCGTGACGCCCTGCCCTACCTCGACCAGCTGTACCCGGCGGCTCTGCGGATGACCCGGAACCCCGCCGACGCCGAGGACCTGGTCCAGGAGACCTTCGTGAAGGCCTACTCGGCCTTCCACCAGTTCGCCGAGGGCACGAACCTCAAGGCGTGGCTGTACCGCATCCTGACCAACACCTACATCAACAGCTACCGCAAGAAGCAGCGCCAGCCGCAGCAGTACCCCACCGAGCAGGTGCAGGACTGGCAGCTCTACGCGGCCGAGGAGCACACCTCCAGCGGCCTGCGGTCGGCCGAGATCGAGGCGCTGGACCACCTGCCGGACACCGACATCAAGGAGGCCCTGCAGCAGCTGCCGGAGGACTTCCGCCTGGCGGTGTACCTGGCGGACGTGGAGGGCTTCGCCTACAAGGAGATCGCCGAGATCATGGGCACGCCCATCGGCACGGTGATGTCGCGACTGCACCGGGGGCGCCGGGGGCTGCAGAAGCTGCTGGCCGATTACGCCCGCGAGCGCGGGTTCGTCCGCGCCGGAGCCGGTGAGGAGGCGAGCCACTGATGGGCGACGACGCCCCGCGGACCGGTGAGCCGATCCAGATCAACTCGTGCGACGACGTGCTGTCCCACGTGTTCGAGTTCCTCGACCACGAGACCGCGGACGAGCGCCGTGCGCAGATCGCCGAGCACCTCGAGGACTGCTCCTCCTGCCTGCGGGAGTTCGGGATCGAGCAGGAGTTCAAGGCGTTGGTGCGGCGGCGCTGCGGAGGGGACTCGCCCCCCGCGGGGCTGCGCGAGCGGATCAAGGTCCAGTTGACGTCCGTCTCGTTCGAGGAGGACGGCACCCAGGTCACGGTGCAGCGGGTCACCGCCGAGAGCTCGGTCGACCAGCCCTAGCGGCTGCCGGCGCCCCGATGGCGAACGCCCCGCCCCCGCGGATGCGGGAGCGGGGCGTTCGCCGTTGCGGGCCTGAGCGTGGGGCTCAGGCGTCGCCCGTGGCGGAACTCCGCGGCCCGGTCCGCTCCTCGCTCGAGAACAGCGGTCGCCCCGCTCCTCGCTGCCATGCGCCCGGGCCGGACGTCACGCGTTGGGCCGCTTGCCGTGGTTGGCCTTGTTCCCCTTGCGGGAGCGACGCTTGCGTCCACGCTTGGACATCGCTGGCCTCCTCTCGCGGTGCCGGTGGGCCTGCAGGCCCTGGTTCTCGCGGGCCGGGGGAACCGGCGCACGTATCGTGCGCGGCGTCGCCGGAACCGCCAAGCTGACCTCGCAAGCCTCTCACGGGGGTGGTCCGGTCGTGCGCCGGGCGGGGGAGGGCAGGAAGGACGCCGTGACACACGGAGGGATCGAGAGCGTGCTCGTGGCCGGTCGGGGACCGGCCGCCTGCGCCGTCGTGTCCGCGTGCGCCCGGCTGGGCGTCAAGGCCGTGGCGGTGCACTCCGAGGCCGAGCGGACGGCGCGGCACGTGCGGCTGGCCGACGACGCCGTCCTGCTCGGCCCCGCTCCGGCGAGCGAGTCCTACCTCGCCGTCGACCGCATCGTGGAAGCGGCCCGCCGCAGCGGCGTGGCCGCCGTGCTCCCGGTGCCCCCGGCCCTGGCCGGCAATGCCCGGCTGGCCGCCGCGGTGACCGCCGCCGGCCTCGTCTGGGTGGGACCCGACGCGGAGGTGCTGGATCGCCTCGGCGGTGACGGTGTCGAGCCGGCCAGCGAGCGGGGACTGCTGGCGTGGGTCACCGACGACGGGCTGCGGTACCCCACACCCGTCCAGCGGGACCGGGCCGCGGGCATCGCCCGCGTCTCCTGGACGCCCGAGGGCATGACCGCGGACCGGGCTCCGGCCCTGCCGCCGACCGCCCGGCGACTGGCCGAGGTGGGGTGGCGCGGGCTGGTCACGGTCGGGATCGACCCGGACGGGGAGCTCGCCGAGGTCGCCGCCGGTTTCTCGCTCGACATGGCCGTCCTCGAGCGGGCGCACGGCGTCGACGCCGTCGAACTGGCCCTGCGCAGCGCCGGCGGCGGTGGTGGCACGGTTCCCCCGGGCGGCACGCCCCGTGCGGCGGTCGCGGCGCAGCTGCGCGCCACGCTGCCCCCGGGAACGGCGGGCCGGGTGACCGGCCGGTTGCCGGGCGGTCCGCGTCGCGACGGGACCCGCGACGTCGAGCTGGTCGCCGTCAGCGGGTACGAGCCCGGTGACCGGCTGGACGGCTGGTACGACGCCTTGCTCGCCACCGTCAGCGCCGCCGGCCACGACGTCCGGGCGGCGGCCGGCGCGGTCTCGGCGGTGCTCTCGGCCCTCCCGGACTCCGGCGTGCCGCACGACGGTCCCGATGTCTCCGCCGTCCTCGCTCGACTGGCCGCCGGGAGCAGCGTCCTCGGCCCCTGACCGGCGTGCTTGGATGGCGTCGCCAGCAGGGGGCACGGTCGGGAGGAGGCGCGGTGGCGGTCGAGGAGATCCACGCGGAGATGGTCTCCAGCGTCTGGAAGGTCCTCGTGGAGCCGGGTGCGCCAGTGGCCGCAGGGGACACGCTGGTCATCCTCGAGTCGATGAAGATGGAGATCCCCGTCCTCACCGAGCGGGCCGGGGTCGTCCGGGAGATGCACGTCGTCGAGGGGGAGGTCCTCCAGGAGGGCGACCTCATCGCCACCGTCTCGGACGGCTGAGGGCCTCTTGCAGGGTCCCGCCGCGAGTCCGCGCCGGTGGGGGCAGGGGCGTCCTCTCTCAGAGATCGAGCGCGTACACCATCAGGTCGACGCCCGGCACGGGCGACCAGTCCCGCTCGGGCAGGCGGCGGAATCCGAGGCGCTCGTAGAGCCGGTGTGCCGCCGTCATGGTCGGTCCGGTGGAGAGCACCATCCGGCGCCTGCCGGCGGCGCGGGCCCGGTCCAGGCAGCTGGAGACGAGCAACTGCCCGATGCCCCGCCCCTGCGCGGCGGGGTCGACCACGAGCATGCGGAAGGCCGCCTCGTCGTCGGACGTGGTCACCTCCCCGAAGTCGCCGGTCAGGACCAGCGCGACGCTGCCGACCACGCGCCCGGTCGCGTCCCGCACCACCAGCAGCTCCGAGCGGGTGGCGCGGCCGGCGACGTCGGCCAGCTCGGCTGTGTAGCCGGGGGAGGCGAGGCCGCCGTCGACGTAGACGCCCACCGTGAGCTCCGCGATGCGGTCGAAGTCCTCGGGGCGGGCGGGCTGGACGGTGACGCCAGGCGCGAGCGGGACCACGCCGGCAGCCTAGGGGCCGACCGGATCTAGGCTCGAATGCATCATGACGTCCTCCCGCGTGGCATGAGCAGCCTGTCCGAGCGCCTGACCCGCGGGTCGGCGTCCAGCCCCTCCCAGGTCGACCACGCGCGGCGGCTGGTCGCCGACTGGCAGCTGCTGGCCGACCTCTCCTTCGCCGACCTGACGCTGTGGGTGCCGCTGCCCACCGGCGCCTGGTGGTGCGTGGCCCAGGTGCGACCGCTGACGGCGCCCACTTGCCGTCCGGAGGACCTCGTGGGAGCCGAGGTGAGCGGTCCGGTGGCCGAGCCGTTCGTGACCGCCCACCAGGAGGGCCGCCCGGTCACCGAGGGGGAGCCGGACTGGTCGGGGCCGGCGCCGCGGCGCCGGGAGGTCATCCCGGTCCGCCACGACGGCGTCACCGTCGCGGTGCTGGCGAAGGACACGAACCTCGCCGTGACGCGGTCGCCGTCGACCCTCGAGCTCACCTACCTCGACATCGCCGCGGACCTCTGCCTCATGGTGTCGGCCGGGACCTTTCCGCCGCAGAAGCTCCAGGACGCCGAGATGAGCCCCCGGGTCGGGGACGGCCTGGTCCGCCTGGACAGTGCCGGCCGGGCGACGTACGCCAGCCCCAACGCCCTGTCGGCCTACCGCCGCATCGGGGTGGCCGGCGACGTCGTGGGTGCCGACCTGGCCGAGCTGACCCGTCTGGCCTCGGCCGACCGCGTCGCCGGGGAGGCGGTGGCCGCGGGCATCGCCGCCGCCGTCGCCGGCCGCTTCCCCGATCCCATGGACGTCGAGGGCGTCAGCGCCACGATGCTGGTCCGTGCCCTGCCGCTGCAGGCACCGGGCGCCGAGGCGGGAGCGCTGGTGCTCGTGCGGGACGTCACCGACGTCCGGCGGCGCGACCGGGCGCTGCTCACCAAGGACGCCACGATCCGGGAGATCCACCACCGGGTGAAGAACAACCTGCAGACCGTCGCCGCGCTGCTGCGGCTGCAGGCCCGGCGCATGACCGAGCCGGCCGCGCGCGCGGCGCTGGAGGAGTCGGTGCGGCGGGTGGCCTCGATCGCCGTCGTCCACGACACCCTGGCGGGCAGCCGGGAGGACGTCGTGGACGTGGACGACGTCCTGGACCAGGTGCTGCCGATGCTCGGTGACCTGGCCTCCATCGGGCCGGCCGCCGGCACTCGTCGCACCGGCTCGTTCGGCGAGCTGCCCGCGGCGGCCGCCACACCGCTGGTCCTGGCGGTGACCGAGCTGCTGCACAACGCGGCCGAGCACGCGTTCCCCGACGGCGAGCCGGGCAGCATCGAGCTGGTCGCCGAGCGCGACGGCGACGACCTGGTGGTGCGCGTGCGGGACAACGGCCAGGGGCTCCCGGAGGGGTTCGATCCCGCGGACAGCGACGGGCTCGGTCTGCAGATCGTCCGGACGCTGGTCACCAGCGAGCTGGGCGGCACCCTCTCGATGGGCGCACCTGCCGGGCGGTCCGGCACCGAGGTCGTCCTCACCCTTCCCGGCGCCGGCCTCCCGCGAAGGTAGGCCCTCCGCGCGGCGGACGAGGACGCCCGCGTCGAAGCAGGCGCGACGGTGGTCAGCCGCGGAACGGGACGGGAGCCGCCCCGCCGAGTGGGATCGGAGGCTTCCCGGGAAGGGGCCGAGAAGGGTTCCGCGCCGGCCGGAACGGTCCGTGGGAGAGGTGTCGTCCGGTAGGACGACGGATCACACGACGAGGCCGGTTCGGGACATCCCGGACCGGCCTCGTCGTCGTGACCGTGCTGCGGTGGTGCGGGGCGCCGTGCGGCCCCGTGCCGGTGGTGCTCCGGCTCAGGCGGTGTGCACCCGGGTGCGAGCCTGACGGCGCTTCAGCGCCCGCCGCTCGTCCTCGGAGAGTCCACCCCAGACGCCGGAGTCCTGACCCGAGCGCAGGGCCCAGTCCAGGCACGACTGCGTCACGGGGCAGCGGCGGCACACGGCCTTGGCCTGCTCGATCTGCACGACAGCCGGGCCGGTCGTCCCGATGGGGAAGAACAGCTCCGGATCCTCGTCCCGGCAGAGCGCGCGGTGGCGCCAGTCCATGGCGGTGTACTCCTCGGTGTCGTCTACGGTTGATCAGTCGCCGGCCTCGGACCGCGGTTCAGGGCCGACACCGGTTGCCCAGCGCTTTGGCTCAGCGACTACCTGCTTTGTTACCGGCAAGTTGCGTTTCTTCTCGCGATGTTTTCACGAGAAAGGCGCCTGTCAAGCAGATCGAGGTCGTCGTGCGACCCCTCGTGAGCAAGCTCACCACGCGCGTGCTAGGCCCGCCACTCGACGGAACCACACGCCGGTGGCGACCGTTGACGACCCCCTCGCGACCTGCGTGAGTGCGCGTCGGCCGGGTGGGGTCAGGTGACGACCCGGAGAGCGGCGGGCACGTGCCGCACGCGCAGCCCCGTCGCCGTCCCCAGGTGGTCCCCGTCCACCTGCCACCCCTGCGGCCGGACGGCGGTCAGGGAGAACTCCGCCAGGTCGTGGCGGCGGTGCACGCCGCGGCCCCGCGCGTCCGGCTCGCGGGCGAGGGTCTGCCGCAGCGTGTGCAGCATGCGGACCGCGCCCATCCGCCCCAGCGCGAAGACGTCGAGACCGGTGTCGAACGACGCCTCGGGCGAGGGGTTGACCGGCCGGGCGCCCAGGTAGGTCCACGGGCTCACGTTGGAGACCAGGCAGAGGAAGAGCTCCTCCAGCGGCGGTTCCCCCGGGACGTGCAGCGTCATGGCCGGACGACGGCGCTCGCGGCCGAGGAGGAAGGCGCTGGTGGCCTCCTTGACGTACAGCGCGCCGGTCGACCGCCGCCCGGCCGCGCGCCGGGCCTCCACCCGGGCGATGACCTCCGCGTCGAAGCCGAGGCCGGCGGCGAACACGAACCAGCGCGGGTCGGTCCACTCGTCGTGGACCGCGGCGTCGACGGCGGCCGCGGCCTCGGCCGCCTCCGGCGCGGTGCCGCTCACCGGGGCGGTGCTGGTGCCCGTCGCGCTGGCCGTGCCCAGGGAGACCAGCCGGGTCCGACCGGCACGCAGGGAGGCCATGATCTCGGCCGTGGCCTCCACCGGGTCCCGCGAGCGGCCCAGTGCCCGGGAGAACACGTTGGTCGACCCGCCCGGGACGACGGCGAGCATGGGCAGGTGCGGGGCCGGGCCGTTCGCGAGGAGGCCGTTCACCACCTCGTTGACCGTGCCGTCGCCGCCCAGGGACACCACGAGGTCGATGCCCTCGGCGACGGCCTGCGCGCCGAGCTCGCGTCCGTGCCCGCGATGGGTCGTCTCGGCGACGTCCAGCTTGACCTCGCTGGCGAGGGCGCCGACCAGGACGTCGCGCATCTTGGCGCTCGTGGTGGTCGCCGCGGGGTTGACGACCAGGAGCGCGCGCATGGACGCCAGGCTAACCAGGCGGCGTGCCGATCCGCCGGAGGACGGGCTCCGGAGCAACCGCGGGGCAGGGCGCCGGTCCGCGTAATCTCGCCGTCGTGACCGAACGCGACGGTGGCCTGCCGCCCCGGCCGCCCCGGCGCGGACTGGACCGGCTGTTCGGCGCGGCGGCGGAGCCGTCGGCGCCGCGACCGCCCCGCCCGCGCACGGAGGCCCCGCGGGCGCTGCGATGGGCCGCGATCGTCGTCGGCATCGAGGCGGGGGCCATCGCGCTGGGGGCCGTCGTCCTGCTGTACCTGACGGTCACGAGCAGTGCCGCCAGCCTGTCACGTGCCGTGGCGGAGGTCGTGCTCGTCGCAGGGGGTGCCGCCGTGCTCGGTGCCGCGGCGGTGGGTCTCTGGCGGGTGGCCGCGTGGGCCCGGGGGCCGGTCGTCGTCCTCCAGCTCCTCCTGGCCGCACTGGCCTACACGACGGCCTTCGAGGCCGGACAGCCGGTGATCGGACTGCCGGTGCTGGGCCTGGTGGCCGCCGAGCTGTACCTCCTGGCCACGCCCGAGGCGCGACTGGCCTACCTGGAGAGCGACGGCCGGCGCTGACGGAGGACCCCCTTCCCCCCACCCCTCGCGGGCTCGGGGCGGGCCCCTGAAGGGGGCCGTTTCAGACCAGGTCGATGACGTCGGCGATGGAGTCGAGGATCCGGCTCGGGCGGAAGGGGAACCGGGCGACGTCGGCCGCCGCGGTGGAGCCCGACAGCACCAGGACCGTCTCCAGCCCCGCCTCGATACCCGCCACGACGTCGGTGTCCATGCGGTCGCCGACCATGATCGTCGACTCGGAGTGCGCCTCGATGCGGTTCATCGCGCTGCGGAACATCATCGGGTTCGGCTTGCCGACGAAGTACGGCTCGGCGCCCGTCGCGCGGGTAATCATCGCCGCGACCGAGCCGGTGGCCGGCAGCGGCCCCTCCGGTGAGGGGCCGGTGACGTCGGGGTTCGTGGCGATGAACCGGGCGCCGCGGCCGACCAGCCGGATGGCCCGCGTGATCGCCTCGAACGAGTAGGTGCGCGTCTCCCCGAGGACGACGTAGTCGGGGTCGGTGTCGGTGAGCGTGTAGCCAGCCTCGTACAGTGCGGTGGTCAGCCCGGCCTCGCCGATGACGTACGCCGATCCGCCGGGCAGCTGGGTGGTCAGGAAGTCCGCCGTGGCCAGCGCGGACGTCCAGATCGACTCCTCGGGCACGTGCAGGCCGGTGCGCGCCAGCCGCGCCGCCAGGTCGCGGGGCGTGAAGATCGAGTTGTTGGTGAGCACGAGGAAGCGGCGCTGCTTCTCGACCAGCCGTTCCAGGAACTCGGCGGCGCCCGGGAGGGCCTTCTCCTCGTGGACGAGCACGCCGTCCATGTCGGTCAGCCAGCACTCGGCCTGCGTCCGCTCGGTCGTCATGCCGCGAACGCTAGCGCGCGGCGCGACCGGGTCGCCCGGCACTCCCGGCGCGGCCCGGAGCCCTGCTCCGCCGGGACGGACCCCGCGCGGGGGCGCCGGTCAGCGCGACGCCGCGAAGCCGGTCAGCGCGTCGTCGGTGAGGCGGAAGACCGTCCACTCGTCCATGGGAACGGCGCCGGCGGCCTCGTAGAACTCGATCGACGGGGTGTTCCAGTCCAGCACCGACCACTCCAGCCGCGAGTAGCCGCGCTCGACGCAGACCGCGGCGAGGGTGCGCAGCAACTCCTTTCCCAGACCTCGGCCGCGGTGTCCGGGCCGGACGTAGAGATCTTCCAGGTAGATGCCGTGCGTCCCGCGCCAGGTGGAGAAGTTGAGGAACCACAGCGCGACCCCGACGACCTCGCCCTCGTCCTCGGCCACGTGACCGAAGAGGGCGGGGGAGTCGCCGAAGAGGCAGGCCGTGAGCTGCTCGTCGGTGAGGCGCACCTCGTGCAGCGCCTTCTCGTAGTCGGCGAGCTCGCGCACGAGCCCGACGACCGCGGGGACGTCGTCCGGACGGACGGGACGGACGCTCACGAGAGGGCCTCCTTCAGCCGGTCGGGCACGAGCCGGGCAAGCTGCGACGCGATGGGGACGAGAACCGGTGCGAGCAGGTAGCCGTAGGCCAGCACGCAACCGGTGACGACCGGGGCCACGGCGAAGCCGACGACCAGGAGCAGCACCGCGGCCACCAGACCGTAGGGACGGCCGCTCCTCGGGCTGACCAGGGAGCGGAACGATCGGAACCGGATGTTGGTCACCATCAGCACGGCCGGGACCAGCACGACGAGCAGGACCCACAGGCGGTCGCGGCCCTGCATGTGGTCGCCGAAGGCGAACACCGAGGCCAGCACCACGCCGGCCGCGCCGGGGCTCGGCATGCCGATGAAGTACCGCTTGTCCGCGGTCGGGTCGATCGTGGTGTTGAACCGTGCGAGCCGGATGGCCGCGCAGGCCACCCAGACGAAGCAGGCCACCCACCCCAGGGGATCCCACTCGTCCTGGCCCTGCGAGAAGAGGGTGAAGGCCAGCAGCGCCGGGGCCAGCCCGAACGACACCAGGTCGGCGAGCGAGTCGAACTGCAGGCCGAACGGCGTGACCGCGCCGACCAGCCGGGCCACGGCGCCGTCAATGATGTCGAAGAGCACCGACAGGCCGATCAGCACGGCGGCGAGCGTGTACTGCCCCCGGATCGAGACCAGGATCGCGAAGAAGCCGCAGAACATGTTCCCGAGCGTGAACAGGCTCGGGAGGGTCGCCAGGGCACGGCGGCGAGTGCCGCGGACGGAACCGCGGACGAACTCCACGGTCGCGGTGCGCCGTGTCGGTGGCATGGCGGTGCCCCCTCAGCCCGCGGCGGGCCAGCGCGCGATGACGGTCTCGCCGCCCCGCACCCGCTGACCCTTGGACACCGTGATGGTGCACTCCGGTGGCAGGAAGACGTCCATGCGGGAGCCGAACTTCATCAGGCCCATCCGCTCACCGGTGGCCAGTCGCTCGCCGGGCCGGGTACGGGTGACGATGCGCCGGGCGAGCACGCCGACGATCTGCCGGAAGACGACCGTGCGGTCCCCGTCGCGCAGCCAGATCTCGCAGCGTTCGTTCCGGTGCGCGGACTCCTTGCGGTAGGCGGCCAGGAAACTGCCCTTCCGGTAGGAGGTCTCGACGACCTCCCCGCAGTAGGGCGACCGGTTGACGTGCACGTCGACGACGGACAGGAACACGCTCACCTGCTGCCACTCGCCGTCGGGAGCGACCCCCTCCTGCGGTGCCCCGGCGACCATGACCACGCCGTCGGCGGGGGACAGCACCTCGTCCGGGTCCGGCGGAACGCTGTCGCAGCGGCGGTCGGGGTCGCGGAAGAAGAGGGCCATGTAGGCGGACAGGCCCAGGAACGGCCAGGCGGCGCGGCGCAGGCCGCGCCGGCCGGTGGTGCGGCCGGTGACCGCGACCAGGGCCGCGGGAACCAGGGGTCCGGTGATGAAAGGCCACCCGGCCCGGTCGATGCGCATCGTGGGAAGACGGTACCGGGCTGCCGCGGGGCGGGCCCGGACGTCGGGTTCAGGACGGTGCGGAAGCTCGGTCGCGGTCCGCGCCCCGTTCGGTGACCCGGCTCCGCGGTGGCCCGCCGTACCAGTCGAGGCAGACCATCGTCGCGTCGTCACGCAGGTCGCCGCCGGTGGCCCTCAGGACGGCGGCACCGAGTTCGTGGACCACTTCCCGGGGATGCAGGTCGGCGCTGCCGGCCAGGGCCGCGGCCACGTCGAGGGAGGCGGCGTTGCGCTCCAGCATGCCGTCGGTGAGGAAGACCAGCCGGTCGCCGGGCTCGAGCGGAAAGGGCTGCACACCGAAGGACTTGCCGGGCACGACGCCGAACGGTGCCTCGATCTCCAGCGACACCTCCTCCACCCGCCCGTCCCTCAGGCGCAGCGGGGGCGGGTGCCCGGCGTTGACGATCCACGCCTTCCCGGTGTCCAGAGCGACGCGGAGGAGCTGTCCGGTGACGAACTGACCCGGGTCGGCGTGCGCGGCCAGCGAGTCGTTGGCGTAGCGCGCCTGCTCGGCCAGACCCATGCCCCTCCGGCGGCCGTTGCGCAGGCTGCCCACGAGCAGCGTCGCGAGCAGGGCGGCCGGCACCTGGTGGCCGACGGCGTCGGTGATCGACACCTGCAGGCTGTGGCGGTCGAGGGTGTAGTCGAAGGTGTCCCCGCCCACCGAGGTGGCCGGCTCCAGCCAGCCGGCCAGGGTGAACTGGCCGGCTTCACACGTGTAGGACGCCGGCAGCAGGCGCCGCTGGATCTCCGCGGCCAGCGCGAACGGGGTGGATCGCTGGCCCCACTCGAAGAGATCGGTGTGCCGGCGGGCGGCGATGACGACGTAGGCGAGCGCGTGCGCGGCACTGCTGATGTCGGCGATCTCCTCCGGGGACGGGAGGTGCGGCATCTCCAGATCGAGGAGGCCGATCGCGTCACCGCGGTCGGTGACGGGAGCGATCACCCGGGCACCCTCGCCCACGGTCTCCACGTGCAGCCGCTGGGTCCGCAGCACCTCCTCGTACGCGGTGCCGGGCAGCGGCAGCGTCTCGGCCTGCTCGACCCCCTGCTCCCGGGCGCCCGCGATCGGGTCCGCGGAGGTGAGGCGGACCACCGCGCGGCCGCTGAAGTCGGCGACGAGCAGCGTGACGGTGCGGGCGTGGAGCATCTCGCCGAGGGTGGCGGCCACTGCCTCCACGGCCTCGATCGGGGCCGCGGCCTCCACCTTCTCCAGGAGCGCGCCGACGTCGATCACGGGTTCCTCCGAGCGGCGCGTGTGCGGGTCTCCACAGGACGGTGCTGCCGGGCCGCTCGCGACAGGCGGCCCGGCAGCACCGGCAGGACTCGCCGGCTCAGGCGGCGGCTTTCGTCTCCCAGAAGATCTTGTCGATCTCGGCGATGTAGTCGAGGAGCTTCTGGCCCTCGGCCGGGTCCATGCTGCCGCGGGCGCCGGACGCGCCGGCCTGCTTCGTGGCCTTGTTGAACAGCTCGTGCAGCTGCGGGTACTTCTCGAAGTGCGGAGCCTTGAAGTAGTCGGTCCACAGCACCCACAGGTGGTGCTTGACCAGCTCGGCCCGCTGCTCCTTGATGAAGATCGCACGGGTCCGGAAGACCGGGTCCTCGTTGGCCTGGTACTTCTCCTGGATCGCCTTGATCGACTCCGCCTCGATGCGGGCCTGCGCCGGGTCGTACACACCGCACGGGACGTCGCAGTGAGCGGTGGCCTCCACCGCGGAGAACATGCGGAAACGCATGGAGGGTGCCTTTCGATGGTCTCGAACAGGGTCGTCTGCGACCCTACTCGCGGTGATCGCAGGGGACAGGGCGGGAGACGGGACGGGCGCCGTCCCACCGCTGGCCAGCGGCTGGGCCATGGCCCGCGTGACGGGGCCGTCGATGTCCCCCACGGTGCGCCACGGTGACCGGCTGCTGGTCCGCCGGGTGCGCTCGCCCGCCGCGGTCCGGCCCGGGGACGTCGTCCTGGCCCGGTTCCCGTCCCGGCCGGACCTGCTGGTCGTCAAGCGCGTCCGGCGCGCTGTCCCCGGCGGCCACTGGGTCGAGGGCGACAACCCCCTCGTGACCGACGACAGCCGGGCGTTCGGGCCCGCCGTCGTGGTGGGCCGGGTCGTGGCACGGCTGCGGCCCCGTCCGGGCCGGTTGCCTGCAGAACCGTCGACCTGACCGGCGATTCCCGGGCCCGTGGCGATTACCCTCCGGTGTCCATGGGCGGCACTGACGTTTCCGGGCACGACCACACCGGCGACCGCTTCGCCGACGATCCCGCCTTCGGCGTCCACGAGGGCGGCAAGCTGTCGGTCACCCCCACACGGGCGATCGAGTCGATCGCCGACCTCGCGCTCACGTACACGCCCGGAGTGGCCCGGGTGTCCAGCGCGATCGCCGCCGAACCGGAGCTCGCCCGCCGCTTCACCTGGGCCCCTCGCGTGGTGGCCGTGGTGTCCGACGGCACGGCGGTGCTGGGCCTGGGCGACATCGGCCCGACCGCGTCGCTGCCGGTCATGGAGGGCAAGGCCTGCCTGTTCAGCGAGTTCGGCGGGCTGTCGGCGGTGCCGGTCGTGCTGTCCACCACCGACGTCGACACCATCGTCGAGACGGTGGCTGCGATCGCGCCGTCCTTCGGGGGCATCAACCTCGAGGACATCAGCGCTCCCCGTTGCTTCGAGATCGAGGAGCGGCTGCGCGAGCGCCTGGACATCCCGGTCATGCACGACGACCAGCACGGGACGGCGATCGTCGTGCTGGCGGCGCTGCGCAATGCGGCGAAGGTGGTGGGCCGCGACATCTCCGACCTGCGCGTGGTGGTGGCCGGGGCCGGCGCCGCGGGCGTGGCCTGCACCAAGATCCTGCTGGAGGCGGGAGTCGGCGACATCGCGGTGGCCGACTCGAAGGGCATCCTGCACGCCGGGCGCGAGGACCTGACCTCGGTGAAGCGGTGGCTGGTCGAGAACACCAACGAGACCCAGTTCGCCGGGACGATGGTCGGCGCGCTCGAGGGTGCCGACGTCTACCTGGGGCTCTCCGGCGGCTCGGTGCCGGAGGCCGCGATCGCGTCGATGGCGGAGAACTCCATCGTGTTCTCGCTGGCCAACCCGACGCCCGAGGTGGACCCCGAGATGGCCGCGCGGTACGCCGCCGTCGTCGCGACCGGCCGCAGCGACCTGCCGAACCAGATCAACAACGTGCTCGCCTTCCCCGGTGTGTTCCGGGGTGCCATCGACGCCGGGGCCACGAGCATCACCGAGGACATGAAGCTGGCCGCGGCCGCCGCGATCGCCGACGTCGTCGGGGACGAGGTGCGCGCCGACTACGTCGTTCCCAGCCCCCTCGACCGCCGGGTGGCGGAGGCCGTGGCTATCGCGGTGGCTGACTGCGCCCGCCGTGAGGGCGTCACCCGCTGAGGGCACCACCCGTCCAGGGTCCGCGCCGAGCGTGCGAGGTGCTGGAACGGCCACCCTCCAGGCGTCCGCGCCGAGCGTGCGGGACGTGGGGAGGAGGGTGGTCCTTCCTCAGTCGCCCTTCACGTTGACCAGCTGCCGGAGGGTGTGCCGCACCTCGACCAGGTCGGCCGCGTCGGCCATGACGACGTCGACGTCCTTGTAGGCGGCGGGGATCTCGTCGAGGAAGGCGTCGCTGTGCCGCCACTCGATGCCCCGCATGGACTCCTCGAGCTGCGCCCGGGTGAAGGTCTTCCGCGCCTTGCTCCGCGAGAACACCCGCCCGGCACCGTGCGGCGACGACTCGAGGGACTCGGGATTGCCCAGGCCACGGACCACGTAGCTGGCCGTGCCCATGGAGCCCGGGATCAGGCCGTGCTGCCCCTTCCTCGCCTGGATGGCGCCCTTGCGGGACACCCAGAGGTCCTCGCCGAAGTGCCGCTCCCGCTGGGTGAAGTTGTGGTGGCAGTTGATCCGCTCGAGCTCCGGCGTCGCGTCGGCCCGCATGTGCGCGGCCAGGCAGCCGGCGACCCGATCCATCATCTCCTCGCGGTTGAGCAGGGCGAAGTGCTGCGCCCACCGCAGCTCGGCGATGTACCGGTCGAACTCCGGCGTGCCCTCCTCCAGCCAGGCCAGGTCGCGGTCGGGCAGGTCGAGGTCCTCGTCCCGCGCGCGCTGCTGGGCGATCGCGATGTGCTTCGAGGCGATCTTGTTGCCGACGCCGCGGCTACCGGAGTGCAGGAACAGCCAGACCCGCTGCCGCTCGTCGGCGGTCACCTCGATGAAGTGGTTGCCCGAACCGAGGGTGCCCAGCTGCAGCGGCCAGTTCGGCGCCGCCGACGTGACCGACCGCAGCACCCGGTCGCCGAGCTCGTCGGCCCTGCGTTCCAGCTCCTCCACGCGGCGCCGGGCCGACTCGGTGAGCTTCCTGTTGTACTTGCCGGCCGAGAGCGGAACCGCCCGCTCGATGTCCCCGCGCAGCGGTGCCAGCGACCCTCGGCTGCGCACCTCGTCCACCGTCCAGGGCGTGCGGACGGCGATCATCCCGCAGCCGATGTCGACGCCGACCGCCGCCGGGATGATCGCGCCCTTCGTCGGCAGCACCGATCCGACCGTCGCGCCCTTGCCCAGGTGGGCGTCGGGCATCAGGGCCACGTGCGGGTGGATGAACGGCAACGTCGCGGTCCGCTCGGCCTGCCGTCGGGTCTCGTCGTCGAGGATGCTGGCCCAGTTCACCAGCCGCTCGGAGAGTCGTTCCACATCCGCGAGTCTGCGGGCGGCAGTCCGACCCCGCCGATCGGATGCCGGGTTCCGCCGCCTCCGAGCGAGGTCAGCCGGTCGGCACCGGGGTCCGCTTTGCGGTCAGCCCAGGCTGAGCAGCCGCGTGACGAGCGGGTCGAGTGCGCCGCCGGCCGCGGTGTTGAGGTAGACGAACGCGACGATCGCGACCAGGAAGGCGGGCACGAGGACGAGCTTCTCGACCGTCGCGCCCGTGCGGAGGTGGATCGGCGCCAGCCGGCTCCGGCGGATCAGCCAGAACAGCGGCACGGGGATGCCCTCCTTGGTCAGGAAGTCCCCGGCGATGTGCGTCAGGACACCGACGCCGAGAGCCCACGGCAGCCAGGCCGGGCTCGGGGTGTGCTCGAGGAGGAACCACGCCCCGCCCCAGGAGAGCAGGAGGTTGCCCATGACGGTGTTCTCGGCGCGGCCCGGGATGACGAAGTGCAGCGCCCGCAGCGCCAGCCCGATGGCCAGCGCGAGCAGCAGCAGGCTCGACCAGTACGCACCCGCCGCGACGTGGGCGAGCAGGCCGAGGACGACGGGACCGAGGACGGCGTCGTGGGTGCCCCAGCGATGTCCCCGGGCCACGGTCCCCACCAGGCCGGACGGGACGTCGGTCACCGGTCCCCACATGCGCGAGATCGTCGACCCCTGCTGGTCGAGGTCGGGCAGCATCGCGAAGCCGCCGGCCGCGGAGATCCAGGCGACCTGGGCGACGGTGCCCTGCACCGGCGCCCAGGGGAGCGTGGCCGCGCCCGCGGCGAGACCCGACAGGGCGTGCGTGTGACCGAGCACCCGCTCAGGGTGACGCCGGCGAGGCGCCCGCCGAGGGAGGCGCGCGGGGCCCCGTCCGAGCCCGCGAAGGGTGGGGAGGGCGGGGTCCCTGCTTCAGTCGTCGAGCAGGTGGTGGAGCAGCCGCGCCGGGTCGTCGAAGAAGGCCTGCCAGTCCTGCACGAGATCGAGGTCGGCCCATTCCCGCTCGGTGAACTCGACGAGCGTCGACTTGCCGCTGCCGTTCTCACCGACGAGGACGGTCACCGGCGCCAGGTCCACGCCCTCGGCGCGCAACTGCGCGACGACGGGCAGCTCCCAGCACCAGGCGACGGGATGCCGCACCCCCGGCCGGACGGCGACCCGCGCCAGCGGCAGGTCAGCGCGCACCGCCCGGCCCCCCTACCGGGTCCCGCCACGAGCGTGCGAGTGGTGGGGGGGTGGGGCCGCACAGTCCTCTTTCAGTCGTCGAGTCTCTTTCAGTCGTCGAGCTCGGCGTCGTCGTCCGTGCCGCCGCGCGCCAGCCAGGTGGCCAGCCGCTCGACCGGCACCTCGAAGTCGGGGAACTGGTCGACGAACGCCTGCATCTGGTCGGCCAGCCAGGCGAGGGTGACCTGCTCCTCGCCCCGCCGGTCGGCCAGCTCCTCGAGTCCGCGGTCGGTGAAGTACATCCCCGACTAGTCCGCGAACGCCTCGGCGATCAGCTGACGCTGCTCGACGTCGTGCACCTTGGCCGAGCCCACGGCGGGGCTGGCCGATGCCCGGCGGCTGACCCGGCGGAACGTCCGCCCCTGCGGCAGGTGCTCGGGCAGGTTGACCGCCATGAACTGCCAGGCGCCCATGTTGGCCGGCTCCTCCTGCACCCACACCACGTCGGAGGCGTTCGGGTACTTCTCGAGCTCGGCCCGGATCTGCTCGGCCGGCAGCGGGTAGAGCTGCTCGACGCGCAGCACCGCGGTGTCGGCGGTCCCGTCGGACTCCCGCTGCGCCATGAGGTCGTAGGCGACCTTGCCGCTGCACAGCAGCACCCGGCGGACCGAGCCCGCGTGCAGCGGCTCGCCGCCGACCCCGGTGTCGGGCAGCACCGGGCGGAAGCCCTGCTCGGTGAAGTCCTCGACCGCACTGACCGCCGCCTTGGCCCGCAGCAGCGACTTCGGCGTGAACACGATCAGGGGCCGGTGCACCTCGGAGAGCGCCTGCCGGCGGAGCAGGTGGAAGTAGTTGCCGGGGGTCGAGCAGTTGGCGACGGTCATGTTGTTCTCCGCCGACAGCTGCAGGAACCGCTCGATGCGGCCGCTGGAGTGGTCGGGACCCTGGCCCTCCAGGCCGTGCGGCAGCAGCATCACCACGCCGGAGCGCTGGCCCCACTTGGCCTCGCCGGAGCTGATGAACTCGTCGATGACCATCTGCGCGCCGTTGACGAAGTCGCCGAACTGCGCCTCCCACAGCACCAGGGCCTTCGGGTTGGCCACCGAGTAGCCGTACTCGAAGCCGACGGCTGCGTACTCGGACAGCAGCGAGTCGTAGACGAAGAACTTCGCCTGGTCCTCGGAGAGGTGGGCCAGCGGGGTGTACTCGCTGCCGTTCTCGCGGTCGATGAGCACCGAGTGGCGCTGCACGAACGTGCCCCGGCGGGAGTCCTGACCCGCCAGCCGGACCGGGATGCCGTCCATGAGCAGCGACCCGAAGGCCAGCAGCTCGCCCATCGCCCAGTCGATGCCGCCCTCGCTGGCCATGGCCGCGCGCCGCTCGAGCATCTTCTGCAGCTTGGGGTGCGGGGTGAAGTCCGGCGGGAACGACACGTGCGCGTCGCCGATGGTCTTGAGGACCTCGCGCGAGATCGCCGTCTCGACCTGGGACTCCTGCGGGGTGCGGGGGTCCATGACCGGCTCGGGCTTGGAGGAGTCCTGCGCGTCGTGGGTCTCGGCGAAGGCGCGCTCCAGCTGACCGCGGTAGTCCTTCAGCGCCTCCTCGGCCTCCTCGAGCGTGATGTCGCCCCGGCCGACCAGCGCCTCGGTGTACAGCTTCCGGACCGAGCGCTTGCGGTCGATGATGTCGTACATCAGCGGCTGGGTCATCGACGGGTCGTCGCCCTCGTTGTGCCCGCGCCGGCGGTAGCAGACGAGGTCGATGACGACGTCCTTCTTGAAGGCCTGCCGGTAGTCGACCGCCAGGCGCGCCACCCGCACGCAGGCCTCGGGGTCGTCGCCGTTCACGTGGAAGACCGGCGCGTTGACCATCCGCGCCACGTCGGTCGAGTAGAGGGTCGACCGCGCCGACGCCGGGCTGGTGGTGAAGCCCACCTGGTTGTTGACGACGACGTGCACCGTGCCGCCGGTGCGGTAGCCGCGCAGCTGCGAGAGGTTCAGCGTCTCCTGGACCACGCCCTGCCCGGCGAAGGCGGAGTCGCCGTGCAGCAGGACGGGGAGCACGGTGAAGCCCTGCTCGCCCTTGTCGATCATGTCCTGCTTCGCCCGCACGATGCCCTCGAGGACGGGGTTGACCGTCTCCAGGTGCGAGGGGTTGCTGGCCAGCGAGACGGCGATTTCGGCCTCGGGACGGAAGGGGTTCTTGAAGGTTCCCGTCGCGCCCAGGTGGTACTTCACGTCCCCGGAGCCCTGGACCGTGCCCGGGTCGATGTTGCCTTCGAACTCGCCGAAGATCTTTGCGTAGCTCTTGCCCAGCACGTTGGCGAGGACGTTCAGCCGGCCGCGGTGCGGCATGCCGATCGCGACCTCGTCGAGACCGTGGTCGGTGCCGGCGAGGAGCACCTCGTCCAGCACCGGGATCAGCGACTCGCCGCCCTCGAGGCTGAACCGCTTCTGCCCCACGTACTTGGTCTGCAGGAACGTCTCGAACGCCTCCGCGGCGTTGAGCCGGCCGAGCACGTGCTTCTGCTTCTCGCGGTCGGGCTGCTCGTGCTTGAGCTCGACCCGCTTCTGGAGCCACTCGCGCTCCTCCGGGTCGGTGATGTGCATGTACTCCACGCCGACCGTGCGGCAGTAGGAGTTGCGCAGCACGCCGAGGATGTCCCGCAGCGCCATGAGCCGCTCACCGGCGAACCCGCCGACCGGGAACTTGCGGTCGAGGTCCCACAGCGTGAGGCCGTGCTCGAGGATGTCCAGGTCGGGGTGGGTGCGGACCTTGAACTCGAGCGGGTCGGTGTCGGCCATGAGGTGGCCGTTGCGCCGGTAGGACTCGATGACCTCGATGACCCGGGCTTCCTTGTCGATCTGCCCCTCGCGCGTGATCCGCACGTCCGGCATCCAGCGCACCGGCTCGTAGGGGATCCGCAGCGAGTGGAAGACGTCGTCGTAGAAGCCGTCCTCGCCCAGCAGGAGGCCGTGCAGGCGGCGCAGGAAGTCGCCGGACTCGGCACCCTGGATGATCCGGTGGTCGTAGGTCGAGGTCAGCGTGATGATCTTCGACACCGCGAGCTCGGTCAGCGCGTCCGGGTTCATCCCCTGGAACTCGGCCGGGTACTCCATCGCCCCGACGCCGATGATCGCGCCCTGGCCGGCGGTGAGCCGCGGCACGGAGTGGTTGGTGCCGATCGTGCCCGGGTTGGTCAGGCTGATCGTGGTCCCCGAGAAGTCCTCGAGCGTAAGCTTGTTCTGGCGCGCGCGACGGATGACGTCCTCGTAGGCGGCCCAGAACTGGGCGAAGTCCATCTGCTCGGCGGCCTTGATCGACGCCACCACCAGCGACCGCGACCCGTCGGGCTTGGGCAGGTCGATGGCCAGGCCGAAGTTCACGTGCTCGGGCTGGATCAGCGTCGGCTTGCCGTCGACCTCGGCGAAGGCGCTGTTCATGTTGGGGAAGTCGTCGAGCGCCCGGACCAGCGCGTAGCCGATCAGGTGGGTGAAGGAGACCTTCCCGCCCCGGCCGCGGGCCAGGTGGTTGTTGATCACGATGCGGTTGTCGGCCAGCAGCTTGGCCGGCACGGCTCGCACGCTCGTCGCCGTGGGGACGGTCAGCGAGGCGTTCATGTTCTTGACGACGCTGGCGGCCGCGCCACGCAGCGGTGACTGCTTGGCGCCGGCGGCGGGGGCGGCGGCCTTGGCGGCCGGCTTCTCCGCGGGCTTGGCGGCCGGGGCCTTGTCCGCCGGGGCCTTGTCCGCCGGGGCCTTGTCCGCAGGTGCCGTCTCCGCGGAGGCCCTGGCCGCGGGGGCCTTCGGTGCCGCCGCCTGGGCGGGCGCCTGTGCCGCGGACGCGCTCGCGGGCTGCTGCGCCGCCTCGGGGGACGGGGCGGGGGTGGCGGCCGGCCGGGCGGGCGCGGCGGCGCCGTTGCCCGACGAGGCCGGCTGGTCACGGTCGGCGCCGGCGACCGGGCTGCCCGGCCGGTAGTCGGCGAAGAACTCGTGCCAGGCCTGGTCCACGCTGGACGGGTCGGCGAGGTACTGCTGGTACATCTCCTCGACCAGCCACTCGTTGGTGCCGAAACCGGCCACCGGGGAGGAGGACGCGGGGGAGGGCCGGGATGAGCTCACGCTTGACACGGGGTCGAGTGCCTTCTTCGTCGGTTGGCTGCGTCGTCAGTGCGGTCGTCAGTGCGGTCGTCAGTGCGGTCGTCGGGCACGTGGTCCGGGGCTGCGTCGTGGCCGCGGGCCGAGGTGCGCAGCCGCGGACATGGCGTGGACCGGGTGTCGAGTCTACGCCCGGTCGTCCGCACCGACCGGCTGCGACGGTGCCCTAGTCCGTGGCGCCGTGCGCGACGAGCAGATCGGCCAGGGCGTCGTTGCCGGTCGCGCGGCCGGCGTCGTCCCTCCGGTGCCGGGCGGCGGCCACGCGGCTGATGTCCAGCGCGCTCGCACCGTCGGTGGTGGTCGCGTTGACGTCCGCCCCGGCGGCGAGGAGCACCCGCACCACCTCGGCGGAGTTTCCGCCCGGCCCGGCGGCCACGGCGGCGTGCAGGGGCGCGCGCCCGGTGTCGGGATCGCGCCGGTCGACGTCGGCTCCCGCGTCGAGGAGCAGCTGCACCAGTTCCAGCCGCGCGCTGCCCGCGGCCGCGTGCAGCGCACCCCCGTCGGCGTCCGCCCCCCGCTCGAGGAGCAGCCGCGCCGTGGCCGGGGCGCCACCGAGGGCCGCCCAGGACAGCAGGTCCACCCCGGAGGCCCCGTCGCTCAGCGGCGCTCCGCCGTCGAGGTGCGCGGCGAGCGCGTCGGTCTCGTCCAGGAACGCCGCGCTCGGGGCGTCGAGGACCGCGCCGAGCTCGAGGAGGACGGGCACCAGGTCGGGGGAGAGCTCGAGGGCCACGTGCAACGGTGTCCGGTGGTGCTCGGTGCGGGCGTCCAGGTCGGCGCCGGCACCGACCAGCACACGGGCGATGTCGGCCCGCCCTTCCGCGACGGCGACGTGCAGCGGTGTCCAGCCACCGTGGCCGGCACGCTCGACGGTGCCGGTGAGCAGCCGTGGCGCCGTCTCCACCACCGTCCGGACCTCGTCGACGTCACCGGCGGCGATCAGCCGGGTCAGCCGCTGGGCGGTCATGCGAGTGGTCACTGGTCGTCCTTCGCTCCGGAGTGGATGGGGAGGGTGGTGTTGTCCGGACCGCCCACGGCTTCGGTGGCGTTCGCGAGCGGCCCCGCGGCAGGGTCCGGTCACCGACCCTGCGAGGGGGGACGCGCGGGCCTCGCTCAGACGACGTCGCGCCGGACGGCGATCAGGGTGCCCAGCAGAGCTGCCAGCAATCCGTAGCCCACCAGCAGCAGGCCGCCCTGCCAGGCCCCCAGGAGATCAGGCCCCTGGAAGGTCGCGGTCATCGCCTCGAGCCCGCCACCGGGCATCCACTTGTAGGCACCCGATGTCGCGGGGATGGAGCGGATCACCGGCTCGACGACGAACAGGTAGACCAGTCCACCGACGATCGCGCCGACCTGGTTGCGCAGCAGGGCCCCGATGCCCACGCCCATCAGGGCGTAGATGACCAGGGCCAGGCCCGAGGTCGCCAGCACCTCGAGGTTGTCGCCCGTGAGGGACGGCGCCGAGCCCCGGGCCCCGGCGTAGAGACCGACCACGAGCAGGTTCACGCCCAGCAGCACCAGCGCGAACGGGACGGCGACGAGCGCGTACGCGACCAGCTTGGCCACCACCACCCTCCAGCGGCGCGGCGTGGTCAGGAACGTCGGGGTCGCGGTGCGGTGCCGGTACTCCTGGGTCATCCCGATGATGCCGAGGATGAGGAAGAGCACGGTGGCGTTCGTGGCCTGGGCCAGCGCCACCTGCTCGAACTCCGGCGTCCCGACCGGGGGGAGCCCGCTCTCGGGGTTCCCGGCGAAACCGGTCAGCAGCGCGGCGAAGCCGCCCACCATGACGCACGCACCGAGCAGCAGGCCGAGCCAGACCCTGGTCGTGAACAGCTTCGTCCATTCCGAGCGCACCAGACGGATCATCGGACGGCCTCCTGAACGGCGGACGACGGCGCGGCGAACTGCTCGGAACCGCTGGTGAGCTGGAAGTAGATCTCCTCGAGACCGCTGGTGCGCGAGCGCAGCTCGTGGAGCTCGACGCCCGCGGCGAACGCCCGCCGGCCGACGTCGGCGGGCGTGGTGCCGGTGACGGTGAGCGTGCCGTCCTCCTGGCTCACCGTCGTCCCCTCCGCGCGGAGGAGCTCGGCGAACCGGGCGGCCTCCGGGCTGCGGACCAGAACCGTCCCGGCGCCGTCGGCGCCCGACCGGAGCTGCTCCATGGAGCCTTCCCGGACCAGGCGGCCCGCGCCCACGATGACCACGCGGTCGACCGTCTGCTCCACCTCGGACAGCAGGTGGCTGGAGACCAGCACGGTCCGCCCCTGGTCGTGGGCCAGGTGGCGGAGGAAACCGCGCAGCCACTGGATGCCCTCGGGGTCCAGTCCGTTGGCCGGCTCGTCGAGCACCAGCACCGCGGGGTCGCCCAGCAGTGCGGTGGCCAGCGCCAGCCGCTGCCGCATCCCGAGGGAGTAGCCCCCGGCGCGGCGGTTGCCGGCGTCGGCCAGTCCCACCTGCATGAGCACCTCGTCGGCCCGGGACAGCGGGAAGCCGGCGGCGCGGCAGTAGACGCGCAGGTGGTTGCGGCCGGAGCGGGCCGGGTGGAACGCCGTCTCCAGGACCGCGCCCACCGTGCGGAGCGGCGCGGCCAGCGACGTGTACGGGGCCCCGTCGAAGGTGGCGGTCCCGGCGTCGGGGTGCATCAGTCCCAGGAGCATGCGCAGCGTCGTGGTCTTGCCGGCACCGTTGGGTCCCAGGAAGCCGGTGACGGACCCGGGCTCCACGGTGAAGCTCAGGTCCGAGACGGCCTGCACCGGCCCGAAGGACTTGCTGAGTCCGCGCACCTCGACCCGGACGGGGTCGACGGCTGCGGGGATGGCGGTGGAAATGGGCAGTCTCCTCGTTCTCCGGTCGGCCTCGCTGCGCCGATCCAAGCGCATCGGGGCCAGGAATCGGCCCACTTCCGGCGCCCCGGCGTGCCGGAAGTGGCCGGACCCGGACGGCGGGACCGGCCAGCCCCCGCGCTGATCATCTCCGGGTGACCCCCGGCACACGGTCACATAGAGTGCGCGCCGTGAGCGAGATCTCGGACACCTACCGGACGGTCGTCGTGGGGACCGACGGCTCGGAGTCGTCGCTGCGCGCCGTCGCCCGGGCCGGCGCCCTGGCCGGGGCCTGCAGCGCGACGCTCGTGATCGCCTGCGCCTATCTGCCCGTCGAGCCCGACGACCGGGAGATCGGCCGCGCCCAGGACGTCCTCCGGGACGACGCGTACCAGATCCTGGGCTCGCACCCGGCCGAGGACACCGTGCGCACCGCCGCCGAGCGGGCCGGCGCCGCGGGTGCACGGAAGGTGAAGACGATCGCCGTCGAGGGATCGCCCGTGGAGGCGCTGCTGGACGTCGTCCGCCGGGAGGACGCCGACCTGCTCGTCGTCGGCAACCGGGGCCTGGCCGGCATCAAGGGCCGGCTGCTGGGCTCCGTTCCCGCCGACGCGACGCGGCGGTCGGAGTGCGACGTCCTCGTCGTGCACACCACCGGCTGAGCGTCGCGCGGCGGTCATGGACGACCCGGGGGAGGTCGCCGGCCCGGACGCTCGCGAGGCGCTCGAGCGGCTGCTGCTCGACGGGCCGCGCCGCTACACGCGGCTCCAGGTGGCCGAGCTCGCGGGCATGCCGCCGACCCGCACGCAGCGGCTGTGGCGCGCACTGGGCTTCGCCGACGCCGCCGACGACGACCTGGTCTTCACCGACGCCGACGTCTCCGCGCTCGCCGTCCTGTCCGAGCTGATCGACTCGGGCTTCGTCGACCCGGACAGCGAGGCGTCGATCGCGCGGGCGATGGGCCAGGCGCTGTCCCGGCTGGCCGACTGGCAGACCGACATGCTGGCCGACGCCCTCACTCGCCCGGGTGCGGACGGGGAACGGCGGAAGGCCTCGGCGGAGGAGGTGGTCGCCGCCGCCCGCGCGCTGCTCCCGCGGATGCGCGACATCCAGCACTACGTCTGGCGCCGGCACCTGGCGGCCAACGCCGACCGGCTCCTCTCCGCCGCGGGCCGTGGTGACCGCCGGGAGCTCGCGGTCGGCTTCGCCGACCTCGTCGGGTACACCTCGCGCAGCCGCGGGATGGGCGGCCGCGAGCTCGGCGCCATGGTGGAGGACTTCGAGAGCACCGCCACCGAGGTCATCGCCCGGCACCACGGCCGGGTCGTGAAGACGGTGGGCGACGGAGTCCTGTTCACCGCGGGGTCGCCCGTCGACGCGGTGGACATCGGCCTGGAGCTGCCCGAGGTCTGGGACGCCGAGGACCGCCCGCCCCTGCGAGTGGGCGCCGCCTACGGCGCGGTGCTCACCCGTTTCGGCGACGTCTACTCGCCCGTCGTCAACCTGGCCAGCCGGCTGACCTCCCTCGCGCGGCCGGGCACGGTGCTGGTCGACCGGGAGCTCGCCCGCGGGCTGCGGGGACAGCGGGCCTACCGGGTGCGGCCCCTGCGCCGCGTCTCGGTGCGCGGTTACGACCACCTGCAGCCGTGGCTGGTGCGCCGCCGGCCCACCGGGGACGACGCCAGCCCGTTCGACACGAGCGCCTTCGAGGACATGCTGGACGAGCTGGCCGACGAGGTCCTCGAGCAGCCGGACGACGACGGGTCGGAGGGCCGCCCTTCCTGACCTCGTCGATCATCGGCTCCGTGCACCGGCCGCCGGCGCGTCCGACGGTGTCGCGTGCACGGCGACGATGATCGACCGGGGGATGGCACCCTGATCTCCGTGAGCGCCACTCTCGTCGCCCGCGGTCTGGCGGCCGGTCACGGCGCCCGCGTGCTGTTCTCGGATCTCGATCTCGTCGTCGCACCGGGGGACGTCGTCGGTCTCGTCGGCGTCAACGGCGCGGGCAAGTCCACGCTCCTGCGCACGCTGGCGGGGGAGCTGGCGGCCGAGTCCGGCACGGTCGCGGTCAGCCCGCCCACGGCCACCCTCGGCTACCTGCCCCAGGAGCACGAGCGCCGGGACGGCGAGACGGTGCTGGCCGCGCTCGCCCGGCGCACCGGCGTCGCGGCCGCGCAGGCCGCGCTCGACGTCGCGACCGAGGACCTCGCAGCCGGCCGGCCGGGGGCCGACGAGGTCTACGGCGACGCGCTCGAGCGCTGGCTGGCGCTCGGCGGCGCCGACCTGGAGGATCGGGCCGCGGAGGTCGTGGCGGAGGTGGCGCCGGGCGTCGCCCTGGACGCCTCCACGGTCGGGCTGTCCGGTGGACAGGCCGCGCGGGTGGGGTTGGCGGGGCTGCTCCTGTCGCGCTACGACGTGCTGCTCCTCGACGAGCCCACCAACGACCTCGACCTCACCGGGCTGGACCAGCTGGAGCGGTTCGTGACCGGGTCGCGTGCCGGCATCGTGGTGGTCAGCCACGACCGGGAGTTCCTCGCACGCACGGTCACGCGGGTCGTCGAGCTCGACCTCGCGCAGCAACTGGTCCGGGTCGTGGACGGCGGCTACGAGGCGTACCTGGCCGAGCGCGAGGTGGCCCGGCGGCACGCCCGCGAGGAGTACGAGGAGTACGCCGGGACGCGGGCCGGTCTGGAGGCCCGGGCGCGCATGCAGCGGAACTGGATGGCCAAGGGCGTGCGCGACGCCGTCAAGAAGCAGAAGGACCCCGACAAGTTCATCAAGGCGCACAACCGGGCGTCGGCGGAGAAGCAGGCGGCCAAGGCCAAGCAGACCGAGCGGCTGATCGAGCGGCTGGAGGTGGTCGAGGAACCGCGCAAGGAATGGCAGCTGCGGATGGAGATCGCCGCCGCGCCGCGCGCCGGCGCCGTCGTGGCCACGCTCCGCGGTGCCGTCGTCCGGCGCGGCGACTTCCGGCTCGGCCCGCTCGACCTGCAGTTCGACTGGGGCGACCGCGTGGCGATCACCGGCGCCAACGGGGCCGGCAAGTCCACGCTCCTGGCCGCCCTGCTCGGTCGCGTCCCGCTGGACGAGGGCACGGCTTCCCTCGGGCCGTCGGTGCAGATCGGCGAGATCGAGCAGGCGCGCAGCCGGTTCCTGGGGGAGGAGCGGCTGCTCGACGCCTTCTCCGCCGAAGTGCCCGACTGGCCGACGGCCGACGTGCGCACCCTGCTGGCCAAGTTCGGGCTCACCGCCGACCACGTCCTCCGGCCGGCGGGCACGCTCTCGCCCGGCGAGCGGACGCGGGCCGGGCTGGCCCTCCTGCAGGCGCGCGGCGTCAACGTCCTCGTGCTCGACGAGCCCACCAACCACCTGGACCTGCCGGCGATCGAGCAGCTCGAGGAGGCGCTGGCCGGGTACTCCGGCACCCTGCTGCTGGTGACGCACGACCGCCGGATGCTCGACGCCGTCGCCACCACCCGCCGGCTCGAGGTGGCCGGGGGGCGGGTCATCGAGCGCTGAGCTCAGCCGGCGCACGCGCCCAACTCGTCGGCGATCCCGACGGTGTCCATCCCCGCCCACGTCTCCGACACGTGGTGGGCCAGGACCATGAGATCGCGGAGCTCGCCGCTGCGGTCGCGGATGTGGTCGCGCAGCAGCGCCTCGCCGGTGAAGCCGAGGTCGGTGAAGAGGGCCAGCGCCGCCCCCTGCTCGGCGACGATCTCCACCACCAGCTTCGACAGCCCGGCGCCGACCGCCTCGACCAGCGCCCGCCGGGCCAGTTGCCGGCCGAGGCCGCTGCCCCGTGCCGACGGCGCGACGACCAGGCGGACCTCGCCGACGTGGTCGGACCACCCCGGCAGCGGCCGGACGGCGACGTAGCCGGTCACCCGCTCGCCGTCGACGGCCACCCATCGGCCACCCGGGGTGGTGGCTGTGGCCCACGACCGGACGGTCTCCGGGTCGGTGACCTCCTCCTTGATGAAGGTCAGGTCGCCCTCGGGCAGTTCCGCGAAGAAGGTGAGCAGCGCGTCGCAGCGCTCGGGGCCCAGCGGCTCGACCTGCACGTCAAGCCTCCTGCCCGGCCGTGCCGGCCGGCTCCCCCGGGGCCAGCGGATCGCTCCTGCGGCGGATGAAGTCGATGATCGTGGGCACGGTCGTCCGCGCCGCGCTGCGCCCGACGACCAGCCCCATGTGGCCGGCGTCGAGGCAGAGCTCGTGCTTGTCCGGCGAGCCCACCAGGTCGATCAGCGGCGCCGTCGCGGCCGGCGGGACGATGTGGTCACGGTTGGCCCGCACGGTCAGGAACGGCACCCGGATGTCGCCGAGGTGCACCGGGTCACCGGCCACGGTCAGGCGGTCGGTCATCATCCCGTTCCTCCGCACCAGCATCTCGGCGGTCTCCCGGGCGGCCGCGCCGGGGAAGGGCACGTGGTCGTCCGACCAGCCGGTCATGGCCTGGTAGGACGCGACGTACTCGTCGCTCCAGAGCCGCTCCCACAGCGTCACGTAGCGGGTCACCTCGGCCGTCGGGGTGAGGGTCCGGAACCCCTGGACGACCACTGACGGCGGCACGTTGCCGTCGGGGCCCAGCACGTCGTCCACGTCCATCCCGCCCACCGAGAAGATGTCGGCCAGCGGTCCCATGTGCCGGAAGTCGACCGGTGTCGCCAGGACGGTCAGGCTGCGCAGCGGGGCGTCGGGGTGGTGCGCGGCGTACAGGAGGGCGAGGTCCCCGCCGAAGCAGTACCCGAAGAGGTTCACCTCGTCGGCGCCGGAGAGCTCCAGCACCCGGTCGATGCCGGCGGGGATGTAGTCGTCGACGTAGTCCTCGAGCCGGTTGTCGGCGTCCCGCTCGTCGGGCTCGCCCCAGTCGAGCATGTAGACGTCGAACCCGGCCTCGAGCAGTTGCTCCACGAAGCTGTTGCCAGGCGTCAGGTCGAGGATGTAGCTGCGGCTGATCAGGCTGAACACCAGCAGCAGCGGCGGCCCGTACCGGACCCCGCCGTAGGTGTCGGCGTCGTTGCGGTAGTGCCACAGCTGCGTGCGGCCCCGCTGCCAGACGACGTCCTTCGGTGTCTGCCCGACGCCCGGCCGGTCGACGCCGGCGACCAGCTTGATGCCGTTACGGGCGCGCAGGGCGTTGCGCTCGACGTCGCGCCGGACGCGGTCGAGCACCGTCTGCGGGCTGGGAACCGTCGGCATCGCTGTCCTCCGGGGTCGGGCCGGTCGTCGACGTGCGGTCGGGCCGGGCGGCGCGGCGCCGCTCGGACTCCAGCTGGAGGCTCAGCCGCCGCACCTCCCGGTCGAGGGAGCCGATCTGGGCGCGCAGCCGGCTGATGTCACTGCCGGCGGGCAGGTTCAGCAGGTGCCAGGCGCGCGCCGACAGCTCCTGGACCGAACGGCCGGCCAGGTTCCGCGCCCGGCGGGCAAGAGCCGTGCCGACGGAGAAGTACGGGGTGCGCACCAGCTCCTCGGCGCGCGGGGCGATGGCCCGCTCCGCCGCGTCGAAGGCCTGGCGCCACAGGGGTGGCGGCGGCGCCGGCTTCCGCGGGCCGGTGGGGGGTGTCACCGCTGCCCCACCTGCTCGGGCACCTGCACGGCGCGGCGGAGGATCTCCACGGTGAGCCTCAGCACGGCGTCGTCCATCCTCAGCGCAGGGTGGTGCGGGTGCTCCGCGGCGGGGTCGAGCAGGTTCTGCGCGAGGTCGGTCACGGTTCCTCCCCTCGATGTCCGGGGCACCGCCCTACCCGCCCGGCAGGTGACCTACCCCACGTATTGGTTACGGTCCTCGGCACCACCCGACGACAGGAGCTCCCCGTGGCAGACCGCACGATCCTCGACATGTTCCGGCTCGACGGCCGGGTGGCGATCGTGACGGGGGCGTCCTCGGGGCTCGGCGCGGTCTTCGCCCGCACGCTGGCCGAGGCGGGGGCCGACGTCGCACTCGGTGCCCGGCGGGTGGACCGGCTCGACGACACCCGGGCGGCGGTGGAGAAAGCCGGGCGCCGGGCGATCGCCGTCCGCACCGACGTCGCCGTGCCCGAGGACTGCCAGGCGCTCGTCGACGCGACGGTCGCCGAGTTCGGCCGGGTGGACATCCTGGTCAACAACGCCGGGATCGGCACCGCGGTGCCCGCCACCCGCGAGACGCCCGACCAGTTCCGCCAGGTCATCGACGTCAACCTCAACGGCTGCTACTGGATGGCGCAGGCGTGCGGGCGGGTGATGCAGCCGGGCAGCTCGATCATCAACATCTCGAGCATCCTGGGGCTGACGACGGCGGGGCTGCCCCAGGCGGCGTACGCCGCCAGCAAGGCCGGCCTCATCGGGCTGACGCGGGACCTCGCGCAGCAGTGGACCGGCCGCAAGGGCATCCGGGTGAACGCGCTCGCGCCGGGGTTCTTCACCTCCGAGATGACCGACCAGTACCCCGAGGGCTACCTGGAGTCGCAGATGCCCCGGGTGCTGGCCGGACGCAAGGGCGATCCCGAGGAGCTGGCCGCCGCGCTGATCTTCCTGGCCAGCGACGCCGGCGGATACGTGACCGGCACGACCCTCCCGGTCGAGGGCGGGATGCTGACCAGCTGAGACCCCGCCTCCACCCGTCCACCCCGCCCTCAGCCGGCTCGCCGCACCAGCGCGCTGACGCGGTCGAGGATCTCCGGCCACACCTCCCGCGGGAGGTCGTGCCCATGCCTTCCACGACGAGCAGTTCGGCGCCGGGGATCGCGGCCGCGGCGGCGCGGCCGCCGCTGACGTTGACGAGCGCGTCCTCGGCCCCGTGGATCACCAGCGTCGGCACGGACACCGCCGCCAGATCCTTCGTGCGGTCGGGGGTGGTCAGGACGGCGGCGAGCTGGCGGGCGACGCCGGCCGGGTCGTGGGCCCGGTCGAACGACAGGCCCGCCCGCTCCCGGTCCGGGAAGGCGGGCGACCTGCCCGTGGTGGTCGGCGGCCCGACGCTCGGGGCGCCACGGGTCCTACGCTCGAGGCGTGACGACCGGTGAGACGACGCCCCGGCCTGCCCTCGCGTCGGAGGACATGCTGGCCCTGGAGCGGCAGGTGTGCTTCGCGTTGTCGGTGGCCGCCCGCAACGTGGTGGCCGTCTACCGCCCCGTCCTGGAGCCCATGGGCCTGACCCACCCGCAGTACCTGGTCATGCTGGCGCTGTGGCAGCACGGGCCGCTGTCGGTCAAGGAGCTGTCCGGCCTGTTGCAGCTGGACCCCGGCACGCTCTCGCCGCTGCTCAAGCGGCTCGAGGCCGCCGGCCTGCTGCGCCGGGAGCGGGATCCCAGGGATCAGCGCCACCTGGCGCTCGCCCTGACGGAGAAGGGCACGGCGCTGCGCGAGCAGGCCGAGAAGATCCCCGCCGGCATCGTGGAGCGCCTGGGCATGCCGATCGACGAACTGACGAGCCTGCACGGCGCGCTGACCCGGGTCATCGCCGCCTCCCAGCGCGCGCTCGGCGGCCCGGAGCAGGACGCGGGCCCGGAGACGACGGTCGCCTGAGCCCGCCGACGTGATCGGGCGCCGCTGTTATGTCGACAACAGTTGGCCCCCCAACGCTTGGCGTACCAGACATCTCCCGACATCATGAGGACGTGACCGTCCTCGAGCAGGAGCCCGCAGCCCCCATGACCGATCCCACCGCGGAGTCCGGCCCGCCGGCCGAGCCCGTCGTCCGCCCGGCACCGCACCGATGGGTCTGGTACGCCTTCGGGGGCAGCCTGCCCGAACGGCACCGCGGCTGGGTGCTGCACGACACCACGACCGCGACGTGGTGGCTGCGGCACATCGCCCGCATGCTCGTCCAGCTCGCCGTCCCGATCGCGCTGATCATGATGTTCCTGCCGGCCTCCTGGGGGCTGCGCGCGGCGTGCGCGGGCGGCGGGCTGGCCCTGGCGCTCTTCTACTCCCTGGCCTACATGCCCGAGTCCACCGAGAACCGGGTGGTGAAGGCGGGGTACCCGGCGGGCACCGCCACCGCGCACCGCGAGCGCGCGGGACTGGTGCGCCAGCGCCAGGAGACCGAGCGGCGGCGGGCCGCGGCGGCCAAGCGCGCCGCCCGCTACCGCGACCGCATGGGTCGCTGACCCACCCGCACCCGGCCTGACCCGCGCGCCCCGTCGGAGCTTCGTCGGGCCCCCCGCGTGGTGATGCCCGACGACAGCAGAACGGCCCCGCGGGGACCCGGTACCGGGACCCGCGGGGCCGTTCTGCGTCTGTTCGCCGACCGTCGGTCGGCACCGGGAAGTGCCCCCGGCAGGATTCGAACCTGCGCACCCGCCTCCGGAGGGCGGTGCTCTATCCCCTGAGCTACGGGGGCTCGTCGTGGTGGGGCAGCAGAGAAGCTACCAGCCACGTCCGGCGGCCCGGTGGGAGGCCCTCAGGGGGCCGGGAGCGGCGTTCCGCCGCGGGCCGTCAGCATCTCGCTCATCAGCGCGGTCTCCGCCGACTGGGACTCCACGATGGTCTCCGCGAGGTCACGGACCACCGCCAGCCCGGCGTGCTCGGCGGCGTACTCGGCCATCTCCTCGCCGCCCTGGTGGTGCCGGATCATCAGCCGGAGGAACTCGACGTCGAACGCGCTGCCGGACAGGCTCCGCAGCTCGGCGAGTTCCTCCTCGGTCGCCATGCCCGGCATCAGGCCGTCCATGTCCATCTCCATGTCCATCTCCACGTCCATGTCGTGCCCGCTGTGGCCACCGTCGCCCATCCACGCCATGGGCTGCCCGCCGGTGAACGGGATGCCCCAGAGGGAGAGCCAGCCCTGCATCCGGCCGGTCTGGTTGGTCTGGGTCGCCGAGATGTCGAAGGCCAGCCCCCGGACGGCCGGGTCCTCGCTCCGGTCGAGCGCGAGGTTGGCCATCTCCACGCCCTGCAGGTGGTGGCGCGCCATGTCACGCGAGAAGCCGGCGTCCACCGTCTCGGCCGTCGGGACCTCGGCGCGGCCGAGACCCAGGGCCACGGCGAGACCCCCGCCCACGAGCACGAGGCCGACGGCGATGACCGCGATCAGCACCGTCCGCAGCCGGCTCCCGCGGTCGACGGGATCGCTCATGACGCGGCGGGGTCGGCCACCACCGGGTTCGCGGCGAAGGCCGGGTTCTCGCAGCTCGCCCCGGGTTCGGGGGTGAACTCGCTGTTGAACGTGAGGAAGTCGGCGAACTGCTGCAGCCGCACGTCGTCGGCGCTGTCGACCTTCAGCTGGTGGCCCCAGGACTGGATGCTGATCGGTGAGTCGAGGCCCTCGTACGGCGAGAGCATCCGGCCGGGCTCGCCCTCGACGAGTTCGGCCAGCGTGGCGATCTCCTCCTCGGACAGCGCCTCGGGGTCGTAGGTGATCCAGACGGCGCCGTGCTCGAGGCTGTGGACCGCGTTCTCGTGCCGGATGTCGACGTCGTAGACCGTGCCCGTGCAGTCGGCCCAGTCCGGCGGCGGGGCGTGCGGACCACCGACGGGCGGCGACTCGGTGTAGTCCACCGGGGTCGTCACGTGCTCCTGGCCGGCCGGGTAGTCGAACGTCTGGACGCCGTCGATCTCGTCGACCGCCTCGACCTCGTTCTCGTTGGACCGGTTGACCTGGACCACCGCGTAGGTGATGACGGCGGCCGCGAACACGACCACGGCCAGTGCCGCGGCGATGAGGCCCCAGGGCCGCTGCGGTGCGACGACGTTGGCGGGCGGCCGGGTGCGCCCGCCCTTGCCGCCCGAGCTGCTCCTCCCGGCTGAACCGCTCTTCCCGGCAGCCCGGCTGCTTCCGCTCGCGGGCGTGCGGTTCCTGGCCAAGGCCTCTCCTCGATGCTGGGTGCTGGGGTAGGGGGCGGGACGCCGACGGCCCGTCGCCGAGCGAGTCTAGGTCGGCTCCCTGGGTGATCCCTGGGAGCACGGGACTCCTGGGGCGAGGCGGGCCGGCGGGGCCACCGCGCCCGGTCAGTACGCTCGTCCGGTGACACCAGAGCAGTTGCGGAACGTCGTCCGGACCGCCGTGGCCGCGGCCGTCGACCGCGGCGCGCTCGCGGTCGAGGTGCCCGAGGACGTTCTCGTCGAGCGACCGAAGAACCGGGCGCACGGCGACTACGCCACCAACGTCGCCCTCCGGCTGGCCAAGGCCGCCGGGCGGCCGCCGCGCGAGGTCGCCGATCTGCTCGCCACCGATCTCGCCGCCCAGCCGGGGATCGCCGCCGTCGACGTGGCCGGCCCCGGCTTCCTCAACATCACCCTCGCCGAGGGTGCGCTCGGGCAGATCGCCGTGCAGGCCGTGACGGCCGGCGCCGGGTACGGGCGCACCGCCGTCCTGGCGGGGCAGAAGCTCAACCTCGAGTTCGTCTCGGCCAACCCGACCGGACCGGTGCACATCGGCGGCAGCCGCTGGGCCGCGGTCGGCGACGCCATCGGGCGCCTGCTGGAGGCCAGCGGCGCCGACGTGACCCGTGAGTACTACATCAACGACGCCGGCGCCCAGATCGACCGCTTCGCCCGCAGCCTCCAGGCGGCGGCGAACGGGCAGCCGGTGCCCGAGGACGGTTACGGCGGCACCTACATCGCCGACATCGCCGCCTCGGTCGTCGCCGAGGTGCCCGACGTGCGCGAGCGGGACGACGACGAGCAGCGGCAGGTCTTCCGCGACCGCGGTGTCGCGCTGATGCTCGCCGAGATCCGCCGTTCGATGGAGGACTTCGGCGTCGACTTCGACGTCTGGTTCAGCGAGCAGTCGCTGTACGAGACGGGCGCGGTGGAGAAGGCGCTGGCCCGGCTCCGCGAGCAGGGGCACGTCTACGAGTCCGACGGTGCCGTCTGGCTCCGGACGACGGACTTCGGCGACGACAAGGACCGGGTCCTGGTCAAGGCCGACGGCGAGACGACCTACTTCGCCTCCGACTGCGCGTACTACCTCGACAAGCGCGCCCGCGGCTTCGACCGGGTGGTGATCATGCTCGGCGCCGACCACTCCGGCTACGTCGGCCGGTACAAGGCGCTCGTCGCCGCCACCGGTGACGACCCCGGGGAGCACCTCGAGATCCTCATCGGCCAGCTGGTCAACCTGCTCCGGGCCGGGGAGCCGGTCCGGATGAGCAAGCGAGCCGGCACGATCGTGCTGCTCGCGGACCTGGTCGATGCGATCGGCGTGGACGCCGCCCGCTACGCCCTCGCGCGGGCGTCGGTCGACCAGCAGATCGACATCGACGTCGACCTGTGGAGCCGGCGCACCAACGACAACCCGGTCTTCTACGTGCAGTACGCGCACGCCCGGATCTCCTCCGTCCTGCGCAACGCCGCCGACCTGGGCCTCGCCCTCGGAGGGGCCGGCGACGTCGACGTGGGCCTGCTGGCGCACGAGCGCGAGAGCGACCTGCTGCGGGCGATCGGCGAGTTCCCCCGCGTGCTGAGCGCCGCGGCCGAGCTGCGGGCGCCGCACCGGGTGGCGCGGTACCTGGAGGAGCTGGCCGGCACATACCACCGCTTCTACGACACCTGCCGGGTCCTGCCCCGCGGCGACGAGGAGCCGACGGCCCTCAACACCGCGCGGCTGTGGTTGTGCGCAGCCACCGCCACGGTGCTGCGCAACGGGCTGGACGTGCTCGGCGTGTCCGCACCGGAGCGGATGTGAGGGCGCACCCGGCGGGTCCGCTGCACGGGAACATCTCGCCACCGACGGCCGCGGGCCCGCCGCCGGCGGAGCTGGGCGCCCTCGATCCCCACGTCTGGCCGCGGTCGGCCGAGCGGATCGACGGCGAGCTGCACCTGGGCGGGCGTCCGGTGACGGAGCTGGCCCGCGAGCACGGCACCCCGTTGTTCGTCCTGGACGAGGGCGACTTCCGCGGCCGGGCGGCGGACTTCGCGAGCGCGTTCTCCGACGCGGACGTGCACTACGCCTCCAAGGCGTTCCTCTGCGGGCAGGTGGCCCGCTGGATCGCCGACGACGGCCTGCACCTCGACGCGTGCAGCGGCAACGAGCTGTCCCTGGCGCTGGCCGCCGGCTTTCCCGCCGAGCGGATAGCCCTGCACGGCAACAACAAGTCCCTGGTCGAGCTGCGGCTGGCCGTGGACGCCGGCATCGGGCGCGTCGTCGTCGACTCCTTCGACGAGATCGACCGGCTGGTGCCGCTGGCCGCCGCGCGGGTCGCCGCCGGTGGCAGCCCGGTCCCGGTGCTGATCCGCGCGACCGTCGGCATCGAGGCCCACACCCACGAGTTCATCGCCACCGCGCACGAGGACCAGAAGTTCGGCTTCTCGCTGGCGACCGGCGACGCACTGACCGCCGCCGTGCGCGTGATCCGCGAGCCGGCCCTGCACCTGGCCGGCCTGCACAGCCACATCGGCTCGCAGATCTTCGACACCGCCGGGTTCGAGGCGGCGGCGCACCGGGTGGTCGGCCTGCTGGGTCAGGTGCACCAGGCGACGGGGGAGATGCTCGGCGAGCTCAACCTCGGCGGCGGCTTCGGCATCGCCTACCTCCCCGAGGACGACCCCGTCAGCCCGCACGACGTCGCGGGCAGGCTCCGCGCGGTCATCGCTGCGGAGTGCGCCCAGCTGGGCCTGCACGTGCCGCGTCTGGCGGTGGAGCCCGGCCGGGCCATCGCCGGGCCGGGAACCGTGACGATCTACGAGATCGGCACCATCAAGCCGGTGCGCCTGGGCGCCAGCGGCACGCCGGGCGCACCCCTGGTGCGCAACTACGTCTCGGTCGACGGCGGGATGAGCGACAACATCCGCACCGCCCTCTACGACGCGGCCTACACCTGCGTCCTGGCCAACCGCACCTCCCAGGCCCCTCCGGCCCTGTGCCGCGTGGTCGGCAAGCACTGCGAGAGCGGCGACATCCTCGTCCGCGACCTGTGGCTGCCCTCGGACGTGCAGGCGGGGGACCTCCTGGCCGTCGCCGCCACCGGCGCCTACTGCTGGTCGATGGCCAGCAACTACAACTACCTGCTCAAGCCGCCCGTGGTCGCCGTGCGGGACGGTGCGGCCACCGAGATCGTCCGCCGTCAGACACTGTCGGACGTGTTCGCCCTCGACGCCGTCCTCGCCGGGACGCCGGCCCCCTCCCCGGCGCCGTCCCAGCCGGCGCCCGAGCATCCCGTGGGAGCCCGCTCGTGAAGCCGCTCAAGGTCGCCCTGCTCGGCTGCGGAACCGTCGGCAGCGCCGTCCTGCGGCTGATCTCCGAGCAGGCCGACGACCTCACCGCCCGCGTCGGCCGGCCCGTGCAGGTGGTCGGGATCGCGGTGCGCCGCCCGGACCACCACCCCGACGTCCCGGCGCACCTGCTCACCACCGACGCGGAGGCGCTGGTCACCCGCGACGACGTCGATCTCGTCGTCGAGGTCATCGGCGGCATCGAGCCCGCCCGGACCCTGCTCCTGGCCGCGTTCGAGGCCGGCAAGTCGGTGGTCAGCGCCAACAAGGCGCTGCTCGCCGACGACGGCCCGCAGCTGCACGCCGCCGCCGCGAAGGCCGGGGTCGACCTCTACTACGAGGCCGCGGTCGCCGGCGCGATCCCGCTGCTGCGCCCGCTGCGCGAGTCCCTCGCCGGCGACCAGCTGCGCCGGGTCGTGGGCATCGTGAACGGGACGACGAACTACATCCTGTCCCGCATGGCCGAGACCGGCGCCGGCTTCGCCGAGGCGCTCGCGGAGGCCACCGACCTCGGCTACGCCGAGGCCGATCCCACCGCCGACGTCGACGGGTTCGACGCGGCGGCCAAGGCCGCGATCCTCGCGTCCCTGGCCTTCCACACCCCGGTGGCGGCCGCCGACGTGTACCGCGAGGGCATCTCGGCGGTGTCGGCGACCGACGTCGCGCGCGCCGCCGAGATCGGCTGCACGGTCAAGCTGCTGGCGATCTGCGAGCGCGTCGGCAACGGGAACGGGGACGGCGACTCGGTCGCGGTGCGGGTCCACCCGGCGATGATCCCGACGTCGCACCCGCTGGCATCGGTCGGCGGGGCGTTCAACGCCGTCTTCGTCGAGGCCGAGGCCGCCGGGCAGCTGATGTTCTACGGCCAGGGAGCGGGCGGCGAGCCGACCGCCAGCGCCGTCCTCGGTGACCTCGTCGCCGTCGCGCGCAACCGGCTGGCCGGGGCCTCCGGGCAGGGGCCGACGGGGTACGCCAACCTGGCCGTCCGGCCGATCGCCGACACCCCGACCCGCTACCACGTGAGCCTCGACGTGGCCGACAAGCCGGGTGTCCTCGCGACCGTCGCGCACGAGTTCGCCCGGCACGAGGTCAGCATCGCCACCGTCCGCCAGGACGGGCACGGTGACGCCGCGACGCTCGTCATCGTCACCCACAGCGCCCCCGACGCCGCGCTGTCTGCCACCATCGCCGCGCTGCGGGACATGCCCGCCGTCCGGGGCGTCACCAGCGTGCTGCGCGTGGAGGGGTTGTCATGAGTGCAGGTGTCCGGGGAGTCGTCTCGCCGGGATGGCCCGGGCTCATCGAGGCCTACCGGTCGCGTCTGCCGGTCGGCGACGACACGCCGGTCGTGACGCTGCACGAGGGCGCCACCCCGCTGGTGCCCGCCCCGGAGCTGTCCCGCCGGACGGGGTGCGAGGTCTACCTCAAGGTCGAGGGCGCCAACCCCACCGGCTCCTTCAAGGACCGCGGCATGACGATGGCGATCACCAAGGCCGTCGAGGAGGGGTCGAAGGCGGTCATCTGCGCCTCGACCGGGAACACCAGCGCGAGCGCCGCGGCCTACGCCGCCCGGGCCGGGATCACCTGTGCCGTGCTCGTGCCCCAGGGGAAGATCGCCATGGGCAAGCTGGCCCAGGCGCTGGTGCACGGGGCGCAATTGCTGCAGGTCGAGGGCAACTTCGACGACTGCCTGGCCCTGGCCAGCAAGCTCGCCATCGACTACCCGGTCAGCCTGGTCAACAGCGTCAACCAGTTCCGCATCGAGGGCCAGAAGACCGCGTCGTTCGAGATCGTCGACGTCCTGGGGGACTCTCCCGACATCCACTGCCTGCCGGTGGGCAACGCCGGCAACATCACCGCCTACTGGCAGGGCTACCGCGAGTACGCGGCCGACGGCACCGCCACCCGGACGCCGCGCATGTGGGGTTTCCAGGCAGCCGGCGCGGCGCCGATCGTGACCGGGAAGGTCGTGGAGCAGCCGAGCACGATCGCCACGGCGATCCGCATCGGCAACCCGGCCTCCTGGACCAAGGCGCTCGCGGCCCGCGACGAGTCCGGCGGCCGCATCGACGCCGTGACCGACCGCGAGATCCTGGCCGCGTACCGGCTGCTGGCCCGCAGCGAGGCCGTCTTCGTCGAGCCGGCCTCGGCCGCGTCGGTCGCCGGCCTGCTCCAGGTGGCGGCCGCCGGTGAGCTGGAGCCGGGTCAGCGGGTGGTCTGCACGGTGACGGGCAACGGGCTCAAGGACCCGGAGTGGGCGATCTCCGGCGCCCCCGCGCCCATGACGGTCCCGGTCGACGCCGCCGCGGCCGCCGCCCAGCTCGGGCTATGAGCGCAGCGCGTCCCGCCCTCCGCTCGGCGAGCGACCTCCCGCTGCCCGCCACGGGGAGGCTCGCGGCGGGAGCCGGCGGAGGACCGGCCGCGGCGGTGCGGGTGCGCGTGCCGGCGACCAGCGCCAACCTGGGGCCGGCCTTCGACTGCGCCGGCCTGGCGCTGACCTGCCACGACGTGCTGGAGTTCACCCCGGCCGGGACGGGTCTGGCGGTGGAGGTCTCCGGGATCGGCGCGGGTGAGCTGCCCGCCGACGAGTCGCACCTGGTCGTGCGCGCGTTCCGGGCGGCCTGCGACGAGCTGGGCTGGGCGCCCCCCGGACTCCGGGTGAGTGCGCACAACGGCATCCCGCAGGGGCGGGGGATGGGTTCCTCCGCCGCTGCGGTCGTCGCCGGGGTCGTCGGTGCGTGGGCGCTGTGTCCCGACGTCGGGGAGGTCGACCGCGACGCCGTCCTCCGGCTCACGACGGAACTCGAGGGGCATCCCGACAACGTCGCGCCGTGCCTGCTGGGTGGCGCGACGCTGTCCTGGATGACACCGCAGGGCGCCCGCGCGACGCGGCTGGAGGTCGACCCGTCCGTCGCCCCCGTCGTGCTCGTGCCGCCGGGCACGCTGTCCACGCACGTGGCCCGCGGGCTGCTGCCCGACGTCGTACCGCACGGCGACGCCGCCCATGCCGCCGGCCGCGCGGCGCTGCTGGTCCAGGCGCTCACCCGGGAGCCCTCGCTCCTCCTGGACGCGACCGAGGACCGGCTGCACCAGCGGCAGCGCGGCGCGGCCATGCCGGAGTCCCTGGCCCTCGTCGACCGGCTCCGCGAGCAGGGCCTGCCGGCGGTCGTCTCCGGCGCCGGCCCCAGCGTGCTGGTCCTGGCGGTGGCGCCCGCCGGCTCGTCGTCCGTCCCGGCGGAGGCGGACCTGCAGGCGGTCCGCCGGGCCGCCCCGCCCGGGTGGACGGTGCTCCCGCTGGACGTGGACGCCGATGGGGCGCGCGTGGGGCACGGGAACTCTCAGGTCTCGTCTCGGTAACGAGGAACACACCGGTACCCACCGGTGTTGTCCAGGCCGTGAGCTGCGTCTAGGCTCACGGCGTAGCCGCCCACCTCGGGCGAGCCTCGCGCGAGGCCGAAGCAGACGATCTCTCTTCGCCGCAGATCCGCCTCGCAATTTCTCGACCCGTTCCCTCGTGCGTTCCCGCCTCCGGGCCGGACCTCCAGGGACCGGGAGACCCCTGCGCCGATAGGGCGCAGGTCACAGCAGGGAAGGACCTGTACGTGAGTGAAACCACCGACCTCGCCGCGACCGGTACGCAGGACGCTGCCGGTGCGGCCGAGGCGACTGCCGCTTCTGGGACGACGGGGAGCACCCGTCGCCGCGGCAACGGACTGTCGGGGATGCTGCTGCCCGAGCTGCAGCGGCTCGCCGGCGAACTGGGCATCTCCGGTACCGGACGGATGCGCAAGAGCGACCTCGTCGCCGCCATCTCGGCGCGCCAGGTAGGGGCGGGTCCCGGAGCGGGCGACGCGCCCGCCACCGGCGCCCCGGCCCAGGGCCCGGGCGCTGCCGAAGGCGCCCCGGCGTCGCGCGGCATCGCCGCGTCCTCCGCTCCGCTCGAGGCTCCGGTCAGCGGTGGCGCGAACGGCGGCCCGCTGACCGGTGCCACCGAGCAGCGCCCCGAGGGCACCCGCCCGACCCGGTCCCGCCGCGGCGCGAGCCGCCCGGCCGGCTCCCCGTCGGTCGAGTCGCCGGCGGCCGACCGGGTCCCGGCCAACGATTCCGCAACCGAGACCGGCACCGAGACCCCGCCCACCGGCACCCCGCGCACCGACACCGCGCCCGCCGACACCGCGCCCGCCGACACCGTGCCCGCCGACACCGTGCCCGCCGACACCGTGCCCGCCGACACCGTGCCCGTCGACGGCGAGCAGCGCACCGAGGGCGACCGCCCCCAGCGGAACCGCGACCGCGGCGAGCGCAACCGCACCCGCGGCGACCGCGACGGCAACCGTGACGGCGGTCCCCGCGACGCCAACCGCGACGGCAATCGCGGTCCCGACCGCGGTGACCGGCCGGACCGCGCCGACCGCGCCGGCCGGCCGGACAACCGCACCGACGGCCGGTCGACCAACGACCGCAACGACGAGGACGACGACGACTTCGAGGGCGGCCGCGGCCGCCGCGGGCGCCGTTACCGGGACCGCAACCGCCGCGGCGGCAACGGCGGGGGCCGCGACCGGTTCGACCAGGCCGAGCCGACCGTCAGCGAGGACGACGTCCTGCTGCCCGTCGCGGGCATCCTGGACGTGCTCGAGAACTACGCGTTCGTGCGGACGTCGGGTTACCTGACCGGCCCCAACGACGTCTACGTCTCGCTGTCGCAGGTGCGCCGCTACGGCCTGCGCCGCGGTGACGCCGTCACCGGCGCCGTCCGCCAGCCGCGCGACGGCGAGCGCAAGGACAAGTACAACGCACTGGTCCGCCTCGACACGGTGAACGGGCTGGAGCCCGAGCAGGCCAAGCAGCGCCCCGAGTTCACCAAGCTGACCCCGCTCTACCCGCAGCAGCGGCTGCGGCTGGAGACCGAGCCGCACCAGCTGACCACCCGGGTCATCGACCTGGTCATGCCGATCGGCAAGGGGCAGCGCGCGCTGATCGTCAGCCCGCCCAAGGCCGGCAAGACGATGGTGCTGCAGGCGATCGCCAACGCGATCACCACGAACAACCCCGAGTGCCACCTCATGGTCGTCCTGGTCGACGAGCGGCCCGAGGAGGTCACCGACATGCAGCGCTCGGTGAAGGGCGAGGTCATCGCCTCGACCTTCGACCGGCCGCCGTCGGACCACACGACCGTGGCCGAGCTCTCCATCGAGCGGGCCAAGCGCCTGGTCGAGATGGGCCACGACGTCGTCGTCCTGCTGGACTCGATCACCCGCCTGGGTCGCGCCTACAACCTGGCGGCCCCCGCCAGCGGGCGCATCCTCTCCGGTGGGGTCGACTCGACCGCGCTGTACCCGCCCAAGCGCTTCCTCGGCGCCGCCCGCAACATCGAGAACGGGGGCTCGCTCACGATCATCGCCTCGGCGCTGGTCGAGACCGGCTCCACGATGGACACGGTGATCTTCGAGGAGTTCAAGGGGACCGGTAACGCCGAGATCAAGCTCGACCGCCGGCTGGCGGACAAGCGGGTCTTCCCGGCGGTCGACGTGAACGCGTCGGGCACCCGCAAGGAAGAGATCCTGATGAACGCCGACGAGCTGGCGATCGTCATCAAGCTGCGCCGGGTGCTCGCCGCGCTCGAGCCGCAGCAGGCGCTCGAGCTCCTGCTGGACAAGCTGAAGAAGACACGCAACAACGTCGAGTTCCTCATGCAGATCCAGAAGACGACGCTGGGCCCGGGCAACGACTGAGGAAGGACCCCCGTCCTCCCCACCCTTCGCACGCTCAGGGTGGGGCCCTGGACGGGGGCCGTTCCAGCACCTCCCGGCCGATCTGGGAGACTGGTCGGCCGAGCCCCGCGGCGGCCGGAATATCGGCCGGCCGCCGGCGTTGCAGAACCCGAACGACAGCGAATTCCGCAGAAGAGGCGATATGAAGCCCGACATCCACCCGGCCTACAACGTCACCACCGTGACCTGTGGCTGCGGCAACACGTTCACCACCCGGAGCACGGCGCCGAACGGTCACCTGACCGTCGAGACCTGCTCGGCCTGCCACCCCTTCTACACCGGCAAGCAGCGCATCCTGGACACCGGTGGCCGCGTCGCCCGCTTCGAGAAGCGGTTCGGCAAGCGCGCTGCCGGCGCTTCCGCCGACAAGTAGCACGTCCGACGGCGCCCGCTCCCACCCTCGCGGTGGGGCGGGCGCCGTCGTCATGTCCGGCTGCGGTCCTCCGGACCACGTGGCCGCATCGGCCTTCGATACCCGAGGTGACTCCCCATGAGCGCCCCCGACCGGCTGTCGGTCCTGCTCGACGAGCACGCCTCCCTCGAGCGCGAGCTCGCCGACCCCGCGGTGCACGCGGACCAGTCCCGCGCCCGCCGGCTGGGCCGCCGCTACGCCCAGCTGGCACCCCTGGTCGAGACCGCCCGAGCCCTGGACCAGGCGCGCGGCGACCTGTCGACCGCTCGCGAGCTGGCCGGCGAGGACGTCTCCTTCGCCGCCGAGGCGGCGAGCCTGGAACGGCAGGTGGAAGAGCTCGGCGCCCGCCTGCGCGAGCAACTCCTGCCCCGTGACCCCGACGACGACAAGGACGTCATCCTCGAGATCAAGGCGGGGGAGGGCGGCGCCGAGTCGGCGCTGTTCGCCGGTGACCTGCTGCGCATGTACCTGCGCTACGCCGAGCGCCGCGGCTGGGCCACCGAGATCCTCGACGCCGTCGAGGCCGAGCTGGGCGGTTACAAGGACGTGGCGGTTGCGATCAAGTCGCGCACCGACGAGGGCATCTGGTCCCGGCTGAAGTTCGAGGGCGGGGTGCACCGCGTCCAGCGGGTGCCCGTCACCGAGTCGCAGGGCCGGATCCACACCTCGGCGGCGGGCGTCCTGGTGCTGCCCGAGGCCGAGGAGGTGGACGTCACCGTCGACCCGAACGACCTGCGCATCGACGTCTTCCGCTCGTCGGGCCCCGGGGGGCAGAGCGTGAACACCACCGACTCCGCCGTCCGGATCACCCACCTGCCCAGCGGCATCGTGGTCAGCTCGCAGAACGAGAAGAGCCAGCTGCAGAACCGGGAGTCGGCGCTGCGCGTGCTCCGGTCGCGGCTGCTGGCCGCCGCTCGCGAGGAGGCCGCGGCCGCCGCCAGCGATCAGCGGCGCAGCCAGGTGCGGACGATGGACCGCAGCGAGCGGGTGCGCACCTACAACTTCCCGGAGAACCGGATCGCCGACCACCGGGTGGGCTACAAGGCGCACAACCTCGACCAGGTGCTCGACGGCGACCTGGACGGCGTCATCGACGCCCTCGTCAGCGCGCACACCGCCGAGCAGCTGGCGGCCGGCTCCTGAACGTCCGGACGCTGCTCGGCGAGGCCGCACGCCGGCTGGCCGACGCCGGGGTCGAGTCGCCACGGGTGGACGCCGAGCTCCTCCTGGCCGCCGTCGTCGGCGTGCCCCGCAGCCGGCTGCTCGTGCTCGACGAGGTCACCGGCGACGACGCCGTCCGCTTCGAGGCGCTGCTGGCCCAGCGGGCCGACCGCGTGCCGCTGCAGCACCTCACGGGGCGCGCGCCCTTCCGGTTCCTCGAGCTGGCGGTCGGGCCCGGGGTCTTCGTCCCGCGGCCGGAGACGGAGCAGCTGGCCGGGTGGGCGATGGAGCGCCTGGCCGGCGCGCGGGAGCCCGTCGTCGTCGACCTGGGGGCCGGGTCCGGCGCCCTCGCCCTCTCCATCGCGCACGAGCACCCCGGCGCGCGGGTGGTCGCCGTCGAGCGGGACGCCGGTGCGATCGAGTGGACGCGGCACAACGCCACCACCCGGGCCGCCGCCGGCGACACCCCGGTGCGGGTGGTCGGGGGCGACATGACCGACCCCGGGCTCCTGCGGGACCTGGACGGCGCCGTGGACCTCGTCGTCTCCAATCCGCCGTACGTGCCCGACGGAGCCCGGGTTCCCCGCGAGGTCGCCGACCACGACCCGCCGCTGGCGCTGTGGGGCGGGCCCGACGGACTCGACGTGGTGCGCGGCCTGCTGGTCACCGCCGCCCGGCTGCTGCGTCCGGGCGGCTGGCTGGGCATCGAGCACGCCGATCAGCAGGGCGGCTCCCTGCCCGCGCTCGTCCGTGCGCACGGCGGCTTCGCCGACGTGGCCGACCATGCCGACCTCGCCGGTCGCCCCCGGTTCACCACCGCCCGGCGCGCCGACGGGTGACCGGGCCGGGTGTTCCGCCGGCCTGGACGGCCGCCACACGGCCGGGGAGCACGGCCGGCGCCGGAACGGGGGTGACAGACTCGCCCTCCGTGCCCGACGTCTTCGACTGCTCCGACCCCGCCGCCCGCGCCGCGGGCCTCGACGCCGCGGCCGCGGCCATCGCCCGCGGCGAGCTGGTGCTGCTGCCCACCGACACGGTCTACGGCGTCGCGGCCGACGCGTTCACGCCGGCCGCCGTCACCCGGCTGCTGGCCGCGAAGAACCGCGGCCGCACGATGCCCGTCCCGGTCCTGATCGGTGAGGCGTCCACCCTGGCCGGTCTGGTCGTCGACCTGCCGCCGGCCGCCCACGACCTGGCCCAGGCGTTCTGGCCCGGCGGGCTCACCCTGGTGCTCGAGCACGCGCCGTCCCTGGCCTGGGACCTCGGCGACGCCGAGGGCACCGTGGCCGTGCGGCTCCCCGACGACGAGGTCGCCCGCGACCTGCTGCGCCGCACCGGGCCGCTCGCGGTCTCCAGCGCCAACCGCTCCGGCCGGCCGGCGGCGACGACGGCCGGGCAGGCCGTCGAGCAGCTCGGCGACCACGCGGCGGTCGTGCTCGACGGCGGTCCCCGGGAGGGCTTGGCGGCGAGCACCATGGTCGACTGCACCGGGCCGGTCCCGCGGGTGCTGCGGGTGGGTGCCCTGCCCGTGGACCGCCTCCGCGACGTGGTCTCCGACATCGAGGACTGAGCGGAGCACGGGACGCCGGGTCGCGCCGAGTGGGGCCCGGAGGGTTCCGCGCAGGTGCGACGCAAGGCTCAGCGCAACGGACGCGGCACGTGGTCGCGGTGCAGCCAGGAAGGGCTGCAATGTCATAGTGGGACGACCGCCGCCCCGAGCCGTCTGGAGCACCTCGAGATGAGCACGCCCTACTGGGGCCCGGACCTCGACGCCCTGGCCGCCCTCGATCCGGACATCGCCGGGGTCGTCGTCGACGAGCTGGATCGCCTGCGCGGCGGGCTGCAGCTGATCGCCAGCGAGAACTTCACCAGCCCCGCGGTGCTCGCCGCGCTGGGCAGCACGCTGTCGAACAAGTACGCCGAGGGCTATCCGGGGCGCCGGTACTACGGCGGCTGCGAGGTGGTGGACCGCGCCGAGGAGATCGGCATCGCCCGGGGCAAGGAGCTCTTCGGCGCCGAGCACGTCAATCTGCAGCCGCACTCGGGGGCCAGCGCGAACCTGGCGGCGTACGGCGCGTTCCTGCAGCCGGGCGACACGCTGCTCGGCATGGCGCTGCCCCACGGTGGTCACCTGACCCACGGCACGAAGGTGTCCTTCTCCGGCAAGTGGTTCGACGCGGTGCAGTACGGCGTCCGCGCGGACACCGAGCACATCGACTACGACCAGGTGCGCGACCTGGCCCGCACGCACCGCCCGAAGCTGGTCGTCTGCGGCGGCTCGGCGATCCCGCGGCTGATCGACTTCGCCGCGTTCCGGGAGATCGCCGACGAGGTCGGCGCCCTGCTCATGGTGGACGCCGCGCACTTCATCGGTCTGGTCGCCGGCCAGGCGATCCCCAGCCCGGTGCCCTACGCCGACGTCGTCACGTTCACGACGCACAAGGTGCTGCGTGGCCCCCGCGGCGGGGCGATCGTCTGCAGGGCCGAGCACGCCAAGGCGATCGACAAGGCGGTGTTCCCGATGATGCAGGGCGGCCCGCTCATGCACGCCGTCGCCGCCAAGGCGGTGAACCTCAAGGAGTGCCTGCAGCCGGAGTACCGGGCCTACGCCCGGCAGGTCGTCGCCAACGCGCAGGCGCTCACCGAGGGCCTGGCCGCCGAGGGTCTGCGCCCGGTCGCCGGGGGGACCGACACCCACCTGGCCCTGCTCGACCTGCGGGACACGGGGGTCACCGGGGCGGATGCCGAGCGGCGCTGCGACGCCGCGGGGATCGTGCTGAACAAGAACGCGATCCCGTTCGACCCGCAGCCGGCCTCGGTCGCCTCCGGCATCCGGGTCGGCAGCCCCGCGGTCACCACCCAGGGCATGGTCGAGTCCGACATGAAGAGGATCGCCTCCCTCATCGGCAGCGCCATCCGGGACCACGACGGCAGCCGCACGGCCGACGTGGCCGCGGGTGTGCGCGAGCTGGTCGGGGCGCATCCGGCGTACCCGGATCCCGCCCGGGCCGGCTGAGCGCATGCGCGAGTACGCCGTCGTCCTCCTCACCGCCGCGCTGGTCACCTTCCTGACCACGCCGGTGGTGCGGATGCTCGCCGTCCGGGCGCGGATGATGGCCGCGCCCCGCGAGCGCGACGTGCACGTCATCCCCACTCCGCGCGGCGGCGGCGTCGCCATGTACCTCGGCGTGGCGGCCGCCGTTCTGGTGGCCACCCGGCTGCCGGCGCTGCAGCGGACGTTCGACGACTCCCAGACCATCGCCGTCCTGGTCGCCGGCGGCCTGATCTGCCTCCTCGGGGTCATCGACGACCGGTGGGGTCTCGACGCGCTGACCAAGCTGACCGGGCAGATCGCCGCGGCCGGCGTCATGGTGCTGCTCGGCGTGCAGCTGGCCTTCCTGTTCCTGCCGGTGGCCGACATCGGCACGATCTCCCTCGGCCCCGACATCGGCGTGCCGCTGACGATCGTGCTCACCGTCGCGACGGTGAACGCGCTGAACTTCATCGACGGCCTCGACGGCCTGGCCGCGGGTGTCTCGGCCATCGCGGCGCTGGCCTTCTTCGCCTACAGCTACAACCTGTCGCTCAGCGGTTACGACGACGTGGCGAGCGCTCCCGCGCTGATCACCGCGGTCCTGGCCGGTGCCTGCCTGGGCTTCCTGCCGCACAACTTCAGCCCGGCCCGCATCTTCATGGGCGACTCGGGCTCGATGCTGGTCGGCCTGATGCTGTCGGCCGCCGCGGTGACCGCGACGGGGGGAGTGGACCCGCAGACCTTCGACACCGCCGCCAGCCTGCTGCCGCTCGCGCTGCCCCTGCTCGTGCCGATCGCGGTCCTGTTCATCCCCTTCGTCGACCTGCTGATGGCGGTCGTGCGGCGCACCCGCAAGGGCCAGTCGCCGTTCTCGCCGGACAAGATGCACCTGCATCACCGGCTGCTCTCGATCGGGCACTCGCACCGCCGTGCGGTGCTCGTCATGTACTTCTGGGCGGCGCTGCTGTCCTTCGGCGCGGTCGGCCTGTCGATCACCGGTGGCCGCGCGGAGCTGCTCGTCGCCATCGCCGTCCTGCTCGTGGTCGGGGTCGTGGTCGTGCTCAGCCCGCGGGCCCGCCAGGCGGCGCGCGAGGCGCGGGCGGCGGAGCTGGCCGCCCAGCGCGAGCGCAGCCGGGCCGAGCACCCCACCGCCCGCGCGCAGCGGCTGCGGGCCGCCGCGCAGGCGCCGCGGGCCCAGCCCGAGCAGCGGACCGCCGGCGCCCGGGAGGTGCTGCGGTGACCGCCGCCGCGCCGCGGGCGCCGCGCAGCGACGCCCCCTGGGACCTCTCGTTCCTGCGCGTCGGCGCCCTGGTCACCGTCGCCGCGGCAGGGATCGGCGCTGCCGTCACCGGCCTGCTCGGCGGATGGGGCGACGCGCTGGGGGTGCTCGTCGGGGCGGCCGTCGTCACCGCCTTCTTCGTCACCTCCGGGCTGGTCATCGCCTGGGCCGGCCGGATCGACGACACCTTCACCCTGCCGGCGGCATTGGGCATGTTCTTCGTCAAGGCGGTCGTGCTCTTCGGCGTGCTCAACGCGCTGCCGGAGCACGGCTGGCTGGACCGGCGGACGCTCGCGTGGACGGTCGTGGCCGGGGCGCTGCTCTGGAGCGGGGTGCACCTGCGGTGGGTCTGGACCCGGCAGCTCTACTACGTGCCGCCGCCCGCGCCGCCCGGGGCGGGCGGCGCTCCGTCGACGGACCCGGAAACCCCGCGGAAACGCGGCTGATAGTGTCCGGATCGATGGCCGAGGACCTCCCCCCTGGCGGGGACTCCAGGCCCCCACCTGCGAATCCGTCCCGGCGGGGCAGTGGTGCCGAGACCGGCTATGCCGTCATCGGAACCATGATCTCCGGGATGGCCGTGTGGGGTGGGGCCGGGTGGCTGCTAGACCGGTGGCTGGACGTGCGAGTGTTCTTCCCGGTCGGCATCATCCTCGGCATGGCGGCGGCCATCTACCTGGTGGTCGCCCGGTACGGCAGCGCTGACCCGTCGGGCCGGCGCACAGCAGGACAGCCCGCGGGCGGACGACGGAGCCGACCCAGGACGCAGAAGGGACAACGGTGACCTCCAGCGCCCTCGCGCTAGGAAACGTGCTCGCTGCCGCCGAAGGCGGCGGCGGTGACGGCTTCCAGGCCCCCGGGTTGGGTGAGTTCTACCCCGAGCCCCTGGTCACGTTCTCGGTCCTCGGCGTCGGGTTCGAGATCACCCGGATCACGGTCTGGCTGTGGATCGCGACGCTGGTGATGCTGGCTCTCATGGTGGCGGCGGTGCGCAAGCCGCAGATCGTGCCCGGCAAGCTCCAGTTCGTCGCGGAGAGCGGCTACTCGCTGGTCCGCGACGGGATCGCGCGGGACGTCGTGGGTCCCCGGGGCCTGCCGTTCGCGCCGTTCCTGGCCGCGCTGTTCTTCTTCATCCTCGCGAACAACATGCTCTCGATCATCCCGTTCGCGCAGATCTCCCCGATGTCGAAGTTCGCGTTCCCGCTGGTCCTGGCGATGATCTGCTGGGTCATCTACATCTGGGTCGGCATCCGGGAGCAGGGGGTCGGCCGCTACTTCAAGGACATCCTGTTCCTGCCGGGCGTCCCGAAGCTCATGTACATCCTGGTGACCCCGATCGAGATCCTGCAGAACTTCATCGTCCGGCCGTTCACCCTCGCAGTCCGGCTCTTCGCGAACATGTTCGCCGGCCACATGCTGCTGGTGGTGTTCTCGCTCGGCGCCGTCTACCTGTTCAGCCGGGACAACTTCTCGATCGTCTTCGGGCCGGTCTCGGCGCTCATGGCCATCCTGATGACCTTCTTCGAGCTGCTGGTCATCTTCCTGCAGGCGTACGTCTTCACCGTGCTGATGGGGACCTACCTCAACGGGTCGATCGAAGCCGAGCACTGAGTCCGAGCACCGCGTCGCAGCACCCCACGAACCGCACCACCCCGCCAGCCGCCCGGCAGCCGCCGGGCGACGACAGAGGAGGAATACCCCGTAATGGACGTTCTGGCAGAACTGACCGGCAGCATTGGCTCGGTCGGCTACGGCCTGGCAGCGATCGGCCCCGGCATCGGTGTGGGCATCGTCTGGGCGGCCTACATCCAGGCCACCGCCCGGCAGCCCGAGTCCGCGGGGCTGACGCGTACCTACGCCTTCCTGGGGTTCGCCCTCTCGGAGGCGCTCGCGCTGATCGGCTTCGTCGTCCCCTTCGTCTTCGGCACCTGATCCGTACGTCCGGTACGGGCACCGACACTGAGACAGGGACAGTGACAGCATGAGCATCCTCGCCGCTGAGGAACACAACCCGCTGATCCCGCCCGTGGGCGAGATCATCATCGGGCTGATCGCGTTCGGGATCGTCCTCCTCGTGTTCGCGAGGTTCGTGGCACCGCGGTTCGAGCAGGTCTTCCAGGCCCGCCGTGCGGCGATCGAGGGCGGCATCGAGCGGGCCGAGGCGATGCAGGCGGAGGCGCAGGCGGCGCTGGAGCAGTACCGCGCGCAGCTGGCGGAGGCACGCAACGAGGCCGCGCAGATCCGCGACCAGGCCCGCGCCGAGGGTCAGCAGATCCTCGAGGAGCTGCGGGCCCAGGCACGGGAGGAGTCGGCGCGCATCGTGGCCCGTGGCGAGGAGCAGCTGGCCAGCGCGCGGCAGCAGGTCGTCAACGAGCTGCGCGGGCAGATCGGCACGCTCGCCGTCCAGCTGGCCGGCCAGGTCGTGGGCGAGTCCCTCGCCGACGATGCCCGGCGCAGCGGCACGGTCGACCGCTTCCTCGCCGAGCTCGACAGCCTGACGGCGTCCGGTGACGGCGCCGTCGGCGCGCGCAAGGGCACCCGCTGATGGAGGCCTCCAGCCGGGCGGCGCTCGTCGAGGTGCGGGCGCGCCTCGACGAACTCACCCGTCCTGCCTCCGGCGTCCTGGAGAAGGCCAAGGACCGGCTGACCGGTCAGGCCCGCGCCGCGACGGGCCCGGAGATGCTCGCGCTGGCCGACGAGCTGTTCGCCGTCGCCCGGCTGCTGGACGGTCAGCTGTCGCTGCGCCGTGCGCTGTCGGACCCGGCCGGGCGCCCGGAGGACCGTGCGGCCCTGGCCCGGCGACTGTTCGCCTCGCGGCTGTCGGCCACCGCGCTCGACCTCGTCGAGACGGTCGCCCGACAGCGCTGGTCGCGGCCGGTCGACCTGGTGGACGCCTTCATGACCCTGGCGACCGAGGCGTCGCTGGACGCGGCGGACGCGCGTGGCGAGCTCGACGGCGTCGAGGACGAGCTGTTCCGGTTCGGGCGTATCGTCGCCGGTGATCGGGAGCTGGCCCGCATCCTGGGTGATCGCAAGGCGCCGGCGGAGGGCAGGAGGGCGCTCCTGGACCGCCTGCTGTCGGGTCGGGTCAGCCCGGTCACGGAGCAGCTGCTGCGCAACGTGCTCACCGGCCCGCACGTGGGCAGCGCGGAGAACGCGATCGAGCACCTCTCCGAGGCCGCCAGCCGGCGCCGCGGCCGGTCCGTGGCCCGGGTGACCACCGCGGTGGCCCTCACAGCCGCGCAGGAACAGCGGCTGGCCGAGGTGCTCGGCCGGCTCTACGGCCGCACCATCGGGTTGCAGGTCACCGTGGACCCGAGCGTGCTCGGCGGCCTGATCGTCCAGGTGGGCGACGAGGTCATCGACGGCAGCATCGCCCACCGCCTGGAAACCGCCGAACGGCGACTGGCCGGCTGACCGCCCCCACCGACCGACCCACCCCAGACACCACCCCGCAGGGAAGAGGACCCAGACCATGGCCGAGCTGACGATCTCCGCGGACGAGATCCGCAGTGCCATCCAGAGCTACGTCACCGAGTTCAGCCCCGACATCTCCCGCGAGGAGGTGGGCACGGTCACCGAGGCCGGTGACGGCATCGCCCGCGTCGAGGGCCTGCCCTCGGTCATGACCAACGAGCTGCTCGAGTTCGAGAGCGGCGTCCGCGGTCTGGCCCTGAACCTCGACGTCCGCGAGATCGGTGTCGTCGTCCTGGGTGACTTCGCCGGCATCGAGGAGGGCCAGCAGGTGCGGCGCACCGGCGAGGTGCTCTCCGTACCGGTCGGCGACGGCTACCTCGGCCGCGTCGTCGACTCGCTGGGCAACCCCATCGACGGCGGTGGCCCCATCGCCACCACCGGCCGGCGCGCCCTCGAGCTGCAGGCTCCCACGGTGGTCCAGCGGCAGTCGGTCAAGGAGCCGCTGCAGACCGGGATCAAGGCGATCGACGCCATGACCCCGATCGGCCGTGGTCAGCGCCAGCTGATCATCGGAGACCGCCAGACCGGCCGCACCGCGATCGCGATCGACACGATCATCAACCAGCGGGAGGCCTGGGCCACCGGCGACCCGAAGCAGCAGGTCCGCTGCATCTACGTCGCGGTGGGCCAGAAGGGCTCGACCATCGCCTCCATCCGCGCTGCCCTCGAGGACGCCGGCGCGCTGGAGTACACGACCATCGTCGCCGCGCCCGCGTCCGAAGCGGCCGGCGTGAAGTACATCGCCCCCTACACCGGCTCGGCGATCGGCCAGCACTGGATGTACGAGGGCAAGCACGTCCTCATCGTGTTCGACGACCTGTCCCGCCAGGCCGAGGCCTACCGCGCGGTCTCGCTGCTCCTGCGCCGCCCGCCGGGCCGCGAGGCCTACCCGGGTGACGTCTTCTACCTCCACTCCCGGCTGCTGGAGCGCTGCGCCAAGCTCTCCGACGAGCTCGGCGGCGGCTCCATGACGGGGCTGCCGATCGTCGAGACCAAGGGCAACGACGTCTCGGCCTACATCCCGACCAACGTCATCTCCATCACCGACGGGCAGATCTTCCTCGAGACCGGCCTGTTCAACTCCGGAGTCCGCCCGGCCATCAACGTCGGCATCTCGGTGTCCCGCGTCGGCGGCTCCGCCCAGATCAAGGCGATGCGGTCGGTCGCCGGCCGGCTCCGGCTGGACCTCGCGCAGTACCGCGAGCTCGAGGCGTTCGCCTCCTTCTCCTCCGACCTCGACGCCTCGAGCCGGGCGACCCTCGACCGCGGGCAGCGGCTGGTCGAGCTGCTCAAGCAGGGCCAGTACTCGCCGTTCCCGGTCGAGCGGGAGGTCGTGGCGCTGTGGCTGGGCACCACGGGCAAGCTCGACCGCGTGCCGGTCGGCGACGTCCGGCGGTTCGAGGCGGAGTTCCTCGACTTCGTCGGCCGCGGCGAGAACGGCATCTACGACGAGATCCGCCAGAGCAAGGTTCTGGGGGACGACGCCGTATCCAGCCTGGAGCGGGCGGTCGAGACGTTCTACGGCCAGTTCACCACCTCCGAGGGGGAGACCCTGGCGGTGAACGAGCCGGAGGCCGAGGCCATGGACGCCTCGGAGCGCGGCCAGGAGCGTGTCCAGGTCAAGCGGGCCGGCTGACCCATGGCCGCCTCTCTCCGCGCGCTGCGGCGCCGCATCCGTTCCACGCAGTCGACGAAGAAGATCTTCTCGGCGCAGGAGCTGATCGCCGGTGCCCGCATCGTGCGCGCCCAGGCCCGGGTGGAGGCGTCCAAGCCCTACGCCCGGGAGATCACCCGCGTGCTGTCGGCGCTGGCGTCGTCGGCGTCGCTGGACCACCCACTGCTCACCGAGCGGCAGAACCCGCGCCGCGCGGCGGTCCTGGTGATCACCTCCGACCGCGGATTCGCCGGCTCGTACAACGTCAACGTGCTGCGGCGAACCGAGGAACTGCTCGCCCTGCTGCGGCAGGAGGGCAAGGAGCCGCTGCTGTACGTGGTGGGCCGGAAGGGGGAGACCTACTACTCCTTCCGCCATCGCGAGATGCAGCAGACGTTCACCGGCTTCTCCGAGCAGCCCGGCTACGTCAACGCCCAGGAGGTGGGTCGCGTCCTCATCGACGCCTTCACCGCCGGTGAGGACGACGAGGACGGCGGCGCGGGAGCCGACGGGATCCTGGGCGTGGACGAACTGCACATCGTCTACACCGAGTTCCGGTCGCTGCTCTCGCAGGTCCCGGTCGCCAAGCGGATGGCTCCGCTGGAGGTCGAGGAGGTCGAGGAGTTCGACTACGAGCGGGAGGAACGCGAGGCCGGCACCACCGGCGACAGCGGCGTCCCGACCTCGTACGAGTTCGAGCCCTCGGCCGAGGGGCTGCTCGACGCGCTGCTGCCGAAGTACGTCACCACCCGCATCTACGCCGCGATGCTGGAGGCGGCCGCGTCCGAGTCCGCCTCGCGCCGGCGGGCGATGAAGTCGGCCTCGGACAACGCCGAGGAGCTGGCGAAGAACCTGTCCCGGCAGGCCAACCAGGCCCGCCAGGCCGAGATCACCCAGGAGATCAGCGAGATCGTCGGCGGCGCCGACGCGCTGGTCTCGGCCGGTGCCGACGACTGACCGCCGGCGACCGACCCGGACCACACCCGAAGACCCATACAGCCTCAGGGCAGGAGAGCACTACAGATGACCGTCACCGAGGACCGTCCGACCACCTCGCAGACCACCGGCATCGGCCGGGTCGTGCGGGTCACCGGGCCGGTCGTCGACGTCGAGTTCCCGCGCGACGCGATGCCCGACCTGTACAACGCCCTGAAGGTCGACGTCACGCTGGCCGACCTCAGCAAGACGCTGACCCTCGAGGTGGCGCAGCACCTGGGCGAGAACGTCGTCCGCACCATCTCGATGGCGCCGACCGACGGCCTGGTCCGGGGGGCCGAGGTCAGCGACACGGGTGCGGCCATCAGCGTGCCGGTCGGCGACGTCACGAAGGGGCACGTCTTCAACGCCCTGGGCGAGTGCCTGGACACCCCGGGCTACGGCGCCGACGCACCGCACTGGTCCATCCACCGGCACGCGCCGCGGTTCGACCAGCTCGAGGGTCGCACCGAGATGCTGGAGACCGGCATCAAGGTCATCGACCTGCTCACGCCCTACGTGGCCGGCGGGAAGATCGGCCTGTTCGGTGGCGCCGGCGTGGGCAAGACGGTGCTGATCCAGGAGATGATCCGCCGCGTCGCCCAGGAGTTCGGTGGTGTGTCGGTGTTCGCCGGTGTCGGCGAGCGCACCCGCGAGGGCAACGACCTCATCACGGAGATGACCGAGTCGGGCGTCATCGAGGCCACCGCGCTGGTCTTCGGCCAGATGGACGAGCCGCCGGGCACCCGCCTGCGGGTCGCCCTCTCGGCGCTGACCATGGCCGAGTACTTCCGCGACGAGCAGAACCAGGACGTGCTGCTCTTCATCGACAACATCTTCCGGTTCACCCAGGCCGGGTCCGAGGTGTCCACGCTGCTGGGGCGCATGCCCTCGGCCGTGGGGTACCAGCCGACGCTGGCCGACGAGATGGGGGAGCTGCAGGAGCGGATCACCTCGACCCGCGGCCGGTCCATCACCTCGCTGCAGGCCATCTACGTGCCCGCCGACGACATCACCGACCCGGCGCCGCACACCACCTTCGCCCACCTCGACGCGACGACCGTCCTCTCGCGGCCGATCTCGGAGAAGGGCATCTACCCGGCCGTGGACCCGCTGGACTCGACCAGCCGGATCCTCGACGCGCAGTACATCGGGCAGGAGCACTACGACATCGCCCAGCGGGTCAAGCAGGTGCTGCAGCGCTACCAGGAGCTGCAGGACATCATCGCCATCCTGGGCATCGACGAGCTCTCCGAGGAGGACAAGGTCACCGTCAACCGGGCCCGTCGCGTCGAGCGCTTCCTCTCGCAGAACATGTTCGTCGCCGAGGCGTTCACCGGTCAGCCCGGCTCGTTCGTGCCGGTGTCGGAGACCCTGCAGGCCTTCAAGGCCATCACCGACGGCGAGTACGACAACGTGCCCGAGCAGGCCTTCTTCATGTGCGGTGGGCTCGAGGACCTCGAGCGCAACGCGGACAAGCTCCGGAAGGCCTGAGCAAGGACCCCGCGGAAGCGGGGCCGATCGACACGGCGGCGGCCGGGCTCCTCCTCGGAGGCCCGGCCGTCCGGCGTGCCGGCGACGAATCGGCCGGGGCGGAGGCCGCCCCCCGCCGCCAATCACGATCGGAGGAACGAACCGTCACCCGTGCGGGTGGATCGCCGCTACTGTTCCGCCAGGTCAGTGGCGCCACCGCCGACCATTCGACCGATACGCCCGAGCCGCGGGCACCGTGACGAGGAACGACGTGGACGCGAACGACGCGACACCTGGCAGCCCCGATCCGGGCTGGAGCTGGCCGCCGTACGCACCGTGGGAGCCCGCCGAGGCGGACCGTTACGGGCTCGACGAGTGGGCTCCGGCCTCCACCGTCCGTCGTCCGTGGCTCCGGCTGGGGCGCTGGACGATCCTGTACCGGCGCTCGGCCTGAGGAAGGACCACCCTTCCTCGCACGCCGCGCACGCTCCGGCGCGTGCCCCTGAGGGGTGGCTGCTCCGTCCGGTCACCGGGCTCCGGGCCGACCGCCCGCGCGGGCGGGTCCACGACACGCCGCTAGAGTGAGCACGACCCGTCGCCGCGTCCCTGGGCCGGCGAACCCGAACCGCACCGCACCACTGGTGGGTGGATCCCGAGGAGTGTCGTGGCGACCCTGCAGGTCGAGTTGGTGGCCGTCGAGCGGAAGATCTGGTCCGGCGAGGCGACGATGGTCATCGCCCGCACGACCGAGGGCGAGCTGGGTGTGCTGCCCGGCCACGCACCGTTGCTGGGGGAGCTGGCGGGCGGCGGCGTGGTCACCATCCGCACCGAGTCGGGTGAGGACGTCGTCGTGGCGGCCCACGGCGGGTTCCTGTCGGTCACCGATCGCGGGGTGTCGATCCTCGCCGAGACCGCCGAGATCTCCACGGAGATCGACGTGGAGCGGGCCCGCGGGGCGCTGCGCCGGGCCGAGGACGCCGGCGACGACCCGGAGGCCCTCGCGGCCGCCCGCCGCGCCCTGTCGCGGCTGCGTGCCGCGGGCGAGAGCGCCTGAGCTCCCCGGCTCCTGCCGCGCGACGGGTTCCGCCGCACCGGGCCGCGCCGTGACCACGGTCCTGCTGGTCCTGCTCGGCGTCCTCGTCGTCGTGCTCGTCGTCGCCTTCCTCCTGCGCCGGCGCTTCCTGCTGTCCGGCCTGGGGGCGGTCACGATGTGGCTGCGGCCGGGCGGCTCCCGGCGGTGGTCGGTGGGGGTGGCCTGGTACGGCGGCGACGTCCTGCTCTGGTACCGCGGGCTGTCCCTCGCCGTGCGGCCGCACGAACGGCTCTGCCGTTCCGAGATCCGGGTGAGCTCGCGTCGGACGCCCAACCGGGACGACCTCGCGCTCCCCTCGGACGTCGTCGTCCTCGCCATCGCCACCCCCGAGGGTCCGCGGGAGCTCGCCATGGAGGGCTCCACGGTGACCGGTTTCCTCTCCTGGGTGGAGTCGGCGCCGCCGGGCAGCTGAGGGGCCCCGTCCCGGGCTTGGCCCCGAGCCGGCGAGGGGGAGGAGTACGGGGTCCTTCTACTCGCTGGTCCCCGAGCGCTGGGCGTGGACGCCGCTGTGCGCTCCGGGCTCCCACAGGACGTCGCCGCCCGGGTTGGCCACGCGGGCCAGGATGAACAGCAGGTCCGACAGCCGGTTCAGGTAGCGGGCCGTCTCGGGGTTGGTCCGCTCCGCGTCCACCGCCAGCAGGGCCCAGACGCTCCGCTCGGCCCGCCTCGCCACCACCCGGGCCTGGTGCAGGAGCGCCGCCGCCGGGGTGCCGCCGGGGAGGATGAAGCTGTCCAGCTTCGGCAGCGACTCGTTGTACTCGTCGCAGGCCGCCTCCAGCCGCTCGGTGTAGGCCGCGGTCACCCGCAGCGGCGGGTACTGCGGGTCGGGGGTGATGGGCGTGGACAGGTCGGCGCCGACGTCGAAGAGGTCGTTCTGGATGCTCCGCAGCAGCCCGGCGACGCGCGCATCGGGCGCGCCCAGGGCCAGGGCGGTGCCGAGCACGCTGTTGGTCTCGTCGACGTCGGCGTAGGCGACCAGCCGGGGATCGGTCTTGGCCACCCGGCTCATGTCGCCGAGGTGCGTCTGCCCGGCGTCGCCGGTCTTGGTGTAGATGCGGGTCAGCCGGACGGTCATGCCGCGAGCCTAGAAGTGCAAGGACCCTCCTGCGCCCCGCCCCTCGCTGGCGCTCGGAGCCGGTCCCTGCAGGAGGGCCGTTCCGGCACGTCACCGGGCTCGCGGCCGGACCCCGCAGCGGGGCCACCGTAGGGTGGGCCGGTGGAGTGCTTCGAGGTGACCGGCGGCACGGCCCTGACCGGGCGGGTCCGGGTCACCGGTGCCAAGAACAGCGCCCTGAAGCTCATGGCGGCCGCGCTGCTGGCACCGGGGCGTTCCACGATCGACGAGGTGCCCGACATCCTCGACGTCGCGATCATGAGCGAGGTGCTGCGCCGGCTGGGCTGCGAGGTGGAGTACGAGCGCACCGGTGGCGGGGGAGGCGGAGGCCGCGTCCTCATCGATGTCCCGGACAAGCCTTCCACCGAGACCGACTACGACCTCGTCCGGCGGATGCGCGCCTCCATCAGCGTCCTCGGCCCCCTCGTGGCCCGGTGCGGCAGCGCGCGGGTGGCGTTGCCCGGCGGCGACGCCATCGGCTCGCGCGGCCTCGACATGCACATCTCGGGCCTGGAGCGGCTGGGCGCCACCATCGTCAGCGAGCACGGGTTCCTCGTGGCGACCGCACCCCGGCTGACCGGCACCTCCATCTGGCTGGACTTCCCGTCGGTGGGCGCCACCGAGAACCTCGTCATGGCCGCCGTGCTGGCCAGCGGCACCACCGTGATCGACAACGCCGCCCGGGAGCCGGAGATCGTCGACCTCTGCGCCATGCTCGGCGCGATGGGCGCCCGCATCGACGGCGCCGGCACCTCCACCATCACCGTCGAGGGCGTGGAGGCGCTCGCTCCCATCGCGTACACGACCGTTCCCGACCGGATCGTCGCCGGCACGTGGGCGATCGGTGCGGTGATGACCCGGGGGGACGTCGTCATCGAGCGGGCCGTTCCCGAGCACCTCACCGTGGCCCTGGACAAGCTGACCGACGCAGGCGCGACGGTGGAGGCCCGGGCCGACGGCATCCGGGTCGCCATGACCGAGCGGCCCCGCTGCGTCGACATCGTCACCCTCCCGTTCCCCGGCTTCCCGACCGATCTGCAGCCCATGGCCGTGGCGCTCGCCGCCGTCTCCACCGGGACCGCGCTGATCACCGAGAACGTCTTCGAGGGCCGGTTCATGTTCGTCAACGAGCTGGTGCGGCTCGGTGCCGACGTGCGGATCGACGGCCACCACGCCGTCGTCCGCGGGCGGGAGCGGCTCTCCAGCGCGCCGGTGGTCGCGACCGACATCCGGGCCGGTGCCGGCCTGGTGCTCGCGGGGCTGGTCTCCGACGGCGTCACCGAGGTGCAGGAGGTGCACCACGTCGACCGCGGCTATCCCGACTTCGTCGAGCAGCTGCGTGGTCTGGGCGCCCGGATCGAACGGACCCAGCGGCCCGCGTGAGCCGTCGTGCCGGGGTAGGGGAGGTGCCTCAACCCGGGAAGCTGGTCGCCAGCGAACGGGCCCGGGCGGCGTCCTCGGGGAAGACCAGCACGTCGGCCCGGTGCGGCGCCGGGCAGCGGACCGTGGACCGGATCCCTGCGTCGGACAGCACCGCGCGCAGCGCCAGCGCGGTCTCGCGGCGGGACAGCGTGGCCACGAGCGTCAGCAGGCCGTCGTCCGTCGCCGGCGGGCTCGGCCGGCGCCCGTGCCCGGAACCGAACGCCCACCGCATGAAGAGTGCCAGGAGGCCGAGGGCGACGAACGCGATCGCCGGCCCCACCAGGTAGTGCAGGCCACTGCCCGCCCCGACCGGCATTGCCCTCCTCCTGCGCGGCGCGTGCCTCGGGGGGCACGAGGGTCCTTGCTCGTCCGAGTGTGCCACCGGTCAGGGTCGCGTGCGGTCCCCGAGGCGGGGATGCTACCGGCGAGTAACCGCCCTACACTCCGCCGGTATGCCGTTCCCTTCGAAGCCGTTGGAGCGCGACCGTCCCTGGGTCATGCGCACCTACGCCGGCCACTCGTCGCCGGCCGAGTCCAACGCCCTGTACCGGCGCAACCTGGCGAAGGGGCAGACCGGTCTCTCGGTCGCCTTCGACCTGCCGACGCAGACGGGGTACGACCCCGACGACGAGCTCGCGGTCGGCGAGGTCGGCAAGGTCGGTGTGCCCATCACCCACATCGGCGACATGCGCGCGCTCTTCGACGGCATCCCGCTCGACGAGATGAACACGTCGATGACGATCAACGCGACCGCGATGTGGCTGCTGGCGCTCTACCAGGCGGTGGCCATCGAGCAGGCGGAGGGCACGGGCGCCGACCCCGACGAAGTCCTGCGCCGGCTCGCCGGCACGACGCAGAACGACATCATCAAGGAGTACCTGTCGCGGGGGACCTACGTCTTCCCGCCGGCTCCCTCGATGCGGTTGATCACCGACATGGTCGCCTACACGGTCACCGCGATGCCGAAGTGGAACCCGATCAACATCTGCAGCTACCACCTGCAGGAGGCCGGGGCGACGCCGGAGCAGGAGATCGCCTACGCCCTCAGCACCGCGATCGCCGTCCTCGACTCCGTCCGCGACTCCGGGCAGGTGCCGCAGGAGAAGTTCGGCGAGGTCGTCGCCCGCATCTCCTTCTTCGTCAACGCGGGGGTCCGCTTCGTCGAGGAGATGTGCAAGATGCGCGCCTTCACCCAGCTCTGGGACGAGCTGACGAAGGAGCGCTACGGCGTGCAGGACCCGAAGCACCGCCGGTTCCGGTACGGCGTGCAGGTCAACTCGCTGGGTCTCACGGAGGCGCAGCCCGAGAACAACGTGCAGCGCATCGTGCTCGAGATGCTCGCCGTGACGCTCTCCCGCGACGCGCGCGCCCGCGCGATCCAGCTGCCCGCGTGGAACGAGGCGCTCGGCCTGCCCCGGCCGTGGGACCAGCAGTGGTCGCTGCGCCTGCAGCAGGTGCTGGCCTATGAGACCGACCTGCTCGAGTACGAGGACCTGTTCACCGGGTCGGTCGTCATCGAGAAGAAGGTCGCCGAGATCGTCGAGGGCGCCCGCGCCGAGATCGCCCGGGTGCAGGAGATGGGCGGGGCCGTCGCGGCCGTCGAGTCCGGCTACATGAAGGGCCAGCTCGTCGCGTCGCTGGCCGAGCGCCGCCGCCGGATGGAGAACGGCGAGGACGTCGTCGTCGGCGTCAACAAGTTCGAGACCACCGAGCCCAACCCGCTGACCGCTGACCTCGACGCCGCGATCATGGTGGTCGACCCGGCCGTCGAGGCCGCTGCCCGCGAGGCGGTGCAGAAGTGGCGCGCCGAGCGGAATCCGGAGCCGGTGGAGCGGGCGCTCGAGCGGCTGCGCGCGGTCGCCGCCACCGACGAGAACCTCATGGCGGCGACCCTCGAGTGCGCCCGAGCGGGTGTGACGACGGGGGAGTGGGCCGGGGTGCTGCGCGAGGTGTTCGGCGAGTACCGGGCCCCCACCGGCGTCGCCGCCGCCACCGGTGGCGGCGAGGCCGACGACACCCTGGCCGGCGTCCGGGACCGGGTCCGCGCCACCGGCGAGGAGCTGGGCGGCCGGCTGCGGTTCCTGGTCGGCAAGCCGGGGCTCGACGGGCACTCGAACGGCGCCGAGCAGATCGCCGTGCGGGCCCGCGACGCCGGCTTCGAGGTCATCTACCAGGGCATCCGGCTCACCCCGGCGCAGATCGTCTCCGCTGCGGTCGAGGAGGACGTCCACGTCGTCGGCCTGTCGGTCCTGTCCGGCTCCCACCTGCAGGTGGTGCCCGCGGTCCTCCGGGGCCTGAAGGACGCCGGTCTCGACGACGTCCCGGTCGTGGTCGGCGGGATCATCCCCGACAGCGATGCCCGGAGGCTCCGCGAGCAGGGAGTGGCCCGCGTCTTCACGCCGAAGGACTTCGGGCTGACCGACATCATGGGTCAGATCGTCGACGTGATCCGCGAGGCGAACGGCCTGCCCGCCCACGCCGGCGAGCGCATCCCGGAGCCGGCCTGACCGGGTACGCACCCGGCCGGTTGCCCTCGACCGCGCGGGCGTGGTGGGGTCGTCCCATGAGCAGCGAGGGCGCGCCCCGGGTCGAGCGGGACGGCGACACCGTCCGCATCACGATGACGCGGGCGCCCAAGCGGAACGCGCTCTCCCGCGACCACCTGGAGCAACTGGTCACCGCCTTCGCCGAGGTCGGCGGTACGGATGCGACCGGCATCGTGCTGGCCGGGGAGGGCCCCGTGTTCAGCGCCGGTCACGACCTCGGCGAGGTCGGCGGCCGGGCCCTGCCGGAGGTGCGCAGCCTGCTGCAGCTGTGCACCGAGCTCATGCGGACCATCCAGGACGTGCCGCAGGTGGTCGTGGCCCGCGTGCACGCCCTGGCCACCGCGGCCGGCTGCCAGCTGGTGGCCTCCTGCGACCTGGCCGTCGCGGCGGAGTCGGCCGGTTTCGCCGCCCCCGGCGGCAAGGGTGGCTGGTTCTGCCACACGCCGATGGTGGCGATCGCGCGCAACGTCGGCCGCAAGCGCGCGATGGAGATGGCGCTCACCGGCGACGTCATCGACGCGCGCACCGCCCTGGAGTGGGGCCTGGTCAACCGGGTGGTCCCCGACGCGGAGCTCGACGCCGCGGTGGCCGAGCTCCTGGGCCGGGCGACGCGCGGCTCGCGGACGAGCAAGGGCCTGGGGAAGCAGACCCTGTACGCCCAGCTCGACCGTCCCGAGCAGGACGCCTACGGCATCGCGGTCGAGGTCATGGCGGCCTCCAGCCAGCTCCCCGGCGCGCGGGAGTGGACCGCGGCCTTCCTGGAGAAGCGCCGGCCCGTGTGGACCGACTGACGAAGGACCCCCTCCCCCTTCGCGCCCTCGGGGGTGAGCGCTGCCGCACGTCGCGCCGCTCGCGGCGGTTCCCGCGCGCGGACGCCCGTCGGGGTGAGTCCGCCCACATCCGGGATGCGGGCGCCGTCGGATGGCCTTGACCCTCGCGTGCAGAACGTATGGGGGCTCACGCGACGGCGTGCGCTGGACTACGGCCGGGTGACGACCGCCGGCTGTTGACGCCGCGCGCACCCCCGTCCCCTCCCGACGTCCCCGCAGTCTCCGAAAGGCACCCTCGTGCTCGCACGTCTCCGCCGCGTCCCGTTCGCGGCGCAGGTCCTCCTCGCCCTCGTACTGGGCGTCGTCCTCGGGCTGGTGGCCCGGGACCTGGGCCCCGTCGCCGACGGCTCGCCCAACTGGCTGACCAGCACCCTCCAGACCATCGGCGGCACCTTCGTCACGCTGCTGAAGACCCTCGTCCCCCCGCTGATCGTCACCGCGGTGATCGTCAGCATCGCCAACCTCAAGCAGGTCTCCAACGCCGCCCGGCTGGCCGGCCAGACCCTGCTGTGGTTCGCCGTCACGGCGCTGATCGCCGTCTCGATCGGCATCGGCCTCGGCCTGCTGACCGAGCCGGGCCGCAACAGCTCCGTCGACGCCGCCGCGCAGACCGAACCGGAGACCACCGGCTCCTGGTGGGACTTCCTCACCGGCCTGGTGCCGAGCAACATCCTCGGCCTGCAGGGTTCCGCGGAGGGCGCGCTCTCGTTCAACGTGCTGCAGCTGATCGTGCTGGCCGCGGCCATCGGCGTGGCCGCGCTCAAGGTGGGCGCGCCCGCCGAGCCCTTCCTCGGCTTCGTCCGGTCCGCGCTGGCGATCGTCCAGAAGATGCTGTGGTGGGTCATCCTGCTGGCGCCGCTGGGCACGGTCGGCCTGATCGGCAACGCGGTCGCGACCTACGGCTGGGAGTCCCTCGGCTCGCTCGGCGTCTTCGCCGGTGCCGTCTACGCGGGCCTCGCGCTGGTGCTCTTCGTCGTCTACCCGGTCGTGCTGCGCCTGCACGGCCTCTCGCCGCTGCGGTACTTCGCCGGTGCCTGGCCGGCCATCCAGCTCGCCTTCGTCTCCCGGTCGTCCATCGGCACCCTGCCGGTGACCGAGCGCGTGACCGAGCAGAACCTCGGCGTCCCGCGGTCGTACGCGTCGTTCGCCGTTCCGCTGGGCGCGACCACCAAGATGGACGGCTGCGCGGCGATCTACCCGGCGCTGGCCGCCATCTTCGTGGCCCAGTTCTTCGGCGTGGACCTGTCGATCACCGACTACCTGCTGATCGCCCTGGTCTCCGTCGTGGGCTCGGCCGCCACCGCGGGCGTCACCGGCGCGGTGGTCATGCTCACGCTGACCCTGTCCACGCTCGGGCTGCCCCTGGCCGGCGTCGGACTGCTTCTCGCGATCGACCCGATCCTCGACATGGGCCGGACCGCGGTGAACGTCGCCGGCCAGGCCCTGGTGCCGACGATCGTGGCCAAGCGCGAGGGGATCCTCGACGTCGAGCGCTACCGGTCCGGCCGCCCGGCCGAGCCGCTCGCCGTGGTCGAGGAGACCGGTGGCGTGGACGCCGACCTGCGGCAGCCCGCAACCGTCTGAGAAAGGACCCCGTCCTCCTCACCCCTCGCACGCTCGGGGTGAGCCTCGGGACGGGGCCACCGTCCTCCTCACCCCTCGCACGCTCGGGGTGAGCCTCGGGACGGGGCCACCGTCCTCCTCACCCCTCGCACGCTCGGGGTGAGCCTCGGGACGGGGCCGACGGCCGGCCCGGTCCTCCACGCGGAGGGCCGGGCCGGTCTGCGTGTGCGGGTGTCCCCAGGGGGAGCCGGGTGTGCGCCGGACATGGACGCCGACCGGAACCGCGCCGCGCTGGAGCTCCACGAGCCCGGGTTCGCCGGGGAGATGGTGATCGAAGGCCTGCCGGGCGCGCGGTCCGTGCGGATCACCGGCATCCGGCCGCAGGACGGGGCGACGGTGGTCAAGGACCTGCCGGCCGATCGCGACGCGGACCTGGCGGAGCTCGCCGACCGCGTCGTCGGTGGCGACGACGCGGCCGCGGTCAGGCTGCTGGCCCACGTGGGTGTGCTCGATCCCGCCTGACCGCCACGGGGGCGGCCGATGTCTCACCCGCCCTGCCCCGGGAGGTCGGCGCAGCCGCTCTCGTCCGGCAGCAGGGGCCGGAACAGCGCCGACCAGCGGGTGCCGTCCGGGGCCGACCACGGGGTCAGCGCGGTCGCGTTCCGCGCCGCTCCGATCACCGCCTCCGCCTGCTCGCCCTCGGCCACGACGCAGCTGAGCCCCGGGGAGGCGCCCAGGGCCTCGCCGGGCAGCGCCGGGCCCGGCCAGGGCACCGGGGCGGGGACCAGACCGTGCGCCACGTCGTCCTCCGAGGCCGTCCACGGGCGGACGACGGCGGCGACGGCGTCCGGGGTCCACGGCCGCGGCCCCCGCTTCCCGGGCTCGGCCAGGCCCAGGTCGGTCAGCTCACCCAGCAGGGCGCGCAGCTCCTCGCGAGCGGCCTCCTGGGCCTCGGTCAGCCCGCCGCGGGGCAGGCCCGCCGCTTCGGTGAGCGCGTACACCTCGCGCACGTGGGTTCCGCCGGAGGTCACCAGCGTGAACCGGGTGGACGGCGCGTCGGCGAGCGGCGGCATGCCGAGGTCGCCGGTCTCCGCGACGCCCGCGGCGAGGGCCCGGTCGGCCAGTGCCCGGACCCCGTCGCGGCCGACGTCGACGACCTGGACGTTCGGCCAGGCGGGACCGGGGTGGATCGCCTCGACCGGCCCCTCGAGGAGCACCCGGCCGTCGCCGTGGACGCTGACGAGGGGCAGGCGGGCCGGGATCGTCTCGGGCGGGACGAAGCCACCGGTGAGCTCCACGCGCAGCACCAGCGCGTCGTCGTCCTGCGGCACGCCGGCCGCACCCGGGCCGGCGCCGTCGCGATCCGCGCAGGCGGTGAGGGACAGGAGCACGAGGAAGGCCGCCGTCCGCCCGGCTCGCCCCCATCCCACGCCATGAGGACGACGGGGCCGCGGGCGGGGTTCCCGCGCCCGGTACCGTCGGCGCCCGTGCGCCTGGTCATCGCCCGCTGCTCCGTCGACTACATCGGTCGGCTCACCGCCCACCTGCCGATGGCGACCCGCCTGCTGCTGGTCAAGGCCGACGGCTCGGTGTCCATCCACGCCGACGACCGCGCCTACAAACCGCTGAACTGGATGAGCCCGCCGTGCACGCTCAGGGACGACCTCGTCGACGGCTCGGGCACCTGGACGGTGACCAACAAGGCCGGCGAGCAGCTCGTCATCACCATCGAGGCCGTCGAGCACGACCACTCCCAGGAGCTCGGCGCCGACCCGGGCCTGCAGAAGGACGGCGTCGAGGCGGAGCTGCAGCGCCTGCTCGCCCTGCACGTGGAGACGTTCGGGGCCGGCTGGTCGCTGGTGCGCCGTGAGTACCCGACCGCCATCGGGCCGGTCGACCTGCTCTGCCGGGACGCCTCCGGCGCCGTGGTGGCCGTGGAGATCAAGCGGCGCGGGGAGATCGACGGCGTCGAGCAGCTGACCCGCTACCTCGAGCTGCTCAACCGCGATCCGCTGCTCGCCCCGGTCAAGGGCGTGTTCGCCGCGCAGGAGATCAAGCCCCAGGCCCGGGTGCTGGCCGCCGACCGTGGCATCGACTGCGTGACCGTCGACTACGCCGTCCTCAAGGGCACCGACGACCCCACCCAGCGGCTCTTCTGACCGCGTTCCCTCGGCGGCGTCCCCTCGAACGGCGGCGTCCCCTCGAACGGCGGCGTCCCCTCGAACGGCGGCGTCCCCTCGAACGGCGGCGTCCCCTCGAACGGCGGCGTCCCCTCGAACGGCGTCGTCCCCTCTGGTCAGGCCCCGGGACGCCCGCCAGGGTGGGGCCATGACCGGCCCCCGCCGTGCGGAGACGATCGACGACGTCCTGGAGGCCCTGCGGGAGGTCGTCGACGACTCCCTCGCGGCCGGGAGCCGGGTCGGCTACTTCGCCGCGCTGTACCGGCAGGTCACCGTCGCCGTCGCGCGCGGCATCGACGAGGGCGTCTTCGACGACGGCGAGCGGATGAGCCGGCTCGACGCGGCCTTCGCGAACCGCTACTTCGAGGCGTTGGACGCCTGGCGGTCGGGCGGCCGGCCGAGCCGCAGCTGGCGGACCGCCTTCCGGGCCACCGACGAGGAGCGGCCGGTCCTCGTGCAGCACCTGGCGCTCGGCGTCAACGCGCACATCAACCTGGACCTGCCGGTCGTCTGCGCCCGCATGTGCCCGGGCGACGCGATCATGGGTCTGCGGCGGGACTTCGACCTGATCAACGGCATCCTGACCGTCGCCCTGGGCGATCTGCAGACCCGCCTGGCGGTGCTGTCCCCGCTGCTGGGTGCGCTGGACGTCGTCCTCGGCCGGCTGGACGAGGAGATCGTCGGCTTCAACGTCCGGAAGGCCCGGTCGGAGGCCTGGGACGCCGCGGTGCTCCTGGCCCGGCAGGAGCCCGAGGCCCAGGAGGCGACGGAGAAGATGCTCGACCGGTACGCGAGCGGCCTGGCCCGGGTCGTCCTGGCCCCGCCGTTCCCGCTGCCGGCCGCGCTCGACCTGGTGCGGGCCACCGAGCGCGCCGGGGTCCAGGAGACGCTGCGGGCGCTCGACGGCTGACCCCGACCGCCGGCGGGTTACCGGCCGGTAGGCCCCGAGCGGCGCCGGGAAGCGGGTGAGAGACTGCCCGCGATCACCGGCGACAAGGAGATGGCAGCGTGGCCAGGGAACTGAACGAGGTCGGCGTCGTGGGACTGGGCACCATGGGTGCCGGCATCGCGGAGGTGCTCGCGCGGGCGGGCCTGTCGGTCACCGCCGTGGAGGTCAACGACGAGGCCCTCGCCCGGGGCCGGGCGCACGTCGAGCACTCCACCGACCGCGCGGTGAGCCGCGGCAAGCTCGACCCGGCCGACCGGGACGCGATCTTCGAGCGGATCCGCTTCACCACGTCGATGGAGGACCTCGCCTCCGCCGAGCTGGTCATCGAGGCGGTGCCCGAGCGGATGGAGCTGAAGACCGAGATCTTCGCCCAGCTCGACAAGATCTGCCCGCCCGACACGATCCTGGCGACCAACACCTCGAGCCTCTCGGTCACCGAGCTGTCGGTGGCGACCGGCCGGCCGAGCAAGGTCATCGGCATGCACTTCTTCAACCCGGCCCCGGTCATGAAGCTGGTCGAGGTCGTGCGCACCGTCGTCACCGAGCCCTCGGTCGTCGAGGACGTCGAGGCCCTGGCCGAGCGGCTGGGCAAGGTGGACGTGACCATCGGCGACAAGGCGGGCTTCATCGCCAACGCGCTGCTGTTCGGCTACCTGAACCACGCGGTCGCCATGTACGAGAACCGCTACGCCAGCCGCGAGGACATCGACGCCGCCATGCGGCTGGGGTGCGGCCTGCCGATGGGGCCGCTGGCGCTCATGGACCTCATCGGCATCGACACCGCCTACGAGATCCTCGACACGATGTACAAGCAGTCGCGCAACCGGCTGCACGCGCCCAGCCCGATCATCAAGCAGATGATGACGGCGGGGCTGCTGGGCCGGAAGACCGGCCGCGGCTTCTACACCTACGCCGGGCCCGACTCGGCCGAGGTGGTGCCCGACGACCAGACGCCGGCCGCCGGAAGTGCGGCCGAGGGCGCCCGGCCGGTGCAGAAGGTCGGCGTCGTGGGCTCGGGCACGATGGCCGCGGGCATCATCGAGGTGGTCGCCAAGGGCGGCTACGACGTGCGCTTCGTCGCCCGGACCCCCGAGAAGGTCGAGGCGGTGACGAAGGAGCTGACCAGGTCGCTGGAGAAGCAGGTGGTGCGCGGCCGGCTCGACGAGGCCACCCGGGACGGCGTCCTCGGCCGGGTCACCGGGACGACGTCGCTGGACGAGCTGGCCGACCGCGACCTCGTCATCGAGGCCGTCGTGGAGTCGCTGTCGATCAAGGAGGCGCTGTTCGCCAACCTGGGCGAGATCACCAAGCCCGGCACCGTGCTGGCGACCACGACCTCCAGCCTGCCGGTCATCGAGTGCGCCAAGGCCAGCGGCCGCCCGGCCGACGTCGTCGGCATGCACTTCTTCAACCCGGCGCAGGTCATGAAGCTCGTCGAGGTGGTCTCGACCATCTCCACGGCGCCGGACGTCGCGGCTACGGCGCACGCGGTCTGCGCGCAGCTGGGCAAGCACGCGGTCTCGTGCACCGATCGGGCCGGCTTCATCGTCAACGCGCTGCTCTTCCCGTACCTGAACGACGCCGTGAAGATGCTCGAGGCGCACTACGCCACCGCCGACGACATCGACGCCGCCATGAAGGTCGGCTGCGGGTACCCGATGGGGCCCTTCGAGCTCCTCGACGTCGTCGGCCTGGACGTCTCCCTGGCCATCGAGCGGGAGCTCTACACCGAGTTCCGGGAGCCGGGCTTCGCGCCGGCCCCGCTGCTCGAGCACCTGGTCACCGCCGGCTACCTGGGCCGCAAGACCGGCCGCGGGTTCCGGGACTACGCGAACCGCTGACGCTTGGCGCGCCGACGATCACGGGCCGGTGGCCGGTCCCCGAACCGGCCGCCGCCCCGTCGGCGCGAGCAGGTGGAGGAGAGCGCGGACGGCGACTGGGTGGTCCGGGCGGTCACCGGCGCGGCCACCGCGAAGACCTATCGCTGCCCGGGCTGCGACCAGGAGATCCGGCCGGGCACCCCGCACGTCGTCACCTGGCCCGCCTATGCCCGCGCGTCCGACCTCGACCCGTGGGACACCGACTCCGCCGCCGGTCGGCGGCGGCACTGGCACCTGACCTGCTGGCGCTCCCGCGACCGCCGCCGGTGACGGGACGAGGACCTCGTCCTCCCCATCTGTCGCCAGATCGGGGCGGGAGCCGGGACGGGTCCCGATGCGTCCGCGAAGGGACCCGCGGCGGGCTCGCTCACCCCGCCTGGGCGAAGACGATCACGTTGTCCTCGTAGCTGCCCGCCGCGCGGTCGAAGGCGCCTCCGCAGGTGATCAGCCGCAGCTCGGCGCCGGCCGTGGGGGCGTAGACGTCGACGGACGGGAAGGCGTTCTTCGCCCGGCGGACCACCCGGGTCACGATGAAGGTCACCGTGCTTCCGTCGGCCCGCCCGACGACGATCTCGGTGCCCGGCCGCAGACCGGCCAGCCCGGCGAAGACTCCCGGGGCACCCGCCCAGTCGACGTGGCCGGCGATCACCGCCGGACCCGGGGAGCCCGGGACCGGGCCGCCGGTGTACCACCCGGCGACGGCGGGGTCGGCCGGAGGCACCAGTGCACCCGTGGCGTCCAGCCGCACCCCGGCCAGGGGAGCGTCCACGGCGGCCGCGGGAACGGCCAGTCGCACCGGCGGAGCCGCGGGCCCGGGTCCGGTACCGGTCCCGAGGACCACCGGGCCGCTTCCGGATGCCGCTGCGGCGGGGGTCATGGGCGCCGCGACGGCCGTGGCCGTCGCCAGGCAGCCGACCGTGAGCAGCGCACGCCCGCGGCGGCCGGTCGCCGCGAGCAGGGCGGCCGCGGCTCCGGCGATCGGCAGCGCGGCCGGCGCGCCGGGCATCGTGCCGCCGCCGGCCTCCACGCCACCGGCCGGGACGACCGTCGGCCCGGCCGCCTCCACGACCGGCCGGACGGTCAGCCCGCCTCCCGGGCGGTCCAGCACCACCAGGGTGACCACCGAGCCGGCTGCCAACGGAACCGCCACCCGCGCCGGTGCGCCGGTGCTGCCCGCGACACCGAGCGTCGTCGTCCCGGCAGCGACGGTCCGGTACTCACCGGTCCTGCCGAACGCCAGTGCCGTGGCCAGGTCCGGCCCTCCGGGCACGGACACGTCGAGCGTCGGGACCTCCCCGGCCGCGGCGAGGACCCGGACCCGCGCCGAGCCGGCGGGGGGAGCGGTCCGGTCGGCCGGGAGCGCCCGCAGGGCGACGTCGGCGAACCGGCCCGACAGCGTCACCGTGCGCATCACCCCGGCGGGCACCTCCACGCGGGCCGACAGCACCGGGGCGACCGTGCCGTCGCTGCCCGCGGCGCGCACGCTGACCGCGTAGGTGCCCGGGGCGAGAGCGACGGGGTCGCTCACCGCGCCGTAGGCGAGGCCGGTGACCAGGTCGGGGCCCGGGTCGGTCAGCGGTCCGTCGGCGCCCGGCGGCACCGGTGCCACTGCGACGTCCACGGCCGGGGTGTCGGGGGAGAGGTGGGCGACGAGCAGCCGGCCGGTGTCCTCGGCGGCCGCCGGCGGCACGCCCAGGCACCACAGGACCGCCCAGAGCCCGACGACGAACAGCCCGCGCCGGCCCCCCGGCCGGGTCGCGCCGCGAGCCAGGGGCGGCGGGACCCGGCAGGAGGGTCCTGTCTCAGGAACGCCCCTGGCCGACCGGCTGGTCGATCGCCTGGGTCGGCGGCCCCTGGACGGGAGTCGGGGAGGTGCCAGGGCGCGGCGGCATCGGCAGCTGCCGGGTCGCGGCCGGCTCCGGCCGGGTGGGCTGCCGGGCCGCGGCCGCCTCGCTCTCGCCCCGGGGGGAGGTCTGCGGGGCTGCCGCGGGCGCCGTGGAGGTGACCTGCGGCGCCGGCTGCGGACGGCGCTCGGTCTCGCGGGCGGGCGCGACCGGGGAGGTGGTGCCGCTCGACGAGCCCGTGGCCAGGCCGGTGACCGGGGCGGGGCTCGGCGCCGGTGCGGGCGTGGGCTGCTGTGGGCGGTCGCTGAGCTCGGGCAGCGTGCTGAGCAGCTGACGAGCCTGCAGCAACCGGCTGGTGAGCTCGTCCCGCACCTCGCGGATGGCCTCGGCCTTGGCCTCCGCCTCGGCGATGAGCTGGGCCGCGTGCTGCTCCGCGGCGGCGATCCGCTGGCGCGCGGCCTGGGTGGAGACGCGCTCGCGCTCCTCCTCGGCCGCGGCGGCCTCGGCGCGGCGGGCCCGCTGCGCGATGTCGAAGTCCTCCTCGACCTTGGCCCGGCGTGCCTGCGACTCGGCGTCGAGCCGGGCGACCCGCTCCTGGGCCTTGGCCACGAGCTCGTCGGCACGCTGCTGCGCCTTCTGCATGATCTGCTCGGCGTTCTGGCGTGCCTCGGCGAGCATCCGCTCCACCTCGGCCTGCCCTGCCGCGTGCCGCTCGAGCAGCGCCCGCTCCTCGGCCGCGGTCTGCTCGCGGACGGCCTGCGCGTCGAGCTCGGCGGCGCGGCGGATCTCGCCGGCCTCCTCCTCGGCGAGCGTCAGCATGTGCTGGATCCGCTCGCTGATGTTCTCGAACGTCGGGGCCGACGCCGTGGCCGCCTTGCGGCGCAGCGACTCGATCTCGCCGTGCAGGGCCGAGAGCTGGCTGGCCAGGTCGGCGGAGCGGGCGACGGCGGCATCGCGGTCGGCCAGGGCGATCCGGAAGTCCGCCTCGAGCCGCTCGATGGTCTCGGCCACCTGGCTGCGGTCGTAGCCCCGCAGGACGACGTCGAACGAGTGCTGCGCGTCGTGCAGCGACAACGGGTCGTGGCGGGGATCGCTCATGCGGTCATACTCCCAGAAGGTCATGGGGCCGTCAGCGTGTCGGCGGGACACCCGGGGCCAGTGGGGCGGCTGAGCCGCCGCCCCTGCCGGTAGTGGCCGCCGGACGAACACTATCGGCAGGAAGCCCGGTCCGGTGCCGGGACCGGGCCCCTGCCCGACGGCTCAGACGCCGCGGAAGCGGTTGATGGCGGCGAGGTGCTTCGCACGCTTCTCGGCGTCGCGGACCCCCAGGCCCTCCTCGGGGGCGAGGGTGAGGACGCCGACCTTGCCCTGGTGGAGGTTGCCCTTGACGTCGCAGGCGGCCTGGCCGACCTCCTCCATGGGGTAAACCTTGGACAGGGTCGGGTGGATCAGGCCCTTGTCGATGAGCCGGTTGGCCTCCCACGCCTCCTTGTAGTTGGCGAAGTGCGAGCCGATGATCCGCTTGAGGTTCATCCAGAGGTAGCGGTTGTCGTAGGAGTGCATGTACCCGGTGGTGGAGGCGCAGGTGACGATCGTGCCGCCCTTCTTCGTCACGTAGACGCTGGCGCCGAACGTGTCGCGGCCGGGGTGCTCGAAGACGATGTCGACGTCGTCGCCGCCGGTCAGCTCGCGGATCTTCTTGCCCAGGCGCTGCCACTCCTTGGGGTCCTGGGTGTCCTCGTCCTTCCAGAAGCAGTACTGCTCGGCGGAGCGGTCGATGACCAGCTCGGCGCCCATCTTCCGCACGATGTCGGCCTTCTCCGGGCTGCTCACCACGCAGACCGGGATGGCGCCGCCGTTGAGGGCCATCTGGGTGGCGTAGGAGCCGAGGCCGCCCGAGGCGCCCCAGATCAGGACGACGTCGCCCTGCTTCATCGCCGCGCCGTTCCTGCTCACCAGCTGGCGGTAGGCGGTGGAGTTGACCAGGCCGGGGGCGGCGGCCTCCTCCCAGGTCAGGTGGCCGGGCTTGGGCATCAGCTGGTTGCTCTTGACGAGCGCCAGCTCGGCCAGCCCGCCGAAGTTGGTCTCGAAGCCCCAGATCCGCTGCTGCGGGTCCATCATCGTGTCGTCGTGGCCGGCCGGGTCCTCCAGCTCCACCGACAGGCAGTGGGCCACGACCTCGTCGCCGGGCTTCCACCTGTTCACCCCCGGGCCCACCCGCAGCACGACGCCGGCCAGATCGGAGCCGACCACGTGGTAGGGCAGGTCGTGCCGCTTGGTCAGCTCCGAGACCCGGCCGTAGCGCTCCAGGAACCCGAACGTGGAGACCGGCTCGAAGATCGACGTCCAGACGGTGTTGTAGTTCACCGAGGAGGCCATCACCGCCACGATCGCCTCGCCCGGGCCCAGCTCCGGGGTGGCCACCTCCTCCACGTGCAGCGACTTGCGCGGGTCCTTGTCCTTGGTGGTCAGGCCCTCGAACATGTCCTGCTCGTCCTTGCGGACCACCACGGCCCGGTAGGACTCCGGCACGGCCAGCCCTCCCACGGCGTCCAGCTGGTCGCTGAGGATGGCGTCCCTGATCTCGTTCACGCGAACTCCTGGGTCATCGTCGGCTCGGAGGCGGTGCGGGTCGGTACGGGTGGCGCGATGTTACCGGTGGGTAACCGGCGAGGCGAGAGCAGTTCAGGAGGCGGGCCGGGGGGCCGGCTCGACCAGCTCCACCAGGACGCCGCCGGCGTCCTTGGGGTGCACGAAGTTCACGCGGCTGCCGGACGTGCCGCGCCGGGGGGTGTCGTAGAGGAGGCGCAGGCCGCGCTCGCGCAGCGTGGCGCCGACCGCCTCGACGTCGTCGACGCGGAAGGCCAGCTGCTGCAACCCCGGGCCGCTGCGACCGATGAACTTCGCGATCGTGGACTCCGGCGTCAGCGGGGCCAGGAGCTGGATCCGGGTGTCGCCGTCGCCCACGGCGAGCATCGCCTCGCGGACGCCCTGCTCCTCGTTCGTCTCCTCGTGCACCGAGTGCACGCCGAAGGCCTGCGCGTAGAAGGCGATCGCCTCGTCCAGGTCGGGCACGGCGATGCCCACGTGGTCGATCGCGGTGAACAGCCCCGGCGGCAGGCCGGGAGGCGCAGTGTGGTTGGTGGTCACGCGGGCATCCTGCCGCTAAGACGTCTGAGACGACACATGGGTGTGGCGCGCGTCACGCGCGGGGACGGGTGTGCCGGAGCCCGGTGGCTCGGCGCACCCGGCGTCCTATCCTGGGAGCAGCCCGGCCCGCGCCGTCCGCGCGGTCGGCCCTGAAGATCCGGTCGCCGGCGTCGGCGGCCCGGCACTGGAGGCCCCATGTCCCGCTCCGTCATCGTCGGTGGCGCCCGCACCCCCATGGGCCGGCTGCTCGGCTCGCTCAAGGACTTCTCCGCGGCCGACCTCGGCGGCATCGCGATCAAGGCGGCGCTGGAGCGGGCGGGGATCTCCGGCGACCAGGTCGAGTACGTCATCATGGGACAGGTGCTGCAGGCCGGCGCCGGCCAGAACCCGGCCCGCCCCGCCGCCGTCGCGGCCGGCATCCCCATGACGGTGCCGGCGATCACCGTGAACAAGGTCTGCCTGTCCGGCCTGAGCGCCATCGCGATGGCCGACCAGCTCATCCGCGCCGGCGAATTCGACATCGTCGTGGCCGGCGGCCAGGAGTCGATGACCCAGGCGCCGCACCTGCTCGCGAACTCGCGCACCGGCACCAAGTACGGCGACACGACGCTGATCGACTCGATGGCCCACGACGGCCTGTCGGACACCTTCGACCAGGTCGCGATGGGCGCGCTCACCGAGCAGGCGAACAGCCGGTACGACCTGACCCGCGAGGAGCAGGACGCCTTCGCCGCGGAGAGCCACCAGAAGGCCGCGCGCGCGGGGAAGAACGGCATCTTCGACGAGGCGATCACCTCGGTCCTCATCCCGCAGCGCAAGGGCGACCCCATCGAGTTCCGCGAGGACGAGGGCGTCCGCGCCGACACCACGGTCGAGACCCTGTCGAGGCTGAAGCCGGCCTTCGCCAAGGACGGCACGATCACCGCCGGCACCGCCTCGCAGATCTCCGACGGTGCCTGCGCCGTCGTGGTGATGAGCGCGGAGAAGGCCGCCGAGCTCGGCATCACGCCGATCGCGGAGATCGGGGCGCACGGCGTCGTGGCGGGGCCGGACGCGACCCTGCAGAGCCAGCCGTCGCGGGCGGTGCAGCGGGCCTGCGAACGCGAGGGCATCGACCCCCAGGACCTGGACCTGGTCGAGTTCAACGAGGCCTTCGCCGCCGTCGCCATCGTCTCGACGCGGGAACTCGGGATCGACCCGGACAAGGTCAACCCCAACGGCGGCGCGATCGCCCTCGGCCACCCGATCGGCATGAGCGGCGCCCGGATCGTGCTGGACGTGGCGCTGGAGCTGCGCCGTCGCGGTGGCGGCGTCGGTGCCGCCGCGCTGTGCGGCGGCGGGGGTCAGGGCGACGCGCTGATCCTGCACGTGCCCGCCGAGGCGTGACCGAGTCCCCGCAGGGAACCGCGATCCAGACGCCCGCCCCCGCCGCCCTCACCGGGCGGCGGGGGCGCCGCGCTGCCGACGTCCCGACGCTGGTCCGGCGGGCACGCGAGGGCGACGCCCGGGCGGTCGCCCGGCTGATCTCCCTGGTGGAGGACGCCAGCCCCGTCCTGCGCGAGGTCGCGGCCGCCCTCGCGCCGCACACCGGCCACGCCCAGGTCCTCGGGCTGACCGGCTCCCCGGGGGTGGGCAAGTCCACCACGACGGCCGCCCTCGTGCGCGCCCTCCGGCAGGCCGGCAAGCGGGTCGGCGTCCTGGCCGTGGACCCCTCGTCGCCGTTCTCCGGCGGCGCGCTGCTGGGTGACCGCGTGCGGATGCAGGACCACGCCGGCGACAGCGGTGTCTACATCCGGTCGATGGCCTCCCGGGGGCACCTCGGCGGCCTCTCCTGGGCCACGCCGCAGGCCCTGCGGGTGCTCGACGCCGCGGGGTGCGACGTGGTGCTGGTCGAGACCGTCGGCGTCGGGCAGTCGGAGCTGGAGATCGCGTCCCTGGCCGACACCACGCTGGTGCTCGTGGCCCCGGGGATGGGCGACGGGATCCAGGCGGCGAAGGCGGGGATCCTCGAGGTCGCCGACGTCTTCGTCGTCAACAAGGCCGACCGGGACGGCGCCGACCAGACCGTCCGCGACCTCCGTTACATGCTCTCCCTCGGTGGGCGGCACTCCGAGGCCGGCCACTGGCGGCCGCCGATCTGCAGGACGGTGGCGTCCCGGGAGACCGACAACGGCATCGACGAGGTGCTGGAGAAGGTCGAGGCGCACCGGCAGTGGCTGGAGTCCTCGGGCGAGGGCCGGCGCCGGCGCAGCGAGCGCGCGGCGCGGGAGATCGAGGCGATCGCGCTCGCCTCGCTGCGGGAGCGCATGGGTGACGTGCACGGCTCGGCGGCCCTCGGCTCGCTGGCCGACTCGGTGGTGGCGGGGGAGACCGACCCGTACCGCGCCGCGGACGAGCTGCTCGCCCAGCTCTGACCTGCGGGCCCGGCGTCGTCCGCCCAGGATGGGCGGATGAGCGCAGCGGTGGGGTGGACCGGGTGAGCGCACGACCCGACGCCGTCGTCGTGGGCGCCGGACCGAACGGGCTGGCCGCCGCCCTCCGGCTGGCCGCGGCCGGTCTGCGGGTGCAGGTGGTGGAGGCGGCCGGGCGTCCCGGTGGCGGCATGCGCACCGAGGAGCTCATGCGTCCGGGCTACGTCCACGACGTCTGCTCGATCGTGCAACCCATGGCGGCCGCGGCGCCGTTCTTCCGCGAGTTCGACCTGGAGAGTCGCGGGGTCCGCCTGGTGCACCCCGAGATCAACTTCGCCCATCCGCTCGACGGCGGCCGGGCGTCGGTCTCCCACCGGTCGCTCGAGCGGACGGCGGCCGGTCTGGGCGAGGACGGGCCGGCCTACCGCCGGCTGTTCGGACCGCTGGTCGAGCACGGCACCGACGTCGTGGACTTCTTCCTCACCAGCCGGTTGCGCCGGCTGCCCACGCGAAGCGTGCCGCAGATCGTCTCCTTCGGCTTGAACGGACTGCCCAACGTGCGGTGGCTGGCGCACCGGTACTTCGACACAGAGGAGGCGCGAGCGCTCCTGGGCGGCGCCGCCGCGCACGGCATGCTCGACCTGAGCCAGCCGCTGACGTCGGCGCTGGGGATGCTGCTCACGATGCTGTCCCACCACGTCGGATGGCCGCTGATCGAGGGCGGATCGCAGAAACTGGCCGACGCGATGGTGACCGCGCTGGAGGAGCAGGGCGGCGAGGTCGTGACGGGGCACGAGGTCACCGACCTGCGGGAGTTCGACGGGATCCCCGCCGTGCTGCTCGACACGACTCCCGAGGCCTTCGTCGCGATGGCCGGCGAGCGGGTGCACGAGGGCTACCGCCGCTGGGTGTCCCGGTACCGCCACGGAGCGGGCGTCTTCAAGATCGACTGGATCCTCTCCGAGCCGGTGCCCTGGACCCATCCCGACGTCCGCCGGGCCGGCACCATCCACGTCGCCGGCACCCTGGACGAGACGATCGCGGGAGAGCGGGCGCCCAACCAGGGGCGGCTCACCGACCGGCCCTACGTCCTCGCCGTCCAGCCGACGGTGCCCGACCCCACCCGGGCGCCGGACGGCGGGCACATCCTCTGGGCGTACGTGCACGTCCCGCACGGCGCCGACGTCGACATGACCGAGGCCATCGAGAACCAGATCGAGCGCTTCGCGCCCGGATTCCGCGACACCGTGGTGGAGCGGTACACCAAGGACGCTGTCCAGATGGAGCGGTGGAACCCCAGCTACCTCGGCGGCGACATCTCCAACGGGCAGGCCACCCTGCGCCAGATGCTGGCCCGCCCGGTGCCCCGCTGGAACACCTACAAGACGCCGGTGCGCGGGGTGTATCTCGCCTCGGCCGCCACGCCTCCCGGGCCCGCGGTCCACGGAGCGTGCGGCGACAACGCCGCGCAGGTCGCCCTGCGTGAGGTGTTCGGCCTCCGATCGGTGCCGCCCCTGCGCCCGCCCCTGCACTGACCTCGGTACGAGGCGGGGCCGTCTCGTTTCTCCTTCCGGCTCGTGTCAGAGTGAGGCGTGGAGCCGGGAGCCGCGCCGCCGAGGCTCCGCGGCCGGGGCTCCCCCGTTCCGGGGCCGGCACGGCTGGCGCTGGCGGTGCTGCTGGCCGTGGTGGCCGCATTCTTCGTCTCCACCCTCCCGCGGGTCAGGGCGGCCGCGGGGTTCCGGCCGGCGGGGTTCGATCCGTGGCTGGACGGCTGGCTGCAGGGCGGCGGATACGTCACGGCGGCAGTGCTGGCACTCCTGCGTCCCCTCTCCTCCCCGGTGGACCGCGCCATCTGGGCCTGGCTGGCCGCGGCCGTCGCGGCGCGGGCCCTGGGTTTCCTGCTCTTCCTCGCCTACGTCCGGCGGCAGGACCCGCTGCCGTACCCGTCGGTGGCCGACGCCGCCTGGCTGGCGATGTACGTCTTCCTGCTGGTCGGTCTCGTGCAGCTGGCCAGGCGCCGGACCCGGCGCCTGTCGGCGCTGCTCCTGCTCGACGCCGCCGTGGGGGTGCTCGCCGCCGCCGCGCTCGCCGTGTCGCTGCTGTACCGGACCGTCCTGTCGCTGGCCGCACCCGGGACACCCGACGCGGCGGTCGTCGTCAACCTCGCCTATCCCGTGCTGGACCTGATGCTGCTCGTAGCCTTCGTCGGCGTGCTCCTCGCCTACGAGTGGCGTCCGCCACCGGCCGCCTGGGCACTGGCGATCGGGGTGGTCGGGTTCGCCGTGGTCGACGGCGTCTTCGTCTACCAGTCGGCGGCGGGGACGTTCCGCCCGGGAACGATGCTGTCGTCGGGCTCGATGGCCGTCACGGCGCTGGTCGCGGTGGCCGGCTGGCTGCCCGACGGTTCCCGCGCCGGCCGGCGCGAGCCGATGCCGAACGTCGTGCTCCCCGGGATCTTCGCCCTGGTCTGCCTGGCGGTGCTGGTCTTCGCCACGCAACGGGACGTCCCGGCGCTGGGGGTCGTCCTCGCCGGTGCCGGTGTGGTGGTGGCCATCGCACGCACCGGGCTCTCCTTCCGCGCCCTCCGGTCCCTCGCCGAGCACCGCCGGGAGGCGCGGGCCGACGACCTGACCGGACTGGCCAACCGGCGGGCCTTCAACGAGGTCCTCGAGCGCTCACTGGCGCGCCGCCCGGACGACCGCCACCTGGCGCTGCTGATCGTGGACCTGGACGACTTCAAGGCCGTCAACGACTCGCTCGGGCACCACTACGGGGACGAGCTGCTGCGGCTGGCCGCCCCGCGCATCCAGCAGGCCGTGCGCAGCGGTGACGTCGTGGCCCGCGTCGGGGGCGACGAGTTCGCCGTGCTCCTCGCCGACGCCGACGGTCCGCTCGCGGTACGGATCGCCGAGCGGCTGCGAGCCGGCTTCCGGCGTCCGTTCCAGCTGGGATCGCGGTCCCTCGTGATCGCGCCGAGCGTCGGCATCGCGCTGGTTCCCGACGACGGCCGCGAGCCGGTCGAACTGCTCCAGCACGCCGATCTGGCGATGTACGAGGCGAAGGCCACGCGCACCGGCCACGCGCTCTTCCGGCGGGAGCTGCATCCCTCGAGCCGGATGCGCCTGGAGACCACCGAGCGGCTGCGCCGGGCCATCGAGGACGGCGAGGTCGTCGTGCACTACCAGCCCCAGGTGTCGCTCCGGACCGGAGCGGTGACAGGGGTGGAGGCCCTGGCCCGGTGGCAGCGTCCCGACGTCGGTCTCGTGCCGCCGAGCGGTTTCCTCCAGCAGGTGGAGAGCGGAGGGCTCATGCCACTGCTCACCGGTGTGGTGCTGGCGGAGGCGGTCCGGCAGGGCGCCGCCTGGGCGGCGGCGGGCCGGCAGCTGACCGTGGCGGTCAACCTGTCGGTCACCAACCTGCTCGATCCCGGGTTCCCCGATCAGGTGGTGCACCTGCTCGCCACGTCCGGCCTGCCGTACGGAGCGCTGGAGCTCGAGCTCACCGAGGACCTCTTCATGGCCGACCCGGCGCGGGCACGCACGGCGATCGCCGCTCTGCTGGACGCGGGGGTGTCGCTGGTGGTCGACGACTACGGCACCGGCTTCTCGTCGCTCGGTTACCTCCGCGACCTCCGCGACATCCGTGGACTCAAGCTCGACCGGTCCTTCGTCACGCACATGGACGCCGATCCGCGGGCCGCGGCGATCGTGGAGTCGACGGTGAACCTGGCCCATTCCCTCGGCATGCACGTCGTCGCGGAGGGCGTGGAGACGCCGGCGGTCCGTGACCGGCTCGGCGAGCTCCGCTGCGAACTGGCGCAGGGGTTCCTGTTCTCGGAGCCGCGCCCGGCCGGCGACCTGGACCTGGATGTCGCGCCGGGGGTCCGTCCCGGCCCGCCGTGAGCCGGACCGGACCGGGACGGGCCGGGCGTCAGGCGATGCGGCGGGCGAGGTTGTGACCCTCCATGTCCACTGAGCGCTGCGCGACGCCGGTCTCCTCGCTGCCGGCATCGACCATCTGGCCGTGGCCGACGTAGATGCCGACGTGGCTGGTCGGCTCGTAGAACAAGTCCGGGTCGCCCGGCTGCAGATCGGCCCGCGCGACCGGGGTGCCCATCCCGGACTGACCGCGGCTGGAGTGCGGCAGCTCGATGCCCGCCGAGCGGTAGGCGTACTGGGTCAGGCCCGAGCAGTCGTAGCTGTCCGGTCCCGCCGTGGCCCGCTCGCCGGGCGGGCCCTCATGGGGGCAACACCGCTCCGGGGCTGCGGCGGTACCGGTCGGGGCCACCTTCGTCGGGCGACGACCACCCGGCCGGCTTCGCGACCGCACGAAGCCCCTGGGCCGGTCGCGACCGGCAGGTCGTCATGTCGGGACGTCGACTCCTCGACATGCCGCCGGATGTCCCGTCATCGGGCGCCCCTGGCGCGCTATGTGATCTCGGTCACCCGGCGCGGGACGTCGGTCGTCCGGGGAAGGAGAGGACCACCTGACCGGCTGCCCGCTCCCTCCGGGCGAGGGCGAGGAGGACCGACGGCCCCTCGTCCACCGGCACGACGTCCGTGACCACGTGCCGGCGCAGCGCCGCACCGTGCGCGACGAGGAGGTCTGCCGTCTCCCCGGCGAGGCGGTACCGGTCCCAGCTGCCGGCGAAGCCGCGGGGCACCCGCGCGATCTGGGCGCACCGGATCGTCAGCCCGTTGTGGTGGAACTCTTCGCCGAGACGCAGCTCGGACCCGCCGTCCTGGTAGAACGCCAGATCGATGACGGCGCCCTGCGGGCGGAGGCTGCGCAGGGCCTCGTGCAGGACGGCGGCGCGCCCGCGGCACTGGAACACCAGGTCCGCGCCGCGGTCGCCGGGGCCGTGCACCCAGCGGTCCTTGCACCACCGCCACGCGGAGTCGGCGTCCACCGCCTGCAGCCCCAGGGCGGTGGCCGTGGCCCGGCGAGCGAGGTCGGGATCGGCGACCGCGACGTCACCCGCCCCGTGGTGGGCCGCGAAGAGCGCCGTCAGCAACCCCACGACCCCCGCGCCGGTGACCAGGACCGTCCGTCCCCGGACGCCGTCCCCGAGCGCCGACGCCGCCGTGCCGCCGAACTCCGCCGTCGCGTGGAGGAGGCCGTTGGCGCAGATCGGCCCCATCTGGGCCAGGTAGATCGCGAGGACGGGGTCGAGGTCGGCGGGAACGGGCACGACCACGTCCTGCGGGGCGAGGACGTGGTGCGAGCGGTGTCCGTAGGCGGCGGCCACCAGGCCGCCGACGGGGAGGTCGGGGCGGCGGCTGTCCACCACCTCGGCGACCTCCATGTAACCCATCGCGCGGAGCGGGTACCGGCGGGACCCGGCGCCGGGCACGAAGACGCCGAGATCGGGATCGCGCCGGGCGGTGAAGGCGGGATCGGTGCCCTTCACGTAGGCGAGTTCCGTGCCCGCCGACACGCCGCTGTAGAGCGTCCGGACCGACGCGCCACCCGCAGGCACCTCGGGCAGCGCGGAGTCGAAGATCGCCGGCTCGTAGGGGGCCCGCACCCCCAGCGACCGGCACTCAGTCATCGTTCCCGCCGAGAGGCATGCAGACCGGCTCGCCGTCGCGCGCGGAGCGGTCCGCGGCCCAGGCGAGAGCGTGCGTGCGCACGGCCTCCGCGTACGGGACCCGTGCCCGGGGGACCAGCCCGCGCAGGACGTCGAGGAACTCGCGGTCCTCGTCGGCGACGGGGTCCTGGCCGGAGGTCACGACCCGCTCGCCGTCCCCGCCCGCCACCCGCAGGTCGTGGTCGGTCAGCGAGCGCTCGCCCAACTCCACCGCGATGCCGTCCGCGAGGAGCTGCACGCCGACCCGGTGGCGCCGGCCCAGCAGGCGGGTGCAGGAGATGGAGCCGACCGCTCCGGACGAGAAGCGCAGAACCGTCGTCGCGGCGACCGGGACGTCGCGCCCCGGGGCGCCGGCCCGCGCGCCGGCCTCGGCGGAGTGGACGACGTCCACCTCGCCCACGAGGACCCGGGCGAGGTCGAAGATGTGCGTGGTCTGCTCGAGGACCTGACCGCCGGACCGGGCGCGATCGGACCACCACGGTGCCGCGGGTGTCGCATCGAGCCAGTACCCGAGCAGCAGCTGCGCCGGGGAGCCGGCGAGGACCCGCTCCGCCTCGCGCACCACCCCCAGGTGACGCCAGTGGTAGCCGACGGCCGTGGGGAGCCCCCGCGCGCGGACCGACTCCGCGATGCCGACCGCCGTGGCGAGGTCGTGAGCGAGCGGCTTCTCGACGAAGAAGGGCAGCGAGCGGTCGACCGCCGCCTGCTCCAGCGGCCCGTGGGCGAACGGCGGGACGCACAGCCAGACGGCGTCGAGCTCCTCGCTCTCCAGCAGGGCGACCCCGTCGTGGTAGCCGCGCGCGCCGAACCGTGCCGCCGCCGCATCGGCCCGGTCGGGGACGGCGTCGGCCACGGCGACGACGTCCACATCCGGGAAGGACGCGAGCGCGGCCAGGTGCCGGCCGGCGATGAAACCGGTTCCGACGCACCCCACGCGCAACCGGGTCATGTGCGCGCCGCCGCGGCGGGCAGCCGCGGCCCACCCAGGGCCTCGTCGTACACCGCCAGCGTCTCGGTCGCCATGCGGTGGGCGGTGAACCGCTCGAGGTAGCGGCGGCACCCCGCCTCGCCGTACCGCCTGCGCCGCTGTGGATCGGAGAGCAGTTCCGCGACGGCGGCAGCCAGGGCCCGGGGGTCACCCGGTGGTGTGAGGGTGCCGGTCTCGCCGTCGGCGACCACCTCCGCGGTCCCGAGGACGTCGGTCGCGACGACCGGCAGGCCGGCCTGCATCGCCTCCAGGACGGCGAGCGGCATGCCCTCGTGGCGGGACGGGAACACGAACACGTCGGCGGCGTCGATCAGCAGCCGGGCGTCGCTGCGATGCCCCGGGAGGCGCACGGCGTCCCCGACCCCGAGGTCGGCCGCCCGGCGGACGAGGTCGTCGCGCAGGTGGCCCTCGCCGAGCACGACGACCGAGAGCCCCGGGAACCGGGTTGCCAGCTCCGGCGTGGCCTCGACCAGGTAGCGCTGTCCCTTCTGCTCCGTGAGCCGCCCGACGGTCATCACCACGAGCTGATCGGGATCGAGGCCGAGCGCCGCTCGTGCCGCACAGCGGCCCGGACCCCGTCCCCGGGCGGTGATGCCGTTGGGGACGGTCGTGAGCGACGCGGTCGGCACCCCCGCTCGCTCGTAGGTCCGCCGTTGCGCGTCCGAGACGGCGATGAGCCGGTCCACCGGGGTGATCGCACGGAGCAGAGCGGCGCGCTTGGCCGGGTGCCGGAGCAGCCACGGCTGGTGCAGCGTCTGCACGACCAGCGGGACCCGTGCCCGGCGGGCCGCGCGCGCGCCATCGAAGTTCTCCCGGCCGGTGCCGACGTGGATGTGGAAGACGTCCGCGGGATGGCGTGCCAGGAAGTCGACGATCGTGTCCCCGAAGGCCGGGTCGCGCGGCCGGGGCAGCGCCGTGGTCCGCACACCGAGGCCCGCGGCCCGGTCGAGCAGGCACCGGCCACCTTCGGTCGGCCGGCAGAGCAGCGAGACGTCCGCCACCGGCCGGTATGCGGCGGCGAGCGCGAGCATGTGCTCGCCCATCCCCGCGGGGTCGGACGACGGCGTGTACAGGCAGATCCGACGGAATCGGCGCCGGCACGCGTCGGCACGGGGCGGGCCGGCGGGCTCCGGCGCCAGGGCCGGCAGAAGCCGCAAGGGGGTCGCACCGTGCGCCCTCGTCGACATACCACCTCCGCCACCGTCCGACCGGTAGACAGGTGCCGGCGGCCAGCGGGGGGTGAAGTCGCTGGTGCGGACCCTCGCCCGCATGGTGCCTGCGGCCGTTTCCGCTGCCAACGGGTTCCGTCGCGGCCGGCGATCGCCGGCGGGCGGTGGTCCGAGGGCCGTCGCGGCGGGACGACCGTCGACGGGCCTGGCATCCGCCCCGGTAGTTTCGGGCGCATGGTCCGACCGCTGGGGTTGCCCTTCGACCCCATCGAGCGCGCCGGCCAGGCCTGGGAGCAGCGGTTCGGCCCGGCATCGGCGATGCGCGCGGCGACGTCGGTGTTCCGGGTCCAGCAGATCCTGCTGGCACGATTCGACGAGGCCCTCAAGCCGCACCGGCTGACCTTCGCCCGCTACGAGGTGCTGGTTCTGCTCACCTTCAGTCGCACCGGGGAGCTGCCCCTCAAGGTCATCGGCAGCCGGCTGATGGTCCACCCGACGAGCGTCACCAACGCGATCGACCGGCTGGTGGCGGCCGGCTACGTCGAGCGTCGCCCCAACCCCGCGGACGGGCGCGGTGTCCTGGCCCGGATCACCGATCCCGGCCGCTCCGTCGTGGAGGGCGCCACCGCCGCGCTGACGAGCCTCGACTTCGGCCTCGGCGACGTGCCCGAGGACGAGCGGACGGTGCTCTTCGACATCCTGCGCAAGGTACGGATCGGCGCGGGGGACGTCGCCGACCCGACCTGACCGGGCGGTCGACGGAACTTAGTTGGACGTCCTACTATCTGTCCATGACGGACGACGCCCGGCAGCGGTGGCAGCAGCGGTACGACGCGGCCCTGGCCGCCGGCAAGGTGCGGGACGCCGACTTCACGACGCTGTCCGGTGTCGAGGTGGCACCGGTGTACGGCCCGGCCGACGAGTCGGCCGTCCCCGGCTTCGAGCGCATCGGCTATCCCGGTGAGTTCCCGTTCACGCGTGGTCTGCACGCCACCGGCTACCGCGGCCGGGCGTGGACGATCCGCCAGTTCGCCGGGTTCGGGAACGCCAAGCAGACCAACGAGCGCTACAAGATGATCCTGGCCGAGGGCGGCGGCGGCCTGAGCGTCGCCTTCGACATGCCCACCCTCATGGGCCGCGACTCCGACGACCCGCGCAGCCTGGGCGAGGTCGGGCACTGCGGCGTCGCGATCGACAGCGCGACCGACATGGACGAGCTCTTCGACGGCATCGCGCTCGAGACCACGACGACGTCGATGACGATCAGCGGGCCGGCCGTCCCCGTCTTCTGCATGTACCTCGTCGCCGCCGAGCGCCAGGGCGCCGACGTCGGACGGCTCAACGGCACCCTGCAGACCGACATCTTCAAGGAGTACATCGCGCAGAAGGAGTGGCTGTTCGCTCCCGAGCCGCACCTGCGGCTGATCGGCGACCTGATGGAGTACTGCGCGGAGAACATCCCGGCCTACAAGCCGATCAGCGTCTCGGGTTACCACATCCGCGAGGCCGGCTCGACCGCGGCGCAGGAGCTCGCCTACACGCTCGCCGACGGCTTCGCCTACGTGGAACTCGGCCTCTCCCGTGGCCTGGACATCGAGACGTTCGCCCCGGGCCTGTCCTTCTTCTTCGACGCGCACATCGACTTCTTCGAGGAGATCGCCAAGTTCCGCGCCGCGCGCCGGATCTGGGCCCGCTGGCTGCGCGACGTGTACGGCGCGACGACCGAGAAGGCGCAGCAACTCCGGTTCCACACCCAGACGGCCGGGGTCAGCCTCACCGCCCAGCAGCCGGACAACAACATCGTCCGGACGGCGGTCGAGGCCCTGGCCGCGGTGCTGGGCGGCACCCAGTCGCTGCACACCAACGCGCTCGACGAGGTGCTGGCCCTGCCCAGCGCCAAGGCCGCCCAGATCGCGCTGCGCACGCAGCAGGTGATCGCCGAGGAGACCGGCGTCATGAACGTCGCCGACCCGCTCGGCGGCGCGTGGTACGTGGAGGCCCTCACCGACGAGCTCGAGCGGCAGGCGGAGGAGATCTTCACCCGCATCAAGGACATGGGGACCGACGGCACCATGACCAGCGGCATCCTCCGCGGCATCGAGGACGGCTGGTTCACGGGGGAGATCGCCGAGGCCGCGTTCGTCTACCAGCGGGCCCTGGAGAAGGGCGACAAGAAGGTGGTCGGCGTCAACACGCTCACCGGCTCGGTCGACGCCCACGACACCCTCGAGATCCTGCGCGTGAGCCACCAGGTCGAGATCGACCAGAAGGCCGAGCTCGCGGAACGCCGTCGGCGGCGCGACGACGCGGCGGCCCGTGCGGCGGTGCAGCGCATGGTCGAGGTGGCCCGCACCGACCAGAACATGGTGCCGGCGATGCTGGACGCCGTGCGCGCCGAGGCCACGCTCGGCGAGATCTGCGACGCCCTGCGCACGGAGTGGGGCAGCTACACCGAACCCGCGCGGTTCTGACGGCCCGGCCCAGCGGGGGCCGGAGGCTCCCCGAGGCCGGGCCGGGAGATCGCCTGCGGAAGCCGGGACGGCACCCGCTGCGGTACGGAAGGCGAGCCGCCCCGCGAGGCGGACCGACGAGTTGAGCCCGGAGGGTCCGGCGAGGAGGGCCGGAAAGGGCTCCACGCCGGTCGGGGACGCCCCGTGGCCGCGGTCGGAGCCCGGAGGGCGACAATGAGCACATGCAGCCCACGCGTCCCGGACGTCCCGACCCGCGCGCCGCAGCGCAGCAGGCCCAGATGGCCGCAGCGATGGCCGGCGCCGTCGACCTCGCCGCCGTCAAGGCGCGCTCCGAGGCCGCCGCCCGCGCACAGGCCGCCCCACCACCCAGCGCGAGTGCTCCGGCGGGTGCGCCGGGGGCGGCGGTCGTCGACGTCACGGAGGCCACCTTCCAGGCCGAGGTCCTCGACCGCTCCTTCCAGGTGCCGGTCGTCCTCGATCTCTGGGCGGAGTGGTGCGGCCCGTGCAAGCAGCTCTCCCCGGTGCTGGAGCGGCTGGCGACCGAGGGCGGCGGCTCCTGGGTACTGGCCAAGGTGGACGTCGACGCCAACCCGGCCCTGGCCCAGGGGTTGCGCGTGCAGGGCATCCCGGCGGTCAAGGCGGTCTGGCAGGGGCAGCTGGTCGCCGAGTTCAGCGGCGCGATCCCGGAGGAGCAGGCCCGCCAGTTCGTCACCGAGCTGGTACGGGCCACGACCGGGGGCGCGATCCCGGGCGCCGGCCCCGGGGAGGAGCCGGCGGACGACCCGCGGCTGGACGCCGCGGAGGCGGCGCTCGAGCGCGGTGACCTCGCCGCGGCGGAGGCGGCGTACCAGGCCATCCTCGACGCCGAGCCCGACCACCCGGAGGCCGCGCTCGCGCTCCGGCAGGTGCGGCTGTTCCGCCGGGCCGACGAGGCCGGGCCGGACGCCCTGGCCGCCGCCGACGCCGCCCCCGAGGACGTCGCGGCGCAGACCCGTGCCGCCGACTTCCTGCTGGGCACGGGCAACATCGAGGCCGCGTTCGACCGGTTGCTCGACGTCGTCCGGCGCACCTCCGGCGAGGACCGCGACCGGGCGCGCGCACACCTGCTGGAGCTGTTCGCGGTCGTCGGGGACGACGACCCGCGCGTGGGCGCGGCCCGGCGCCAGCTCATGGCCGCGCTCTTCTGAAGAAGGACCCCGTCCTCCCCAACCTTCGCAAGCTCAGGTCGGGGCCCGGGACGGGGCCTAGATGCCGACGTCGCAGGCGCTGACGCCGTCGACGAAGCCGCCACGGAAGATGTCGACGAGCTGGAAGCCGGAGAGGTCGGCCGCCCCCAGGACGTCCGGCTGGACGCCGTACTCCAGCAGGAACAGCACGCTCTCGTCGAGGTCCCCCGGCGAGATCAGGGCACCGGGGACCTTGCGGTTGTAGACCTGTGCGCTGAACCAGCCTGTCAGGCAGACCGCGGACCGCAGGGCGTCGGGGTCGGCGGGGTCGAGGCCCAGCTGGTCGCGTGCGCCCAGCGCGTACGGGATGGCGATCGCGGTGGCCACCGCGAAGTCGCCGAGCCGGTAGGCGTCCGTGGTGAGGTCCCGCTCGTCGTAACCGACGAGGTTCCCGTCGGCGCAGTACACCAGGTCGCGGTCGTCGGGCGCGCAGTCCGGAGCGGTGCCCTCGAACGCCTCGATCGGGGGCGGGTCGAAGCGCTGGCCGAAGACCTCGCTGAAGGCGCGCTCCCAGAAGGCGGGCAGTGCCCCCTCGACCAGTTCGACGAGGTCCCCGTAGGGCAGGTTGCCCTGGCGCCGGAAGTCGGCGTCGGTCGTGAACTGGCCCTGGGTGAAGACCCGGTCCGGGCCGAAGTTGTCCCGGCAGGCGGTGGCGCCGTCGTCGAACCCCTCCTGGAACGCCGAGGCCCGGTCGAAGTAGGAGCCGTGCGCCGACTCCGCCGCCGAGCTGGTGCCCACCGGGTCGCGCAGCTGGAAGTACCCGCGCAGCAGTTCGTCGAGCTCCGGGGCCCGGAGCCGGGAGTGCTCGGCCTCGCCCTCGGCGACCCATCGGGTCCACGCGCCCGCCAGACAGTCGGCCTGGGTCTCGGTGGCGATCGACGACTCGGGCAGGCCCACCCTGGCCTGCACCGCGTGCCCGAACTCGTGCGCCATGACCATCGCCGGGATGAAGCGGCCGAACTGGTCGGCCAGCTCGGCGAGGAAGGCCCGGTCGTAGGTGATGGCGTCGGAGTTGGGCGCGTCGGGAGCCTGGCAGTAGAACGCGTTGTTCTCCGCCTCCAGCGGCTGGGCGCCGCACCCCACGCCCTGGGGGAACTCCCCGGGGTCCACGTTGCCGGGGTCGACGCTGAAGTAGCCGCCCTGCAGGGGACGGAACTTTTGCCCGAAGACCTCCGGAAGCTGCTCGGACCAATAGGTCTCGAGGTCGGCCAGTGCGTTGCGGGCGAGCACGTCCACGGGCTCGTCGGTGGCGCCCTGCACGGTCACCTCACCGCCGGCGGTGTCGCGCACGGGTGGTTCGACGACAGTGGGCCGGCCGATGACCACCGTCGCGCAGCCGCTCAGGCAGAGGACGCCGACCAGGATCGGCACGGCGGCTCGTGCACGGCGCCGGAGCAGATGGTCCATGCCTGCTCCTTCGGCGCCCCGGCGGCTCCGCAAACCCCGGCGCCGTCGCGCGCGTCCGGAGAGTGGCGCCGGCGGGCATGCGGCCGCGCCCGGGGGCTCGTCACGGGCATGCGGGCCCGGAGGGACGGGTTCCTCCGGGCCCGTCCGGGAGTCCCCTCAGCGCTCGAGCTCGCAGGCCTCCCCGCCCTCGAGGAAGCCGGTGCGGAAGGCCCCGACCAGCTCGAACCCGGAGGCGTCGGTGTTCGGGAACACCTGGTCGTCCACCCCGTAGGTGAGCAGGAACTGCACCGCCTCGTCGATGTCGCCGGGGCTGATCGAGACACCGGGGAGGGTCTCGGCGAAGGCGTCGTTGTACCACTGGGCCTCGTACCAGCCGGTCAGGCAGACGGCCGACCGGGTGGCCGCACCGTCGTCGGTGGACAGCCCCGCCTGATCGCGGACGGCCAGGGAGTAGGGGAGCGCGAGCGCGGTCGTCAGGGCGAAGTCGCCGATCTCCTCGTAGGCCGGCGCGGCGAGGTCGGTCTCGTCGACGTACACGGTGAAGTCCTCCGGGCAGTAGCCGAGGTCGCGGTCCCGGAGGGGCTCGCAGTCCGGCGCCGTCCCCTCGAACCCCTCGACGGCCGGTGGCTCGAAGTCGGTGCCGAACGCGGCCGGGAACACCTCCGACCAGAACTGCGGCAGGGTCGTGCCGACCCAGTCCACGATCAGGTCGAACGCCGCGTTGCCCTGGCTCAGGTACTCCCGGTCGCTGGCGAACGTGGCCGCGGTGAACAGCCGGTCCTCGCCGAAGTCGTCGCGACAGGGCTGCACCCCGCCGTCGAATCCCTCGTAGAACGCCGACACGCGGTCGAAGTAGGAGCCGTGCGCCTGGGTGTCGTCGGGGTCGCTGCCCACGTCGTCCCGGAGGAGCAGGAACCCCCGGATCACGTCGTCGAGCTCCGGCGTCCGGATGGACACGTGCTCCGACTCGCCCGCCGCCACCCAGGCCGTCCACGCCCCGGCCAGGCAGTCGGCCTGGGTCTCGTCCTGGATGCCGCGCTCCGAGAAACCGAACCGGCCCTGCATGGCGTGGCCGAACTCGTGCGCCATGACGACGGGGACCAGGAAGCGGCCGTAGTCGGCGGAGAGCTCCTCCAGCAGCGCCCGGTCGTAGGCGATGAGGTCGCATTCGGGGTCGTAGAAGGCGTTGCCGGCCACCGAGTCGGGCGAGGTGGGCGAGCCCGGGCAGCCGATGCCGGTGGCGGGGTAGGCGTCCTCGTCGACGGCGTCCGAGTCGACCGAGAAGTAGCCACCCCGCAGGGGGGTGAACTCGTCGTCGAAGTACTCCGGGTAGGCCGACTCCCAGAACGTGTTGAGGTCGGCGAGGGCATTGCGCGCGAACTGGTCGATCGGCTCGTCGCTGACCCCGGTGATGGGGAAGTCCTCGGGGGGCACGTCGACCGGTTCACCGGGGCCGGGCGAGGCCTGGCCGGGGACGACCTCGGTGGCGCACCCGGCGAGCAGCAGCGCGACGGCGGCGGCGGCGGGCAGGGCGCGGCGCAGGACCGGCGTCATCCGGACTCGTCCCCCTGTCTGGTGCACCGGCTGTCCCTGGAGCGGCCGGCGCCTCGGCGGCCGCTCCAGGATGCCGGTCGGACGCCCTCCGCGGGGTCGTCGGCCGCGCCCCGCGGCCGGCGACCCCGCGGAGGGCAGGGGGCTCAGCCCTCGTGCAGGAACCAGACCGTGCCCAGCGGCGGAGCGGCCAGGGTGGCCGAGTACGGCTGTCCGTGCCAGGGCTCGGGCTCGGCCTCGATGCCGCCGAAGTTGCCCACGCCGGAGCCGCCGTAGCCCTCGGCGTCGGTGTTGAGGACCTCGCGCCAGCGCCCTCCCCGGGGCAGCCCGATCCGGTAGCCGTGGTGCGGCGTGCCGGCGAAGTTGACCACGCACGCCAGGGCCGTGCCGACGCCGTGCTCGGCCGGCTTGCCGTACCGGAGGAACGACAGCACGTTCCCGGTGGCGTCGTTGGCGTCGATCCACTGGAAGCCCGCGGGATCGACGTCCTGCGACCACAGCGCGTCGAGCTCCTTGTAACGGCTGTTGAGGTCGGTCACCAGCTGCAGGACCCCGCGGTGGGCCGGGTCGTCGAGGTGCCACCAGTCCAGCGAGCGGCTCTCGGCCCACTCGGCGTCCTGGGCGAACTCCGAGCCCATGAACAGCAGCTGCTTGCCGGGGTGCGCCCACATGTAGGCGAGGTAGGCCCGCAGGTTCGCCAGTTGCTGCCAGCGGTCCCCGGGCATCTTCCGCAGCAGGGAGCCCTTGCCGTACACGACCTCGTCGTGGCTGATCGGCAGGACGTAGTTCTCCGAATAGGCGTAGATCATCGAGAACGTCAGCTGGCCGTGGTGGTAGCTGCGGTACACCGGCTCGCGCTCCACGTACGCCAGCGAGTCGTGCATCCAGCCCATGTTCCACTTGAAGCCGAACCCCAGGCCCCCGAGGTGGGTGGGGCGGGTGACCCCCGGCCACGCCGTGGACTCCTCCGCGACGGTGATGACGCCGGGGACCTCGCGGTAGACGGTCGCGTTCATCTCCTGCAGGAAGGCCACGGCCTCGAGGTTCTCCCGGCCGCCGTACTGGTTGGGCGTCCACTGGCCCTCGGCCCGGGAGTAGTCGAGGTAGAGCATCGAGGCGACGGCGTCGACGCGGACGCCGTCGACGTGGAACTCCTCGCACCAGTACAGGGCATTGGCGACCAGGAAGTTGCGCACCTCGGGGCGGCCGAAGTCGAACACGTAGGTGCCCCAGTCCATCTGCTCGCCGCGCCGGGGGTCGGCGTGCTCGTAGAGCGGGGTGCCGTCGAAGCGGGCCAGCGCCCACTCGTCCTTAGGGAAGTGGGCGGGGACCCAGTCCACGATGACGCCGATGCCGGCCTGGTGGGCGCGGTCGATCAGGTAGCGGAGGTCGTCGGGGCTGCCGTAGCGGGCGGTGGGGGCGTAGTAGGAGGTGACCTGGTAGCCCCACGAGCCGCCGAACGGGTGCTCGGCCAGCGGCATGAACTCGATGTGGGTGAAACCGGCCCCCACGACGTAGTCGACGAGCTCGTCGGCCATCTCGCGGTAGGACAGCCCCTGCCGCCACGACCCGGCGTGCACCTCGTAGACGCTCATCGGCCGCTCGTGCCAGCCCCCGGCGGCGCGCTCGGCCAGCCAGGCGTCGTCGTTCCACTGGTGGTCGGACTCCGTGACGACCGAGGCGTTGAGCGGCGGCACCTCGGTGGCGAAGGCCAGCGGGTCCGACTTCTCCCGCCAGGTGCCGTCGGCACCGAGGACGTGGTAGCGGTACCGGCTGCCGACCTGCACGCCGGGGACGAAGATCTCCCAGACCCCCGAGGAGCCCAGCGACCGCATCGGGTAGGCGCGGGCTTGCCAGTAGTCGAAGTCGCCGGTGACCTTCACGCCACGGGCGTTGGGCGCCCACACCGCGAACGAGACGCCTTCGACCGCTCCGCCCGGGGTGTCGTAGCGCCGGACGTGTGCGCCCAGCACCTCCCAGAGCCGCTCGTGCCTGCCCTCGCGGATCAGGTGCTGGTCGAACTCGCCGAGGGTGGGCAGCCAGCGATAGGGGTCGTCGACGGTGAACGTGTTCGTGCCGCCCTGACCGTCGGGGTACACGACCTCGATGCGGTAGTCGCCGGGCTGGTGGGGCAGCTGCGCCTCGTAGATGCCGCCGCCGTGCAGCTGCCGGGCCTCGTAGCGCGATCCGTCCTGGTCGAGGACGGCCACCGCGACGGCGTCGGGCCGCAGGGTGCGCACGACCCAGCCCGCACCGGTGCGGTGGGCCCCGAGCACGCCGTGGGGGTCGTAGGACCAGCCCTCCACGACCGCACGGAGGTCGTCGTCGCTGACCTCGCGCGCGTGCGGGGAGGGCGTGGCCGGCGCCACGTCGGGCGTGCCCCCCGGTGCGGGCGACGGTGCGGTCGCGGCCTCCGCGGCCCGGTCGTCGGCGGGGACCTGCGGGGTGCTGGGCTCGGCCGGGTCGGGACTGGGCGCCTCCGGCTGGGGGGCGGGCGCACCCGACGGGTCCCCGGGTTCGGCGATCGGTGCGGGCGCGACCACGGGGGTGGCCGTGGTCTCCTCGGCCGGTCCCTCGTCGGGTCGGTTGACGGCGTCGGGCCGCTCCTCCAGCTGGACCGGTGCGGCCACGGTAGAGGGGGCCGTCCTCTTCGCGGCGGTCTTCCTGGGCGTCGTCGCCTTCGTCGCGGCCGCCGCCTTCGACGCGGCCTTCGACGCGGCCTTCTTCGCCGTCTTCTTCGCGGCCGGCGCCGTCGTGTCCGGTGTGGTCGTGTCCGGTGTGGTCGTGTCCGGTGTGGTCGTGTCCGGTGTGGTCGTGTCCGGTGTCGCCGTGTCCCGTGTCGTCGCGGCCGCGGGCATCTCGGCCACGGTCCCGGTGGGGGCGGCCTTCTCGGGTGCGGCCTTCTTGGCCGGCGCCTTCTTGGCGGCGGCGCGCTTGGTGGCCTTCCTGGCGGGGGCCGCGTTCACGACGGGGTCGGTACCGGCGGCGGCCTCCGCGGCGGCCACCCGTTCCTCGACGGCACGCTGGAGGTCGTCCTTGCCGGCCACCGGCGCGTTCCCGGCGTCCGCGTTGCCCGGGGTGGTGCCTCGGTCGTCGGTCGTCATCGTCTCGCCGTCCTCGTGGGTGCTCGGATGTCGTGCGGGCGCGGGCCGCGTCACTCGCTGCTGATCAGCCGGGAGAGCGAGTTCAGCGGGATCATCAGCCAGTGCGGGCGGTTGCGTGCCTCGTAGACGCACTCGTAAACCGCCTTGTCGGCCTCGAACGCCCGAAGGAGTGGTGACTCGCCGCACGGGTCGAGCCCGCTGGCGGTGGAGTAGCCGGTGCAGTACGCCGCCCGGTTGCGGGCCGCCCACTCCTGCGCCCGGTACGCGCGCTGGGCGTCCTCGGGCTGCTCGACCAGCATGTGCCGCGCCGCGTAGTCGAAGCTGCGCAGCATGCCGGCGACGTCGCGCAGCGGGCTGTCCAGCTCGCGGCGGGCGGCCAGCGGCCGCGCCGGCTCACCCTCGAAGTCGAGCACGATCCAGCCGGTCGCCGTGCGGAGGACCTGCCCCAGGTGCAGGTCGCCGTGCACCCGCTGCCGGACGACCGGCTCCCGGCTCCCGGCCACCGCGTCGTAGAGGGCGCGGAGCCCGTCGGCGTGCTCGGCGAGCTGGGGGACGACCTCGATGGCCGCGGTCAGCCGCTCGGTCATCTGTCCGGCCACCGTGCTGTACCACGCGTCGTCGGCCGGCTCGGTGGGCAGCACCTTCGCCATGTCGGCGTGCACCGAGGCGGTCGCCGCGCCCAGCCGCTCGCTGTCGGCGGCGAAGTCGCCGCCCACCTCGTCGGCGTGCAGGTCACCCTCGGCGTAGAGGTCGCGCACGCTGGCGGTGGCCAGCCGCCAGCCGTCACTTGCGTTCGGCACGAAGGTCTGCAGCATCGCGACGGTCGCCGGCGGGGTGTCCGGGTCGGGGTCGTCGATCTCGATGTGCCCGAGCAGCGGTGCGATGTGCTCGTTCTCGGTCCGGCGCAGCGCGGCGTGGATCTCCACGTCGGGGTTGAGGCCGGGCTCCAGCCGCCGGAACAGCTTGAGGATGGCCTCCTGGCCGTAGATCAGCGACGTGTTGCTCTGCTCGCCGGAGACGATGTCGCCGGGCAGGCCCTCGGGGATGTAGGCGACCCCCGCCGCCGGGTGGAAGTGCATCGGGCCGATCGTCGAGGCGTTCACCAGGTGGACCAGCCACGGCGGCGTCGCGTCGCGGTCCCGCATGGCGTCGTAGGCGTAGGTCTCGTGGCCCTCGTTGGCCACGGCGCCGACGAGCGCCGACTCGAGCTCCTCGGCTGGGTGGTCGCGCCACGACAGCGGCACCAGGTAGGTCTCGCGGACGCCGTCGGTGTAGGTCACCCGCACCCGGTGCACCGACAGCACCGGGTTGGCGCGGTCCAGGAAGAAGCCGTCCTCGGTGACGTCGGCCCACTCCCGCCCCTTGCCCCCGAACCAGCGCTGGTGGGGCATCCACTCCTGGAACAGGTCGGTCAGTGCCTTCATGCGGATTCTCCCGAGGTGTCGCTGGGGCCGGGGATCTCCTCGGCCGCGCTGACCAGTCCGGCGGCCAGCAGCGAGTCCGCGACGGTACTGGAGGTGGCGGACTCCCAGTCCTCGTGCTCGTCGGCGGTGACCTCCGCTGCGGGCTTGGACAACTCGAACCAGTAGAAGCCGTGCCCGGCGAGGGTGAGCATGTAGGGCAGGACGCCGATCTGCGGGAACTCCACCCGCCCGGTCAGTTCGATCGGGGTGTAGCCCTCGAACTGGCGAAGATCGAGCTCCACCGGCTGCGGGAAGCGGGACAGGTTGTTCACGCACAGCACGACGTCGTCGCCGAACCTGCGCACGAACGACAGCACCGTGGGGTTGCGCGAGCCGACCTCCTCGAAGCTGCCCAGGCCGAACGTGGGGTGCTCGTTCCGCACCTGGATCATCCGGCGGATCCAGTGCAGCAGCGAGGTGGTGTTGCGCAGCTGCGACTCCACGTTGGTCACCTGGTAGCCGTAGACCGGGTCGGCGTTGAGCGGCAGGTACATGCGCTGCGGGTCGGCGGTGGAGAACCCGCCGTTGCGGTCCGGCGTCCACTGCATGGGCGTGCGGACGCCGTCCCGGTCGCCGAGCCAGATGTTGTCGCCCATGCCGATCTCGTCGCCGTAGTAGAGGACCGGCGAGCCGGGCAGGGACAGCAGCAGGGCGTTGAACAGCTCGAGGGTGTTGACGTCGTTGTCCAGCAGCGGCGCCAGCCGGCGGCGGATGCCGATGTTGGCCTTCATGCGGGGGTCCTTGGCGTACTCCGCCCACATGTAGTCGCGTTCCTCGTCGGTGACCATCTCGAGGGTCAGCTCGTCGTGGTTGCGCAGGAAGACACCCCACTGGCAGTTGTCGGGGATGTCCGGCGTCTGGGCCATGATCTCCGAGATCGGAAAGCGCTGCTCCCGCCGGACGGCCATGAACAGGCGCGGCATGACCGGGAAGTGGAAGGCCATCTGGCACTCGTCGCCGTTCTCGCCGAAGTATTCGACGACGTCGGCCGGCCACTGGTTGGCCTCGCACAGCAGGACTCGGTCGGGGTAGTCGGCGTCGACCACCTTGCGCACCTGCTTGAGGAACTCGTGGGTCTTCGGGAGGTTCTCGCAGTTGGTCCCCTCTTCCTCGTACAGGTAGGGGACGGCGTCGAGCCGGAAGCCGTCGATGCCCAGGTCCAGCCAGAAGCGGAGGGCGTCGATGATCGCCTCCTGCACCCGGGGGTTCTCGAAGTTGAGGTCCGGCTGGTGCGAGAAGAACCGGTGCCAGAAGTACTGCTTGCGCACCGGGTCGAAGGTCCAGTTGGAGCTCTCGGTGTCGACGAAGATGATGCGGGCGTCGGGGTAACCGGTGTCGTCGTCGGCCCACACGTAGAAGTCGCCGTAGGGGCCCTCGGGGTCGCTGCGGCTGGCCTGGAACCAGGGGTGCTGGTCCGAGGTGTGGTTCATGACGAAGTCGATGATCACGCGCATGCCGCGGGCGTGCGCCTCGTCGAGGAACTCCTTGAAGTCCTGGATGTCGCCGAACTCCGGCAGCACCGCGGTGTAGTCGCTGACGTCGTAGCCGCCGTCGCGCAGCGGTGATGCGAAGAACGGCGGCAGCCACAGGCAGTCGACCCCGAGCCACTGCAGGTAGTCGAGCTTGTCGATCATGCCGCGCAGGTCGCCGATGCCGTCGGCGTTGCTGTCGGCGAAGCCGCGCACGAGGACCTCGTAGAAGACCGCGCGCTTGTACCACTCCGGGTCGGTGCCGGGCGACGGCAGCGCGGAGCGGGAGTCCGGGAAGTCGGGGACGGGAACGGTCATCGGCGGAGACAGACCTCGATCGATAGCGGGTGGATGCGCGCGGCCCGCGTGCGGGGCGACGGGGCGACCCCCTTGCAGGGTCCTTCCACGGCGAGGGGCAAGGGGGTCTCCCTCAGGCGACCGGTGGGGGGAACCGCACCGGCCGCGGCAGCGTGACCGCGAAGACGTGGGCCGGCTCCCGGTAGGGGTCCAGCTCCAGGTAGTTGAACTGCCCCCAGTCGTAGCGGGCGCCGGTCAGCTCGTCGGTGACCCCGAAGCGTTCGTGCCAGTCCAGGCCGAGCACCGGGAGGTCGAGCGCCGTCGTCCCGATCTGGGTGTGGTGGCTGGACAGGTTGACCACCACGACCACGGCGTCCTGCGAGCCCGGGTCGGTCTTGGAGAAGCAGATCAGGTTCGGGTTGTCGACCGGGTGGAAGTGCAGCGTGCGCAGCTGCTGCAGGGCCGGGTGGGCGCGCCGGATCTCGTTGAGCCGGCGCAGGTAGGGCGCGAGACTGCGGCCCGAGGCCTCCGCGCCGGCCCAGTCGCGCGGGCGCAGCTGGTACTTCTCGCTGTCGAGGTACTCCTCGCTGCCCGGCCGCACCGCCACGTGCTCGAACAGCTCGAACCCGGAGTACACGCCCCAGGTGGGGCTCATCATCGACGCCAGCACGGCGCGGATCTTGAACATCGGCGGGCCACCGAACTGCAGCGACTCGTGGAGGATGTCCGGGGTGTTCACGAAGAAGTTCGGCCGCATGTAGTGCGCGTTCGCGGCGAGCTCGCGCCCGTAGTCCTCCAGCTCGCCCCGCTGGGTGCGCCAGGTGAAGTACGTGTAGGACTGCGTGAACCCCAGGCGTGCGAGCTGGTGCATCATCGCCGGCCGGGTGAACGCCTCGGCGAGGAAGAGGACGTCGGGATCGGTCTTCTTGACCTCCCAGATGAGCCAGTGCCAGAAGTTCAACGGCTTGGTGTGCGGGTTGTCGACGCGGAAGATGCGGACCCCGGCCTCGACCCAGACCCGGATCACCCTCAGGCACTCGGCGTAGATGCCCTCGGGGTCGTTGTCGAAGTTGATCGGGTAGATGTCCTGGTACTTCTTCGGCGGGTTCTCCGCGTAGGCGATCGTGCCGTCGGGTTTGGTGGTGAACCACTCCGGGTGCGCCTCCACCCAGGGGTGGTCCGGCGCGGCCTGCAGCGCGAAGTCGAGCGCGATCTCCATGCCCAGCTCACGGGTGCGGGCGACGAAGGCCTTGAAGTCGTCCATCGTGCCCAGTTGCGGGTGGACGGCGTCGTGCCCGCCCTCCGCGCTGCCGATGGCCCACGGCGAGCCGACGTCGTCCGGGCCGACCTCGTGCGGGTTGCCGCCCGGGAACTGCGGCGAGTTCGGGCCCTTGCGGTTGACCCGGCCGATCGGGTGGATCGGGGGCAGGTAGACCACGTCGAACCCCATGTCGGCGATGGCCGGCAGCCGGTCCTGGGCGGTGGCGAACGTCCCGTGCGTCGGCTTGTCACCCACGACGGGGCCCTCCGAGCGGGGGAAGAACTCGTACCAGGAGCCGTACAGGGCGCGCGGACGGTCGACCCAGACCTCGAACCGCTGCGACGGGGTGACCAGCTCGCGCACCGGGTGGTCGTACAGGTACTGCTGGAGGCCCGCTGCCAGGGCGGGCGCGATCCGGACGGTCAGCTCCTGGGAGGTGTCGCGCAGCGCGGCGGCAGCCGCGGCGACCCGGTCGCGGTGCTCGTCGTCGGCCTCGGCGGCGACCCGGTCGAGCAGCCGGGCGCCCTCCTCCAGGTCGTTGGCGAGCTCCTCCGGGCCCTGCCCGGCCTCGACCTTGACCTCCACCGCGTGCCGCCAGGTGCCCAGCGGATCGCTCCACGCCTCCACGCAGAACGACCACAGCCCCTCGCGGTCGGGGACGACGGTGGTGATCCAGCGATCGGGCTCGTCGCCGAACCGGGTCATCCGCCGCAGCGGGGGAGTGCCGTCGTCGCCGGGTGGGCTCCAGACGACGTTGGCGGCGACGTAGTCGTGCCCCTCGCGGAACACGGTGGCGGTGATCGGCAGGTGCTCGCCGACCACGGCGCGCGCGGAGAAGGCCCCGCACGACACGACGGGGGCGACATCGGTGATGCCGAGGCGGAGGTCAGGGCGGCCAGTCATCGCCGCCCACGCTATCGAGGTCGCGCCTCACCAGCACCTCGGCTGCGATCACGCCTCCCGGGCCTCACCCGTTCGGCGGTCGGGGAAGGGAGCCGGCCGGTCGCGCCGCGAGCCGGCCTCGGACCCCTGGCGGTACGCCGTGGGCTGGTTAGTCTCGGCCGGTGCGTGCTCTTCGTCGGTTCACCGTCCGTGCGGCGCTGCCCGAGCCCCTGACGCCCCTGTCCCAGCTGGTGATGAACCTCCGGTGGTCCTGGCACCCGGAGACGCGGGACCTGTTCGAGTCGCTGGACCCGGCTCTCTGGCAGCGCTGCGGCGGCGACCCCGTCCGGGCCCTGGGCGAGGTGTCGGCGGAGCGGCTGGCGCAGCTGGCCAGGGACCGGCGGTTCGTCCGCCGGCTCCAGGACGCCGTCGACGACCTGGAGGAGTACCTGACGACGCCGCGCTGGTACCAGTCGCTGGGGAGCGAGGCGCCCGCGAGCATCGCCTACTTCTCGGCGGAGTTCGGCATCACCGAGGTGCTGCCCCAGTACTCCGGCGGCCTGGGCATCCTCGCCGGCGACCACCTCAAGGCCGCGTCCGACCTTGGCGTACCGCTCATCGGCGTGGGGCTGCTCTACCGGGCCGGTTACTTCGCCCAGAGCCTGTCGGCCGACGGCTGGCAGCTCGAGCACTATCCCTCGCTGGACCCGCACGGCCTCCCGGTGAAGCTGCTGCGCGAGCCCGACGGGTCCGCGGTCGTGATCACGGTCCCGCTGCCCGAGGGCCGGACGCTGCACGCCCACGTCTGGCGGGCCCAGGTCGGCCGCGTCTCGCTGCTGCTGCTCGACAGTGACATCGAGGAGAACTCGCCGGGCGAGCGCTCGGTCACCGACCGGCTCTACGGCGGTGACGAGGACCACCGCCTCCGGCAGGAGATGCTGCTCGGCATCGGCGGCGTCCGGGCCCTGCGCGCCTACTGCGGGCTGACCGGCACCCCGCTGCCCGAGGTCTTCCACGCCAACGAGGGGCACGCCGGTTTCCAGGGCGTCGAGCGCATCCGGGAGCTGACGGAGGCGCACGGGCTGACGTTCGCCGAGGCCCTGCAGGCGGTGCGTGCCGGCACGGTGTTCACCACCCACACACCGGTGCCCGCGGGCATCGACCGCTTTCCGAAGGCCCTCATCGAGCGCTACTTCGCCGGGTTCGGCGTGCCGCTGCACGAGCTGCTCGCGCTGGGAGCCGAGGAGGATCCCTCGAAGTTCAACATGGCCCACATGGGCCTGCGGCTGGGCCAGCGGGCCAACGGCGTCAGCCGGCTGCACGGCCACGTCAGCCGGGGCATGTTCAAGGGGCTGTGGCCGGGCTTCGACGAACAGGACGTCCCCATCGGCTCGATCACCAACGGCGTCCACGCGCCGACGTGGACCGCCCGCGAGCTGGTCGAGATGGGCACGCAGACCTCCGGCCAGGGCGACCCGGTCGAGGTGGACGGCCCGGTCCACTTCGACGGCGTCGACGCGATCCCGGCCGCCGATCTGTGGAACGTCCGCCGGACGCTGCGCTCCCGGCTGGTCGACGAGGTGCGCCGCCGGCTGCGGGACACGGCGCTCTCCCGCGGCGCGACCGAGGCGGAGGTCGGCTGGACGTCGACGGCGTTCGACCCCGACGTCCTCACCATCGGCTTCGCCCGCCGGGTGCCCTCCTACAAGCGGCTGACCCTCATGCTGCGCGACCCGGAGCGGCTCAAGGCGCTGCTGCTCGACCCCGAGCGCCCGATCCAGCTGGTCATCGCCGGCAAGAGCCACCCGGCTGACGACGGCGGCAAGCGGCTGATCCAGCAGATGGTGACCTTCGCCGACGACCCCGCGATCCGGCACCGCATCGCCTTCCTCCCCGGCTACGACATCGGGATGGCGCGCTTCCTCTACTGGGGCTGCGACGTCTGGCTGAACAACCCGTTGCGGCCCCTGGAGGCGTGCGGCACGTCCGGCATGAAGGCGGCGCTCAACGGCGGGCTCAACCTCTCCATCCGCGACGGCTGGTGGGACGAGTGGTTCGACGGCCAGAACGGCTGGGCCATCCCGACCGCCGACGGGGTCGGCGACCCCGACCGGCGCGACGAGGTCGAGGCCCGTGCCATCTACGACCTGCTTGGCACGCAGGTGCTGCCGCGCTTCTACGAGTCCGGCCGGAACGGTGTTCCGGCCCGGTGGGTCGAGATGGTGCGGCACACCCTGCGGGAGACCGGTCCCAAGGTGCTGGCCACGCGGATGGTGCGCGACTACGTCCAGCAGCTCTACGTGCCGGCCGCGGGGTCGGCGCGGGTGATGGCCGGCGACGGCTACGCCCCCGCCCGCGAGGAGGCCGCCTGGCGGTCGCACCTGCTGTCCAACTGGCAGACCGTGCGGGTCGCCCACGTCGAGGCGACCGGGGCCGGCGACACCCCGGAGATCGGCTCGACCCTGGCCCTGCGCGCCGAGGTGGAGCTGCCCGGGCTCACGCCCGGTGACGTCCAGGTGCAGGCGGCCTACGGCCGGGTGGACGACGCCGACGGCCTGCACGACGTGACCAGCGTGCCCATGACGCACGAGCACACCGACGGCTCGCGGCACTGGTTCTCCGCCACCGTGCCCCTCGAGCGGACGGGTGCGTTCGGGTACACGGTGCGGGTGCTGCCGCACTCGGCGCACATGGCCGATCCGGCCGAGCTCGGGGTGGTGACCAGCGCGTGACCGGTTCGCTCCAGGCACGTGGATCACACGCGTCCCGCCTACCTCACGCGACGTCGTGACCACCCGGCGTGGCGGTGCGACGCGCCCAGCCAGACCGCGTGTCGGTCACTAGGCTGGAGGTCATGCCTGACCGCTGTGAAGTCCTCCCCGGAGACGCTGTCGTCGCCCGCCGCGGCGGGGGACTGCTGTGGGTCGACGCACCCGGCTCGCCCGCCCTCGTCGCCGCCCTGCACGCGTGCCTGGGCGTGTCGGGCCCAGGCGCCGACCGCGTGCTCGCCGCCGTCGCCGGCCAGGTGAGCTCCCTCGCCCACGGTGCGGCGTCCTTCGCCCTGGTCCTCGCCGACACGTCCGGCGGTGGCGGCACGGGTGTCGCCCTGTGGTCGGGCAAGGGTCAGCCGGCGGTGGACGGCGTCCCGGTGTCCGGCTCCGCCGTGGAGGGCGGCACGCTGGCCTCCGGCTTCCAGCTGGGCCAGACGCTCTACGTCGGTCCCGGCCAGGCCGCGCCGCAGATGCCGCCGGGAGTCGCCTTCGACCTGGTGGAGGGCACCGTGCCCGGGTCGGGCGCCATGCTCCAGCTGGCCGCCCGCGCGCCGTCGTCCGCGGCCGCGCAGCCGGCGACGCCGAGCGCGTCGTCGTTCACCGCGGGCTCCGACGCGGGCTTCGGCTCCGGTGCCAGCCGGGTCAGCGCTGCCCCCGACTCCGGCGAGCAGACCGCGTTCTGGCGCCCGGAGGAGACGGCGGCGCCGATCCTCCGCTTCGACGACGGCATGGTCGTCACCGTCGACGAGGACCTGGTGCTCGGCCGTCGTCCCGACAACCACGAGCTGGTGACCAGCGGTGGCGCCCGTCCGGTGCCGATCGCCGACACCCAGAACGTGCTCTCCTCCGCCCACGCCGCGCTGCAGCGCTCGGGCCGGGAGGTCTCGCTCGTCGACCTGGGGTCGCTCAACGGCACCCACGTCGCCGGGCCCGAGGCCACCGAGTGGACCCAGCTCGAGCCGGGGGTGGCCCACCCGCTGTCCGACGGCGACCGCCTGCTGCTCGGCTGGACCGTCATCACCTTCGAGCAGCCGCAGGACTAGACCGGCGACGAAGTGCGCTGAGGCCCCGTTCCGAGTGCTGGAGGGGGGCCTCAGCGCACTTCCTCCTCCTCGTTCGCGCGGCTCACGGCCGCCGCAGCACGCGGAGCAACCAGACGCAGCGGCCGGGGAGCTGCATCGGGCCCGGCGCGACGACCGTCCGCTCGGGCGGCGCCCCGGTCTGGTACTCCGTGGAGATCACCAGCTCGTAGGCGTCGGCCCAGGGCGGGCCGGGCAGGTCCACGGTCACCGGGTCCCCGCCGGCGTGCAGCTGCACCAGATAGCTGTCGTCCATCAACCGGCGGCCGTGCGCGTCGCGGTGCCGGATGCCGCGGCCGTCGAGGTACATGCCGAGCGTCTGCAGACCCGTGTCGAACCAGTCGTGGGTGGTCAGCTGCCCGCCGTCGGGGGCGAACCAGGCCAGGTCCCGGGTGCCGCCGGTGCCGGGGATCTCGTGGCCCTCGAAGAACGCCTCCTGCCGCAGCACGGGGGACGAGCGGCGCAGCCGGACCAGCCGGGTGACGAACGCCCAGAGGTCGTCGTCGACGTCCTTCCAGTCCAGCCAGGACACCTCGTTGTCCTGGCAGTAGGCGTTGTTGTTGCCCTGCTGCGTGCGCCCCAGCTCGTCACCGGCGGTGAGCATCGGCACGCCGGTGGACAGGAGCAGCGTCGCCAGGTGGTTGCGCACCTGCCGGGCCCGCAGCTCGGTGATCGCCGGGTCGTCGGTGGGCCCCTCCACGCCGCAGTTCCAGTTCCGGTTGTGGCTCTCGCCGTCCCGGTTGTCCTCGCCGTTGGCCTGGTTGCGCTTGTGCTCGTAGGTGACGAGGTCGGCGAGGGTGAAGCCGTCGTGGGCGGTCACGAAGTTGATGCTGGCGAAGGGACGCCGGCCGTCGGAGCGGTACAGGTCCGAGGACCCGGTCAGCCGGTAGGCCAGGTCGCGGACGCCGACGTGCGCGCCCGACCACACGTCGCGGACGGTGTCGCGGTAGCGGCCGTTCCACTCCGTCCACGGCGGCGGGAAGTTGCCTACCTGGTAGCCGCCCGGGCCGACGTCCCACGGCTCGGCGATCAGCTTGACGTTGCTGACCACCGGGTCCTGGTGGACGACGTCGAAGAACGCCGACAGCCGGTCGACGTCGTGCATCGACCGGGCCAGCGCCGAGGCGAGGTCGAACCGGAAGCCGTCGACGTGCATCTCGGTGACCCAGTACCGCAGCGAGTCCATGAGCAGGGCCAGCACGGCGGGGCGGCGCACGTCGAGGGTGTTCCCGCAGCCGGTGTAGTCGGTGTACCGGGCCCGGTTGCCGCCGTCCAGCCGGTAGTAGCCGGGGTTGTCGATGCCCTTCAGCGACAGCGTCGGGCCGGTGTGGTCGCCCTCGGCGGTGTGGTTGTAGACGACGTCGAGGATCACCTCGATGCCGGCCGCGTGCAGCTGCTTGACCATCGTCTTGAACTCGGTGACCTGGCCCCCGCCGCTGCCCGCGGAGCTGTAGGCGGCGTGCGGGGCGAAGTAGGCGAGGGTGTTGTAGCCCCAGTAGTTGGTCAGCCCGCGCCGCAGCAGGTGCGGCTCGCTGACGAAGTGGTGCACCGGCAGCAGCTCGACGGCGGTCACCCCCAGCGCCAGCAGGTGCTCGACGAAGGCGGGGTGCGCCAGACCCGCGTACGTGCCACGCAGGGCCGGCGGCACGTCGGGATGGGCCGCCGTCGCGCCCTTGACGTGCACCTCGTAGATGACCGTGTCCGACCACGAGGTCCGCGGCGGCCGGTCGCCGTCCCACGGGAAGGGGTCGTGCACCACCACACCGCGGGGCACGTACGGCGCCGAGTCCTGCCGGTCGTGCGCGCCCCCGTCGACGGCGTCGCCGACGTACCCGAACAGCGAGGGGTGCAGCCGCAGGTCACCGTCGACGGCCCGGGTGTAGGGGTCCAGCAGCAGCTTGGCCGGGTTGTACCGCTGCCCCGCGAGCGGCTCGTACGCGCCGTGCACGCGGTAGCCGTACCGCTGACCGGGGCCGACGCCGATCAGCCGGCCGTGCCACACCTGGTGCGTCGTCTCCTCCAGCCGGTGCCGGTGCTCGGTGCCGTCGGCGTCGAACAGGCAGAGGTCGACCGCGTGCGCGCCCGACGACCAGAGGGCGAAGTTGGTCCCGGTGCCGTCCCAGTGCGCGCCCAGCGGCGCGTGGCTGCCGGGGAGGACCTCCGGGGCCGGACCCGGCACGATGCGGTCGGTCCACCGGCGTCGGGGCACAGCGCGTTCGGTCCTGCCGCGATCGGTCACGCACCGATCGTGCCAAGTCCGGGGGGCGTCGGTGCGGAGGTGAGCCGTGCCGGGTTGGTTGGATGGGGGAGTGTCGAGTTCAGCCGCCGCCTCTGCCTCCGATGACATGGCGGTCGTCGGGATGACCGGGGTCGACGTCGTGCGGGGGGAGAGCTACCTCCTCCGCGGCGTCGACTGGACCGTCGAGGCCGACCACCGGTGGGTGGTCCTCGGCCCGAACGGGGCCGGCAAGACCACGCTGCTGCAGCTCGCCGCGGCGCAGTTGCACCCGACGCGCGGGGAGGTCCGGCTGCTGGGGGAGACCCTCGGCGCGGTGGACGTGTTCGAGCTGCGCCCCCGCATCGGGCTGACCAGCGCCGCCCTGGCGCAGCGCATCGCCCCGTCGGAGAAGACCGGCGACATCGTCGTCTCGGCCGGCTACGCCGTGGTGGGCCGGTGGCGCGAACGCTACGACGTCCACGACCTCACCCGCGCCGGGATGCTCATGCAGCAGTGGGGGATCGCGCAGTACGCGCACCGGCCCTTCGGCACGCTCAGCGAGGGGGAGCGCAAGCGCACGCAGATCGCCCGCGCGCTGATGCCCGACCCGGAGCTGCTGCTGCTCGACGAACCGGGGGCGGGGCTCGACCTCGGTGGCCGGGAGGACCTCGTCGCCCGGCTGTCGGACCTGGCGAGATACCACTACGCGCCGGCCCAGGTGCTGGTCACCCACCACGTGGAGGAGATCCCGCCCGGGTACAACCACGCGCTGCTGCTGCGCGAGGGCGAGGTCGTCGCGGTGGGGGCCGCCGACGACGTCCTGACCGCGGCGAACCTGTCGGACACGTTCGGCCTCTCCCTGTCGCTGACCCGCTCCGACGGCCGCTTCACCGCCCGCCGGGCGGCCTGAGGAAGGACCCCGTCCCCCTCACCGCTCGCAGGCTCGCGGCGAGCCTCTGGACGGGGCCTTAGGGTGCGGCCATGCCTGAGTTCGTGACCCTGCAGGTCGAGGACGGGGTCGGCACGATCCGCCTCGACCGGCCGAAGATGAACGCGATCGACGAGCAGCTGCACATGGAGGTGCGCGCCGCCGCGCTCGAGGCGGCCGGGCGCGCCGACGTGCGCGCGGTCGTCCTGTACGGCGGTGAGCGGGTGTTCGCCGCGGGGGCCGACATCAAGGCGATGTCGGTCCTGGACGGCGAGGCGATGGCGGAGTGGGGCTACGAGCTCACCACCTCCTTCACGCGGGTGGCGGAGATCCCGAAGCCGGTCATCGCGGCGGTCACCGGCTACGCCCTGGGCGGCGGGTACGAGCTGGCGCTCTGCGCGGACTTCCGGGTGATGGGCGCCGGCGCCAGGATCGGCCAGCCGGAGATCCAGCTCGGCGTCATCCCCGGCGCGGGCGGCACCCAGCGGCTGGCCCGGCTGGTGGGCCCGGCCAAGGCCAAGGACCTCGTGTTCACCGGCCGGCACGTCGGCGCGGAGGAGGCGCTCGAACTCGGCCTGGCCGACGCCGTGGTCCCCGACGACGAGGTGTACCCGACCGCCGTCGCCATGGCGAGGAAGTTCGCCGCGGGCCCGCCCCTGGCGCTGGCCGCGGCCAAGCGGGCGATCGACCACGGTCTCGACATGACCCTCGGCGAGGGACTGGCCCTCGAGAGCCGGTTGTTCGCGGAGCTGTTCGACACCGAGGACCAGAAGACTGGCATGCGCTCGTTCCTCGAGAACGGGCCGGGCAAGGCGCAGTTCAGCGGCCGCTGAGGCGTTCGGGTAACGGTCACCACACGTTCGTGTGCGCTGACCACCCTTCACCGGGTCGGGTCCGCCACAATCGCGGGGCCGGCCGGTCAGCGTCAGCGGGGCGCTGACCAGGCCCGGCGCCACCTCGGGAGGACACGTGCGACGGAGCACCCTGCGGACCGCGGTCGCGGTCGTGACGGCCGGACTCACCCTCACCGCGTGCGGTTCGGACGACGGCGGCTCGGGCGGGGGGAGCGGGGGCGGCACCGACGCCGCCACCGCCACGTCGGTCGAGGACTTCGGCGGGATGGAGGCGCTCGTCGAGGCCGCCCAGGCAGAGGGCGAGCTCAACGTCATCGCCCTGCCGCCGGACTGGGCGAACTACGGGGAGATGCTCGAGACCTTCAGCGAGAAGTACGGCATCGAGATCAACAGCGCCAGCCCGGACGGCTCCAGCCAGGACGAGCTCAATGCCGTGACGAGCCAGCGCGGCCAGGACCGGGCCCCGGACGTCCTCGACCTGGGGCTCTCCTTCGCCCGCCAGGCGCAGGCGCAGGACCTGCTGGCGCCCTACAAGGTCCAGACCTGGGACGAGATCCCCGATGACCAGAAGGACCCCGAGGGCCACTGGTACAACGACTACGGCGGCTACCTGTCCATCGGCTGCAACGCCACGATCGTCGGTGAGTGCCCGACGACCATGGTGCAGCTGGCCGACCCGCGGTACAAGGGCCAGGTCGCGCTCAACGGCAACCCGACGCAGGCGCAGGCCGCGTTCGCCGGTGTCTGGGCAGCCGCCCTGGCCAACGGGGGCAGCCTCGACGACATCGGTCCCGGCATCGACTTCTTCGTCGACCTGAAGGAGAGCGGCAACTTCAACCCCGTCGAGTCGACCCCGGCGACGGTGCTCAGCGGCGAGACCCCGATCTCGCTCGACTGGGACTACGTCAACGCCGCCCAGACCGACGAGATGGAGGCCGCCGGCTCCACGTGGGAGGTGCACGTCCCCAGCGACGGACTGATCGGCGGCTACTACTGCCAGGCGATCAGCAAGTTCGCGCCGCACCCGGCCGCCGCCCGCCTCTGGCAGGAGTTCCTCTACAGCGACGAGGGGCAGAACATCTGGCTGAAGGGAGGAGCGCGCCCGGTCCGGCTGCCGTCCATGGAGGAGGCGGGGACCGCCGACACCGCGGCGCTGGGCGCGCTGCCGCCGGTCGAGGGCACGGCCGAGTTCCCGACCGAGGAGCAGGAGAGCGCCGCGAAGCAGGTCGTGACGGACCGCTGGAACGCGGAGATGTCCGGCTGAGTACCACCGTGCCGGGCCGCACCTCGCGGTCCTCGGTCGCGCCGGTCCCTCGCAGGAGGGGCCGGCGCGGCCGCGTGCTCTCCGTCCTCGGCGCCCTGCCGTTCCTCCTCTACGTGGCGGTCTTCCTGCTGCTGCCGATCGGCGTCCTGGCCGTCGAGGCGTTCCGGGCCACCGACCCGGTCACCTTCCAGGAGTCGTGGAGCACGGCCTCCATCCAGGAGATCACCGGAGGGCCCTATCGGCGCGCCTACCTCGGCAGCCTGCAGCTGTCGCTGATCACGGCGGTTCTCGGCGCGGTGCTGGGTCTGGCGCTCGCGGTGGCCGTGCTGCGGGCGAAGCGGGGTCGGCTGCTGCGCCGGCTGGTGCTCACCGCCTCCGGCGTGCTGGCGAACTTCGGCGGCATCCCGCTGGCGTTCGCGTTCCTCGCGACGATCGGCAACGCCGGGGTGGTCACCGCGCTGCTCACCGACACCCTCGGTCTCGGTCTCGGTGGCTTCTCGTTGTACTCCATGACCGGCCTCGCCCTGGTGTACCTGTACTTCCTGATCCCGCTGATGGTGCTGACCATCGTCCCGGCGCTGGAGGCACTGCGGCCGCAGTGGCGCGAGGCCGCCGACAACCTCGGGGCCAGCGGGTGGCAGTACTGGCGGCACGTCGGCGGTCCGGTGCTCGCACCGCCGGTGATCGGGGCGACGATGCTGCTCTTCGCCTCCGCGTTCGCCGCGTACGCCACGGCCAAAGCTCTCGTCGGCAGCAGCGTCCCACTGGTCACCCTGCAGATCGCGGACGCCCTCTCGAGCAACGTCGTCGTCGGTGCCGAGAATCTGGGCAAGGCCCTGGCCCTCGGCATGGTCGTCGTCGTGGGCCTGGTGATGGCCTTCTACGCCTGGGTGCAGCGGCGCACCCAGCGGTGGCTGTCGTGACCACGCTGACCGCGGGGGTCGCCGGTGCCGGCGGGGTCGCCACGGAGACCCCCGTCCCTCCGGGACGCCGCGGTGCGGGCGGCTGGCGGTACGCCGTCCTCGCCGTGCTGGGCCTGTACTTCCTGGTGCCGATCGCAGCCTCGGTGTGGTTCACCGTGCGCGACCGGGGGCAGGGCGGGCTCACCGCGCGGCACTACACGGGCATCCCCGGTGCGGAGGGCTTCGCGGAGGCGTTCACCCGTTCCCTGGCTCTGGCCGGCCTGACCGTCGTCCTCGCCCTGCTGCTCATGCTGCCGACCGTGGTGCTGGTGAACCTCCGGCTGCCCCGCCTGCGGATGACGGTCGAGCTGCTCACCCTCATGCCGCTGGTGCTGCCCCCGATCGCGCTCGTGGTGGGGGTGCGCAGCGTGCTGGCCTGGGCGCCCGACTACTTCCTGGACACCCCGTTGGCCGAGGCGTTCTTCGCGATCCAGGAGCCGTCGCTGCCGTGGATCCTGGTGTTCGTCTACGTCGTCCTCGCGCTGCCGTTCGTCTACCGGGCACTGGACGCCGGTGTGCGCGGTGCCGACCTCCGGACGCTCACGGAGGCGGCCCGCAACCTCGGCGCCTCGTGGCCCCGGGTGCTCCTGTCCGTCGTCCTGCCGGTGCTGCGGACGTCGGTGCTCAACGCCGCGTTCCTGACCCTCGCCCTGGTCCTGGGGGAGTTCACGATCGCGAACATCCTGGGCTACGAGACCTTCCCCATGTGGATCCTGCGGATCTCCGGCTCGCAGCCCCAGCTGTCGGTCGCCGTCTCGGTGCTGTCGCTCCTGATCACCTGGGTGCTGTTGCTGATGATCTCCGCGCTGGACCGCCGGCGCGGCACGAAGGAGGCCTCATGACCGCCGTGTCCGCCCGGGCCGCCGGGCCGGCCGACCTCCGGGAGCGGCCCGGCGTCCCCATCCGGCTGGAGGGGCTGACCCGCCGCTACGGCTCGGTGCTGGCGCTCGACGGGCTGGACCTCGACATCGCCGGCGGCGAGTTCCTCGCGCTGCTGGGCCCGTCGGGCTGCGGCAAGACGACGGCCCTGCGTGCGATCGCCGGGTTCGAGCGGCCCGACGCCGGGCGGGTGCTGCTCGACGGCCGCGACATCACCGACGTGCCGGCCAGCAAGCGGGACATGGGCATGGTCTTCCAGGCCTACAGCCTCTTCCCGAACCTCACGGTGGCCGAGAACGTGGCCTTCGGCCTGCGCGTGCGCCGGCGGCCGCGGTCGGAGCAGACCGCCCGGGCCGCCGAGCTCCTGGAGCTGGTCGGCCTCGCCGACCGCGGCGCCCGCTATCCGCACCAGCTCTCCGGCGGTCAGCAGCAGCGGGTGGCGCTGGCCCGGGCCCTCGCGGTGGCGCCGCAGGTGCTGCTGCTGGACGAGCCGCTGTCGGCGCTGGACGCCCAGGTCCGGGTGCAGCTGCGCGAGGAGATCCGCCGGATCCAGCTCGAGCTGGGCATCACCACCGTCTTCGTCACCCACGACCAGGCCGAGGCGCTGTCGGTCGCGGACCGGGTCGGCGTGCTGCGCAGCGGGCGGCTGGAACAGGTGGCGACCCCGGACGAGCTCTACGAGCGGCCGGTGACGGCGTTCGTCGCGGAGTTCGTCGGCACGATGAACCGCGTGCCGGCCCAGCCGGCCGGCGGCGACGTCGAGCTGCTGGGGGTGCGCCGTCCGCTCGCCGGGGGCGCAGCGCCGTCGGGACGGGTGGTGGCCCTCGTGCGGCCCGAGGCCCTCGTGGTGACGGCCGACCCCACCGGCCCCGGCCGGGTCGTGACCCGCACGTTCTCCGGCGCCTCCACCCGGGTGCTGGTGGCCCTGCCCGACGGCGTGGAGGTGCGGGTCGACGTCGCCAGCGCGACCAGCGGCGACCTCGTCCCGGGAACGCCGGTGAGCGTGACGCCGGCCGACCGCCCGGTCCTGGTGGTCCCGGCCGGATCGGAGGACGGCGGGCGGTGACCCCAGCCGAGCCCACCGACGTCGACCGCTCCGATCCCGCGGGCCGGGCCTGGGTCGACCGCGCGGTGGCCGCGGTCGAGGCCGATGCCCGGCGCAGCGCCGACACGCACCTGCTCGTCTACCCGCTGCCGCCCGAGTGGGGCGTCGAGCTCTACCTCAAGGACGAGTCCACCCATCCCACCGGCAGCCTCAAGCACCGGCTGGCGCGCTCGCTGTTCCTCTACGGGCTGTGCTCCGGCCAGATCACCGAGGGCAGCACGGTGGTCGAGGCCTCGAGCGGGTCGACGGCGGTCAGCGAGGCGTACTTCGCCCGGATGCTGGGCCTGCCGTTCGTCGCCGTCATGCCCGCGTCCACGAGCCCCGAGAAGGTGGCGCTCATCGAGTTCCACGGCGGCCGCTGCCACTTCGTCGACCGGGCCCCGGACATCTACGACGAGGCGCGGCGGCTCGCGGCCGAGTGCGGCGGCCACTACCTCGACCAGTTCAGCAACGCCGAGCGGGCCACCGACTGGCGGGGCAACAACAACATCGCCGAGTCGACCTTCAGCCAGCTCGCGCTGGAGCGGCACCCGCTGCCGGAGTGGGTCGTGGTCGGGGCGGGGACCGGCGGCACCAGCGCCACGATCGGCCGTTACCTCCGGTACCGGCGGCTGCCCACCCGGCTGGCCGTCGTCGACCCGGAGGGCTCCTCGTTCTTCCCCGGCTGGTGCGACCGCGACCCCTCGACGGCCACCGGGCGCTCCTCGCGGATCGAGGGCATCGGCCGGCCCCGGGTGGAGCCCTCGTTCGTGCCGACGATCGTCGACCGGATGATCTGCGTCCCCGACGCCGCCTCGCTGGCCGCGATGAGGGAACTGGAACGGGCGACCGGACGGCGGGCGGGGGGATCGACGGGCACCAACCTGTGGGGGGCGTTCCAGCTGGTGGCCGAGATGGTGGCGGCCGGGCGGACGGGCAGCGTCGTCACGCTGCTGTGCGACGGCGGCGAGCGCTACGCGCACACCTACTACTCCGACGAATGGCTGGCCGCGCAGCGGCTCGACCTCGCCCCGCACGCCGCCACGCTCGCCCTGTTCGCCGCGACGGGGGAGTGGCCGGACCCCACCTGATTCGGTGGGTGACGGGGGTCACGTAGCCCTCGTCCCGCCGCCGCTCTACCAGCCAGTAGCCTCCATGATCGGAGCCAGGCGGGCCACGGTGCCCGCGTCCTGAACGCGTCCTGAGGAAGGTCAGCGGTGAACATCGTCGTTCTTGTCAAGCAGGTCCCGGACTCCGGCACCGAGCGCAAGCTGGACCCGGCGGACAACACCGTCGCCCGCGCCTCGGCCGACAACGTCATCAACGAGATGGACGAGTACGCCATCGAGGAGGCGCTCACCGTCAAGGAGGCGCAGGGCGGCGAGGTCACCGTCCTCACCGTCGGGCCCGACAGCGCCACCGACGCCATCCGCAAGGCCTTGTCCATGGGCGCCGACAAGGCCGTCCACGTCTCCGACGAGGCCATCCACGGCTCGGACGCGGTGCAGATCAGCGCCGTCCTCGCCGCGGCGCTCCAGCAGCTGGAGTACGACCTGATCCTCTGCGGCGCGGAGGCCACCGACAGCCAGATGAGCGTGATGCCGGCCCTGCTGTCGGAGCGCCTGGGCATCCCGCAGCTGTCGGGCGCCCGCAAGCTCACCGTCGAGGGCGGTACGGCGAGGATCGAGCGGCAGACCGACGGCGGCTACTGGGCCGTCGAGGCGCCGCTGCCGGCCATCGTGTCCACCTGGGACACCATCAACGAGCCGCGCTACCCCTCGTTCAAGGGCATCATGGCCGCGAAGAAGAAGCCGGTGGAGACCAAGAGCCTCGCCGACCTCGGCCTGGACGCCTCGGCCGTCGGTCTGGCCAACGCCACCACGCAGGTGCTCGACTTCGCCGGCCGCCCGCCGAAGGGCGAAGGCGTGAAGGTTCCCGACGAGGGTGACGGCGCGCAGAAGTTCGTCGACTTCCTCGCCAGCCAGAAGATCGTCTGAGTCCGGCCCGGATCCAAGGAGAAGGAGAAACCCATGGCAGAGGTCCTGGTCCTGGCCGAGCTCGACCCGGCCGGTGGCGGCGTCCGCAAGACCACCCTGGAGGCCCTGACCGCGGCGCGTGCGCTCGGTGAGCCCTCCGCCGTCGTCATCGCCGCCCCCGGCACGGCCGGCGGCGTCAAGGACGCGCTCGCCGAGTACGGCGCGGCGAAGGTCTACGTCGCCGAGGCGCCGGAGGTCGACGAGTACCTCGTCGCCCCCAAGGCCGAGGTGCTCGCCCAGCTCGTGGCCGACAAGTCCCCGGCGGCCGTCGTCATCCCGTCCTCCCCGGAGGGCAAGGAGATCGCCGCCCGGCTGGCCATCAAGACCGGCAGCGGCTTCCTGACCGACGTCACGGAGATCGCCGCCGACGGCACCGCCATGCAGGTGGCCTTCGCCGGGCAGACGATCGTGCACTCGAAGGTGGCGACCGGCACGCCGATCTACACGCTGCGGGGCAACTCCGTCACCCCTGAGCCGGCACCGGCCGCCGGCACCGAGGAGTCGGTGGCGGTCTCGGTGTCGGAGCAGGCCAAGCAGGCCCGCGTCGTCGACCGCGTCGTCGAGCAGAAGAGCAGCCGCCCCGAGCTGACCGAGGCCTCGATCGTCGTCTCCGGCGGCCGCGGCGTCGCCAGCGCCGAGAACTTCAAGATCATCGAGGAGCTGGCCGACGCCCTCGGCGGGGCCGTCGGCGCCTCCCGCGCAGCCGTCGACTCCGGGTTCTACCCCCACACCTTCCAGGTGGGCCAGACCGGCAAGACCGTCTCCCCGCAGCTCTACGTCGCCGTCGGCATCTCCGGTGCCATCCAGCACCGGGCCGGCATGCAGACCTCGAAGACCATCGTGGCCATCAACAAGGACCCCGAGGCCCCGATCTTCGAGCTGGCCGACTTCGGCGTCGTCGGCGACCTGAACACGATCGTCCCGCAGGCCACCGAGCTGATCACCGCCCGCAAGGGCTGAACGAGGCGGCAGGTGTCGGGCGCCGGTCCTCGGGACCGGCGCCCGACGCGCGTCCGGAGGAGGTGCCGTGACCGAGGCAGTGGAGCTGCGGGCCCGGCGTCGTGAGGACGCCGACGTGCTGGCCGCGATCCACACCCGGTCGCGCGCCGCGGCCATGCCGTGGCTGGCGGTCCTGCACGACGAAGCCGAGACGCGGGGGTGGATGCGGGGCGTCGTCCTCGCCCACCAGCAGGTGCTCGTCGCCGAACGGGACGGGCGCCCCGTGGGGTTCGCCGCCGTGGAGGGCGAGTGGCTCGAGCAGCTCTACGTCGCACCCGAGTCCATCGGCACCGGGGTCGGGCAGGCGTTGCTCGACGCGGTGAAGGCCGACCGCCCCACCGGCCTGTCGCTGTACGTCTTCGCCCGCAACACCCGAGCCCGGCGCTTCTACGAGGCGGCCGGGTTCGTCCTGGTCGCCGAGTCCGACGGTCGCGACAACGAGGAGCGCGAGCCCGACTGCACCTACCGCTGGTCCGGCATCTCCGGATGATCCCGGGAAGCACGCGCCGGGGCGAGAGGTTGGCGGAGAGGTGACGACGACCAGCCCGGCCGGGGTGTTCGACCGGACGCACCGGCGCACGACCGTCGGCCTCCTGATGCTCATCACGTTCATCGCCTTCGAGGCGATGGCGGTGGGGACGGCGATGCCCACCGCGGTGGCCGAGCTCGACGGGCTGGCCTGGTACGGCTGGCCGTTCAGCGCCTTCCTGGTGGCCTCGGTGGTCGGCATGGTCGCCGGCGGGGACGCCGGTGACCGCCGGGGGGCGCGGGTGGCACTGCCCTGGAGCGTGGCGGTGTTCGCAGCCGGGTTGCTGACCGCGGGGCTGGCCGGGTCCATGGCGGTGTTCGTGGCCGGTCGCGCCGTCCAGGGGCTGGGCGCGGGCGTGATGATCGTCCTGCTGTACGTCATCGCGGGGCAGGCCTACGAGCCGGCGCTGCGTCCCCGGCTGTTCGGTGCCTTCTCGACCGCCTGGGTGATCCCGGCCCTGGTCGGCCCCGTGGTGTCCGGCCTGGTCACCACCCACGCCAGCTGGCGGCTGGTGTTCCTCGGCCTGCTGCCGCTCATCGTCGTCGGCGCGCTGCTGGTCGTGCCGGCGGGCCGGTCGGTCGCCGCTCCGCCGAGCCCCGCGGCCGCGGCGCCGGCCCGCCGCTGGTGGGCGGTCCTCACCGGGCTCGGCATCGCGGCGCTGCAGTACGCCGGCCAGCGGCTCGACGCGCTGGGGCTCGCCCTCGGCGTCGCCGGCGGCGCCGCGCTCGTCGTGGGGCTGCGTCCGCTGCTGCCGCGGGGGACCGCCCGTGTCCGGCGGGGCCTGCCCGCGGTGGTCGCCTCGCGGGGTCTGCTGGCCGGCGCCTTCTTCGGGATGGACGCGCTCATCCCGCTCACCCTCACGTCCGTGCACGGCTACTCGGCGACGGCGGCCGGCATCCCGCTGACCGCGGGGGCGATCGGCTGGGCCGCGGCCTCCAACCTGCAGGGCCGGTTCCCCCGGGCGCCGCGCGAGCGCCTGCTCCGTGCCGGGTTCGCACTCGTCGCCGTCGGGCTGGCCGGATCGGCGCTGGCCGCCCTGCCCGCACTCGGAGGATGGCCGGCGTACCCGTTCTGGGCCGTCGCGGGCCTGGGCATGGGGCTCGGGATGCCCAGCGTCGGGGTCCTCCTGCTGGACCAGTCGCCGGAGCACCGGCGCGGGGCGGACTCCGCGGCGCTCCAGATCGCCGACGTCACGGCGTCCGCGCTGTGCGTCGGGTTGGCCGGCGTCCTGGTCGCGGCGGCCACCACGGGACTGCTGCCGCTGCCCACCGCGGTGATCGCCTCGGCCGCCGTCTTCACGGCGGTGGCGCTGGTGGGCGTCCGCGTGGCCGGCCGGGCCTCGGCCCCGGTGGCCGGGGGAGCGCCCGCGGCCGCGTCTACGCTGGCTGCGTCATGACCACCTCCGTACCGGTCTACCTCGACCACGCGGCGACCACGCCGATGCTGCCCGAGGTGCTGGCCGCGATGACCGAGCAGCTCGCCCGCGTGGGCAACGCCTCGTCGCTGCACGCCAGCGGTCGAGCGGCCCGCCGCGCGGCCGAGCAGGCGCGCGAGCGGTTGGCCGAGGCGCTCGGCGCCCGCCCGTCCGAGGTCCTGTTCACCGGCGGGGGGACCGAGAGCGACAACCTCGCGGTCAAGGGCCTGTTCTGGGCCCGGCGGCAGGCCGACTCGCGCCGCCGCCGGATCGTGGTCAGCCCGGCCGAGCACCACGCCGTCCTGGACAGCGTCGAGTGGCTGGCCAAGCACGACGGCGCCGAGATCACCTGGCTGCCGGTCGAGGGCAGCGGCCGGGTGCTGCCGCAGGCCCTGGCCACGGCCCTGGGGGACGGCAGCGACGTCGCCGTCGCCAGCGTCATGTGGGCGAACAACGAGATCGGCACGGTGAACGACGTCCCGGCGCTGGCCGCGGTCGCGCACGAGGTCGGTGTGCCGCTGCACACCGACGCCGTCCAGGCGGTCGGCCAGGTGCCGGTCGACTTCGGCGCCAGCGGGGTGGACGCGCTGACCATGACCGGGCACAAGCTCGGGGGACCCATGGGCGCCGGCGCGCTCCTGCTCCGCCGGGACGCCGACTGCACGCCGCTGCTGCACGGCGGCGGTCAGGAGCGCGACGTCCGCTCGGGAACGCTCGACGTGGCCGCCATCGTGGGCCTGGCCACCGCCACGGTCGCCGCCGCGGGATCCCGCGCCGAGCGCGCCGAGCGGCTCGCCGAGCTCCGCGGCCGGCTGGTCGCGGGCGTCGTGACCCAGGTGCCCGACGCACAGCTCAACGGTGCGCCGCTGGACGACCGGTTGCCGTCCGGGCCCGGGAGGCTGCCGGGCAACGCCCACCTGTCGTTCCCCGGTGCCGAGGGCGACGCCCTGCTGATGCTGCTCGACGCCCGCGGCATCGAGTGCTCCACCGGATCGGCGTGCAGCGCCGGCGTCGCCCGGCCCAGCCACGTGCTGCTGGCCACCGGTGCCGACGCCGACCGCGCCCGGAGCTCGCTGCGGTTCAGCCTCGGCCACACCTCGACCGACGCCGACGTCGACGCGGTGCTCGACGTGATCGCCCCCGTGGTGGAGCGCGCGCGCCGGGCCGGGATGAGCCGGCGATGAGGGTCCTCGCCGCCATGAGCGGGGGCGTCGACTCGGCGGTGGCCGCGGCGCTCGCCGTGGACGCCGGCCACGACGTCACCGGGGTGCACCTGGCACTCTCGCCCGACCGGCAGATGCTGCGCAGCGGTGCGCGCGGGTGCTGCAGCGTCGAGGACGCCCACGATGCCCGCCGGGTCGCCGACGAGCTGGGCATCCCGTTCTACGTCTGGGACCTCGCCGAGCGGTTCACCGAGGACGTCGTCGACGACTTCGTCGCGGAGTACGCGGCCGGCCGCACGCCCAACCCGTGCCTGCGCTGCAACGAGAAGATCAAGTTCTCCGCGGTCCTGGACCGCGCGCTCGGTCTCGGGTTCGACGCGGTGGTGACCGGCCACCACGCACGGCTCGACGGCGGCGAGCTCCGCCGGTCCGTCGACGCCGGCAAGGACCAGTCCTACGTCCTGGGCGTCCTCACCGCCGACCAGCTGGCCGGGGCCATGTTCCCGCTCGGCTCCATGACGAAGGACCGGGTCCGCGCCATCGCGGCCGAGCGGGGCTTCGCCGTGGCGACCAAGCCCGACTCGCACGACATCTGCTTCATCCCCGACGGTGACACCCGCGGCTTCCTGGCCCGCCGGCTGGGCAGCCTCCCCGGCCCGGTGGTCGACGCGGCCACCGGCCGGCAGGTCGGCGAGCACGACGGCACCTACGGCTTCACCGTGGGCCAGCGCCGGGGGCTGGGGGTGGCGGCCGGGGACCAGCGGCCGCGGTACGTCCTCGGCATCGAGCCGGTGACCCGCACCGTCACGGTCGGGACGGCGGACCTGGCCGGCATCCCGGCGGTGCGCACGGGGGTGCCGACCTGGACGGCGGCGGCACCGCGGCTGCCCCTCGCCGCCCAGGTGCAGGTGCGGGCGCACGCGGCCCCGGTCCACTGCCGGATCAGTGACGGCGGGGACGGCGGGCTGGTCATCGAGTTCGCCGAACAGCAGCGCGGCGTGGCCCCGGGTCAGTCGGCCGTGCTCTACGAACCCGACGCCGTCCGCGGCGACCGCGTCATGGGCCAGGCCGCCGTGCGCGCGGCCTCCCGCGCCGACGAGCCGCTGACCCGCTGAGCCAGGGGCCGGCGGACGACGCCGCGGCGGCGGGCTACGGTCGCGAGGTGGCCATCCCGATCGATCCCGGCGAGCCCGCGGGAACGGACGACAGCCCGGCCGCTGCCGCGACGTGGGGCCCCGCCTCGGGCGTCGGATCGCTGCCCGGCACCGACCCCGCCGAGGCGACGCGGCTGGTGGTGGGGGAGCTGCCGGAGTTCGCCCACCTGCCCGAGCTGCCCGCCCGGGGAGCCGGCGCGGACCTGATCGGGCGCAGCGCCGCCCTGCTGGTCGACCTCGCCGTCGACCTCACCCCGGCCGGCTGGCGGCTGGTGCCCCGCGGCGGCATCGACCAGCGCCGCGCGGCGGAGTTCCTCGCCCGGGACCTGGACGCGCTGCACGACGTCGCCGAGGACTGGACCGGCCCCCTGAAGGTCCAGGCCGCCGGCCCGTGGACCCTCGCCGCCGGGCTCGAGCGCACCCGCGGGGAACGTGCCGTCGTCGATGCCGGCGCCCGCCGCGACCTGGGTCAGTCGCTGGCCGAGGGGCTGGCCGCCCACGTCACCGCCGTCGCGGCCCGGGTGCCGGGGGCCCGCGTGGTCGTCCAGCTCGACGAGCCGTCGGTCCCCGCCGTCCTGCACGGGGCGCTGCCCACCGTCAGCGGCTTCGGGAAGCTCCCGTCGGTCGAGGGGAGCGTCGTGGAGCAGGAGCTCGCCGACGTGGTGGCCCGGCTCCCCGTCCCGGTGGTGGTGCACTGCTGCGCGCCGCGCGCCCCGCTGGACCTGTTCCGCTCGGCCGGGGCGGCCGCGGTCTCCTTCGACCTGGGGCTCGTCCAGGACCTCGACGCCGTGGGCACCGCCGTCGAGGCGGGCACGCACCTGTTCCCCGGCGTCGTCCCCGGCACGGACACGACCCTGCCCGCGCCTCGGGCGACGGCCTCCCGCGTGCAGGCGTGGTGGCGGGAGCTGGGCTTCCCGGCCGACGAGCTCGCAGCGGCGGTCACGCTGACACCGTCATGCGGGCTGGCGGGGGCCTCCCCGTCCTACGCGCGCTCGGCCATGGCCCACGTCCGCGAGGCGGCGAAGTACCTCCAGCCCGACTGATCGGCGACACGCCACCTTCGGGTGGATCGATACGGCGCCAGGTCGAGGAGCCCCTAGCCTGCTCCGGTGCTCCAGACCTCCATCGACGGTGTCCCGGTCTTCTGCGCCGACGGCCCGCCGCCCTTCACCGCCGGCCTCGTGTTCGGCGTGGGCCGCCGCGACGAGACCTTCCTCCGGGGCGGGATCACCCACCTGGTGGAGCACCTCGCGATGCGTGCTGTGGGCCGGACGGCCATCGAGACCAACGCGTCGGTGGACCTCCTCAGCACCGAGTTCACGGCGACCGGCCCGGCCGACAAGGTCGGCGCATTCCTGACGGCGGTCTGCGCCGCGCTGGTCGACCTGCCGGTCGAGTTCCTGGCGGTCGAGGCCGACGTCGTGCGCACCGAGGCCGGGCAGGTGACCTCGCCTCCCGTCGGAGCGCTCCTCGGCGATCTCTACGGCGCCAGGGGTCCCGGCCTCGCCGGGACGATGGATCCGGCCGTGCACTCGATCCCCCCGGACGAGGTACGCGACTGGGCGCGCACCTGGTTCTGCCGGCAGAACGCCGCCCTGTGGTTCTCCGGTCCCGATCTTCGCGGGCTCAGGCTGCCGCTGCGCGACGGCGTCGTCCCGGAGCGTGCCCCCCAGCCCAGGCCGCTCGTCCGGACCCCCGCCTGGACCACGCACCTCACCGGCGACCACGTCGTCCTCGCCGCCGCGCTGCCGGCCGGGTATGCCGCTGCCGCCACCGTCGGCATCCTCCGCGACCGGGTCGAGGAGGAGCTGCGGCACCGGCGGGGCGTCTCCTACGCGGTGCTGGCCGACCGGGTGCTCGTGGGGCCGGAGGAGCGGCTGGTCGTCCTGGACGCCGACGCGCGCGCCGGCCAGGAGGCCGTGGTGGCCGGCGTGCTGTGGCGGGAGGTGCAGCGGCTGGCGGAGGAGGGGCCCGCCGGTCCTGAGCTGGAGCACCAGAGGGCCTTCGTGGAGGCGTCGCTCGCCGACCCCCGGTCCGGTGTCGACGAGGCCCGCTCGTTCGCGATCGCGCAGGTGACCGGCGTACGTGTGCCCAGCTCCGCGCAGCTGAGGTCCGACGCTGCCGCCCTGACCCACGAGGAGGTCCGGGGGACCGCCACGCGGCTGCGCGACGCGGCCGTGCTGACCATGCCGCTGGGGACCGATCCGGTGCCGCCCGGGCTCCAGCGGCTGCCCGAGTGGTCCGCCGGGGTGGTGGCCGGCCGGGAGTTCCGCCCCCGGCGGCGCATCGGCTACCCCAGGCAGACGCGGCTGGTGGTGGGGGCGGCAGGGGCCAGCCTGATCCGCGGTCCGGAGGAGCGGATCACCGTCCACTGGGGCGAGCTGGCCGGCATGGTGCGCACCGGTCCTGAGGAGGAGGTCCTGGTCGGTCAGGACGGTTTCAGCCTCGTCGTCGCGGCGGCCGAGTGGCGCGACGGCGACGAGGCGCTCGCACTGGTCCGGGCCGCCGTGCCGGAAGAGCTGCGGATCGTCGGGGACGACGCACGCGTCGACCGTGCCGTGCTGCTCCTGCGCGCCCCGGCGCACCGGGTGCGCGAGTCGGTGGGCGTCTCCCGTCGCCGGGCGACGATGGTGGCCAACGGTGAGTGGACGGCGCTCGCCGGTGAGGAGGACCTGCCGCCGGAGGCGCAGGCACGGGTGGTGGCGGAGGGAGCGGGAGGCCGTCCAGCGGTCCTGGTGCTCCGTCAAGGACACGCCGACCTGCAGTACGTGCTCCTGCGGGGCGGTCGGGAGATCGATCGGCACGTGTGGGGCGGGACGAGCGGGGACCCCGCCCTGCTCGCCGAGGCCACGGGACGCCCGGAGGCGGAACTGGCCCCCGTGCTGTCCGCCGACGGCTCCCCGGCGGAGGTCCTGGCGCGATTCGGTGCGGTCCTGGCCCTGCCGGCGGAGGTGCCCGACCTGCTCGCCGGCCGCGCCGTGGCCACTGCCGAGGAGGTGGTGGGCCAGGGGTTCGTCGCGGGTCTGCGCGCCACCGTCCGCGGCGACTACGCCCCTCCGCCTGGCGAGGGCAGCTGGGTGGACCGCTGGCTTCACGTGAGTCGCCGCCGTCCCCGGTGGTACCGGGCGCTCAACGCGGTCGAGGCGGTGGCCTTCGCCGTCCTCGCCTGGCTGCTGGTCCGTGCGGCCGAGGGCGACCTGGTCAGCTGGCGCGGCGGGCTGGGACTGCTCGCCGGGCTGGTCGCACTCGCCTGCCTCTACGACACGCGACCGCCCCGTCCGGCCACCGACGTGGAGGAGACGCGGACGGGCACGCCGCCATCCGGGTGAACCCCGGTTCGGTGTCGTATCCGCCGGTTACGGTTCCGTCGTGAGCACTGCGCCCGTCGACATCGAGCAGCCGGACCAGCCCGCCGTCGAGGCCGCGACGGACCGGGAGGACCTCACCGAGGTCCCCGACGACGCACGGACGCGGCACCGCGACCTCTCCGAGCAGCTCGACCGGTACGCGTTCGCGTACTACGTGCGCGACGAGCCGCTGGTCAGCGACGGGCAGTACGACGAGCTCATGGCCGAGCTCAAGGCCATCGAGGCCGCCCACCCGGCGCTGGTGACGCCCGAGTCCCCCAGCCAAAAGGTCAACGGCGGCTTCACCGCGACGTTCGCGCCGGTGCAGCACCTCGAGCGCATGCAGAGCCTGGACAACGCGTTCTCCAGCGACGAGCTGTCGGCCTGGGCGGGGCGGGTGGAGCGCGAGGTCGGCACGGGCGCGGTCTACCTGTGCGAGCTGAAGGTCGACGGCGTGGCCGTGGCGCTGGTCTACGAGAAGGGGCGCCTGGTGCGGGCGGCCACCCGGGGCGACGGGACGACGGGCGAGGACGTCACCGCGAACGTGCGGACGATGGCCGACGTGCCCCAGCAGCTCACGGGGGAAGACGTCCCCGAGCTGCTCGAGGTGCGCGGCGAGATCTACTTCCCCGTCGCCGCCTTCGCCGACGTCAACGCCGGCATGGTCGAGCAGGGCAAGGCCCCGTTCGCCAACCCGCGCAACGCCGCCGCGGGCTCGCTGCGGCAGAAGGACCCGCGGATCACCGCCTCGCGGCCGCTGCGCCTCGTCGTGCACGGCCTCGGTGCCCGCCGCGGGCTGGAGCCGGAGCGGCAGTCGGACGCCTACGACCGGCTGCGCGAGCTGGGCCTGCCGGTGAGCGACCGCTACGAGGTCGTGGACGACCTCGAGGGCGTGTGGGCCTACATCGAGCGCTACCGCGAGCAGCGGCACTCGGTGGAGCACGAGATCGACGGCGTCGTCGTCAAGGTCGACCAGGTCGCGCTGCAGCGGCGCCTGGGTTCCACCTCGCGGGCACCGCGCTGGGCGATCGCGTTCAAGTACCCGCCCGAGGAGGCGACCACCAAGCTGCTCGACATCCGGGTCAACGTCGGGCGCACCGGCCGGATCACCCCGTTCGCGTTCATGGAGCCGGTGAAGGTGGCCGGCTCCACGGTGCAGCTGGCCACGCTGCACAACGCGTCGGAGGTCAAGCGCAAGGGCGTGCTCATCGGCGACACCGTGGTCATCCGCAAGGCCGGCGACGTGATCCCCGAGGTGCTGGGCCCGGTGGTGGCGGCGCGCACCGGCGACGAGCGCGAGTTCGTCATGCCGACGCACTGCCCGGAGTGCGGCACCGAGCTGCGGCCGGAGAAGGAGGGCGACGCCGACATCCGCTGCCCGAACGCCCGGTCGTGCCCCGCGCAGCTGCGGGAGCGGGTGTTCCACGTCGCCGGTCGCGGGGCCTTCGACATCGAGAACCTCGGGTACGAGGCCGCGATCGCGCTCCTGCAGAGCTCCCTGCTGCAGGACGAGGGCGACCTGTTCTTCCTCGACGCCGAGAGGCTGGAGCGGACCGCCTTCTTCACGAAGAAGGACGGCACCCTGTCGGCCAACGGGCAGAAGCTGCTGGCCAACCTGCAGACCCGCAAGGACGTCCCGCTGTGGCGGGTGCTGGTCGCCCTGTCCATCCGTCACGTCGGTCCGACGGCCGCCCAGGCGCTGGCCCGCGACTTCCGCTCGCTCGACCGGATCGCCGAGGCGAGCGAGGAGGAGCTGGCCGCCGCCGACGGAGTCGGGCCCACGATCGCCCGGTCCATCCGCGACTGGTTCGCCGTCGACTGGCACCGCGAGGTCGTGGACAAGTGGCGACGGGCCGGCGTGCGCATGGCCGACGAGGGCGAGGAGGCCGGTCCGGGGCCGCTGACCGGGGTGACCGTCGTGGTCACCGGCTCGCTGCGCGACTTCAGCCGCGACCAGGCGACGGCGGCGATCCAGGAGCGCGGCGGAAAGGTCACCGGATCGGTGTCGAAGAAGACCGGCTTCGTGATCGTGGGTGCCGACCCCGGCAGCAAGTACGACAAGGCCGTGCAGGTCAAGGTGCCCATCCTCGACGACGACGGCTTCCGCGTGCTGCTGGACGAGGGTCCGGAGGCCGCCCGGGAGGTGGCGACGATCGGCGACGGCGGCTAGAACGGCGCCGTCCCCCGGGTGCCTGAGCGGCTGGTGGGTCGTCGGACACCGATCAGGTCAGCAGGACGGTCAGCGCGCGGCTGCCGGCTCGGGGACCAGGCCGAGCTGGCCGAGCATCGTCATCTGGTCCAGGTAGACGGTCACGGCCGCGATCCGCTCGCCGCGCCGGGTCGCGATGCCGCAGAAGGGCAGCACGACCGACCGGCCGGTGGGTGGGACCGTGCCCCCCGGGCCGGTCATCGGGCCGGTGTGGGTGCCGCTCCAGGTGCCCTCGATCGCGAAACGGTCGCCGCCGTCGACGACGCCGGTGACGGCGTGCCGGCCGTCGGGGAAGGCGACGGCGAACGACCGGTTGACGTCCAGCCAGGCGGCCACCGACAACCGGTCCCCGAACGGTGAGGACATCTCCGCGTCGGGGGTGAGCGCGGTGTGGACGTCCGACCAGCGGTGGCTGTCGATGACCTCGAACAGCCGCTCGGCCAGGGTGCGCGCATCGGTCATGGTCTCCTCCTCGGTGCGAGTGCGAGTGCGAGTGCGACGCGGCCGAGCCTCCGGCCACCGCGAGCGGCACACATGGGGGAGCTTCCCTATGTTCGCGGGGCATCCGGGACGAGGAGACCGTGCTGGACGGCCCGCAGCGTCGCGGCGGAGCGGGAGTGCACGCCGAGCTTGGCGTAGACCGCCTCGACGTGGTGTTCCACCGTCTTGCGCGACACGACGAGGGTGGCCGCGATCTCCGGGTTCGAGGCGCCCTGGGCCAGCAGCCGCAGCACCTCGGCCTCCCGGGCGGTGAGCCCGCTGACGAGTGCGGGCCGCCGTCGGGCCGGATGGCCGGCCGAGGCCAGGACCGCGTCGACGGCGTCCGCATCCAGCCGGCCGGCGCGGCTCTCCGCCCGCAGGGTGGTCGCCGCTGCGGCTGCCGCCGACGCCGGGCGGTGGGCGCGGTCGGCCACGAGCGCGGCGTACACGTCGGCCGCTGCGAGGATCCGCGCGGGCACGCTCAGGGCGGCACCGTGCTGCGCCCGGTGGTAGCCGCTGCCGTCGAGCCGCTCGTGGTGCTGGCCGGCGAGCACCGCCAGCGGCTGCAGCAGCGACGAGCGGGCGAAGATGCGCTCGGTGACGTAGGGGTGCAGGCGCACCTGCTCGCGCTGGTCGTGGTCGAGCGGGCCCCGCTTGTCCCAGACGGGGACGGAGACCGCGATCCGCCCGACGTCGTGGATCCAGCCGGCCCGCCGCAGGTCCGTGGCCTCGGGTCCGCGGAGCCCGCATCGGAGGCCGGCGTCCCCGGCCAGTGACGCGACCGCACGCGAGTGCCCGGCCGTGTAGGCCGACTTCAGGTCGGTGAAGTCGGCGATCGCCGTCAGGACGTCGTCGACCCCTTCGGGACCGAGCACGGGGGTGCCGCCGGGCTCCATGGCCAGCACCTCGGTCCAGGGGTCGTCCGGATCGGTCGTCAGCGGACCGGCGTCGCCGAGGAAGGCGTCGACGACGGCGGGCAGGTACGCCCGTCCGCGCCGTGTGCGCAGCATCTCCGTCGCGCCGTCGGGCCCGACCAGCCGGAGGTGCACGGAGACCGCCTCGGACAGCTGCACCAGCTGGGCGGGCAGCGAGATCTCGTCGGCGCCCAGCCGGTTCGGGAAGCCCCTCCGGTCGGGGCGCTCGTAGACCATGCCGACGTCCTCGCGCAGCCCGTCGCGCAGACCGGGCTCGAAGCCGAGCCGGTCGATCAGCATCCGCGCCACCTCGCACACCGCCGCGCCGGCCTGTTTCATGACGCCGGCCCGCGCGAGCAGGTGGATCAGCGCGGCGGGCTGCTCGGTGAGCGGCCGGGAGCCGACGGTGAGCTGGACCAGGTACCGGAACAAGGCCCGGCCGTCGGACACGTCACGGGTGCCGATGCCGGCTCGGAACGCCCGCTCGTCGCCGAGGTACCCGGCCAGGGCGGAGCCCTCCGCGGTGCACCCGATGTGACGCAGCAGCGCGAGGTAGTAGATGCGGCGCTGCGTCGCCACGTCGAGCTGCATCCGCTGGGACAGACGGACCGCCCGCGAACAGATGCGCAGACCGGACCCCATCGGCATCACCATGCCGACGTCGATCGCGACCGACCAGGCGGCCATCAGCTCCGACAGCCGGACGCTGTCGCGCGTCGCCGGGCGGACCTCCGCCATGTCCCACCACGCTAGTGGTGCGCCCGCCGGTCGACGGGTGCCCGGCTCGCGAGTGGACCGGTACTACGCCGGCGGCAGCGACGCCACGGTGGTCGCGATGCCCGTCAGGTGCGCCAGCCGCAGCAGCTCCGAGCGGCGGAACGCGGGGCCTCCGGAACGGCCCAGCACGACGGCGCAGCCAGGACCGCCGTAGGGCGCGGCCATCATCTCGATGGCCATCTCCCGCCAGCGCTCCGGCAGCCACTCCTCCTGGCTCGGCAGGAGTCGCGGCCCGGTCAGCGGCATCCACGGCAGGGGGAGCCCGTCGAACGCCGGTGCGGCGTCGGAGGCAGCGGCGACCTCCCAGGGCAACCCTCCGGGCGGAGGGGCCTCCAGCGCGGACAACACGACGGCCCAGCCGCTGTGGAACACCCGGGGCAGCTCGGCGGCCAGCAGCTTCGCCGACGTCCCCTCGGGTGCCCGGGCGAGGGCATCGAGGAGCTCCAGCTCGCGATGGAGGTCGAGCGGCCCGGCGAACGGGCGGAGCGACTCGACCGAGACCCCGGGAACGCTCTGCGCGGCCGTGATGAGGGTGTCGGGCAGGCGGTGCGGCGGGAGGTCGACCACGATGTCGTCCACGGCCACCCCGTTGGCGCGCTCCAGGACGTCCAGCGACACGATGTCGACGCCCGCGGTGCCGAGGGCCGTCGCCACGGCGCCCAGGACGCCGGGCCTGTCGGGAACCACGAGGCGCAGGAGATAGGACACGGTTCCTCCGGGGTCGTCCTCCGGCCCCCTGCAGTGGCCCGACGCAAGCGCGCGAGTGGCGGCGGCAGGGGGTCCTCGTTCGATCTCCGTCGATCGCGACGCGTGCAGCTTCTCACGTCCGGTTCCGCACCGGCGGGTGCCCGACCCGGCCCACGTAGAGTGGCGAGGTCACGTACCCGGCCCAGGAGCGGGCCGCACACAGCCGTTCGGACACGGTCGTTCGGCAGCGCGAAGTGGAGTTCCACCCCAGCATGAGCACGCTCTCACGGAAGGAAGTCGCCCACCTGGCGCGGCTGTCCCGCCTGGCGGTGACCGACGAGGAGCTCGACCTCTACGCCGGTCAGCTGTCCGCCGTCCTGGACGCGGTCGCCCAGGTGCAGAAGGCGGCCGTCGAGGACGTGCCGCCGACCACCCACGCGGTGCCGATGACCAACGTCGCGCGTGCGGACGCCGCCCGGCCGAGCCTGCCCCGTGAGGTCGTCCTCGCCGGGGCGCCGGCGGCCGAGGACGATCGCTTCCGGGTGCCGCGCATCCTGCAGGAGGAGGCGTGACCATGCCCGACGCGACCGGCCGCGAGTTCACCTCGATGACCGTGACCGAGCTGCAGGCCGCGCTGCGGGACGGCGCCACCGCCGCCGAGGTCACCCACGCCTACCTCGACCGCATCGCCTCCGACGACGGGACGCTCGGGTCCTACCTGCACGTCGATCCCGAGGCCGCCCTGGAGCGGGCGGCGGCCGTCGACGCGTCCGGCGCCGCGGGGAGCGGGCTGGCCGGCATCCCCGTCGCCCTCAAGGACGTCATCGTCACCGAGGGGGTCCCGACCACCAGCGGCTCCAAGATCCTCGAGGGCTGGGCGCCGCCCTACGACGCCACCGTCGCCGCCCGCCTCAAGGCGGCGGACACGGTGCTGCTCGGCAAGACCAACATGGACGAGTTCGCGATGGGCTCCTCCACCGAGAACTCCGCCTACGGCATCACCCGCAACCCGTGGGACCTCGAGCGCATCCCCGGTGGCTCCTCCGGGGGGTCGTCGGCCGCCGTCGCCGCCGGGCTGGCCCCGTGGGCGATCGGCACCGACACCGGCGGGTCGATCCGCCAGCCGGCCGCACTCACCGGCCTGGTGGGGCACAAGCCGACGTACGGCTCGGTGTCCCGCTACGGACTGATCGCCTTCTCCTCGAGCCTGGACCAGGCAGGGCCGATGGCCCGCACCGTCCTCGACGCCGCGCTGCTGCACGAGGCCATCGGCGGGCACGACCCGCTGGACTCCACCAGCATCGACGCGCCCCTGCCGGTGCTGGCCGAGTGCGCCCGGCGGGGTGCCGACGGCGACCTCGCCGGTCTCACGGTCGGCGTCGTCCGCGAGCTCGGCGGCCAGGGGCACACCGACGGCTACGAGCCCGGGGTCCTGGCCCGCGTCGCCGAGGCCGTCGCGCTGCTGGAGAGCATGGGCGCCGAGGTCCGCGAGGTCTCCTGCCCCGCGTTCGACCTGGCGCTGCCCGCCTACTACCTGATCGCCCCCAGCGAGGCGTCGTCCAACCTGTCCCGCTTCGACGGGGTCCGCTACGGCCTGCGGGTGGGGGACGACGGCACGCGCGACCTGGACGAGGTCATGGCGCTCACCCGCGAGCAGGGCTTCGGCCCCGAGGTTAAGCGGCGGATCATCCTCGGCACGTACGCGCTGTCGAGCGGCTACTACGAGGCCTACTACGGGCAGGCGCAGAAGGTCCGCACGCTGATCAGCCGCGACTTCTCGGCCGCGTTCGACGCCGGCGACGGCGCCGGTGTGGACGTGCTGGTCAGCCCGACCACGCCCACCGTCGCCTTCCCGCTCGGCTCCCGCGTCGACGACCCGGTCGCGATGTACGCCGCCGACCTGTGCACCCTCCCGGCCAGCCTGGCCGGGGTGCCGGCGATCTCGGTGCCCTGCGGGCTGTCGGACGGCCTGCCCGTCGGCTTCCAGATCATGGCGCCCGCGCTGGCCGACGACCGCTGCTACCAGGTCGCCGCCGCCCTCGAGGCGGCCCTGGACGCCGCTCGCGGCTCGCGGTTCCTCGACCAGCTGCCCCGCCCCGCCGCCCAGCCCGTCGGGGGTGCCGCGTGAACGGCGCGCTCAAGGCCGCCTGGGCCCTCACGGCGTTCGTCGTCCTGGCGGGGATCGGTTTCTGGATCGGCACCGGACGCCCCGTCTTCGCCGTCTTCATCGTCCTGGGCGTGCTGACCGGCGTCGGCGCGCTGCTGACCGGGCGGACGACGGCCCCTGGCCGCACCGGCCCGAAGGAGAACAACCCCTCATGAGCGACACCCTGGTCGACTTCGACGAGGTCCTGACCCGCTACGAGCCGGTGATCGGCCTCGAGACCCATGTCGAGCTCGGCACCGAGTCGAAGATGTTCTGCGGCTGCTCCACCACGTTCGGGGCCGAGCCCAACACCCAGACGTGCCCGGTCTGCCTGGGCCTGCCCGGCTCGCTCCCGGTGGCCAACGCCGTCGCGATCGAGTCCACGATCCGCATCGGGCTGGCCCTGGGCTGCCGGATCGCCTCGTGGTCGCGGTTCGCCCGGAAGAACTACTTCTACCCGGACATCCCCAAGGGCTTCCAGACCAGCCAGTACGACGAGCCGCTGTGCACCGCCGGGCACCTCGACGTCGAGGTGGACGGCGAGACGTACCGGGTGGAGATCGAGCGGGTGCACCTGGAGGAGGACACCGGCAAGAACCTGCACGTCGGCGGCGCCACCGGGCGCATCCACGGAGCCGACTACTCGCTGATCGACTACAACCGCGCCGGCATCCCGCTGGTGGAGATCGTCACCCGCCCGATCCCCGGCGCCGGCGCGAAGGCACCGGAGGTGGCCCGGGCCTACGTCACCGAGCTCCGCGAGATCCTGCTGGCCCTGGGCGTCTCCGAGGTCCGCATGGAGCAGGGCAACCTCCGTTCGGACGTGAACACCTCGCTCGCCCCGATCGGCAGCCTGGAGTGGGGCACCCGCACCGAGACGAAGAACGTCAACTCGCTGCGCTCGGTGGAGCGCGCGGTGCGCTACGAGATGCGGCGTCAGGCCGCCGTGCTGGACGCCGGGGGTCGCGTGCTCCAGGAGACCCGGCACTTCCACGAGGACACCGGCAGCACCTCCGAGGGCCGCAGCAAGGAGGAGGCGACCGACTACCGGTACTTCCCCGAGCCCGACCTCGTGCCGATCGCTCCTGACGAGGAGTGGATCGAGAAGCTGCGCGCCGCGCTGCCCGAGCTGCCGGCCGCCCGGCGGGCCCGGCTGCGGGAGGAGTGGGGAGTGTCGCCCACCGAGATGGCCTGGCTGGTCAACGCCGGCGCCGTCGAGCTGGTGGGGGACACCGTCGCTGCCGGCGCCTCACCGGCTGACGCCCGGAAGTGGTGGCTGGGCGAGCTGGCCCGCCGGGCCAACGACGCGGGCGTGGAGCTGGCCGAGCTGGCCGTCACGCCGGCCCAGGTCGCCGAGCTCGTCGGTCTGGTCACCGCAGGGACCATCAACGACCAGCTGGCCAGGCAGGCCCTCGACGGCGTGCTGGCCGGGGAGGGCGACCCCGCTGCGGTCGTCGAGAGCCGCGGGCTGGCCGTCATGGGCGAGTCCGACGAGCTGGTCTCCGCGGTCGAGGCGGCGATCGAGGGCAACCCCGACGTCGCCGAGAAGGTGCGCGGCGGCAAGGTCCAGGCCATCGGGGCGCTCGTGGGTGCCGTCATGAAGACGACCCGCGGCAAGGCGGATGCCGCGACGGTGAAGCGGATGCTCGAGGAGCGCCTGATCTCCTCCTGACCCGGCGCCTCCTCGCCTGCCGGCCCCGGGCCCCCGTCGTCGCGGCCTCCCGTCCGGGTCCGTCGGCCTGTCGGCACCCGGAGCGGTCAGAAGGGCGCGGGGTCGTCCGGCCCGTCCGGCCACGCCGTCCCGCCCCCCAGCCACGCCGACCCGTCCCGCCACGCCGACCCGTCCCGCCACGCCGGTCCGTCCGGCCACGCCGGTCCGGCGTCGGCGAGGCCGGGTGGTCGGGTGGTGCGGGTGACGCCGCTGGGGGTGGTGACGGTGAGCACGCCGTCGGGGGTCATGGTGAAGCGCCAGCCGGGGGCGTGGGTCTTGAGCCGGTGATGCCGGCGGCACAGGCAGCAGAGGTTCTCGCAGGCCGTCTGGCCGCCGTCGGCGTGCGGCAGGACGTGGTCGAGGTCGGCCCAGCCGGCGTCGTTGTGGCAGCCGGGATGGCGGCA
>NZ_JBHUHP010000001.1:723020-723557 GCF_042682525.1 Blastococcus deserti
GCGCCGCTGCCGGGATCGGTGAGGGCGATGGTCAGGCTGCCGCCCGCCGGGGCCTGCAGCCCGCCGGGGCAGAGGGCGTCGAGTTGTTCGAGCAGGGCCCGCAGCTGAGCGGCGGTGATCGGCTGCCCGTCCACCTCGGCCGGCGCCCCGCAGCCGCAGCCGGTGGCCGGCACAGCCATGCCGCACGGCGCCGCCGTCCCGGCCGCGGCGCGGTCGGCGGGGTCGGGCCGGGCGTGGGGCAGGCCGTGGCCGACGGCACAGGCCTCGTGGCCCGCGGCGCCGGCGGCGAGGGTGTCCAGCGAAGCCCAGACGGTGAGGTGGGCGGTGAACGGTGGCCGGCTGGCGTCCCAGGGGCGGAGCACCAGATCGCCGAGCACCCCGGCGCGCAGCTGGCCGATCGGGCGCGGATCGCCGTCGGCCTTGGCCATGCGGGCGTAGCCGTCGACCGTGTGCCGGATGGCGGTGGCCAGCGGCTGAGGGAGGTCCACCGCCAGCTGCGCCATACCATCGGGTGCCGGGCGGACGGTGACGTCGGCG
>NZ_JBHUHP010000002.1:0-59836 GCF_042682525.1 Blastococcus deserti
GAGCATTCTCATCCGCAAAGACAGCGATCAAGATCGCAACCGATTACACGTCTTGCATCTGTGGCCCGGGACTCGTTGTGACGTCTAGGCAAGCTGTCGCGCTACCGGCTCGAATGGGCAGTTCGACTGCACCTCAGCAGCCCACAAAGGGACGATCTCAGCTATCTCCACATGGAGTATCCCATGGTGCGGGGTTCCTATGGGCAGACGACAACGATGCCCTTCTCGATGTAGTAGGGGCCGGTATTCTCGACGACCAGCCAGCGGCCCTCAGCTTCTGAGGTCCAGGCCTCGGGCTGAAGCGGCGCATCACGAACGACGCCAAATCGTCGGCGGCTGTCTGTGGCGGAAGGCACTGTGTGCGTATCCCTCGTAACGCTCGCCGCCAGCGCAACCGGCGGACCTGTCTGGCCGGACACGCTTGCTCGCCCTCGTCTGGAATGCAGACCGGGCGAGGCCGCTCGCCAGCCATTCTCCGGGCGGCCACATCGAGCCCGAGCAAAGGTGGCCGGGCTCTCAGCGGCCGTCGCTGTCGTCGCCTACGTGTCCGGGCCGTCATGGAACGATCCCAGGGAGGTCATCGGCGCGCTTGCCAACGCCTGCGGGGTGATCAATTCCCCCCACGGTCCTACCAACTTTTTAAACGCACGAGTCAGAACAAATCTTCTAGCCGCCGCCAACGTGGCCACGAGCGTCGCTCCGCTGTCCAGCGACTACCGGGACGAGCGGCGGACGAGCCAGGCCCCCCGGCAGTGCCGCCCCGTTGCCGCGCCCGACGACAAGCTCCCTTGGGTCAGGCCGACAGTTCACCTGCACCGCCCGCAGAACTGGCAACCCCGCCCCCAGAGTTCGAGACCCCGCCCCGTCTACGCCCAGCAACCTGCCCCGTAACGAAGACGGCGACAAGTGCTACAAGGTCGACCGAGCCGAGAATGATGCCCGCAGTGTCGTGCCCCCCGTTGATAAGCCAAGCTGAAACCCCAAGAAATGCTAGTGCTAACACAAACCCGAGCCACTGCCCCGTGGTCTTACGCCGAGATGCCGCCTCTTCAAGACTCCGCCTGTGCGCAACCAACCCGCGAACTTCCTGCCACATCTCTTGTGGCAATTCGGGAAAGACATTCGCGTACTCAGCCAAGACTTCGGCGGGCGGCATCCCAAGGACATCGGAAGTCGGAGAGGTCTGCCGCGGCCGCGCCCGCGGCCGCGCCCGCGGCGGATTGTCAGGCTCGGCCATGCTGACCGCTCACGTCGCCGCGGCTTCGCAGTTCCTCTAGACGAAGAAGGCGCTTAAGCCTATCCCGTTCCTCTTCGGAAGACGGGAACCTCTCCGCCTTCGCAACCCTTGAGCCCACCAGGTCGTCGGCAATGGCCAAGAACAGGATGGAGCCAGCGAGGACAGTGGTCCAGTGGACATCCACAAAATTGGCAAGCAGCACGGCCATGAGTGCAATGGCGTACTTGGAGGCAGCTAGCCAGGCCCAACCGAGGAAACCCTTATGCCACTCGGAGGACTGAGTTAGGCGCCGCAGCTCCACCTCAAGCCATTCCGGCTCCAGCGACTGAACCGCTGTAGACGCCTTCTGGATTTCGGCTGGTGAAGGATAACTCGCGAGGACGGTGCCCCACGCTCTCCCTAGAGACAGCCAGGCGTCATCCAGGCTGGCCCGCGTTTGAACCTCGCTGACGCCTCCCACATCGAGTAGTTCAGCGATCCCCCCTACGTAGTCGCGCGTCACGCCCATGATGCTCAGAGTAGAGGCCACGTCAGGCTATGATCCATTCCTACACCCTCGTCTACCGGCTCCCCTCTGTAGCGAGCTGGTCGCAGGGGACGCGCGACGTTGCGGAGCAACATAGCCATCCCCGTGCGGCCGCCGGCCTCGAGCGTCGGCGCTTGCCGGCCTCGCGGACGTTCGGCCGCCTGGGCCCGCAGCACCTCGGCCAGCGGCGTGCCGCGCTCGAGGGGCGCTAGTCGGCGTCGCCGGCGTACTCGCGATCGCTGCGGTTCGGGCCAGCGCGGATGGCGGCGGCTGCCGTGGGCAGTAATCGCGATGCGGGCTTGACTGTTCACGACCCGGATCATCGGCGTCGGCGCCCTTCCGACCATCGTGGTCCGCAGGGCCGGGAGCCCCCGCGCCGACCTGAGTCGCGTGTCCCTCGATCCGAGTGGGCGTCGCCTTACGGATTGCGTCTCGTCGGTGTCTCGATAGCCGCCTTCTATCCCAGAGCGGCCCACCATGGGACAACCGCGGGCCAGCCGCCGTGGATGCTCTCCGTGAGCCGCGTGATGTCGTGGGCCGCCGAGCCCTCATGGGCGTGATGCCGCACGTGCGCCATGTCGGGCGAGCGCTGCGGGGGTGGAAGCGGGAGACATGGGAGGTGTCATCGGACGGCCGGGGCCGGATCTGCCCCATACCCGGCAGCGTCGGGCTTGCGGTGTCGGACAGCGCTGCGGTCAAGCTCGTCACCGCGAGCAGGGCTTCTCTTGACCCGGTCCACCTGAAGATCGTCCGAGCGCGGCTTCATCGCGACGAACTGGACTAGGCGATGCAGGCGTGGGCTTCGTCGGCGAAGTTCGACCTGGCCGGCCGTCCGGAGTGAGACGGGGTGTATCCAGGCAGCGTGGCAGTCCAGGCGTGCCCGACTAGCTAGGGCGTTGCCGTCGGGCTGCCATCGACTTCGCCTGGCGGCGGCCGCCGCCGACCCTGCAGGAACCAGGTGCCCAGCATCCCGGCGCCCAGCCCACTAAGCACACCTGCAACGGCGATTTGAGGCTTATCAATCCAGTTCGGCTCAACCCAATAGCTAATCCGTCGAAAGTCTATCGGCACACCATTCGGATACGTCATAAGTTCACCCTGGACTTCGCGGTGCTCGATCAGACGCTCGGCCTTGATGCGCAGTTCACCGACCGCCACGGTCTGATGCTCAGCCACGCAGACGGCTTCGCCATCCACCTCCAATGCGAGGATATTAGCCGTTAGCGGGTACTGGTCATTCGTGAGCGTCACTTGGGTTTCGCAACCCTTTTCTCTCACGACGTCGAGAGGGGTGCTCCAGCCGGCTCAATACTGACTTGCCACACCGTGAGGGCTATGCCAGCGGGAACCAGAAGGGCGGCAGCGATCAACTTCAGCTTCGACATGCGGGCACCCTCTGCTTGCTGTCGCTCATGTCGCGCAGACTAGGCCGAGGGTCCCTACTCAACCGGCGATCGCGCCGGTGTCCCATAGGCCGTCTTCAGACACGTTTCTCCCAGCCCGGCGGACCCGCCCGTGCGTCGCCCTCGCAGCAACCCCAAGGCACTGGAGAATTCCAAGATCAAGATGGGACACACCTCCTGCATCTAGGGTCTGGGCGCTCGTGGTGACGGGTTACAGGAGAAGTGCCAGCAGACTTCAGGCCATGGGAACGAGCGGCACCCCCGACTACCGGGCACGACGGCGGGCAGGTGAGCAACAACGTCGTCAGCGCCACGAGCAGACCGCAGTGAAGCGCCCCGGTCCGGACCAGGCCGGCCCTGCGGCGGACGGGCCCGATCGCCGCAGCGCCGCGACGACCTGCGGATGGTGCGGCGGACCGATCACCCCGCGCAGGCGCGGTCCGATCCCGAAGTGGTGCTCGGCCACCTGCCGGCACCGGGCCTGGGAGCAGAGCCGCGCGGCGAACTCCGGCCGGACGGCAGTGCAGGTGGTCGAGCGGCGGGTCGAGATCCGTGTACCCCTCGAGCCGACCCGTCGGGACTGGCCGCGGTTGCTCGGCGAGCTCGCCGGTCAATTGGATGACGGCAGCGTCTACGACCGCGACCTGCCCGCCCTCGGCCGGGCACTGGACCCGGTGCTGCGGTCCTACCGGCGGCGGGCGCGCTGGAGCGGCGCACCCGACCTCCCCTGAGCGCCCGGAGGCGGAGTTCCCGTATTGCTCCTGTAGGGCACCGGCGTCGACGGCGACGTCGGGACGGTTGTCGTGGAGCGGGAGGCCAACGGGGGTGACGTAGGTGACGGGGGCGGTGACGACCCGACCGGCCCGATGTCACCCCGACCGGCGCGCCACCGGCTCCCGCTGGCGATGTGACTCCCGGCCCGGCTGAACGGCAGTGCCCTCTGGCCGCGCAGTCCACCGCGCCGAGAGGCGGACCGATGCGGTGCGAGGGGTAGCGCGCGCCGGTGAGGCCCGCGGCATGCCGATTGGGCAGCTGACCGCACCTCTGTCACCCCGTCGCCGACTACTCGTCACAACGGATTGCGCAGTCCTGGATGCATAAGGTGTGTCGGCTCGTGATCTTGTCCGGTTGGGCAGTCGAGATGGCCGCGGAGAGCGCGCAGGCGAGGACGCGTGTACGTAGCTGATCGGGTCGACGGTGCGGAGGTCCGCTGACGGGGTGACGTGGCGCCGCACGCGGCGGCCACCTGCCGAGGGACGTGGGGTTGGACCCTCACTCGGGGCCCAGGGGTACCAGTTCCTCACGAGCCAGCAGCGCCCCGTACGCGGCGGCCGCCTGCACGCCTTCCAAGGTCAGGGTCGGATACTCCGCAACGATCTCGTCGGGGCTCATTCCGGCGGCAAGGCAGTCGAGCGCCACGCTGACCGGCACGCGGGTGCCGGCGATCACCGCCTGGCCGCTCAGCACGGCCGGATCAGTGGTGATCAACGCCAGGCGGTCGGAACCCATGCGCCCAGTGTCCCCGCGCCCGCGATCTACGCCCAGCACGCCGAGCCCCGGACCGTGCGGCCCTCGTCGAGCGGGACCCTCGATGCCTGCGCTGCGACACCGCCCGAACCGCTCGACGTACTGGAGAAAAACCGTAGACACGCCGGAGCAGGTCAGGAGACCGAGCAACTCGACGGACGTCGGCCCCAGATGATCAGGAGCTCGGACAGCAGGGACTGGAGAAAAACAGGAACTTCGCCGGGCACTGTCACCAATCGGCCGGAAATGGCGCCTTCTTCAGGTGGGCGCGCGGCGCCGGACGCCGGCGCACGAGGCCACCCGACGAGGAGGCGAGATGAGCGACGCGCAGCGACCTCAGGAGCCGGTCTCCAGCGACCCGCTGCTGCTCACACCCGAGGAGGCCGCCACGGTGCTCCGCCTAGGGCGCACGACGGTCTACGCGCTGATGAAGGCCGGCGACCTGCACCCCTTCCACATCGGCCGGAGCTGCCGCCTCTCCCGCAGCGAGCTGGAACGTTACGTTCGCGGCCTGGAAGCTCCCCGCACCGCTCCTCGTGCGCTGCGCCGGGCCGGGACCACCACGGACCAGCGCGGACTCTTCGAACTCGGCCCGCCGTCGCCCGATCCCGCGTGAATCCACAACCGCGCCGCCGGTGTCGGACCGCTCGCCCACACTGACACTCCAGCCCACGACCCAGGGGTGACCAATGGCGGGACGCGCCTCGAACGGCGAGTCGACGATCTACAAGGGCGCCGACGGGCGCTGGCACGGCTACGTCTCCGTCGGGTTCACGCTCGACGGCAAGCTCGACCGCCGGCACGTCAGCAGCAAGAGACGCGACGTCGTGGTCTCGAAGGTCCGAGAGCTCGAGCGCAAGCGCGACTCCGGGATGGTCGGCGAGACGTCGACCCCGACCGTCGCCTGGTGGCTCGAGCATTGGCTGACCACCATCGCCCCGCGCCGGGTGCGACAGCGGACGCTGGAGAGCTACGAGTCCAGCGTCGGAAAGCACCTCATCCCGGTCATAGGCAGGCACCGGCTCGACCGCCTGCGTCCCGAGCACCTCGACCAGCTCTACACGCAGCTGCTCGACGCCGGCTACTCCTCCGCCACTGTGCTCCGCGACCACCGGATCCTGTCCCGCGCCCTGACCGTCGCCATGCAGCGCGGCCACATCGCCCGCAACGTCGCCACCCTCGTCGACCCGCCCCGGCAGGAGCCGAGCGGTATCGCCACCCCACTCACCCTCGACGAGGCACGTGCCGTCATCGACGCTGCGAGCGGCGTCCGCAACTCCGCCCGCTGGACCGTCGCCCTCGCCCTCGGCCTGCGACAGTCAGAGGCGCTCGCGCTGCAGTGGAAGGACATCGACCTGCTGGCCAACACACTCACCGTGCGGCGCAGCATCCACCGCGTTCGCGGCGGGCTGATCTACGAGGAGCCCAAGACCCGCCGCTCCTTGCGCACGCTCTGGCTGCCCCTGCCGCTCGTCGCCGCCCTGCACGAGCACAAGGCCGCCCAGCTCGGCGAGCAGATGCTCGCCGGCTCCGAGTGGCAGGACGAGGACCTGGTCTTCGCCCAGCCCAACGGCCGCCCGATCGACAAGAAGACCGACTACGACGACTGGACTGCACTGCTCAAGGCAGCCGGCGTCCGGCATGTCCGCCTCCACGACGGCCGGCACACCGCCGCGACGCTGCTGCTGAGCGAGAACGTCCATCCGCGGGTCGTGATGGAACTGCTCGGCCACAGCCAGATGCGCACGACCACCGACATCTACAGCCACGTGATGCCGGCGCTGGCCCGCGAGGCGGCCGACCGCATGGGCACGCTGCTTCTCGGCGGCTCGAGTAAGGGTGGGCTAACTGCAACCAGAACTGCAACCACGGAGTTCGTTGAAAGCGCGCAGGACGAGGAAAGCCCTGCTCAGAGGGGTGGAGCTGAGGGGACTCGAACCCCTGACCCCCACACTGCCAGTGTGGTGCGCTACCAGCTGCGCCACAGCCCCTTGCGACCCGGTCTGGTGCGTCCGAGCCGGGAGCAACTGTACAGGCCCGCGTCGCCGTCCCCGCGCAGGGGTGCCGGCGCCGCGCAGCGCGGCGCCGGCACCGGAGGAACGCGGTCAGCCCTGCTTCATCTGGGCGATGCGGAGGTGGTTGCCGAACGGGTCGCGGAGGCCGAAGTCGATGCCGTAGGGCTGGTCGACCGGCTCCTCGGTGATCTCGACGCCCTTGGCCTTGAGCTCGGCGTGGGTCTTGTACGCGTCGTCGCAGGCGAAGAAGAGGTGCCCGCCGGCCACCCCCTTGGCGATGGCCTCCCGCACCTGCGCGGCGGTCTCCTCGCTCATCGACGGCGCGCCCGGCTTCTCCAGGAGCACGGCACGGTCGGGCTGCCCCGGCAGGTTCACCGTGAGCCAGCGCATGGGGCCGAAGTTCACGTCGGACTGGACCTCGAACCCCAGCTTGCCGACGTAGAAGTCGAGCGCCTGGTCCTGGTCGGGCACGTAGATCTGGGTGATGGTGATCGCGGTCAGCATGGGGAAACGCTAGGGAGGCTCACGCCTCGGGTGCTTCTCCGAAACTGCTCGGTCTGGCCAGGTCGGCGGGGCGGGCCCAGGCCATCGCGAAGCACGTCGGCACCGGCGGCAAGGGGCCCCGGCGGCGGTAGACCGACGGCGGCTCCCCGACGATGTCGCGGAACACCCGGCTGAACGTGCCCAGGCTGCTGAAGCCGACGTCCATGCAGATGTCGGTGACGCTGCGGTCGCCGGAACGCAGCAGGAACATGGCCCGCTCCACCCGGCGCCGCTGCAGGTAGCGGTTGGGCGTCTCGCCGAACGTGGCGCGGAAGGTGCGGATGAAGTGCGCCTCGGACACGTGCGCGATCCGCGCCAGGGTGGGGACGTCGAGGGGCTCGGCGTACCGGCGGTCCATGACGTCGCGCGCCCGGAGCATCCGCCGGTTCGAGTCCTCGACGGCGCCGGCCACGGCGGGATCAGATCACGCCCGGCGGCGTGCGCGGGAACTGTGCACAGGTGGTCGTGTCCGGGGCGCCGTCACCAGGATCTGCGCACACCTGCCGCCGGGCACGGTGCACCGGGTCAGATGCCGACGCCGCGCGCCCGCAGCCAGGGAACCGGGTTGATCCGCTCGCCGTCCTCGCCGCCCTGGTGCACCTCGAAGTGCAGGTGCGGGCCGGTGGACTGGCCGCGGTTGCCGAGCAGCGCGATCGTCTCGCCGGCCTCCACGTACTGGCCCGGCTCCACCAGGATCTCGTCCATGTGGCCGTAGACGGTGACGTCGCCGTTCTCGTGGAGGATGTAGACGGCCAGGCCGAAACCGCTGGCCGCACCGGCGCGCAGGACGACACCGTCGCCCACCGCGTACTCGGGGGTGCGCATCGGCGCCGCCAGGTCGATGCCGTAGTGGAACGTGCCCCACCGGCTGCCGTAGCCGCTGGTGAACCGGGCGCCCTCGACCGGCAGGACCCACTTCGGGCGGGCCGCCTCGGCCGCCGCCGCCGCGGCCTCGGCCCGAGCGGCACGCGAGGCGGCGACCTCCTGGAGCCGGGCCTGCGCCTCGGCCACGGTGACCGAGGCCTGCGGCTTGAGCTCCAGCCCCTCGTCCCCGGCCAGGAGCGCCTCCTGTGCCCCGAGGACCGAGGTCGCCTCCGCCGAGGCCACCGGCGCGCCGTGCAGGCCCAGGACGGCCGCCGCGACCCCGCCGGTCAGCAGGGCGGTCAGCAGCATCGCCGGCCGGCGGGCGTGGCCCGCGGGGGAAACTCGCCGGGGGCGCGACGCGCCGCCGCGACCGGCGGCGGGGCGGACCGTCGTCAGGAGGTCGGTGGGGGCCTCCTGGCCGGGACGTGCGCGCATGCACCTGCCCATCTGTCTGACTGGAGAAGCCGCTGACGGCGGTTTCGGCTACGCACCATCCAAACATTTCGTGACCGTCTCGTGACCCGGCGTACAGCGCGTCGCTCGCGACACGCCGCGCGAGCTGCCTCACACTCCCCGCATGTCACAGGAGTTGCTGACACCGGTGTGATTCGACGAGCTGCCAGGCGGGAGGCAGGCCGGGCGGGTGGAACCGCCGTGGGGCGCCTCACAGCGCCGCGCTGCCGTACACCCGAGTGGGTGGATCGGAGGTTTGGGACGACGACGCCTCGGGCATCGTGGGCCTCCGGCGTGAAAAAAACCGCGCCGCTCGCGCGTCTAACGATTTGGACGTCTTCGGAGCGGTCCAGCGTCCGACCCATTGCGCGGGAGACCGCACCACCCGTGTACTGCTGGTCACCGTCGGCCCGTAACTGGGACGGCTGCGATGAGCCGTGCCCACGAACGACGAGACGGAGGGATGCGTTGACGCAGGCAGAGATCGTCCCCCTCCCCCTGGCCCCCGGCCCGCTCACCGGGGAGGACTTCCCCCGGACGAGCGCCAGGGACATCGCCCTGGCCGACCTGCCCAACGTGGTGGCAACGCCCGCGCAGATCCGACCGCTGTCGGATCGGACCCTGGGACAGCACGACGAGCAGCTGACGGTGCCCACCTACGACCGATCGGCCCTGACGCCGGCCGTCGTCCATTTCAGCGTCGGGGGCTTCCACCGCGCCCACCAGCTCCTGTACTTCGACGAGGTCGCCGAGCGCCGGATCAGCGACGCCTGGGGCGTCGTGGGCGTGGGCCTGCACAGCCGGGACATGAAGGACGCCCTGGCGCCGCAGGACCACCTCTACACGGTGGTCGAGCGCAGCCCCGACGGTGAGCGGGCCCGGGTGGTCGGTGTGATGGTCGACTACCACTTCGCTCCCGACGACCCGGCCACGGTCCTCGACGTCCTCACCGATGCGCGCACCCGCATGGTGTCGCTGACCATCACCGGCAACGGCTACCGGCTCTGCCCCCAGACCGGCGCGTTCGACCCCGACGACGTCGACGTCCGGTGGGACCTGGCGAACACCGCCCGGCCGCGGACCGTCTTCGGCTACATCGTCGAGGCCCTGGACCGCCGCCGCCGCGCCGGGCTGCCGCCGTTCACAGTCGTGTCCTGCGACAACATGCACCGCAACGGCGACGCCGCCCGCGCCGCCGTCGTCGGTTTCGCCCGGCTGCGCGACGAGGTGCTCGCCCGCTGGATCGCCGACCGCGTGGCCTTCCCCAGCAGCATGGTCGACCGGATCACGCCGCACACCACGCCCGAGCAGCGCGCGGCGGTGGCCCAGCGCTACGGCGTCGACGACAACTGGCCGGTGATCACCGAGCCGTTCTCGCAGTGGGTCATCGAGGACTCCTTCTGCAACGGCCGGCCACCGCTCGACCTCGTCGGGGTGCGATTCGTGCCCGACGTCGCCCGCTACGAGCTGATGAAGACCCGGCTGCTCAACGCCAGTCACTGCGCGCTCGGCTACCTGGGCTCGCTCGCCGGCTACGCCAGCATCGACGAGGTGATGGCCGACCCGGTGTTCGCCGCGTACGTCGAGCAGATGATGGACGCCGAGGTCACGCCCCTCCTCCCGCCGCCCGACGGCATCGACCTCGACGAGTACAAGCAGTCGCTGCTGCGGCGCTTCGCCAATCCCGCCATCGCCGACCAGCTCTACCGGCTGTGCCGGCGGGGTTCCACGAAGATGCCGCACCACCTGCTGCCCTCCCTGCGGGAGGCACTCGACACCGAGGGTCCGCACGCGCTGCTGACCCTCGCGGTGGCGGCCTGGTTCCGCTACCTGCGCGGCGTCGACATGGCGGGCCGGCCGGTGCCCGTCGACGACCCGAAGTCGGACCTCCTCCAGGAGCTCGCCCGCGCCGGGGGAACCGATCCGCGCCCGCTGCTGGGCGAGCGGTCGATCTTCGGCGACCTCGGCGAGAACCCGCGGTTCGTCACCGAGCTCGCCGACGCCCTCGAACGGCTCGAACGCGACGGCGTCCGGCAGACCCTGGCCGCCGCCGTGCGCGGTTCCGGAAGACTCCGGCCGTGACCCATGACCACCACCTCCCGAGGGGACTCCACCGCATGCCGCTCGATCCGACGCCGCTGCTCGAGCAGGTGCAGGTCCTGCTCTGCGACGCCGACGGCAACCTCTTCCCGTCCGAGGAGCCGGCTTTCGACGCATCGGTCGAGGTCACGAACGCCTTCCTGGCCTCCCTCGGCAGCGACCGCCGGTTCACCGCCGGCGAGCTGCGGCTGGCCACCACCGGGCTGAACTTCCGGTCGACCGCCCGGCGCCTCGCCGCCGAGGCCGGCGTCCCCGACGTCGACGTCGAGCCATGGGTCCTCGAGGAGAAGAAGGCGGTCACCGAGCACCTGGCGCGCACGCTCCGCCCGCACGCCCCGACCTCCGCCGCCCTCACGGCGCTGGCCGAGCAGGTGCCCCTGGCCGCGGTGAGCTCCAGCGCCCTGGCCCGGCTGGCTGGGTGCTTCACCGCCACCGGGCTGGACGAGCTGATCCCCCCGGACCGCCGGTTCAGCGCCGAGGACTCCCTGCCCACGCCCACCAGCAAGCCGGATCCGGCGATCTACCTGCACGCCTGCGCCCAGCTGGGCATCCCGCCGGAGGCGGGCCTGGCCGTCGAGGACTCCCTCCCCGGCGCGCAGTCGGCCGTGGCCGCCGGTTGCCCTACCCTCGGCAACCTGCTCTTCGTGGCCCCGGAGGAGCGCGAGGAGCGCGCCGCCGCCCTGCGTGGGGCCGGTGTCCTCGCCGTCGTCAGCTCGTGGCAGGAGGTCGCCGACCTGCTGCTCCCCGCGCTCGCCGGACGCGCAGCAGCTGCGGGAGAGACCGACGGGAACCTGCTGACGACGGGAGCCGCCCGGTGAACATCGTCTACACCGCCTTCCGCGGGCACTTCTCCGACAGCCCGCGCGCGATCTACGAGGCCCTGCTGGCCCAGGGGGTCGACGCGACGCACACCTGGCTGGCCGCGCCGCACCTGCAGCACACCTTCCCGTCCGACCTCAGCACCGTCGAGTTCGGCACCCCCGAGTGCATCGCCGCGCTCGAGGCGGCCGACATCGTCGTCTCCAACGACCACATCCCGCTCGACTGGGAGAAGCGGCCGGGAGCGACCTACCTGCAGACCTGGCACGGGACGATGCTCAAGCGCATCCACAACGACGTCCTGTGGGCCCCGGAGGGCCGGCTGGCCTACCTCGAGCACGACATCGCCCGCTGGGACATGCTGCTCTCGCCCAACCGGGTCAGCACCGAACGGCTGCGGAACGCGTTCGGCTTCACCGGGCCCATCCACGAGACCGGCCTGCCGCGCAACGACCTGCTCAGCTCGCCGCGACGCGACGAGGTGCGCGCCGCCGTCCGGGCCGACCTCGGCATCGGGGCGGACCAGAAGGTCGTCCTCTACACCCCCACCTGGCGCGACGACCTGGTCTTCAAGAAGACCGGGCCGCAGGACTTCGAGTTCCCGGTCGACCTCGACGAGTTCACGCAGCGGCTGGGCGACGACCACGTCCTGCTGCTCCGCCTGCACAACATGGTCATGGACCGGCTGGAGGTGGTCGACGGCTCCCCGGTGCGCGACGTGTGCAGCCACCCCGACATCCGGGACCTGTACCTGGCCGCCGACCTCATGGTCACCGACTACTCGTCGACCATGTTCGACTTCGCGATCACCGGCAAGCCCATGCTGTTCTTCACCTACGACCTGGAGTACTTCCGGGACGAGCTGCGGGGCTTCTACTTCGACCTGGCGGAGGTCGCGCCCACTCCCCTGCTGCGCACCAGCAAGGAGCTCGTGGACGCCATCGCCGACATCGACGCGATCGCCGCCGAACACGCCGACCGCTACGCCCGGTTCCGGGAGACGTTCACCCACCTGGAGGACGGATCCGCCACCGAGCGCGTCCTGAACCTGCTCTTCCCGCCCGGCGCGTCCGCGACCGGCCGATGACCCGCCCCACCCCACCAGAAGAACCACCGAGGGAGATGAGAACCGTGCGGACCTCTGATCGGATCCTGACGAACGTCCTGCGTGGCCGATCCCCCTCGCGCTCGACGCGCCTGCAGCCGGTCCAGTCACCCCTGCAGGTCGTGATCCTGGCCGCGGGCATGGGGACCCGCCTGGGCCGCGATCACCCGAAGTGCCTCACCCCGCTGCACGACGGCCGCAGCATCCTGCAGCGCCAGCTCGACGGCCTGCGCGCAGTGCTCGGCGCCGAGGTACCGATCACGGCCGTGGTCGGCTACCGCTGCGAGATGATCATGCAGGCGGCGCCGGACCTGACGTTCGCGTACAACCCCGACTTCGCCTCGACCAACACGTCCAAGAGCCTGCTCCGCGCGCTGACCAACTCCCGCGACGGCGGCGTGCTGTGGCTCAACGGTGATGTCGTCTTCGACCCGGCGGTGCTGGAGCAGGCCCTGCCGTTCCTCCGTGCCGGGCAGAGCTTCGTCTGCGTCGACACGAACAGCGTGGCCGACGAGGAGGTCAAGTACACCCTCGACGGCGACGGCTTCGTCCGGGAGCTGTCGAAGACCGTGGTCGGCGGGCTCGGCGAGGCCGTCGGCATCAACTTCGTCTCCGCCGCGGACAAGCAGGCGCTCATCGACCACCTGCGCGCCTGCGACCTGCAGGACTACTTCGAGCGCGGCATGGAGACCGCCATCGAGCGGCAGGGTTTGCGCTTCCGGCCGGTGGACATCTCGCAGTTCGCCGCCGTGGAGGTCGACTTCGAGACCGACCTGCAGCGGGCCAACAACCTGCTGCCCGGCCTGCTCAACCACGTCGTCGACGACACCGAGGTCGCCGAGGTCGTCTGACCGTCCTTCCGGCCCGGCCGGTCCCCGTCAGCCGACGGGGACCGGCCGGACGGGAGCGGACCCGTCGTACGGCCCCGCCCCGTCCTGCTGCGGGACGACCTCGCGGAAGCGGCGGATCGCCGCCACCCCGCCGGCGACGAGGCCGGCGCCGAGGGCGAGCAGCAGGGCCACCGCTGCCCGCGCGAGAGCGCCGGGGCCGGCCGAGGCCACGTTGGCCGTCCACAGGACGTCGACGTCGGGCAGGCCCTGCACCAGCAGCAACCAGCCCAGGACGACGGCCAGCAGGCCCGTCATCGCCCCCCGTCCCCGCCGGGCGGCCCGGAAGCCCAGGCCCGCCACGAGCACCGCGGTCAGGGCCGGCAGGAGCGCCGAGGCGACGGCGCCGGCGTGCGAGGCGACGCTCACCGGGGGCTCCGGCGTCGCCGCCGCGTGCCACAGCGCGGCGGCCCCACCCACCAGCAGCAGGGTGCCCAGCGGTCGCGCGGTGCGCGCCAGCAGCCCGGCCGCGACCGCCAGCGCGCCTCCCGCCGCGCAGAGCGGCCAGACCAGCCACGGCGACGGCGGGGGGCTCCAGGTGAGCTCGCCGGTCACCTCCACCGGGGTGCCGTCGTGCACCAACGGCACGGCCCACTCGAACACCAGGTGCGGGCTGCCGGGATCGGCGGCGACGGCGGGTGGCAGCACCGCATCGCTCATCCAGTGCGTGCGGTGGTCGTGCCACACGTGGTGCGGCTCGGTCGAGACGCGCACCCAGTCCGGTTCCGCGCGCGCGTCCGCGCGATCCGGGAGGCGCACCTCCGCGTAGCGGTCGAGGTTGATGTAGGTGGCCGGGCTGTTGGCGTTGCGCCACACGCCGTCCGGGCCGATCCGCAGGTACGGCTCGTCGTCGTAGCCGGGGACGAGCACCTCGGCGGAGGTGCGGTTCACCAGCTCCAGCGCGTCGCCGAACTCCAGCACCCGGAGGCTGACGCCGGGAACCTCCGGCGTCATCGCGAGGACGCGGCCGGCGAAGTTGCTGCCGGCTGCCTCGCCGCCCACGTGCGCGGCGGCCGGCCCCGCGACGGCCAGGGTGGCCAGCAGCGCGGCGAGGACGACCAGCAGCCGGGCCGCCGTCCGGCTCACGCCTGGGCCGCCACCAGGCGCAGGTCCGCGGCGATGTCCCGGGACGTGTTCCCCGAGTCGAACGCGACGTGCGCCTCGTCGTCGCTTCCGTACAGCAGCAGCAACGACGAGTGCAGTCGGCCCGAATCCTCGGCCAGCGGCACGCCGGTCGACAGCTGCGCCTGGTCGATGGCCTCCTGGTCGCCGGTGAGGCCGATGAAGGGAACGGGCAGGTCGGCGTCGAACCGATCCAGGTACTCGCCGAGGACCGCCGGGCTGTCGGTGGCCGGGTCCGTGGTGACGAAGACGACCTGGAGGTCCTCGACCAGCGCCGCGTCCAGGCCCCGCAGCGCCACTGCGACGTCGGCCATCGTGGTGGGGCACACGTCGGGACAGTTGGTGTAGCCGAAGAACAGCAATGTCGGCCGGCCCGAGGTGACCGCCCGGAAGTCGAACGACGCCCCGGTGGTGTCGGTGAGCGTGAACGAGGGCCGGCGGTAGGGCTCGGCCAGGTCCAGTCCGGCGTACCGGTCGTCGGGTGCCTCGACGGCGGCCGGGGCGTCCGAGTGGTCGTGGCCGGCCGCCTCCGCGTCGGCCGGGTCGCCGCCGCAGCCGGCGAGCACGAGGAGGACGGACACGGACAGCGCCGCCAGCGCCGGGCGCAGGCGACCGCGGACGGCGGAGCTCACGAGGACACGGTACGTCGCGTCGCCCGCCAGCCGAGGACGACGCCACTGATGCCGACCAGCAGCGCGAGGATCGCCAGGAAGAGCGCCAGCGCGCCCGGGGACTCCTCGACCGCCGCGGCATGGGAGTGCTCGTCGTCCTCCGCGGCCGCAGTGGTCGCGCTCGCCGCTGCGCCGGCATCCGCCGCCGCGGCCAGGGTCAGCACCGGCGCGGGGTTCTCGGGCTCCTCCTGACCCTCCACCGTCGGCTCGATCCACGCCGACTCGCTGCCGTCGCTGTACCGCTGCACCGCCGGGAAGGTGAGCCGGTCGGCATCCGGGAACGGCCCACCGGAGAGCGCGAACTCCTGGAACTCACCCGGTGCGATCCCGGCCCCGTCCTCGGCGCGGAACTCGACCACCGAGACGTAGGAGGTGATGTCCTGGCCGTGGTTCTCGACCGGCTCCTCCAGTCCCGAGGTGGTCAGCGTCGCCGTCCAGCCCGGCACCGGCTGGGTCCGCAGGGAGGCCAGGGCCGCCTCCTCGGGTATCTGGATCCGCAGGCCGACGGTGCGGGCGGTGTCGCTCTCGTTCGGCACCCGGAAGGTGATCTTCCCGTAGCCACCGGGCGCGGCGTCCTGGCTCGACACGGTGACGTGCGCCGACGCGCTGCCGGCGACCACGATCGAGGCCGCCAGGGTGGTCAGCAGCGCCGCCACGAGGACGACGAGCCGGGCGAGGGGGCGGGGCAGGGACACGGAACTCCTGTTCGTCGGGGTGGAGGGTGGTCCGGCGACGCGGGCGTCGGTCAGCGGACCGGGAACTCGGTACGGGCGGTGGTGGCGGTGAACTCGTCGAGCCGGACGCTCACCGCGAGGGTCCAGGTGCCGGCCCCCGGGATGGTCATCCCGTCGGCCACGTAGTGGCCCGGGCCGGCCGGCTCGAGGTCCACGTCGAGCGGGCCGATCTCCTGGGACGGCTCGGCCAGGCTCACGGTGATCCCGGCGGGCTGGGTCGGCCGGCCGCTGTCGTCGAAGAGGTAGAGGTGCATGGTGTTGCCCCCGGGCCGTGCGGGGTCGACCGACACCTGCACGCTGCCCGAGGGCCCGCCACTGCCCTGGAGGGGCAGCATGACGTCGACCGGCCGGGCGACGGCAGAGCGCGCCGGCGGGGTGCCGACGAGCACGGCCGACAACGCCAGGACGACCACGGCGACGGCGACCTCGACCAGGACCGACCGCCGCAGGGCCGGCACGTGCTCGGCGGCGGCCTCCGACTGCAGCCGACGGCGCAGGTCCGCCGCCTGCTCCACCACGGCGCCGCCCGTCCCGGCCGGGTCGCCGTCCGCGCTCCCGGCAGCAGCGGCGAAGGCATGCGCGGTGAGGCTCCGTCGTCCGCCGGGCCGGGGCCGCCGGACGCCGAGCCGCTGCTGCACCCAGACCCGGGAGACCCCGGCGGCGGCCAGCAGCACCGCGACGAGCAGCAGCTTCGCGACCAGCACCCAGCCGTAGGTGGTGGCGAACAGCGCGGTGGGTGACTCCACCTCCCGGACGGCCTGCACCGCACCGGTCACGACCAGGGCGGCGACCGCGCCGAAGGCGATGCGCGACCACGGGGACAGCACCCCGGCCAGATCCCCGGCCGGCGTCCCGGCCCGCAGCACCACCGCCAGCAGCGCGGCCAGGCCCCCCAGCCAGACCGCCATCCCGGCGGCGTGCACCGCCGCGACGGTCACCGCCAGCCCCGGCCACGGCCCGGCCACGGGGTGCCCGACGGCCGCCGTGCTCAGCACCAGGCCGGCCGCCAGCACGCCGGCCACCACCACCCGGGGCGTCGACGGGGGCGCGCCCCGCCGCCAGGCCGGCAGGAGGACCCCCGCCAGCGCGACGGCGAGCAGGGCGCGGGCGAGCACGGTCCAGCCGGTCGCCGACGCGGCGGTGGCGGACAGCAGCGACGGGTCCAGGACGGAACCGATGCCCCTGGCCGCGGCGTAGGGACCCTGGAGGAGGAAGGTGAGCAGCGCCCCGGCCACGACGGCGACCGCGCCGGCCAGGGTGAGCCGGCGCAGCCGGTCCGCTCCCCAGCCCGCCGGCCAGCAGCACTGCACGAACACCGGGACGCCGACGACCAGGGCCAGGCCCGCGAAGCCGAGCCACCGCCCGACCGGCAGCGCGGCCGCGACGGCCGGATCGGTGCCGGGCGCCACCCCGGCCGCGTCCGCCGCGACCAGGTCCCCCTCCCCCACGACGAAGGAGTACGCGCCGGAGATCGGGTGCGAGTCGGCCGAGACGACGCGGTAGGTGACCAGGTACCCGTCGTCGGGCAGGTCGGGTGGCAACGGGACGGTCAGGAACCGGCCGTCCACGGCCGCGTCGCCAGCGTCCACCCGCGCGCCGTCGGACGCGAGCACCCGGGCGTAGCCGGCGCCCAGGGACACGCTCTCGCTGAACTCGAGGGTGACCTCCGCCGGCGCGGAGTCGAGCCGGGCGCCCTCCGCCGGGTCGGTCGAGACCAGGGTGGCGTGCGCAGCGGCCGGGCCGGCGGTGACGACGCCGCCCACGAGGAAGGCGGCGAGCAGCGCGAGCAGCAGAGCGAGCGGCCGCCTCACGCGGTCACCCGCCGGCCGCCGACCGCGCGGACGGCGCGGCCGCTGCGGCCCCGCCACGCCACGGCCGACACCAGGAGCACGCCGGCCAGCACCAGGAGGTGGGCCACCGCCCGCTCGGCGTGCACGTGGCCGGCGCCGAGGTCGGCCACGGTGACCGGCAAGAGGAGCGCGGCGAAGGAGCCGAGGAAGGGCAGGGCGCCGGCGGCCAGGCGGGGGGCGGACGCGACGGCGAGGAACGCGGCTGCGACGGCGAGGTTCCACGCTCCGGTCTCGTGCGCCATGTGCACCGGTGCGCTCATGGCCCCGGCTCCGGAGGTCAGCACCGGCCAGGCCATGGCGCCCTGCGCGATGCCGACGACCAGCAGCGCCAGCCGGAGGGCCGAGTCGGCCAGCCGCCCCCGTGCCGCCGCGCGCTGCCCCGGCAGCTCCCGGGGCAGGGCGCGGAGCACCGGGACGGTCAGGTCGGGCACCGCGGGCGCGGGCGCGAGCCTGGCGCGGCGGGTCACCCGGGCCGCGTCGGCCGACCACGCCGCGCAGCCGGAACAGGCGGCGAGGTGCTCGTCCAGCGCGCGGGCGGGCATCCCGAGCGGCTCGCCGTCGAGCCGCGCGGAGATCGCCTCGTGGAAGAGGGAACACTGCATGGTGCATTGGTCGTCCCCCGGGCCCGTACGGTTCCCGGCCGGGCAACTTCTTCCCACGAGAACCCGCAACGGCACCCTGCGACGAGGACGAGGTCATGGACGAGCTGGCGCGCACCGCGGCCGACGCGGCGGGGGGCGACCCGCTGGCCGCGGCGGCGCTCGTGCGTGCCACGCAGTCCGACGTCTGGCGGCTGTGCGCGGCCCTCGGTGACCGGAACGATGCCGACGACCTCGCGCAGGAGACCTACCTGCGGGCGTTCGGCTCGCTGCACCGCTTCGAGAACCGCTCCTCCGTGCGCACCTGGCTGCTGTCGATCGCCCGCCGCGTCTGCGCCGACGCCGTCCGCGCCCGCCGCCGCCGGCGGCTCACCCTCGTCCGGGACGACGGGGACCTGGAGCGGTTGCCGGCCGGCCGGGCGCGCGACCCGGTGGCCGAGGGGGCCACGGTCAGCGATCTGCTGCGCCGGCTGGACGCCGACCGGCGCGAGGCCTTCGTGCTGACCCAGGTGCTGGGCCTGCCGTACGCGGAGGCCGCCGAGGTGGCCGGCTGCCCCGTCGGCACCATCCGCTCGCGGGTGGCCCGGGCACGGGCCGACCTGGTGGACTCCCTCGGCGGGGTGAGCACCGACGGGCCGGAGGGCGACGCTGCTCACGGCTGAGCGGTCGGCGTGCGCGCCGGGCCGGCTGGGCACCTATGCTGCCCGACGGCCGTGCGTCATCTCGATGACGCCGTCCGTTTCCCCTCCCGATACGGAGCCACGCGTGCCCTTCAGCCTGACCCCCAAGGACTCGAGCTTCTACCCGCTGTTCACCGCTTCGGCGGAGAACCTGGTGGCCGCCACCGACGTCCTCAGCGAGTTCATCCACGACCACGCTCGCCGCGCCGACCTCGCCGGCAAGCTGCGCGACCTCGAGCACGCGGGCGACCAGACCACCCACGCGATCTTCCGGCAGCTGAACACGAGCTTCGTGACGCCGTTCGACCGCGAGGACATCTACAACCTGGCGAGCGACCTCGACGACGTCATGGACTTCGTCGAGGCCGCCGCCGACCTGGTCGTCCTGACCGGGCTGGGCACCCTGCCGGCGGAGATGAGCCAGCAGGTGGCCCTGCTGCAGCGGTGCGCGCAGACGACCGCCGAGGCGATGCCGCGGCTGCGCACGCTGAAGGACCTCTCCGAGTACTGGATCGAGGTCAACCGCATCGAGAACGAGGCCGACAAGCTCTACCGGCGGCTGCTCTCCCGCCTCTACAGCGGCGAGTTCGACGCGCTGGAGATCCTGAAGCTCAAGGAGGTCGCCGACCAGCTCGAGGAGGCGGCCGACGCGTTCGAGCACGTCGCGAACGTGGTCGAGACCATCGCGGTCAAGGAGTCCTGACCCGGATGGACCTCTTCTGATGGATCCGGCCTTCATCGGTCTGGTCGTCATCATCCTGGTGGCCCTGGCGTTCGACTACACCAACGGCTTCCACGACGCGGCCAACGCCATCGCCGTCGCCGTCTCGACCAAGGCGCTGACCCCTCGCATCGCACTGGCCCTCGCCGCGGTGATGAACCTGGTCGGCGCCCTGCTGTCGACCGAGGTCGCCAAGACGGTCGGAGCCGGGATCATCGACCCGCCCGAGGGCAACTACGGCCTCGAGATCGTCTTCGCCGGCGTGATCGGCGCGATCGTGTGGAACATGATCACCTGGTGGTACGGCCTGCCGTCGTCGTCCTCGCACGCCCTGATCGGCGGCCTGGTGGGTGCGGCCCTCGCGGCGGCCCACTCGGTGCAGTGGATGGGCGTCTTCGAGAAGGTCATCGTCCCGATGATCGTCTCGCCGCTGGTCGGGTTCGGGCTGGGCTACCTGTTCATGCTGACCATCCTCTGGGCCTTCCGGGGCGCCAACGTGGCCAGGGCCAACCGCGGCTTCAAGACCGCGCAGATCTTCAGCTCGGCCACGATGGCGCTCGGCCACGGCATGCAGGACGCCCAGAAGACGATGGGGATCATGACCCTCGCCCTCTACACGGCCGGCGAGATCGACAGCTTCGAGGTCCCCTTCTGGGTCGTCCTGTCGGCGGCCGCGGCGATCAGCGCGGGCACCTACGCCGGCGGCTTCCGCATCATGCGCACGATGGGGCGGCGGATCATCCAGCTCACGCCGGCCGGTGGCTTCTCCGCCCAGACGGTGGCCTCGAGCGTCATGGTCACGACCGCGACCGTCTTCGCCGTCCCGGTGTCGACCACGCACATCACGACGACCTCGATCATGGGCGTCGGCTCCACCCGGCGGCTGTCGGCCGTGCGCTGGGGTGTCGCCGGCAACATCGTCGTCGCCTGGGTCGTCACGCTGCCGGCCGCGGCCGCCGTGGCCGCCGGAGCCTTCTACGTGACCAACTTCGTCGTCGGCTGAGGCCCCGTGACCGGTGGCCGCGAGGGAGCGCCGGTCGCCCTCGGCACCGCATCGGGCCGATGGCTGGTCGCGGTCACGGTGCTCGCCTCGGGCATGGCCTTCCTCGACGCCACCGCCGTCCAGGTCGCCCTGCCCGCGATCGGCCGCGAGCTGGACGCCTCGCTGTCGGGACTGCAGTGGACCGTCACCGGCTACACGCTGACGCTCGCGGCGCTGATCCTCCTGGGCGGGTCGCTGGGCGACCGGTACGGACGCCGCCGCATCTTCCTCGTCGGCGTGGTGTGGTTCGCCGCCGCCTCGCTGATCTGCGGACTGGCCCAGAGCACCGGTCAGCTCGTCGCCGCCCGTGCGCTCCAGGGCGTCGGTGGCGCGCTGCTCACCCCCGGCAGCCTGGCCCTCATCCAGTCCTCGTTCCGGCCCGGGGACCGGGCCCGCGCCATCGGCCTGTGGTCCTCCCTCGCCGGCATCTCGGGACTGGTCGGCCCCTTCCTCGGCGGGGTCCTCATCGATGCGGTGAGCTGGCGGCTGGTCTTCCTGATCAACGTGCCGATCGCCGTCCTGGTGGTGGTGGCCGCCGGTCGGCACGTGCCGGAGAGCCGCAGCGGCGGGCGCCACGGGCGGTTCGACGTCGCCGGCGCGCTGCACGGCGCCCTGTTCCTCGGGTGCCTGACCTACGCGCTCATCGCCGCCGGCGAGGGGCCGACGCGGCCCGACGTCCTGGGCACCGCGGCCGCGGGCCTGGCCGCGGGGGCGGCGTTCGTCGTCCGTGAGCGGCGGGCCGCCGACCCCATGCTGCCGCCGCGCCTCTTCCGCGACCGCCAGTTCACCGGGGCCAACCTGGCCACCCTCGCCGTCTACGGCGCGCTCGGGGGCAGCTCGTTGTTCCTCGTGCTGCAGCTGCAGACCGTGCTCGGCTACGACGCGACGGACGCCGGCGCGGCGATGCTGCCGTCGATCCTGCTCATCACCCTCCTGTCCCCCCGGGCCGGAGCCGTGGCGCAGCGGATCGGGCCCCGGCTGCCGATGGCGGTCGGGCCGCTCGTCGTCGCGGCCGGCACCCTGCTGCTCGCGGGGGTCGACGGCGACGGGCCCTACGTCCTGGAGGTGCTGCCCGGCTCGCTCCTGCAGGGCCTGGGGATGGCGATCCTCGTGGCGCCGCTGACCGCCACGGTGCTCGCCGCCGCGCCCGACACGCTGGCCGGGGTGGCCAGCGGGGTGAACAACGCCGTGGCCCGGGCCGCCCAGCTCCTCGCGGTGGCCGCGCTGCCGGTGGCCGTGGGGCTCACCGGCGACGACTACACCGACCCGGCCGCGTTCACGGGCGGCTACCGGCTGGCCCAGGTCGTGTGCGCGGTGGCGTTCGCCGTGGGTGGCGCCGTCTCCTGGTGGACCATCCGGGACGACGTCCTGCGCGCCTGACGGCGAACCGCGCAGGAACACCTTGACGATTAAATCCATCGATCTGGTAGACATACCGCCGTGACAGGGACGACGGCACTGCGCCTGGTGAGCAGGCGGCACGTCGACCTGTTGCGCGTGTGCAGCGCTTCCTGTCCGGGCCTCTGACCCGACCGCGTCGAACCCTGGCGCCCGTCTCTCCCTCCGACCCCGCCGCCTCCCCGGCCGGCGATCCCTCCCGAGACCGGAGCTCAGACCCGTGAAGACCCTCGTCCTCCTCGCCCTCGTCGGCCTGGGCGCCCAACTCGTCGACGGCAGCCTCGGCATGGCCTACGGCGTCACGTCCACCACGCTGCTGCTCGCCATCGGCACCAACCCGGCCACCGCGTCGGCCACCATCCACCTCGCCGAGATCGGCACGACGCTCGCCTCCGGGCTCTCCCACTGGAAGTTCGGCAACGTCGACTGGAAGGTCGTCGCCAAGGTCGGCGTCCCGGGGGCGGTCGGCGCGTTCGCGGGAGCGAGCTTCCTGTCGAGCCTCTCCACCGAGGTCGCTGCGCCGGTCATGTCGCTGATCCTGGTGACGCTCGGCCTCTACATCCTGGCGCGCTTCACCTTGCGCGGCATCGACCGGCGCAACCTCGGGAAGCCGGTCCGGAAGCGCTTCCTCGGCCCGCTCGGTCTGGTGGCCGGCTTCGTCGACGCCACCGGCGGCGGCGGCTGGGGACCCGTGGGCACCCCGGCGCTGCTGGCCAGCGGCCGGATGGAGCCCCGCAAGGTGATCGGCTCCATCGACACCTCGGAGTTCCTGGTGGCCCTGGCAGCCAGCCTCGGCTTCCTGTTCGCGCTCGGCTCCCAGGGCATCAACGCCCTGTGGGTCGCCGGGCTGCTCGGCGGAGGCCTCGTCGCCGCGCCGATCGCCGCCTGGCTGGTCCGGCACATCCCGCCCCGCATGCTCGGGTCGCTGGTCGGCGGCGTGATCGTGCTGACCAACACCCGCACCCTGCTGAAGGGCGACTGGATCGACGCCGGCGATGCCACCCGCTACGCGGTCTACGCGGTGCTGTACCTCATCTGGGCCGCGGCCGTCGCCCACTCCTACCGCCAGTACCGCAAGGACCGCGCGCAGGAGTCGGCCGACGCCATCGCCGCGGTGGCCGAGCGGAACGTCGTCGCCGAGCCGGAGGACCCGGCCGGCTCCGTCGAGGCGCAGATCCCGGCCGGACGGCCGAGCGCGCCGCAGAGCTGATCTCGGCACGACCCGCGGGGCCCCGTCCGGCACCAGCCGGACGGGGCCTCTCCGCTTTCCGTACCGGAAGCTGAGCGGCCCGGCTCAGCTTCCGGTACGGAAAGCGGATCAGTGGGCCGCGAGGAGGCGGGCCTCGAGGTCGGGGGGCAGTCCGGGGCGCGGCCGACCGGGTGGCGGCTCGGGCAGCTCCTCGACCGACCGCATCCACGCCCACGTGTCGGCCACCGTCTCCCGCAACGGACGGCTCGGCAGTCCGAGCGACCGAGCCCGCGAGGTGTCGACGTCCCAGGCGGTGCGGGCGACCTCCCGGCGCAGCCACAGCGGCAGGTGCACCCACTCCTGGACGCCGGCGGCGAGCAGGTCCTCCTCCGGGACCGGCACCCACTCAGCGTCGCCGCCGGTCACCTCCCGGCAGAGTTCGAGCAGGCCACCGAACGTCGTCATGGCGTGCGGGCCGGTGGTGGTCACCGCACCCGACCGGCCCCGCTCGGCCGACTCGACCAGCCAGCCGGCCAGGTCGCAGGCGTCGACGGCGTGGATCGGCTGGTCCAGGGCGTCCGGGACGACGACGCGCCCGCCCTGCGCGATCCGCTCCAGCCACCAGCCGAGCCGGTGGACCCGGTCGTGCGGGCCGAGGACCAGACCCGCCCGGGCGGTGAGGAAGCGGTCGCCGAGGGCGCTGCCGAGGATCCGCTCGGCGTCGGCCTTGATCGGGCCGTACTCGTCGTCGTCGGTGGTCCACGTCGGTTCGGCGTCCTCCGGGCCGACCGGGCCGGGCGGCCAGTTCCGGTAGGCGTTGAGGCTGCTGACGAAGGCGTATCCCTTGAGTGCCGAGCCGCCGGCCCCGCTCAGTGCGGCGGCGGCGTTGCGGGCCGCCGCCCGGGTCTGGCACGAGGTGTCGACCACGAGGTCGGGCGCCCATCCGTCGAGCGCGGCGGGCAGCGCCGAGGGATCGTCCCGGTCCCCGTGCAGGGCGCGGGCGCCCTCGGGCGGGTCGCCGGAGACGCCGCGGGTGAAGGTGGCGACGTCGTGGCCCCGTGCGAGCGCGGCCGTCACGACGTGCCGGCCCAGGAAGTGCGTGCCGCCGAGCACGAGGAGTCGCATGCCTCCACCCCAGCGCAGCCGTTCCCCCCGCGTCCAGCCGGTTCGCGGCCGGCGGAACCGGCCGGCTCAGAGCAGGACGACGCTCTCCTGCTCGTTCGGGTCGGTCCGGGCGACCAGCGCCCGGACCGGGCGGTCGCTGGGGTTGAACGGCTGGTGCGGCGCCCCGGCCGGGATGTAGACGAAGTCGCCCGCCGCCACGGTGGAGACCTGCTCGAGACCGGGTCCGTGGCGCATCGCGGCGGAGCCCTCGAGGACGTAGATCGCCGACTCGTGCCCCTCGTGCACGTGCGCCCTGGCCTCCGCACCCGGGGGCAGCACGAGCAGGTGCAGGCAGAGGCCCTGGGCGCCGCAGCTCTCCGCGGAGACGCCGGGGACGTAGTCGACGCCCTGCTTGCCGGTGTACGGCACGGCAGCCCCCGACCGGATGATCGTGCAGTCCTTCATCGCCGGCCTCCCTCGCCCACGACCACCCTGCAGCGCCCGGCCGCCGCGGACAAGGGGGCCTCACACCGCCCGGCGGTACTCCGGGACCTGGGGCAGCGGGGTGGAGCGGGCCGCCGCCAGGACCATCTGCGGCGACCGCGGCAGTCCGCGGCGGGTGCACAGCCGCAGGGCCCGCGCCCCGGTCAGGACGTCGGTCTCCGGCGGCACCACGAGGAGGTCCCCGCGGCGGCTGCCCCCGGCCCAGGTGACGCAGACGACGCCGGGGTCCATGCTGCGGAAGCCGCCCGTGCGCACGGTGCGGCCCTGGACGACGACCTTGCGCGCCACCGGTGACCAGGCGTCGAGGGCGTAGGTGAAGCGCTCGACCCGGACGCCGCGCCGGTCCAGCTCGGCGATCAGCTCGGGCACCTCCACGGCCAGGTCGCGGCTGCGCGGGAACCAGGCGCCGTCGAACGCCGAGGCCCCGTCACCGGCGTCGTCCCGAAGACTCACCCGGACATCGATGCCGCCCCGGAAACCCGTCTCCGGAGCCGTTCGGGTGATCGTCGTCATCAGCGCTCGGCCGCCTCTCCTCGCTCGACCGGCCCGCGGCACACGGACCCGATGGCAACGTACGGCCGGGCGTCCGGACGTCCCGGGGAAGTGCTCCTGGGCGGGTCACCGTCCCTCGGCCAGCCATCACCGACCGTGACTCGACCGCCACGACGCACAACCCGGGGGCCGCGTCCCGGGTCCCGCCCGCAGCTCGCGAAGGGTGGGAGGACGGGGTCCGCTGTCAGGAGGGCTTGGGCTTGCGGTTCTTGGCCTTGCCGCGCTCGGTCTGGTCGAGGACCACCTTGCGGATGCGGACCGTCGCCGGCGTCACCTCGACGCACTCGTCCTCGGCGCAGAACTCCAGTGCCTGCTCCAGGTTCAGGATGCGCGGCGGGATGAGCCGCTCCAGCTCCTCGGAGGTGGACTTGCGCATGTTGGTGAGCTTCTTCTCCTTGGTGATGTTCACGTCCATGTCGTCCGGACGGGAATTCTCACCGACGATCATGCCCTCGTAGACCTCGGTGCCCGGCTGCACCATGAGCTGGCCGCGCTCCTGCAGCGAGAACATCGAGTACGTCGTCGCCACGCCCTGGCGGTCGGCGACCAGCGAGCCGGTCGGGCGGGCGCGCATGTCGCCCAGCCACGGCTCGTAGCCCTCGAGGTTGTGGTTCAGGACGCCGGTGCCGCGGGTCTCGGTGAGGAACTCGGTGCGGAACCCGATCAGGCCACGTGACGGGACGATGTACTCCATCCGCGCCCAGCCGGTGTCGTGGTGCACCAGGTTCTCCAGGCGTCCGCGGCGGACGGCGAGGGCCTGGGTCAGGGTGCCGACGTACTCGCCGGGGGTGTCGATCGTGACCCGCTCGACCGGCTCGTGGAGCTTGCCGTCGATCTCCTTGGTCACGACGGTCGGCCGGCCGACGGTGAGCTCGAACTCCTCACGGCGCAACTGCTCGACGAGGATGGCCAACGCCAGCTCGCCGCGGCCCTGCATCTCCCAGGTGTCGGGGCGGTCGGTGGGCAGCATGCGCACCGACACGTTGCCGACCAGCTCCTGGTCGAGGCGGTTCTTGATGAGCCGAGCGGTCAGCTTCTTGCCCGACTTGCCCGACAGCGGCGAGGTGTTGATCCCGATGGTGATCGAGATCGACGGCTCGTCGACGGTCAGCGGCGGCAGCGGGCGCGGGTCGTTCGGATCGGCGAGGGTGTCGCCGATCATGATGTCCTCGATGCCGGCGATCGCCACGAGCTCGCCGGGGCCGGCGCTGTCGGCCGGGGTGCGGGTGAGGCCCTCGGTCACGAGCAGCTCGGTGATCTTGACGTTCTTGATCGTGCCATCGGTGCGGCACCAGGCGACCTGCTGGCCGTTCTTCATCGTGCCGGAGTGGATGCGCAGCAGCGCGAGCCGGCCGAGGTAGGGGGAGGCGTCGAGGTTGGTGACCTGCGCGCGCAGCGGCTCCTCGGCGTCGTAGACCGGCGCCGGGATGGTGTCGAGCAGCGTCTTCACCAGGGGCCCGAGGTCCGGGCTGTCCGGCGACTCGCCGTCGTTCGGGCGCGTGAGCGAGGCCTGGCCGGTCTTGCCGTTGCTGTAGACGATGGGGAAGTCGAGGTTGTCGACGTCCATGCCGGAGTCCTCGAGCAGCTCCATGAAGAGCTCGTAGGTCTCGTCGACGACCTCGCCGATGCGGGCGTCGGAGCGGTCGGTCTTGTTGACCACGAGGATGACGGGCAGGCCCTTGCCCAGGGCCTTGCGGAGGACGAAGCGGGTCTGCGGGAGCGGGCCCTCGGAGGAGTCGACGAGGAGGACGACGCCGTCGACCATGGACAGGCCGCGCTCGACCTCGCCACCGAAGTCGGCGTGGCCCGGGGTGTCGACGATGTTGACCGTGACCGGGTTGCCGTTCTCGTCGGCCAGCCGGATCGCGGTGTTCTTGGCGAGGATGGTGATGCCGCGCTCACGCTCGAGGTCCATCGAGTCCATGACGCGGTCCTGCGTGGTGTCGGCGTCGGTGCCCTCGCCCTTGGCGCGGCCGAGCGCGCCGGCCTGACGGAGGAGGGCGTCGACCAGGGTCGTCTTGCCGTGGTCGACGTGGGCGATGATCGCCACGTTGCGCAGGTCGTCGCGGGTGGGCATGCGGAGAGGCACCTCAGGAGGGTTCGGGGATCCGCGGCATCCACGCTCGCGGCATCTCGTGCAACAGCCGCCCGGTCGGCGACCTTCCCATGGTAGTAGAAGGACCCCCTGCCCCCCACCGCTCACAAGTTCGCGGCGGGCCCCTGCAGGGGGCCTTGGGCCGTTCCCGCACGTCAGGGGCGGTCGGCCACCGCGAACGTCACCCCTGCGGCGGCCAGGGTGACCAGACTCACCGCCAGCCAGGCGGGCAGGCCCACGCCGATGGCCAGCACGTGGGCGAGGACGAACGCGCCGACGTAGAGGGCCGCGAGCGCGAGCGCGACAGCCGCACCACGCCGGCGCCACCAGAGCACCCCCGCGGCCACGCCCGCGGCGGCGAAGACGGCTCCACCGAGTGCCCGGACGCCGGTGCCCTGGGCGATGCCGAAGCCGGCGGCCAGACCGACGGCCACCAGGACGGCGGAGGGGAAGCGGGTGCGCACGCGGGTCAGGGTCGACATGTCACCCAGTCTCCCCGCCGCCGTCCGGCGATCATGGCGCCGGGACCACGCCGGAGCCCGGATCGGCGGTCAGGGCGCCATGATCGCGGGGGCCTGCGGCCGAGTCCCGCGCCGGGCGACGGAACCGCGCGAGGGCCCCGGGCGAGTCGCCCGGGGCCCTCGGAGCAGCCAACCCGTCCAGGGGCAGAGGGGTCCTCTCTCAGGCGGTGCGCAGCACGGCCTCGATCTCGAGCTCGACGGTGACCTTGTCGCCGACGACGACGCCGCCGCCGTCCATCGGCATGTCGATGTCGACGCCGAACTCCTTGCGGGAGATCTCGGTCTTGGCGCTGAAGCCGGCGCGGGTGCCGCCGTAGGCGTCGGGGCCGAAGCCGTTGAGCTCCAGCTCGAGCTCGACCTGCTCGGTGATGCCCTTGATGGTCAGGTCACCGATCACGGTCCAGTCGGCTCCGTCGGTGCGGACCTCGGTGGAGCGGAAGGTCATCTCCGTGTGGTTGCCCGCGTCGAAGAAGTCGGCGGAGCGGATGTGCGCGTCGCGCTGCTCCTGACGGGTGTCGATGGAGTCCATGTTGATCCGCGCGGTGACGCTGGACTGCGTCGGGTCCTCGGCGGTGACGATCTCGCCGGAGAAGTCGCGGAAGTAGCCGCGGACCTTGCTGACCATCATGTGGCGCACGGAGAAACCGACGGTGGAGTGGGCGGCGTCGATGTCCCAGGTGCCGACGACGTAGCCGGGGATCTGGATCGCGGTGGAGCTGGTCATTGCAGTTGCCTCCGAATAGTTGAGCGTTTGACCTTCTGCTCGGGCACAGCGTAGTTGATAGCTCAACTATTCCGCTAGTACGCTGAGCACGTGAACGCGCACGTGTCGTCGGCATCCACTGGTGCACCGGACGTGCTCCCGGGTGAGCCGCGGTGGCTCGACGTCGAGGAGCAGAAGGCCTGGCGGGCCTGGCTCTACAGCGCGCAGCTGCTGCTGGACCGGCTCGACCGCGAGCTCACCCACGAGACCGGCATCTCCCACGCGTACTACGAGATCCTCGTCGCCCTGTCCGAGACCGAGGACCGGATGCTGCGCATGAGCGAGCTGGCCGACCGGTGCCTGTCCTCACGCAGCCGGCTCTCGCACGCGGTCTCACGGCTCGAAGAGCGCGGCTGGGTGCGCCGGCAGGTCTGTCCCGGTGACGGCCGCGGGCAGCTCGCCGTCCTGACCGACGAGGGCTTCGCCGCCCTGGAGGCCGCCGCACCGGTGCACGTGGAGAGCGTGCGCACCCACCTGTTCGACCAGCTCACCCCGGAGCAGGTCGAGCACATGCGTGACCTCGGCGAGACGCTCCTCCGTCACCTGGACCCGAACTCCCGCCGCTGACCCCGGCACCGGCCTCCCCTCCCACCCGGGACGTCCGGCGCGGAAGGTCACCGGCTACGGGGCCGGCGTGACGTCGTCCGGCGGCGCGGGCCCGCGACGGAAACGCCCCGTCGCCGCGATCATGGCGTGGTGACCATCGTCCGGGCTCCCGACGTGGTCCCGGCGCCATGATCACCGCGAGGAAGGACGGGCCGTCAGCCGGTCCAGACGTCGGCGATGCGGTCGGCCACCGTCGCCGCCTGGGCGCGTCCCGCCCGCGCCGAGGGCCCCCGGGCCGCGGGGTCGAGCACGTTGCGGCCGATCGCCGTCCGGCTCGCGGCGTCGGGCGAGACGACGGCGACCCGCGCCACCATCCCGGTCACCTGCGCGTCCACGCTCGCCACGAGCCCGAAGCCCCGCGGGATGGGCGCGAGGACGACGACCCGGTCGTAGCCCTGCGCCAGGTCCGCGTTGGCCGCCGACCGCATCCCGCCGTCGACGTAGCGGCGACCGTCGATCGTCACCGGCGGGTACACCCCGGGCACGGCGCAGCTGGCGGCCACCGCGTGGGCCAGCGGTACTCCCGAGTTCCGGTCGAATGTCCGGAACTCGCCGCTCCCGGCGTCGACCGCGGTGATCCGCAGGTCGCGCTCCGGCCAGTCCAGTCCCGGCAGCAGGGCAGCGAACACGTCCAGGCGTTCCTGCTCGGTCGGGGTGAGCCCGGCCCTCTCCGCGGCGAGGGCGAGCGCCCCGATGCGGCGCCGGAACTCGACGTCCCGGCCGCGGGCGCGCAGCATCGCCCACCCGAACTGCGCCACGGTGGCCCGGTTCAGGCGGAACGCCTTCTCGGCGGTGGCGGGCGCGAGCTGCCGGGCGTACATCGCCTCCGGATCGAGCCCGCCGGTCAGCTGCGCACTCACCACCGACCCGGCCGAGGTCCCGACCACCAGATCGGCGCGGCCGAGGTCAGTGCCCGTCTCGGCGAGCCCGGCGAGGATGCCGATCTCCCAGGCGATGCCGGTGATCCCGCCGCCGCCGAGCACGAGAGCGGTGCGCTGGTCGCTCATCGCCACATCCTCACAGACACCGGTTGAGGACCTCGACAGGGCGTGTGAGCTGGGCCACGCTGTGTGCCCGGCCCCCGACGACGAGAGGTTGCGCATGACCGCCACGCAGTCCAGCTCCGCCACCGCCAGCTGGCCCCCGGGCCTCCCGCGCTCGCTGGACTACCCGGAGGTGCCGGTCGGCTCGATCCTGCGGGCGGCGGTCCGGCGTTGGGGGGACCGGCCGGCGTTCATCGACCACGACGTCCCGCTGACGTTCGAGGAGTTGGGGCGCCGGGCCCACGCCGTCGCCGGCTGGCTGGCCGACCACGGCATCGGGCGCGGGGACGTCGTCGCCGTGCACATCCCCAACTGCCGGCAGTACCCGCCGGTCTACTACGGCATCATGCTCGCCGGCGCCGTCTTCTCCCCCACCAACCCGCTGCTGCCGGCCGCCGACCTGGCCGCCCAGCTCACCGACGCCGGCGCCAAGATGCTGATCACCTGGGACCAGGTGCTGCCCTTCGTCCGCGGCGCACTGGCGCAGACGCCGGTGCGGAACGTCGTGGTCACCGGCGAGCCGCACATCACCGACTTCGCGGCGCGGCTGCCGCTCGAGGACGGTGACGTCGACCTCGCCGACCTCCTCGCCGGCGACCCGGCCGACCGGCACGTGGACGCGCAGCTCGACCCGGCGCAGGATCTCGCCCACCTCGCCTACACCGGCGGGACCACCGGCGTCAGCAAGGGCGTGGAGCTGCCCCACCGCAACGTGGTCACCAACGTCCTGCAGTCGGCCTGCTGGACGTCGGGCTCGCTGCCGGAGCTCGACGAGGCGGGCGACGTGACCATCCGCCAGGTGGTCGGTGAGGACGAGTACCCGACCCGGCTCGGCGAGGCCCGGATCGTGAACCTCACGCCGTGGTTCCACGCGATGGGCGCCATCGGCTACCTCAACGGCATGGTCATGGGCGGCACGACCACGGTCATCCACATGCGCTTCGACCCGGTGAAGTACGTCGAGGACGCCCAGAGGTACCAGGTGACCGCGATCGGGGGTGCCCCGCCGGTCTTCGTCGCCCTGCTGCAGGTGCCGGGGTTCGCCGAGGCCGACTGGTCGCACGTGCGCGGTGTCTCCAGCGGCGCGGCGCCGTTGCCGGTCTCGCTCATCGAACGGCTCCAGGCCGTCCTGCCCAACGCGGTGATCGGCGAGGGGTACGGCCTCACCGAGGTGACGATGCAGGCCACGGGGAACCCGACGTTCCGGTCCGGCACCCGCAAGGCGGGCACCGTCGGCGTGCCGGTGTTCGACACGGAGATCTCCATCCGCCCCCTCGGCGGCGGCGACCCCCTGCCGCCCGGCGAGCGCGGTGAGGTGTGCATCCGGGGTCCGCAGGTGATGCGCGGTTACGCCCACCGCCCGGAGGCGACGGCCGAGAGCATCGACGCGGACGGCTGGTTCCACTCCGGCGACGTCGGGGTCCTCGACGAGGACGGCTACCTGTCCATCGTCGACCGGACCAAGGACATGCTGCTCTACAAGGGCTACAACGTGTTCCCGCGGGAGCTGGAGGAGATCCTCTTCGGCCTGCCGGGGGTCGCCGGGGCGGCGGTGGTCGGCCGGCCCGACGAGGAGGCCGGCGAGCTGCCGGTCGCCTACGTCGTCCGCAAGGGCGACGACGCCGGCGCCGCACTCACCGCGGAGTCGGTCATGGCCGCGGTCAACGGCAAGGTCACGCCGTACAAGCGGCTCCGCGACGTCGTCTTCATCGACGCCATCCCGGTCTCGGCTGCCGGGAAGGTCCTCAAGCGGGAACTGGCCGCCAAGGAGCGGGAGAAGGTCTCCGCGTGACCCCCGACGCCTGATCGTCGCCGCCGCGCCCGTCCGGGTTCATGACCCGAACGGGTGCGGCGGCGCGCCGTCGGGACGACGGCTCACTATCGTCCGCGGGGTGGAGATGGAGCGGGTCGGCCCGGAGACCGAGCACACCGGAGTCCGGCTCGCGCACACCGAGGAGTCGCCGGTCCGGCAGGTGTGGCGCCGGGTCCTCATCGGCCTCGTCGTCCTGCTGTTCACCGTCGGGGTCATCTACCTGGACCGGGACGGCTACCGGGACGGCGACGAGGTCGGCCTCACGCTGCTGGACTCCTTCTACTACGCGACCGTCACCCTCTCGACGACCGGCTACGGCGACATCACGCCGATCACCCCCGGCGCACGGCTGGTCAACATCCTGCTGATCACGCCGCTGCGCATCACGTTCCTGCTCGTCCTCATCGGAACCACCCTCGAGGCGCTCACCGCGCGCTCGCGGGAGGAGTTCCAGATCCGTCGGTGGAGGTCTCGCGTGCGCCAGCACGTCATCGTGTGCGGCTACGGCACCAAGGGCCGTGCCGCCATCCGTTCCCTGCAGGCCCTCGGCACGCCGCTCGACCGGATCGTCGTCGTCGACACCGAGCCGCGGGCCATCGACGAGGCCAACTCGCTGGGCCTGACCGGGATCGTGGGCGACGCGGGCCGCACCGAGGTGCTGCGGCGGGCCTCCGTGGAGCGGGCGCGCGCGGTCATCGTCGCGGCCAACCGGGACGACGCCGCCGTCCTCATCACCCTGACCGTGCGCCAGCTCAATCCCAACGTGCCGATCACGACCAGTGTCCGCGAGGAGGAGAACGCCAACCTCCTCCGCCAGTCCGGCGCCGACACGGTCATCACCACGTCGGCGACGTCGGGCCGGCTGCTGGGGCTCTCGACCGACGCCCCGCGCGTGGTCAACGTCGTCGAGGACCTCGTGACCGGCGGACACGGGCTGGACCTGCAGCAGCGCACCGTGACCAGCAGCGAGATCGGGCTCGACCCGCGGTCGCTGCGCGACATCGTGCTGTCGGTCACCCGCGGCGGGCGAACGCTCCGGTTCGACGACCCCCTCATCGGCACGCTGCAGCCCGAGGACGTGCTGGTCGTCGTCCGCTCCCACCACTGAGCCCCCACCTCCCGCTTTCTGTACCGGAAGCGGGAGTCGGCACCGCAGCTTCCGGTACAGAAAGCGTGGGTCAGGACGCCGGGTCCCGGGTGCTCCACCAGAGGACCGCGAGCGAGAGCGCGAGCGCCCAGACCCCCCGCTCGATCGCCGAGTCCCACGGTGCGCGTTCCCGGACCGGAGCCGGGAGGACCCGTGCGATCACCAGACCGGCGCCGAGCGCGATCACGGCCGCGACCGGGCCGGGGACACCGGCGGCCCGCCCGGCGGCCGCGCCGGCTGCCAGCGCGACCGCGGTGAGCGTCGCCCACAGCACGACCAGGCTGCGATCGAGCGCCACGCCGAGCACCGCGGCCATCGCCATGACGGCGCCCAGCGCCGCCGCGGCGACCGGCACGACGAGCAGCACCCGGGCCAGCAGCTGTCGGCGCGTCGCGACCGGGACGGTCGCACTCATCGGCGCCGTCGGGTCGTCGGCGGCCACGGCGGAACCGGCGGCGAGGAGGAGCACGCCGAACATCGGGAAGACGCCGTCCGCTCCCGGGGGCAGTACGGCGACCATGGCCGTGATCGCCAGCGCACCGCAGACCGCACCGAGGACGGTGCGCCACCCGATCACCGGCAGGGTCGCCGCCATGAGCACAGCGACGCCCGGCCGGCGAGGGGCCCGGTTCACATGTACCCCATCCACACCCGGGCGCCGTCGTGCACGAGCAGCTCGACGACCACGGCGACGCCGGCGATGACCAGGCCGCCGCCGAGCAGCCGCCAGGACCGGCGATCCCGGCCGCTGCGCACCAGCGCCAGCCCGCAGAGGGCGGTGATCACCCCGACCACGTACAGCAGGTGCAGGCCGTACAGGCCGAGGTCACGGTCGATCCCCCAGTAGGTCGGCGTGAACTCGTCCGGCGGCGAGATCGCCGGCCACCGCGCCTCCTCGGCGCCGGAGACCTCACGACCCAGGTCCGCCGAGGTCAGCGCCGACCGGGAGACGGCGAAGAGCCCGAAGGGAGCGGTCAGCCACACCCAGTAGGTGAAGTGGAACAGGAACCAGCCGATGAGTCCGACCAGGGCGCCGACGGCCCGGGACCGGATCAGGCGGGCCAGCGCCACTCCGGCGACGAATGCGCAGCCGACGGCCAACGGCGCACCCAGCGCCTCGAGGGGTGTCGGCTGGAGGGTGACCGCGCGCGTGACGCCCAGCTGCACGCCCCCGGCGCGCCACACGAGGAGATGGGTGCCGATCGTGATCACCAGCGCCTGGATCGTCGGCACGATCGCGGCGGCGAGCAGCCCGACCGTGCGGTCCCATCGCCGCGCGGGCGCGGCGGAGAACAGCTCGGCCGTCGTCGCCGGCCGCTCTCGCTGGGCGGCCCAGTTGGCGACCAGGAAGGCCACCAGGGCGAGGACCCCGGTACCGAAGTCGAGCAGCACGTAGTTGTCGATCACCCCCGCCACGTCGTCGACGAGGCCGTCGACGACCGGCCCCCACGACAGCGCCGCCGCGCCGAGCGCGCCGACCCACAGCAGGGGGTTGCGCAGCGTGTAGCGGATCTCGGCCCTCGCGAGCTGGCCGAGGGTGGGCCGGCCCACCACGGTGTCGACTGCTCGCTGCGTCGTCGTCATGACGCCACCTCCTCGACCCGCTGCGAACCGGTGAGCAGCAGGTAGCCGTGTTCCGGCCCCGCCGGCACCAGGTCGGCGCCGGGCGGTGGGTCGCCGACGTTGCGGTAGCGACCCTCGGGCGTGCGCCAGGCGACCGCGGCGCCCGGGGCCGGCTGCTCGGCGTCCCAGACCCGTCCGTCGGCGACCGCCGCGAGCTCCGACGTCCACCCCTCGAACAGGACGCTGCCGTGGTCGATGACCACCACGCGCGAGCACAGCGCCGCGACGTCCTCCGTGAGGTGGGTCGAGAGCAGCACCGTGGTGTCCGGCGGCAGGCCCGCCAGCACCTCGCGGAACCGGAGTCGCTGCTCGGGGTCGAGGCCGACGGTGGGCTCGTCGAGGACCAGCAGCTCCGGCCGGCCGAGCAGCGCCTGCGCGAGCCCCACCCGGCGGCGCATCCCGCCGGACAGGGCACGGATGCGCTGGTGCGCCCGGTCGCCGAGGCCGACGACGTCCAGCACGCGGCGGACCTCCTCGTGCCGCGCCCGTCGGTCGGTCATCTCCTTCAGGACGGCGACGTAGTCGACGAACGCGAAGGCGGTGAAGCCGCTGTAGAGGCCCGACTCCTGCGGTAGATAGCCCAGCCGCCGCCTGATCTCCAGCCGGTCGGCGGGATCGGCCGGGTCACGGCCGAGCACGCGCACCGTGCCGCTGTCCTGGCCGAGTGCGGTGGCGACGATCCGCAGCAGCGTGGTCTTCCCGGCCCCGTTCGGCCCCAGCAGCCCGGTGACGCCGGTTCCGATCTCCACGGACACGTCGTGCAGCGCGACGGTGGCGCGGAAGCGCTTCGCGACCCCGGCGAGCTCGACGGATGCGTTCATGCCCTGCTCCTGTCCTCGAAGGTGGTGCGGCGGGTGACGGCCAGGACCAGTGCCAGCGCCGCCACGGCGAGCAGCGCGGCCTGGCCGGCCGGACGGAAGACGACCGAGCGCTCGAGCAGGTCGTCGATGGGCAGCGGCGCGCGGGGCGGGCGGAGGGCCGCCCCGCACGACACCAGCCAGAGAGCGGTCAGGACGGCGGCCACCCGACGGGTGTCGAAGCGGGCGGACAGCAGGAGCGCCAGCGCACAGAGCGCGAGGGCCGGGACGAGCCAGAGCGAGGCGGGACGGACCCCGACGGGCAGTGCGAGGGCCAGGAGCCCCGCCACGGGAAGGGTTGTCACCGCAACGGCGGCGGTCCGCAGGAGCAGGACCCGGAAGCGCGGGTACGGCGTCGTGCCGGCGACCTCCCCGGCCAGCTCGTCGCTGCCCTCGTAGGCCAGCGCGACCCCGAGGAGCGGGAGGAGCGGCGCCGAGACGAGGAACACGGCGGTGCCGAACGCTCCGGTGCCCAGCTGCGCGGCCAGCAGTGCGAGGACGAGCAGCCCCGTGCCCGCCGTCCACCACGCCCGGCGCAGCGCCGGGGCGGCGGCGACCAGGCGGACCACGTGCGAGGGCAGCACCGTGTCGAGCGCCCGCTCGAGGAGGGAGGCCGGCTCGGTGTCGACCGCCTCCGCCAGCGCCGCCCAGGTCCGCTCGTGCGACGGCGTGACGGGCCGGGCCGCGGCCGCCAGCTGTTCCCGGCAGCCGGCACACCGCAGCAGGTGCGCCTCCACGGAGGAGGCGGCGTCCTCGGCCAGCTCTCCGTCCAGGTAGTGCGCGAGGGTCTCGGGATTCACGTGCCAGCTCATGTGAGGGCCTCCTGCAGCTGGGCGCGGGCGCGCGCCATCCGGGTGCGGACCGTGCCGGCCGGCACGCCGAGCAGCCGGGCGGCCTCCCGGCTGGTGAGCCCGTCGAGCGCGACCGCGCGGACCACGGCCCGGAGCTCGGGCGAGAGCCCGTTGACGGCCGCGGCGAGATCGCCGTGCTCCACCCCGAGCAGGACGACGTCCTCCGCCGAGGGGGCCGGCGGGTCGACGAGCAGCCGGAGCGGCAGGGGACGGCGCGGGCGGACGGCGGCCAGCAGCCGGCGGATCCCGATGCCCCAGAGCCAGGCCGGCACGTCGCCGGAGCCCGCGTAGGCCTCCGGCTTGCGCCAGACCGCGAGGAAGGTGTCCTGGAGGACCTCCTCGACGGTCCCCTCGTCCCCGCAGCGCCGGCGCAGCCGGGCCCGCAACCACGGCGCGTGCCGGTCGTAGAGCTCGCGCAGGGCCGCGCGGTCCCGCTCGGCGACCGCACGCAGCAGGTCACCGTCCGAGCGCGGTTCCGGCGTCCTCATGCTCGACCTGTAGCTCCGGGAGCCCCGAGGTGTTCGCGGGCACCGTGCAGCCGCCGGACGGCTTCCTGTACCGGAAGCCGCGGGCCACACCGCAGCTTTCGGTACAGAAAGCGGGGAACGTCAGGCGTGGGTGGGGAAGGTGCAGGCTGCCGGGTCCGGCTGGGGAGGAGCACTGCTCCTGGGCGTCGGCCGTTCTCAGCCGCCTCCCCGGAGCAGGGCGGCGGCGAGCGCCGCACGCTCGCCGTCGTACGAGCGCGCCGTGAGGTCGCGGACGATCGCCGAGGCCCGGCTGCCCTTGTTCGCGGTCCAGACGCGCAGGGTGGCCGGCGTGTCCGGCCCGACCGGGCGACCGGTGCGGTCGACCCGGCGGCCGTGCGCGTCGGTCGCCTCGACGCTGAACCGGTGCAGGCCCACCAGTTCCCACTGGTCGTTGAGGACGGGGGCCCCGGACGATCCCCGGTCGGTGTCGGTGGAGTAGGTCAGCACGTCGTCGTCGACCAGCTTGATCAGCCGGTTGTTCCGGAAGGCGATCTCCTTCGGACGCCCCGCCGGGTGCTGGATGATGTTGATCGGCTCGCCCTCGAGGATCTTGCCGATCGCGCCGACCAGCGGGATCGTCCCGAGCACGTCGCCAGGCGCGTCGCTGCTCCTCGGCAGCGGCCCCACCGCCACGACGGTGTAGTCGAGCCGGTCCTCGCCGCTGGTGACGAAGAAGCGCGCGGGGTCCGCCCCGACCTCCTGCACGCCGATGACGTCGCCGTTCTCCTGCTGCTGGTAGCCGAAGCGCACGGTCGCCGAGGCAGCCGCGTCCTCGGTGGGCAGCACGTGGTTGTTGGTCATCAGCAGCCAGGGCGCCACGAGGAAGCCCGTGCCGTTGCCCAGCGGGCCGTCCACCAGCCCCACCGCCGCGGCCACCCGCAGGCCACCGCTGAGCCAGTGCAGCGGACGCAGGTCGGGATCGTCGAGAACCCGTTCCAGGACCTCGTCGACCTCGGGCTCGGCCCGGCCACCCGGGGCGGGACCGCACAGGCGATCGGCGCGCCTGGTCTTGCGGTCAGGGTCCTCGGCCCGCCAGGCCGTTCCCTCGGCGAGGCGCGCGAGCTGCTCGGCGAGGTCGAAGGTCTCGGCCAGAGCACTCACCCCCTGGCGCGGGGCACGGCATGGGAGACGGCGCCGGATCACGTGCCCGGACAGCCGGAGAAGCTCCGCGTGGCTGTTCGGCGACGCCACGATAGGGCGGCGGAGGGTACCGGACAAGGGCTGCGGACCCCGTCGCGGAGAACCGCCACGGGCCCAGCCGGACCGGTGTGTTGCTCACCCCACGACGCGGCTCCTCCCGCAGGATGGCGCCGTGCGGAGGATCGTCGCGGGGGTGGCGCTCGGCGTCGGTTGGGGTGTGGCGTCGTCCCTCGCCAACGCTGCGGAGTCCCCTGCCGGGGTGGCGATCGCGCTGTTGCTGAACGCCGGCTGGGCGTGGGCCGGGGTGGCCGTGGCCGGGGGGTGGCTGGCCGGATCCTGGGTGCGCGGAGCCGTGGGCGGGGTCCTCGCCCTCGTCGCGATGAGACGACGTACTACGCGACGGATGCCGTCGTCCGGCAGGAGCCCTTCGCGCTGTACTGGCCCGAGATGCGGGTGTGGTGGCTCGTCGCCCTGGTGCTCGGGTCGGTGCTCGGGCCGGCGGGAGCCGGGATCCGCCGGTCGGGGGTGGTCGGGCTGGTGGCCGGCCTCGTCGGCGCGGCGGTCGAGATGATCTGGCTGCCCCGCTGGCCGGTCGATCCGGATGCCGCTCTGGAGCCGGTGCGGTGGGCCGTGTGGGCGGCCGCCGCCGTGGCGGCCGGACTGGTCCTCCGCCGGTTCCTCGTCGGTGCGCGGCCCCGGCCGGTCAGGAGGACCGGCGTACTACCCACGTGACGGTCGGCTCCCCGCGGCCGCGCAGCTCCACCTCGCCCTCCCGCACCCAGTGGGCGCGCTCCTCCGGTGCGGCGGCGAGGACGGTCGCCTCGCTGGCCACCGCCCGGCCGGGGTGCTCCTTGGCGAGTTCGGTGAGCCGGGCGGCCTCGTTGACCGGGTCGCCGATCACCGTGTACTCCAGCCGGCTGGCCGCGCCCACCTGACCGGCCCAGACCCGGCCGCAGGCGACTCCCACCCCGACGTCGACCTCCCCCGCGGCGCGGACGGCGTGGCAGATACGGCGGGCGGCCCGCAGCGCCGCCCCGGCCGGGTCGGGGTGGTCCGTGGGCGCCCCGAACACGCAGAGCGCCGCATCGCCCTCGAACTTGTTCACCAGCCCGCCGTCGCTCTCGATCGCGTCCACGACGACCTGGAAGAACCGGTTGAGCAGCCCGACCATCTCCGCCGGGCCGGTGCGCCGGACCAGCGAGGTGGACCCGGCGATGTCGACGAACAACGCGGCGACGGTGCGCTCCTCGCCGCCCAGGGAGACGCCGGTCGCCAGCGCGCGGTCGGCGACCGGCGCCCCGACGTGGCGGCCGAACAGGTCGCGCAGCCGCTCCCGCTCCGCCAGCCCCGCGGCCATCGTGTTGACGCCCTCCTGGAGCAGCCCGATCTCACCGGCGTCGTCGACCACCACGCGGACGGCGTAGTCGCCCCGGCCGATGCGCTGGACCGCCTGCCGCAGGTCGCGCAGGGGCTGCCCCACCGCACGGGCGGTCAGCAGGGTCGCCAGCGCCCCGACCAGCAGCGCGACGACGACGAGGAAGACCACCGCTCCCCTGCCGGGGCCGGACGGGTTGCTGGGGTCGACGAACAGCAGCACCACCCCGAGCATCGGGACGCCGCTGGTGAGGCCCCAGGTGAGCAGCAGGCGCGGCCGGACGCCGAGGGTCAGCGCGCCGACTGGCGGGTGAGCGGCGAGGGCGATCGCGGTGACCGAGCGGGCCGCCCGCGCGACCAGCAGGTAGGTGACGCCGGCCGTCGCCATGCCGCCAAGCAGGGTGGCGACGCCGGTCCGCAGCCCGACCAGCGGGTTCGGGAAGGCGGCGGCGGACACCGCGGCCACCAGGACCGCGCCCACCAGCCAGATGAGCCCTGCGATCAGCGCGGTGTCGACGGGCAGGCGGAGCGCGTGGCCCGCCTCGTCGCTGGTGGGCTGCCGACCGGCCATCAGCCACTGGTTGGTCACCCGCTGCCGCCGTAGTCCGGCCACCGTGCCGGCGGGGAACGCGACCGCCAGGTAGGCGGCGACCGCCCAGAGCACCGGCGCCCGACCGGTGTGGCCGCTGCCGTCCTCCACGCCGAGCAGCAGGAGGAACACAGTGGCGACCCCGACCAGGTTGGCCACGACCACGAGGAGCACGATCGCCGGGACGGCGGCCCGTCCGGAGGGCGCCCAGGAGGCCCATGCGCCGTCCCGGGGGATCTCCTCCACGCCGCTGCCGGAGGTCACGCCGCTGCCGGTGGTCATGCCCGGGGCAACGACGGGTGCCGCCCCGCGGATGCGGCCGTGCACCCGATCGTGATCATGCGGTCATGATCGCGGGTCGGCGGCCCGGGCGCCGCACGGCGGGCACCGACGTCGCCCGGTGGGGTGTCGGCCCTCGCCGCCCTTCGCCGGTGTCAGGCCGGCGGACCGTCGGCGTCGGTCGCCGCCACACGGAGGACCGGCAGGAACCCCCGGCGGCGGTACCAGCCCAGTGGCCAGTCGTCCTCGTCCGCTGCGACGACGAGGCTGCGTGCCCCGTCGTGGGCCAGCCGCCGGCGCGCGGCCTCCAGCAGGGCGTCGCCGAGCCCCGCCCCGCGGTATTCGGGGAAGACATCGACCTCCTGCAGCCGCGCCACCGCTGCGTGCGGCGCCGGGAGGAAGAACCCGCCGATGCCTCCGACCACGCGCTCGCCCACGTCGGTCGCCAGCCACATCCGGAGGCCGAGCCGCCGGGTCCGAGCCCGGGCCTGCGCAACCAGCTCCCGTGCCCCCGGCTCGTCGAGACCGAACGCCGCCTCGACCGCGATCCGCTCCCGCGTGTACCGAGCCCACCGGTTGTCGGCGTCGAGCGGCAGGAGGCGGAGGGAGCGGTCGCCGATCGGCGCCGTGGCGTCGCGCACCAGCAGTTGTCGCCCTCGCCCCGCTCGCTCGTCGGCCCCGAGGGCACGCGTTCCCGGCTGGAGCAACTGCTCGCTCAGCAGCGCGCACCCGACGACGTCCCCGGTGTGGCGGATCAGGAGGGTCCTTCCAGCCGGGTCTTCAGCGCGGCGAGGTCCTTGCGGTTGGCCCGGCGCATCGCCGCCGCCATGAACGGGCCCGCCAGGGCGGAGAGACCACCGGGCCGCCCGCGGTTGCGCAACGTCATGCGGGTGCCGTCGCCGACCGGCTCCCACGTGTAGGTCGTCTCCATGGGGAACGGACCGTCCGCGGTCCGCATCACCAGTCGCCGGTTCGGCTCGAGCTCGGCGACCTCGTAGGTGTAGGCCAGCCGACGGCCGAGGAACGTGGCCACGAAGTCCATCCGCGACCCCACGGCGACCGGGGGCGGTGTGCGCCACTCGACCGAGGAGATGTTGGCGTACCACTCCGGGGCGTGCGTGGGGTCGCCCGCGTAGGCGGCCACCTCGTCGCACGGACGCCGGATCACCGTCTCGGTGCACACGTCGACGTCCCGCGGCATGACCGTCACCTCCGCCCGCATCGTCGCGCGGGCGACGGCGGACCGTCCAGGGGCCGTCCTAGAGCGGGATCCGCAGGACCTGCCCGACGAGGATCCGGTTCGGGTCCTGCAGCCGGTTGGCCACCGCGATCCGCTGCACGGTGGAGCCGGTGTTCCGGGCGATGGCGGTGAGGGTGTCGCCGCGCACCACCTGGTGCAGCGAGTAGCCCTGCATCCCGCCGATGACGATGACCGGCACGGATTGGGTGTCGAGCCCGGGATCGCGCTCGCCGGTCGGGTCGTCGCCGAACAGCTCGAAGGTGGCCTGGCCGACGAAGTCGGTGGCCACCGGCGCCTCGTGGACGAAGGACTCCATGAGGCCCATGGAGCCGGCCGTGAAGGAGCCGGCCGCGATCTCACCGTCCGCGGCGCGGAGCAGCCAGCCGTAGGTGGCCTCGAACGCGGTGCCCAGCGCGGCGACGGCGAGGTTCCGTCCGATGAGGTCCCAGGCGAGCGGCTGGCGGAGCTGGATGCCGAAGGCGTCCATCGCACCTCCCGTGACGTGCAGGGCTCGGGCGCCGCGACTGTCCCCCGCACGGGCGGCCGCGACAACCCGGTCCCGTGCCGTGCCGGCGACGCGCCGGGCGGCACGCCGGAGAGCGCTGCATCGCGAGTGGGCGACGAAGCACGTGGGGCTCGTCCCCGCGGCGCCGCGGGCTCCGTGATGACGCCGGAGGCACGCGTCCCGGAAGGAGTGCCGCGGGGCCGGATCCGCGCGCCCGGCCCGCCTCGTCGGGGCCCTGGTCCCGCTGACCGCGCGCCACGTCGCCGCGGTGATGCTTCTTGGCTCGGCGGCCGGCGCTCAGACCAGCGAGCGGGCCACGTACGGGAGGATCCCGCCGTGGCGGAAGTACAGCGCCTCGGTGGCGGTGTCCAGTCGGACGGTGGCCGAGAACCGCTTCTCCGTCCCGTCGTCCGACCGCGCCAGGACGACGACGCAGCGGGGCCGGTCGGTCTCCGACAGCCCGCCGAGGCCCAGGACGTCGAAGGTCTCGTGCCCGGTGAGCCCGAGGGTCCCGACGCTGTCGCCGTCCCGGAACTGCAGGGGCAGGACGCCCATGCCGACGAGGTTGGACCGGTGGATGCGCTCGAAGCTCTCCGCGAGCACCGCCCGGACACCGAGGAGCGCGGTGCCCTTGGCCGCCCAGTCACGGGAGGAGCCGGTGCCGTACTCCTTGCCGGCCAGCACGACCAGCGGCACGTCGGCCGCGCGGTAGTGCTCGGCCGCGTCGTAGATGGTCCGCGGGGTGGCGTCGAGGTGGTCGAGGGTCCACCCGCCGCGGCGGTCGGGGACGAGCCGGTTGCGGAGGCGCTGGTTGCCGAAGGCGCCGCGCAGCATGACCTCGTGGTTGCCGCGCCGAGAGGCGTAGGTGCTGAGGTCGGTCTCGCCCCGGGCCCGGAGGAACGCGCCGGCCGGGCTGTCCGCGGGGATCCGCCCGGCGGGGCAGATGTGATCGGTGGTGATGGAGTCGCCCAGCACCGCCAGCACGCGCGCGCCGGTGATGTCGGAGGCCTCCGGCGGCGTCCGCGTGAGCCCCTCCAGGAAGGGCGGGCGGCGGACGTAGGTGGACCGCGGGTCCCAGTCGAACGTCGCCGTGCCGGCTGAGGGCAACGCGGCCCACCGCTCGTCACCGCGGAAGACGTCGGCGTAGCGGGCGGTGAACATCGCGGGTTCCAGGCCCGCCCGGATCACCTGCTGGACCTCCGCATCGGTCGGCCACAGGTCGCCGAGGTAGATCGGCCGGCCGTCCCGCCCGGTGCCCAGCGGCTGGTGCAGCAGGTCCACGTCCATGGAGCCCACCAGCGCGTAGGCGACCACCAGGGGTGGCGAGGCCAGGTAGTTCATCGCGACGTCGTTGTGGATGCGCCCCTCGAAGTTGCGGTTGCCGGAGAGGACGGCGGCCACCAGCAGGTCCCGATCGGCGACCTCCTCGCCGACCCCGGGGGCCAGGGGCCCGGAGTTGCCGATGCAGGTCATGCAGCCGTAGCCGATGGTGTGGAAGCCCAGCTCCTCCAGCGGCCGGTCCAGGCCCGAACGGTGCAGGTAGTCGGTGACCACCTTGGACCCCGGCGCCAGGCTCGTCTTCACCCACGGCCGGGTCGACAGCCCGGCCGCCACGGCGTTCCGGGCGAGCAGTCCCGCCGCGACCATCACGGAGGGGTTGGAGGTGTTGGTGCACGAGGTGATGGCCGCGATCGCCACGGCCCCGTGGTCGAGGCCCGCAGGTCGGCCGACGGCAGGAGTCGCGGACAGTGCCGGCGGATCGCTGGCGGGGAAGGACTCCCGACTCGCCTCGTCGACGCCGTCGTCGGGAGGTGCGGGAGACCGCTCGGCCAGCATCTCGCCGAGCACAGCCTGGAACCGGCTGCGCGCGCTGGCCAGCGGGACGCGGTCCTGGGGACGGCGCGGACCGGCCAGCGACGGCTCCACCGTCGACAGGTCCAGCCGCAGCAGGTCGGCGAAGCGCAGCGCCGCGGCGGGGTCGTGCCAGAGCCCCTGCTCCTTGGCGTACCGCTCGACCGCCTCGACGTGGTCGGCGTCCCGGCCGGTGAACCGCAGGTAGTCGACGGTCACCCGGTCGATCGGGAAGATCGCGCACGTGGAGCCGAACTCGGGGCTCATGTTGGCCAGCGTGGCCCGGTCGGCCAGCGGTACGGCGGCCACCGACGGGCCGGTGAACTCGACGAACGAGCCGACCACCCCGTGCGCCCGCAGCAGCTCGGCGATCGTCAGCACGAGGTCGGTGGCGGTGACGCCGGGACGCAGCTCGCCGGTCAGCTCGAGGCCCACGACCGGCGGGACGAGCGTGGCGACCGGCAGACCGAGCATCGCCGCCTCCGCCTCGATGCCACCGACGCCCCAGCCGAGCACGCCCAGGCCGTTGATCATCGTCGTGTGCGAGTCGGTGCCGACCAGGGTGTCGGGGAAGGCCAGCCCGTCGCGCAGGACGACGACGTCGGCGAGGTACTCGAGGTTGATCTGGTGCATGATCCCGGTTCCCGGCGGGACGACGGCGAGCCCGCGGAACTGGTCCTGCCCCCACTTGAGGAATCGATAGCGCTCGTCGTTGCGGCGGTACTCCTGCTCGACGTTGAGCGCGATGGCGTCGGGGCGGGCGAAGTGGTCGGCGACCACGGAGTGGTCGACGGTGAGCTCGGCGGGGATGACGGGGTTGACCGACGCGGGATCCCCGCCGAGCTCTCCGACGGCCTCCCGCATGGCCGCCAGGTCGACCAGGACGGGGACGCCGTTGGTGTCGTGGAGGAAGACCCGCGCGGGCGAGAAGGAAACCGCGTCCCCGGTTCCGGTGCCGTCGACCAGGCGGCGGACGGCGTCGGCGGTGACCGAGACGCCGTCCTCGTGCCGCAGCAGGTTCTCCAGCAGCACCTTGTGGGAGAACGGCAGCCGCTCCGCGCCAGGGACCGCCTCCAGCCGCCAGATCTCGCGCGGGCCGGCGTCGCCGAGGGCCACCCTGCCCCGCGCGTCGAAGCTGTCGAGTCGTCGCACGGACGTACGGAGCACGGATATATCCTACAGGCTGTACCGACGCGCTAAGATCAGCGTGACCACGGGGAGGAACGCAGCGTGAACGGACTGCCGGCCGCGCGCCCGATGCTCACCAAGTCCGACTACGCGTACGGCGAGGTCCGCGAGCGCATCATGTCGGGCCGGCTGCCCCAGGGCGCCACGGTGAACCTGGAGGCGCTCGCGGCCGAGCTGGACGTCAGCACCACCCCGGTCCGCGAGGCGATGCGCCGGCTGGCCTCCGAGGGCTTCGTCGTCCTCGACGCCCACCGGGACGCGCACGTGGCCCGGCTGACTGCCGCCGAGGCCCGGAACCTGTTCGAGGTGCGGCAGCAGCTCGATCCCCTGGCCATCCGGCTGGCCGCCGAGCGGCGCGACGAGGCGGACGTCGCGCAGATCCGGGCGGCGGCCGCATCGCTCGAGCCCCTGGGCGCCGGCAGTGGCCTGGCCGCCCTCGAGGCCCACCGCGCCTTCCACGCCGCGTTGTACCGCGCCTCCCACAACGAGCTGCTGATCAGCCTGCTCGACGGGCTGTGGGACAAGGCCGACCGCTACCGCCGCGCTGCGCTGGAGGCCCGGGAGGACTCACCCGACGACCGAGCCCGCGTCCAGGCCGAGCACCAGGCGATGATGCGCGCCGTCCTCGACCGCGACGCCGACGCGGCGGAGGAGCAGATGCGCGTCCACGTGGCCAACAGCCTGGGCCGTCGCGCGATCGACGTGCTGATGGAGCGCTGAGCAGGCGACGCGTCCGGGCCCGCTGCGCACCGGTGACCCGTCCCCCGATCCGACCGGCCGGCCCGACGGTCCCCGGCCCACCGCTCCACCCCGACGTGCGATGCCCGGAGCCGGGTGTATCCGACGGGGAACCTGTCCCCTCCTCCGGACGATGTCGAACTCGTCCTCGCCAACCCCGCCCCGGGGGATCCCCCGGCCGTCCGGCGGCGCTGACCAGGGCCTTCGTGCGGCCGCCGGCGTGGCCGTGCCGCGCGCCCGGATCAGCGCCCGGGCGGCGCCGCGAGCCGGTCCGTCCGGCGCGCGGAATCGGGGTCCGCGACGGCGCCGGGAGGGCCACACTCGGCAGCGCTTCCCCGGCGCGGCACGACGGATGAGGACCCACTCATGACAGCAGCCGGCTCCGAGCACTTCGACGCGGTCGTCGTCGGCAGTGGCTTCGGAGGCTCCGTGACCGCCTACCGCCTGGCCTCGGCCGGACTGCGCGTCTGCGTCCTGGAGCGGGGAAAGGCCTACCCCCCGGGCTCCTTCGCGCGCACCCCGTACGAGATGCAGCGCAACTTCTGGGATCCCAGCGAGGGCCTGCAGGGGCTGTTCGACCTGTGGTCCTTCCGGGGCCTGGAGGCCGTCGTCGCCAGCGGTCTGGGCGGCGGGTCGCTGATCTACGCCAACGTCCTCATCCGCAAGGACGAGCGCTGGTTCGTCCAGGAGGACCCGGTGCCGGGCGGCGGCTACGAGCACTGGCCGATCAGCCGGGCCGACCTGGACCCGCACTACGACGCGGTCGAGCGGATGCTGCGCGCCCGGCCGTACCCGATGGACACCGAGCCGTACGCCTCCACGCCCAAGACCCTCGCCCTGCGGGACGCCGCCCAGCGGCTCGGCCTGGACTGGGACCTGCCGAAGCTCGCGGTGAGCTTCAGCAGCAACGGCGGCCGGCCGGTCCCGGGCGAGGCGATCCAGCCGTACGAGTACGGCAATCTCCACGGCAGGCTGCGCACCACCTGCCGGCTCTGCGGCGAGTGCGACATCGGCTGCAACTACGGCAGCAAGAACACCCTCGACCACACCTACCTGTCCGCGGCGGCCCACGCCGGCGCCACGATCCGGACGCGCAGCGAGGTCCGGCGGATCGCCCCGGCCGACGGCGGCGGCTACCGGATCTCCTACGTCGGCCACGACCCGGCGGCCGAAGGACGGCGCACCCGTACCGATCGGCTGCCGCAGACCGAGATCAGCGCCGACCGGCTGGTCCTGGCCGCCGGTGCCCTGGGCACCCCGTACCTGCTGCTGCGCAACCGGTCCGCCTTCCCGGCGATGTCCCGGACCCTGGGCACGCGGTTCAGCGGCAACGGCGACCTGCTGACCTTCGTCCTGGGCGCGCGGAATACCGACGGCAGCCCCCGGCGGATCGAGGGCAGCCGCGGCCCGGTGATCACCAGCCGGATCCGGGTGGCCGACGAGGCCGACGGCGACGGGGCCGAGGGCCGGGGCTTCTACGTCGAGGACGCCGGCTATCCCTACTTCGCCGAGTGGATGGTGGAGGCCGCCAACGCGCCGGCCACCGCCGTGCGCATCGCGAGGTTCGCGGCCAACCGGCTGTGGGCGCGGGTCACCGGCTCGCCCCGGTCGGGGCTCGGCTCGGAGATGCAGGCCCTGCTGGGCAACGCCGCCTTCTCCGCGGGTTCGCTGCCGATCCTGGGCATGGGGCGGGACGTGCCCGACGGGGTGCTGCGGCTGCGCCGCGGCTACCTCCAGGTCGACTGGACCAGCGCCACGTCCACGCGCTACTTCGCACGGGTCCGCGGCGTCATGCGCGACGTCGCGGGCGAACTCGGCGCCGGTTTCCGGGACAACCCGATCTGGCACCTGCGCCGGCGGGTCATCACGGTGCACCCGCTCGGCGGCGCGCCGATGGGCCGGCATCCCCGGGAGGGTGTCGTCGACTCGTTCGGCGAGGTCTTCGGTCACCCGGGCATGTACGTGGCCGACGGGGCCGCCATGCCGGGCCCCGTCGGCGCCAACCCGTCGCTCACGATCGCCGCCTTCGCCGACCGGCTGGCCGAGCACCTGCTCGACCAGCACGCACGACGCGGCACGGTCGTCCGCACCGCCGCGCGGGCGAAGGGGGAGGAGCACACCCCGGCCGCGCCCACCATCCCGGCGCCGGCCCCGTCCCCGGAGGGGCGGGCTACCCGACTCGCCTTCACCGAGGAGATGAAGGGCTTCGTCACCCTCGGGGAGACCGACCACCAGCGCGGCTTCGACCGCGGCCGGGCCCAGGGCACGCGGCTGATGTTCCACCTGACCATCACGATCGAGGACGTCGACCGCTTCCTCGTCGATGCCGAGCGGACCGGCACGGCCGTCGGCTGGGTGGAGTGCGAGGCCCTGGGCGGGCGGCTGCCGGTCGAGCGAGGCACGTTCAACCTCTTCGTGCACACGCCGGCCGACGGCGGCGACCCGCGCCGCTCGCGGATGCTCTACCGGCTGTTCTTCCGCGACGGCGCCGGCAACCCGGTCACCCTGTCGGGCTTCAAGGACGTGCACGACGACCCCGGCTGGGACGTCTGGCGCGACACGTCGACGCTGTACGTCCGGCTCTACTCCGGTCACCGGGAGACGGACGAGGACGGGGACGCCGAGCTGCTCGGCAGCGGCATCATCACCATCCACCTGCCCGACTTCATGAAGCAGCTGACCACGCTCCGCGCCAGCGGGCCCCGGCCCGGTGACTCCGTGCGGGCGGTGCAGGCCTTCGGCTCGGTCTTCCTCGGCGAGCTGTGGAACACCTACGGCCCCCGGGTGCTGGAGACGGCGGGGAGCCGGCCGTGACGACGCCGGCGACGGCGCAGGCTCCCTCCCCCGCCTCGCGCCGATCGCTCGCCGAGAGGGTCAGCGGCCTGCTCGGCAGGCGGCGATGGACGGTGCTGGTCCTCTGGGTCCTCGTCCTCGCCACGGCCGCGGTCGTCGGCCGGCCGCTGCCCGGCCTGCTCTCCGGCGGCGGCTGGTACGTGCACGGCTCCCAGTCGCAGCAGGCCGTCGAGGCGGTCCGGGAGGGCTTCCTCGCCCGCGGTGCCACGGCCGTGACCCTGCTGGTGCACGACGAGCGCAACACCGCCGACGAGCCCGAGTTCGCCGACCGCGTCCGCGCGGTGACCGACGACCTCACCGGTCGCGACGAGCTGGAGGTGAGCGGCACCTACGGCTGGGCCACGCTCGGCGAGCAGGCCCGCGAGCCCTTCGTGGGCGAGGACGGCCGCACCGTCATCACCCTGGTCGCGCTCGATCTGGACGACGGCCGTGCCCGGCAGCTGCTCCCCGAGGTGCAGGACGAGCTCACCGAGCGCTACGGCGACCAGGGACTGCGGGTGGCCCTCGTGGGCGCGGCGTCCTTCTGGGGCGAGGTCACCGTGCTCAGCGAGGAGGGGCTGACCCAGGCCGAGCTGGTCACCCTGCCGCTCATCCTGCTGCTCCTGCTGCTCCTCTACCGCAGCGTCGTCGCCTCGGTCGTCTCGCTGGTCGTGGCGATCACCGGGATCGTGGTGGCCCTCGGCGTCCTCACCGTGGTGACCGGCTGGCTCGAGCTCTCGGTGTTCGTGCAGAGCGCCGTGACGATGCTGGGGCTCGGCGTCGGGGTGGACTACGCGCTGTTCGTGATCAGCCGGTTCACCGCGGAGCTCCGCGGCGGCGCGACACCGCGGCAGGCGGTGGCAACGACGCTGCGGACCTCCGGCGAGACCGTGCTGTCCTCGGCGCTGGTGATCGTCCTGGCGATGGCGTCGCTCTTCCTCGTCCCGCTGGGCGTCGTGCACTCCATCGCGCTCGGCGCGATCGTCGTCGTGGCGCTGGCCGCGCTCACCAGCGTGCTGGTGCTGCCGACGCTCCTGCTGCTGCTCGGCCACCGCATCGAGGCCGGGCGCATCCCCCTGCCCCGCCGTCGGGCAGCCCGCGAGGGCTCGGGCTGGGAAGCGCTCACCGTGCGGATCATGCGGCGGCCGTGGACGGTGCTGCTGGTCACCCTGGCCGTCCTGCTCGCGCTGGCCTGGCCGGCGCTGAACCTGCACGTCTTCACCGCCGACGCCCGGATCGTGCCTCCGAGCTCCCCCGTGCGGCAGGGCTACGACGTGCTGCAGGAGCAGTTCGGCCCGGGCGCCGCCTCCCCCATGACCGTGGTCGTCCAGAGCCGGATGCCGCTCGCCGGGTCCGGCGCCGGCGACGGGCTGACCGGCCTGCAGGAGCGGCTCGAAGGCCTGGACGGCGTCGCGCGGGTGGACTCCCCGCTGGGGCTGCTGGACCAGTTGAGTCCCGGTGACCCGCTCGCGGCGCTGGACCCCGAGGTCCGCGACGGACTGCCACCGGACGTCGCGGCCACCGTGGACCACTTCGTCTCCGACGACGGGCGGCGGCTGGTGCTCGACGTCGTGCCCGACGACAACGCCGCCAGCGCCTCGGCGCGCACCCTGATCGGCGAGGTGCGGTCGGAGACGGCGGCCGCCCTGGACGGCAGCGGGGTGTCGGCGGTCGTCGGCGGGGAGACCGCCGAGGGCGTCGACAGCAACCAGGCGATCACCGAGCGGCTGCCGTGGGCGCTCGCGCTGATGCTGGGCGTGATCTTCGTGGTCCTGCTGCTGACGTTCCGGTCGCTGCTGCTGCCGCTGAAGGCAATCGCGGTCAACCTGCTGTCGGCCGCGGCCGCGTTCGGGCTGCTGGTCCTGGTGTTCCAGGACGGCGTCGGCGCCGGGCTGCTCGGGGTCGAGCCCTCCACGCACCTGCAGAACATCGTGCCGGTCCTGCTGCTGGCGCTGCTGTTCAGCCTGAGCACCGACTACGAGATCTTCCTGCTCAGCAGGGTGCGGGAGGAGTGGCTGGCCACCGGCGACGGCACGGTCAGCGTGGCCCGGGGCGTCGCGCGGACCGGCCCGCTCATCTCGGGTGCCGCCGTGCTGATGGTCGCCGTCTTCGGCGCGTTCGCGTTCACCGCCATCCTGCCGCTGCAGCAGCTCGGCCTGGGGCTGGCGGTGGCCATCGCGCTCGACGCGACCGTGATCCGGCTGCTCGTCGTCCCGGCCTCGATGCGGCTGCTCGGCGCCTGGAACTGGTGGCTGCCCGGGCAGGGCCGCCCGGCCCGCCCCACCCCGGTGCCGGCCGGCGTGCCGGCCCCACGTCAGGCCCCACGTCAGGAATCCGACGCGGCCGCGACCTCCCGGTCGGCCGCGACGACACCGCCCGAGGACACCAGGAGCCGCTCATGACCGCCACGGCCGACGGACCGCCCCCCGACGTCCGCACCCAGGGCCTGGCGCCGCCGAGGGTGCCGGCCGACGACCCCGCGGAGTCCTTCGAGCGACAGCGGGGCACCCGGTGGCTGCAGCCGAGCCTGCTGCTGCAGACCGCCCTGCAAGCCGTCATCAGCGGCGTGCTGGGCCAGTACAACGACAAGCGCGAGCAGATGGGCGACATCGACGCCCAGGGCTACCTCGACCTCAGCGACGCCGACGGCGACCTGTGGGTCGACTACGTGTCCGACACGGGCGACGGTTTCGACGCCACCTACGCCGTCGCGGCGCTGCTCTCCCGCCCGGCGCTCGAGCTCGCGACGCCGGTCGGGCAGCCCCACCCCACCCGGCGCGGCCGATTGCTGGTCATGGGCGGCGACGAGTGCTACCCGGCCGCGAGCGTCGACGAGTACGAGAACCGGCTGATCGGCCCCTACCGGGCCGCGCTGCCGGAGGTGCCCGACGACGAGGCCCCCTACCTACAGGCCGTGCCCGGCAACCACGACTGGTACGACGGGCTGACCGCCTTCATGCGCACCTTTTGCCAGAAGCGGTGGATCGGGGGGTGGCGCAGCGCGCAGGCCCGCAGCTACTTCGCCACGAAGCTGTCGGCCGGCTGGTGGCTGTGGGGGATCGACATCCAGTTCGACACCTACCTCGACGAGGCGCAGCTGGCCTACTTCAAGACGGTGGCCCGGGAGCTCCAGCCCGGCGACGCGATCGTGCTGTGCACGGCCAAGCCCAGCTGGGTGGCGGCGACCGACGACGACGTCGAGGCCTACGCCACCCTCGACTTCTTCGAGCGCACCGTGGTCCGCCCGAGAGGCGCCGCCGTCCGCCTGGCGCTGACCGGCGACCGGCACCACTACTCGCGCTACGCCGCGCGGGACGGCGCGCAGAAGATCACCGCGGGTGCCGGCGGCGCCTACCTCTCCCCCACCCACCACCTGCCGCCGTCGATCCTGGTGCCGCCACCGGAGAGCCGGGCGCGCAGCAAGAGCCCCTCGACGCCGTACGAACGCGAGGCCGTCTACCCCGACCCGGCGGACTCCCGCCGCCTCGGCTGGGGCATCCTGCGCCTGCCCCTCGGCACCTGGACGTTCGCCGCCCTGCTGGGCGGTCTCTACGCGCTGCTCGCCCTCGCGGTGGGTGCGGCGCTGCGCGAGCCGGCGCACGGCCTGCTGGACGACCTGCGGGCGATGGCCGCCGCCCTGCGCGACGCGAGCCTCGCCAACCTCGCCGGGGGCCTGGTCAACAGCGTCGCCGGCCTCGTCCTGTGCGCCGTCGCGCTCGGCGGCGCCATCGCCTTCACCAAGCACGCCTCGCAGTGGCGCGGACGGATCGTGGGGCTGGCCCACGGTCTCCTGCACCTGGCGCTGGCGGTGGCGGTGATCCGGCTCGCCACCTGGCTGACCGCCGGGGTGCCCGGCGTCTGGTCGCTGGCGCTGGTCGTGCCGCTGGTGTTCGTGGTGGGCGGGCTGCTGGCGGCGGAGCTGGTGGCGGTCTACCTGCTCGTCGCCGACCGCTTCGGCCTGAACAGCAACGAGTTGTTCGCCGGCCAGGCCATCCCCGACCGCCGCAACTTCCTCCGGCTGCGGCTGCAGCCCGACGGCACGCTCACCGTCTACCCCGTCGGCCTGCCACGGGTGCCCCGCCGCTGGCGCGTGCGGGAGGGGGCGCCCACGGACGGCGAGCGGTTCGAGGCGGTCGACACGCCACTGGCGCCGGTCCTCATCGAGCCCCCCATCCGGATCGCCCGTACGCCGCAGGCGCCCGCGCCGCAGCCGCCCGCGGCACGACGGATCCCGGCGCAGACGGTGTCCACGCTCGACGACGCGGTTCCCCGAGGTGCGCCCGTGACCGGGTCCCACGTCCCTCCGAACCCTCCCGGGGCCAGCCAGGCCCCGCCCGCCTTCCCCGCCTCCGAGAGGACGACGTCATGACCACCACGCGCGCGGGCGTGCGCGCCGGCCTGCCCCGACAACGGGGCGTGCCCTCGCCGGCCGAGGACCCGCCACCGATCCCGGACTCCGGCGGCGCGCCGGCCTGGAAGAAACGCATCAACAGCCACGAGCTGTTCGTCCACGACAGCATCGACAGCCTCGGCTTCGACTGGGAGCGCGTCGCCAACCCCGGCATCGCGCCGAGGTTCCCGCGCAAGATCTACCTGCCCCAGACGACCGAGGACGTGGTGGCCGCCGTGCGCGAGGCGAAGTCGCTCGGCGAGCAGCTCCGGGTGCGCAGCAAGGGCCACTCCAGCAACGACCTGGTGGTGACCGACGGCGGCTCGGTGCTGCTGACGGAGAAGCTGAACGGGATCCTCGAGGTCGACCGGGCGGGGATGACCGCGACCATCCAGGCCGGCGCCGTCTCCGCCCAGATCGACGACCACCTCTCCGAGATGGGCCTGGGCCTGCCCGTCATCGGCGACCACAACCACATCACGGCGGGCGGGTTCGCCTCCGTGGGCGGCATCAGCCCGGCGTCCCACCGGTTCGGGCTGTTCGTCGACACCATCGAGCGGCTGCAGTACGTCACCTGGGACGGCGAACTGGTCACCTGCAGCCGCGAGGAGAACGCGGCCGACTTCCACAAGGTGCTCTGCGGGCTGGGCCGGCACGGTGTGATGGCGACGATCACCGTCCGGCTGATCGACATCGACAAGTACACGACCGTGCTGAAGAACCACCAGACCCATTACTGGGACGTCGCGACGTTCATCGACGGCGCCGCGCAGGCGATCCGCAACCCCGGCGAGGCGCTGTACGAGCGCGGGGTGTGGATCGACTTCCCGCGCGGGGACGGCGGGAGCTTCGGCCTCGGCCAGTTCTCGGCGTACCACCCCACCGAGCAGACGACGTACGCCCGGCTGCGCGACCGGGTGGCCTACGACGCCCTGCACGGCCTGGGCTACGTGGGCGGGCGGCTGCCGGCGCCGCTGGACCAGGCGCTGAAGTACGTCGGGATGACCGGCGTCGTCTTCAGCCCGGCGTACGCGACCGTGAAGAACGTCGAGTTCTTCACCGACAAGGTGCTCGACTCGACGGTCGGCGACCCGACCCGCATGTTCATCGTGCTGGCGCCGCTCGACCGCTTCGAGGAGCTGTTCCGCGAGACCTACGACCTGATGCGGCGCTACCGCGCCGAGCGGGACTGCTTCACGTTCATCTCGGTGTACGTCAAGGGCATCACCAGCGAGTACCTCGCCACGGAGGGCCGCGGCAAGCAGTTCTGCGAGCTCATGTTCTTCCAGGGCATGAGCGCCGGCGGCATGGACGAGCAGGCCCTCGAGGACCTGGTGACCGAGCTCGACGACATCTGCATCGCCCACCACGGCTTCCGCTACATGCACACCAAGACGTCGAAGGACCCTGCGCGCCGGGCCGAGGTCGACCCCAACGCGTACTGGACCCGGATGGCCGAGCAGCAGAGCGCTGCGGCCGCGAAGGAGGAGATCGTCGGTGCGTGAGATCCCGCTCTACACCCTGGACGGCGTGCCCGACGCCGACGTCCGCACGTACTACTTCCCGACCGAGGACGGACTCGGCCTGAGCCTGCTGCGGTTCAGCCGGGGCACCCAGGCCACCGAGTCGGTGCTGGTCATCCACGGCCTCACGACGTCCACGGACATGTTCATCATGCCCGAGCACCGGAACCTGGTGACCTACCTGCTCGACAACGGTTACAGCGACGTCTGGTGCATGGACTTCCGGATGAGCAACCGGTTCTCGTACAACCTGTTCAAGCACCGCTACACCATGGACGACATCGCGCTGTACGACTTCCCCCCGGCGGTCGAGCTGATGCGGCAGCACACCGACGGAAAACCCATCCACGTCATCTGCCACTGCCTCGGTGCGGTGTCGTTCCTCATGAGCCTGTTCGGCGGGGCCGTCGACGGGATCGCCAGCGTCATCGCCAACAGCGTGGGGCTGACGCCGCGGGTGCCGACGTGGTCGCGGGCCAAGCTGACCTTCGCACCGGTCCTGGTCGAGGACGTCATCGGCCTGCCGTACCTGAACCCCCGCTGGAGCGAGGACCCGGGCCCGTCCCGCGGGAAGCTCTTCTCGAAGATCGTGTCGGCGTTCCACAAGGAGTGCGACGAGCCGGACTGCCACATGCTGAGCCTGATGTGGGGCACCGGATGGCCGGCGCTCTACAGCCACGAGAAGCTCGCCGACGTCACCCACCGGCGCGGCGGCGACCTCTACGGGGCGACGAGCATGAACTACTACCGGCACGTCCGGAAGATGGTCGCGGCCGGGAACGCGGTGAAGATGCACCCCGAGGACCCGCGCTACGACCGGCTGCCGGACGACTACCTCCAGAACGCGGCGGACATCCGGACGCCGGTGATGCTGGCGACCGGCGACCACAACAACGTGTTCCGGGACTCCAACATCGTCTGCCACCGCGAGCTGGAACGCCGCGCACCGGGCCGGCACGAGCTCGCGGTGCTGCCCGGCTACGGGCACCAGGACCCGTTCATGGGCGAGCACGTGGCCGAGGAGGTCTTCCCGACGTTCCTCGACTTCCTGGACCGGCACCGCGCGGGTGCGACGGCCGTGCCGGCGGGCGCCGACCGGACGGCCGAGGCCGTGCCCGCGACCGCGCCGGCACCGCGGGGTTCCGCGGAGTCGGCCGCCGTCGGCGACAAGGAGGGCATGCAGAAGGCGCTCTGACCCGCTGCGGCCGCGTCGGGGTGGGTGGTTTCCACCGTCCGGCTGCGGCGGTCGCCGCGGTGGCGGCGGGAGGCGTGCCCCCCGCCGCCGACCACGTCGGTCTACGAGGCCGCCACTGCCTCCGACGGCCGGGGCACGAACGGGGCCGGTGGGATCCGGTGCCCCTGCCGGAAGACCTCGTGCGGGTCGTAGTCGGCCTTCACCCGCCGCAGCCGTGCGTAGACCTCCTCGGGCCAGACGTCCGCCATCGCATCGGTGTCGGCCGCCCCGAGGAAGGTGAGCAGGCAGCCCCGCGCCGCCCACGGCGACAGCGCCGCGTGGACCGCCTGCGCCGCGGCCGGGATGGCGTCGACGACCGGTGGCACGAGCACTCCGCGGGTCAGGAGATTGAACGCCGCGTCCCGGGCAGGCACCGCGTTCGGGATCCGCGGCTCCCGGGCCAGGGCGCCACCGAGATGCCGCAGCTCGACCACCACCAGCGGAGAGGCGGCCTGCGGGCCGGCGACGGCGAGCAGCGCGTCGACCGCTTCGACCGGCAGCTCGCGCAGGGTCGCGCCGCGGTGCTCACTGGGGACGGGCGTGGTCGGATCCCGGTAGATGGCCGCGGATGCCGCGTACGGCATCTCGGTGACCGCGTCCTCGAGCAACGGCGCGACCGTGCGCATCGGCGCGAGCAGCCGGGCACCTTCCTCCGCGGGACCGACGTGCGCGACCCGCAACGCCACCACGCACCGTCCCCGCAGCGGCTCCGGGACGAAGGGCGCGTCGGGGAAGCGCATGATCGCGACCGAGGTGCAGGTCTCGTCAGGCAGGGTGGCCACCCACTCGCGCCAGCGGTGCAGGACCGCGGGGGCGGCGTCCCCTGGGTACAGCAGCAGGCCCCCGTAGATGCTGCGCAGGGGCAGCAGGTCGAGGGTCATCTCGGTGACGACGGCGAACGCTCCCCGGCCACCGCGCAGCGCCCAGAACAGCTCCGGCTCGCTGCCCGCGTCGACCTGCCGGACCCGCCCGTCGGCCGTGACGGCCACGCAGGACCGGACCAGGTCCGCGCCGAAGCCGAAGGCGCGACCGAGGATCGGCAGCCCGCCGCCCAGGAGGTAGCCGACGGCGCCGACGTCGGGGGACGAGCCGCTCAGCGGTGCGAGCCCGTGCGGAGCGGCGGCCGCGATCACGTCGGCCCAGCGGGCGCCGGCCGCGATGCGGGCCGTGCGCGCCACCGGGTCCACCGAGACCGATCGCATCCGCCCCGTGGTGATGAGCAGGCCGCCGGCGACGCCGACCTCCGCCCCGTGACCGGTGGCCTGGACCGCGACGGGCAACCGACTCGCGGCGGCCCAGCCGACCGCGGCCGCGACGTCGGCGGTGGAGGTGGCCGCGACGACGACGTCCGGCCGGTGCCGGGCGGCGAGGTTGAACGGGGTGATCTCGTCGGCGAGCCCCGGGTCGCCGGGTACCAGGACGGGACCGGTGACGGCGGCGCGCAGGGCCGGCAGGTCGGTGGGGACGAGAGGTTCGGGGACGGGCAGGTCGGCGGGCACGGTGATGGTCATGTCGGTTCCTCCGGTGGGCGCCGCTGGTGCGGCCGCGGGTGGGGTGGTGGAGAGGGCGGTCAGCAGCTCAGCGCCGGGTTCCAGGGGGCGAAGGTGCCGGCGGGGTTGTGCGCCCAGAGCCAGACGTGCAGGTCGTAGTGGACGGGCATGCCGGGTTCGTGGCCGGGCATGGGCCCGTCGAACGGCTGCCCGAACAGCGACGGCCGGTCGTCGTCGGTGGTCGGGTCCTGGTCCGCGTCGGCCTGGAAGTACTCGACTCCGGCCAGCCGCGGCCCGTTCTCCGTGGGGACGTAGAGGAGGATCGCCGGGCGCCGGGGGTCGATCGACCCCAGCCGGGCCGGGTTGACGTAGTGCACCCCCATGACACCGTCGGGCGAGGCCGCGCACTCCGGGGAGGGTCGGTAGCCGTCGGCGAGGGCGGCCTCCACCCGGTGGTACCGGGCGGTGGCGGCCCGCACCGAGGCCAGCTCGGCCTCCCCGGCGGCGGCGCGCGGACCGGCGGACGGGCGGTGGCCGGGGGAATCGTGCGCACCGGCGGACGGCGCGGCGGCGAGGCCGGTGACCGCGGCCGCGGCCAGGGCGGTGGAGACGGACAGGGCACGCAGGGGGCGCTTCACGGGGTCCTCCTCGGTGTGGGGGCCGGCGCGGGGAGCGCCGGCGGCGAGAAGGAGCCTGCGGGGACGACCGGGGTGCCCCCATCCCGCGAGGCGGGGAACCTCGGGGGGCCCGGACTCCCGCAATCGAGGGGGTCCCCGACGCGCCCGGAGCCCCTACCGTTCCGGTGTGGCCACCAGGAACGAGCTCGAGCGGCGCCGTGACGAGGTGCTGAGGGTCTGTGAGCGGCCGGGCACCGCGGAGGAGCTCTTCAGGGACCTGCTGCTCCGGCTGCGGCGGCTCGTCCCGTTCACCGGCAGCCTCTGCTTCGGACTGGACCCGGCGACCCACCTCGCCACCGCGCCCGCGCTCATCGACGGCGTGCATGCGTCGCACTGCGGCTCGTTCTGGCCCCGGGAGTTCCTCGTCGAGGACACGAACCTGTTCCTCGCGATGGCCAGGACGCAGACCGCGGCCGCGGGGCTGGTCGAGGCCACCGGCGCCCGACCCGTGCGCAGCGCGCGGTACCGCGAGTTCATGGCCCCGCAGGGGTACGGCGACGAGCTGCGCGCGGTCCTCCGGGCCGAGCGGTCCGCCTGGGGGTCGATCAGCCTCTACCGGCCCACCGAGGAGCGGCCGTTCTCACCCGACGAGATCGCCTTCGTCGCCGGTCTCACCCGGCCGGTGGCGGAGGCCCTGCGCGCCCGCCTGGTCGCCGAACGGCGGTCGACCGGCGCGCAGCCGCACAGCCCGGGCGTCGTGCTGTTCGACGGATCGGGCAACCTGCTCAACGCGAATGACGCGGCGCGGGCGTGGTTCGACGAACTCCCCGACGTCGGGATCGGCGCCGAGGTCCCGTCACCGGTGCGGGTGCTGCTCGCGCACGGGCTCGCGGTCGCCGAGGGCCACGAGCGCGGCCCCGCGCGGATGCGGCTGCGCACCGGACGTGGCCGCTGGCTGGTGCTGCACGCCTCCCACCTGCCCGGCGCGGCCGGCACGGACGACCTGCTGGCGGTGGTCGTCGAACCGGCGACCAGTGCGGAGGTCGCACCGATCATCGTCGAGGCCTACGCCCTGACCCCCCGCGAGCAGGACATCATCTCGGCGCTCGCCCGGGGTCTGGGCACGGCGGAGATGGCGCAGCAGCTGTTCCTGTCGGCGCACACCGTGCGCGACCACGTGAAGTCCGTCTTCGCGAAGCTGGGCGTCTCCACCCGCGGGGAACTCGTCGCGAAGCTGTTCGCCGAGCACTACGAGCCCGCGCTGGAACAGCGCGTGACCCGGATGCCCCTGGAGGCCTGAGAACAGGAGGCGGGCATCCGGTGGCTCGCTCCGCTGCGCCCGGGACGACGAAGGG
>NZ_JBHUHP010000002.1:59844-143396 GCF_042682525.1 Blastococcus deserti
TCGCCTCGGCAAGAACCCCGCGAGCCTGGCCGGAGCCCTTCGCGGAGGCCCCGTCAGGCGAGCAGCTTGCCGATGATCGCTGCGGTGACGTCCTGCGTGCTGGCCGTGCCGCCGACGTCCCGGGTGCGGATGCCCTGACCCGTGGTGACCTCGATCGCGTGCTGGACGGCCTTGGCCTCGTCGTGCAGGCCGAAGTGCTCGAGCATCAGCGCGGCGCTGCCGATGGCGCCGACCGGGTTGCAGATGCCCTGACCGGCGATGTCGGGCGCGGATCCGTGGACCGGCTCGAACATGGACGGGAAGCGCCGCTCCGGGTTGAGGTTGGCGCTCGCCGCGAGGCCGAGGCTGCCGGCCAGGGCGCTGCCGAGGTCGGAGAGGATGTCGGCGTTGAGGTTGGACGCGACGACGACGGAGAGGTCCTCGGGGCGGAGGACGAACTTCGCGGCCATGGCGTCGACCAGCACGCTCTCGGTCTCGACGTCGGGGTACTCGGCGGCGACCCGCTTGAACACGTCGTCCCAGAGCACCATGCCGTACTGCTGGGCGTTGCTCTTGGTGACGCTGGAGACCTTCTTGCGGGGCCGGGTACGGGCCAGGTCGAAGGCGAAGCGGATGATCCGCTCGCAGCCGACCTCGGTGAACACCGCGGACTGGACGGCGACCTCACCGCGGCCGTCGCGGCCGGCGAAGTTGCGGCCGCCGAAGCCGGCGTACTCGCCCTCCGAGTTCTCCCGGACGACGACCCAGCTCAGGTCGGTGTCGTCGGCCTTGCGGAGCGGGCTCTGGATGCCGGGCAGGAACTCGACGGGGCGGACGTTGGCCCACTGGTCGAAGTTCTGGCAGATCTCGAGGCGCAGGCCCCACAGGCTGATGTGGTCGGGGACGGTCGGCCACCCGACGGCGCCGAAGTAGATGGCGTCGAACGCCTCGAGCTGGTCGAGGCCGTCCTCGTCCATCATCCGGCCGTGCCGGGCGTAGTGGTCCGCGCCCCAGGGGAACTCCTGCCAGGCGAAGGCGAAACGGCCGCGGGAGGCCTCGGCGAGGGCGTCGAGGACGGCGCGGCCGGCCGCGACGACCTCGACTCCGACTCCGTCGGCGGGGATGGCGGCGATGCGGAACGTGCGCTGGGCGGTCATGACGGTCTCCGTGGGGACGACTGCTGGGGTCGTCATCGAGGAAACGGCGCCACGTCCCCCCGCGTCCAAGACGGATCGTGGATCCCCTCCATAGCCCCGGCCTATCGTTGCGCGAGCCCGGCCGTCTCCCCCCTCGTGGACAAGTACCGCTCGACGCAGTGGACGAAGGCCTGTGCCGCCGGTGTGAGGGTGCCGGTCCGGGACACGAGGGCGATGCGCAGCAGGACGGCGGGCTCGATCCGCCGGACGCGCGCGCCGGAGCGTTGCGCCAGCGGGGTCCAGGACGACGGCAGGACCGCGTGCCCCACCCCGGCCAGCACCATCGGCAGGATCGACGTGCGGTGCTCCACCTCGACGACGACCTGCGCGTCGACGCCGCTGGCCAGGACGTCGTCCACCAGCCGCCGCATGAGGCTGCCCTGCTTGCTCACGATGAGCCGCGCGCCGGCGAGCGCCTCCCGCTCCACCGTCGAGGTGGCCGGCTCGTCCCCGTGCTGCCGCGGCCGCTGCGCCGGGCCGTCCTCCGGCGGGGAGATCAGGACCAGCGGCTGTCCTCGATCGGCAGGACGTTCAGCCCGCCGGTGTGCGGCGGCGACGCCGCGCCGAGCAGCCCGAGTTCGCTCCGGCCGGCCTTGACCGCCTGGACCACCTCCTCGGGGGTGAAGGCCGCATCCGCCGTGACCGTCATCGCCGGGTGATCGGCGGTGAAGTCGCGGACCAGGGTCGACAACGGCTCCATGCCGGGGCTGGGCATCGCGATCAGCTCGACCCGGCCGCGCTGGAGGCCCCGGGCGGACCGGGCCGCCGCGCGTGCGGCCTCCAGGTCGCGGACCACCTGGCGGGCCGGCTCGATCAGCTGGGCGCCGGCGTCGCTCAGCACGATGCCGCGCCCGACCCGGTGGAACAGCGGTACCCCGAGCTCCCGCTCCAGCGTGCTGATCGCCTGGGACAGCGACGGCTGCGCGATGTAGAGCTGCTCCGCGGCGCGGCCGAAGTTCATGGTGTCGACGACGGCCAGGAAGTAGGTCAGCTGCCTGGCGTCCACCGCGTCACCTCCGGGGAACCGATAGGCGCAACCTAACGGCGGGGCGGCGCGCGCAGGAGGGGCGCGGCGGCGACGCCGGCCCGGCGGGCGAGCCCGGGGCCGGCGCGGCGGGCGGGCTCGGTTCCGCCGGCCGGTGGGTCAGTGCGCGGCGGGTGCCCGGAACCCAGTTCCTCCGACGGCGATCCGAGCCGGGACCCCGGCCTGTCGCAGCGTCTCGCCGCGGTCGCCGGGGAACGCATCGGCCGACGGGTCGGCTCGGCGACAGTCGGGGGGTGACTCACACGAGCCGCGGCGTGCACCGGGCCGCCGGACCGACCGGACGCCTCCTACGCCCGCTCGGCGCGACCGCTCGGATCGACGACCACCACGTCGACCCCGGCCGCGACGAAGGGCGCCACGGCCTCGGGTCGGACGTCGTCGTCGGTGACCAGCGTCCAGGGCGCCGGCAGTCGCGCCCACGAATGGAAGGGGCGGTGCCCCAGCTTGGCCGCATGGGCGAGGACGTAGACGGCGTCCGCGCGACGCGCCATCAGCTCCTTGAGGCGGGTCTGGTCGAGGCCCGCCTCGCAGATGCCGCCGTCCGCCGTCACCCCATCGGCACCGAGGAAGGCCCGGTCGAAGGTCATCCGCTCGAGCGCCGCCTCGGTGAGCGGTCCGACGAAGCCCCGGGAGAGGTGGCGCAGCGTGCCGCCCAGGCATTCGACGTGGATCTGGTCGAGGCCGGCGAGGGCCTCGAGCGAGGTCAGGCCGGTGGTGGCCACGGTGAGGGGGGTGACCGTGCGCAGCTCGTGCGCCAGCACCCCCACCGTCGAGCCGGCGTCGAGCAGGACGGTCTCCCCCGCCCGGACCTGACCGGCCGCCCAGCGGGCGATGGCGCGCTTGGCGTCGTAGGCCTCGCCGAGGCGCTGGCGCAGCGACGACTCCGGGTGGGCGAGCAGCGCCATGGCACCCCCGTAGGTGCGCGCCAGCCGGCCCTCGGCGGTGAGCGTCGCGAGGTCGCGACGGATCGTCGACGCGGTCACGTCGAAGGTCGCCGCCAGCTCCTCGACCGACGTCAGCCCACTCGTGGTCGCCAGGCGGTAAATCTCCTCCCGGCGGTGGCGCGATCCGAGCTGACGGGCGTTGCCGGGCGCGTGGTGCGCTGCCCTGGTGCCGGTCGGGTGCACGACGTCCCCCGGAGGATGCCGAGGCGGGTCAGGCGCCGGGGCTCGGCGCCATCTGCGCCGCCTGACGCAGGGCCTCGACCATGCTGCCGACCTCGACCTTCCCGGTGCCTGCGATGTCGAAGGCGGTGCCGTGGTCGACCGACGTCCGGATGACCGGCAGCCCGACGGTGATGTTGACGCCGGCCTCGATGCCCAGGACCTTCACCGGACCGTGCCCCTGGTCGTGGTACATCGCCACGACGAGGTCGTAGTCGCCGCGGCCGGCGACGAAGAAGACCGTGTCGGCCGGCAGCGGCCCGCGGGCGTCGATCCCGTCGGCCTGCAGCCGCTCGATCGCCGGGACGATCTTCTCCTCCTCCTCGCCGTAGCCGAACAGGCCGTTCTCACCGGCGTGCGGGTTGATGCCGCAGACGGCGATCCGCGGCGCGGGGATCCCCGCCCGCTGCAGGGCCTCGTGGCCGCGGCGAACCGTCCGCTCCACGAGCCCCGGCTCGATCTTCGCGACCGCGTCGATCAGCCCGATGTGCGTGGTCACGTGGATGACCCGGATCCGCGGGGAGTTGAGCATCATCGACACCTCCTCGGTGCCGGTGAGGTGTGCCAGCAGCTCGGTGTGCCCGGGGAAGACGTGCCCGCCCGCGTGCAGCGCTTCCTTGTTCAGCGGCGCGGTGCAGATCGCCTGCACCCGGCCCTCCATGGCCAGCTCACTGGCCACGCGGATGTACTCGTAGGCGGCATGGCCGGCGACCGGGGACAGCTTGCCCCACGGCAGGTCGGCGGGCAGCAGGCCCAGGTCGATGACGTTGACCCGTCCGGGGGCGAACACGGCGTCCTCGACCGACTCGACGGGGACGATCTCCGCGTCGACGCCGAGGATCTCGGCGGCCGCCCGCAGGCGCTGCGCGTCCCCGATGACGACGGGCCGGCAGAGCGCGGCGATCTCGGGCTGCACCAGAGCGCCCACGACGACCTCCGGCCCCACGCCCGCGCCGTCGCCCATGGTGACGGCGACGAAGGGGGTGGCGGTGAGGGCGTCGGTCGGAGTGTCGGCGGGAGGAGCAGTCGTCGTCATGGCATGCCTTTCGTCGAGCCTCGGTGAGGCGGTCGTCAGTGTCGGGACGGCAACGCGGCTGAGGGACGCAACGCCGCGAGGATCATGAGCAGGGAGTCAGGGCCACCGAAGCTGCCGGGGCGGGTGACGACGGAGGATCCGTCGGGCAGCCGGCTCAGGACGGCCCCGTGATGCACCTGCCCCACCGGCGTGAGCCGCGTGACCCCCAGGGCGTCGAGGACCCTGCGGGCGGTCTCACCCCCCGTGAGCACGAGGTCGAGGGGACCGGTCCGGGCCAGCGTGCGGCCCACCAGCTCGCCGAGTTCCGCCGCGAGCTTCCGGGAGTCCGACGGCGCCACCGGCGTGTCCGGGTCGATGCGGACGACCAGCGGCCCGACGCCCACGCCGGCAGCCAGGCGATCGGGCCAGCCGTCCGCCCGTTCGCCGTCCAGGAGGGTGGCAGCCGGGAGACGGACCTCGGCGACACCGGACTCGGTCAGCCGGGCGACCTGCCGGGCCGCGACGGGTTCGGCGGTGCCGACGACGACGAGGGGGCCCGGCCGCCCAGGATGCGGCGGCGGCGGTGCAGCGGGTGCCGCGGACCACGTCCGCCCGAGCGCTGCCGCCAGCCCGGCGGAGCCGGCGAGGGCGAGGAGGGGAAGCTGGTCGGACAACGCCGTCACCGCGGAGACCACCGCGTCGAGGTCGTCCTCACCGTCCCCGTCGCACACCGGGACGCGACCGTCCCGGACCGCTCGCGCGACGGCATCGGGCAGGGTCGCTGATCGCACGGTCGACAGGTCCAGCAGCACGGTGGGCAGCGGCGCGAGCACGGCGGCGACGCTGTCCGGCGCAGTCGTCCCCTGGGTCGCCCATGCCGCAGTCGCCGACAGGGGCGCGCCGTCGACGGTCAGCACGCCGTCGTGAACGACGCGATGCAGCGCCGGCAGCGCGGGAGCGACGACCACACCGCCCCGGGCGCGGAGCACGCCGACGTGGGCCGCCACGGGACCACGCAGCAGGGAGTCGAACTTCGCGAGGACCTGCCGCGACGGTGGGCCGGCCGGCCGCGTACGCAGCGCGGCCACCGCTCGGGCGGCGGCCTGGTCAGAGGGAAGCTGGCGGTCGTCGAGGTCGACGACGAGCACGTCGGCGTCGGCCGGCCACGCCTCGGCTGCCGGTGCGAGGACCAGCTCGCTGCGCGTTGTGCGCGACATCAGCACGGCTGCCGTCTCCGCCGCGCCGGAGAGGTCGTCGGCCAGGACGAGCACCCTCGGTGCGCCGTCTCGTACCACCGATCGCCTCCTTCGCTCGGCACCGCCGGGTCCTCCGACGCCCGCCGAGCCCAGTGCGGCCGCGCTCCCTGGTGTGCAGCGTGCCACACCGTGCGCGTTCCGCGCCATCGCTCGCGCGAAACGCGCAGCAGGATGACTCTCGACCGGGAGGGCGGCGCAGGCCTGGCGCGCAGGGCCGTACGCCCCTTCTCGGGGGGATCGGCGACTCCTAGCGTCGGTTCATGACGCGGAAGCCACTGCGGTGCCGGTTCGGGTTTCACTCCTACGTCCAGCGACATCCGGACGGCGACCAGCCCTCGAGACCGGACGACAAGATCTGCCGGCAGTGCGGGAAGCGCACCGGCACCCCGTTCGGGAACGTGCCGGGCGCCGTCCTCGGCGGCGGTGGCGGTCCCGGCGGCTTCTGATCGCAGCCCCCAGACGCCGAGCCGGCCTCACCGCCGGATGGGCTTCGCGACCCGTCCGGCGTGCAAGGCCCCAAGCGTCGAGTGAGCTCCTCGACCCGGCGACGTCTGGCCGACCGTCCCGCACAACAGCGAACCGCCGCCGGCCCGCTGCTGCAGCCCGACCCGCCGAACTGGGGCTTCCGTGACCTGACGAAGGAGTAGGCGAGGGCCGTCGACGCCGAGCACCTGCGCGACCTCCGCGGCGGCCGCCTGCGGCCGGTCCTCGAGGCCCCCTGGCACCTGCGCGAGACGACGAACCGCCCCGGACCTCCAGGTCCGGGGCGGTTCGTCATCCTGCGAAGGGCCTCCGCACAATCTGCGAAGACCCCGGGGTGGGTGGAGGTGGCGGGAATCGAACCCGCGTCCTTCGACGCATCACCAGGGCTTCTCCGAGCGCAGTCTGCGTTGCCTCTGCTCGGCCCCACCGATCACGCAGACGAGTCGGTGTGACGGGCCCAGTCGCTGTTGGATGTCCCGCACGCGCCCGCGACCGGCACGCGCAGTGAGTCATCTAGCTGATGCCAGGCACCGGGCCGATGACGAACCCGGGCTGACAGCGACGCCTAGCTGCCGTCAGGCAGCGAGGCCGTACGCGCGCTGATCGTAGTCGGCGCTTGTGTGGTTGCAACGGATGGTTAACGAGCTCATCGTTGCCTTCCTCGGCTCGCTTCCCCTGGTCACCCGACCGAAGTCGAGACCATTCACCCCCTGTGTAGTTGTGCGAGAAGCGTAACGGCTCCGGGCGCGTCTGTGTTCCCCGGGCCGGGGGTGTTCCAGGGTCAGTGCACGCGCGCGAGCCAGCGCCGCTGCCACGGCGTCTCGACCGCCCGCGGGTGGTACCCGCGGCGCACCCAGGCGACCGCGTCGGCCGGCAGCAGACCGTCGAGGACGGCGAGGGCGGCCAGCGCCGTCCCGGTGCGCCCGACCCCGCCCCGGCAGGTCACCTCCACCCGCTCCCCCGTCAGCGCCCGGCGGTGGGCCTCCCGCAGCGCGTCGAGCGCGTCGTCCGGGTCGACCGGGACCCAGAAGTCCGGCCAGCGGACGCGCCGGTGCGGCCAGGCCGGCGGCGGTCCGGCCGCCAGCACCAGGGCGAAGTCGGCCGGTGACACGAGGGATCCGAGCCGCCGTCCGCGCACGCGGGCTCCGCCGGGGAGCAGCAGCACCCCCGGCGCGTCGGCCCACCCGACGTCCGCCATGCGCCTCCACGGTCGGCGTCGTCCCGCAGAAGGACATTCTGGCGTCCGGAACGCCCTCCTCCGGGAGTCGGCGCGCTCCGCTCAGATCCAGTCGCGCCGCTTGAACACGACGTAGAGCACCAGGCTCACCGCGGCCATCAGCAGCAGCGCCAGCGGATAGCCGAACTGCCAGCCCAGCTCGGGCATGGTCTCGAAGTTCATCCCGTAGACGGTCCCGACCAGGGTCGGCGCGAACAGGATGGCCGCCCACGCGGAGATCTTCTTGACCTCCTCGCCCTGCGCGATGCTGGCCTCGGTGAGCTCGCGGATCTCGTCGTTCTGCCGCTGCGCGACCAGGGTGGCGTTCACGGTCAGGATGTCGCGCAGCTGCAACCGGAAGGCCTCGACCCGCTCGTTCACCTGGGTGACGTGGTCGGCGACGTCACGGAGGTAGCTGCGCAGCTCCTCGTCGACGCCGTACTTGTCGAACCCGGCGGTGATCGCGGCCAGGATGCCGGTCAGGGGCGCGGCGGCGCGCTGGAACTCCAGCACCTCCTGGGAGAGCTCGTAGATGCGCCGCGACACCCCGGGGTCACCGCGGAAGACCTCGGTCTCGATCTCGTCGATGTCGGTGGCCAGCCCGTCGACCACCGGCCGGTACCCGTCGACGACGGCGTCCAAGGTCGCGTAGAGCACCGCCTCGCTGCCCTTGGCCAGCAGCGCGGGCTCGCTCTCCAGCCGGCGCCGCACCCGGGAGAGGTCCGGCGACTCGCTGTGCCGCACGGTGATGGCGAAGTCCGCACCGAGGAACAGGTGGAGTTCGCCGAACTCCACCTCCTCGGCCTCGTCCAGGTACCGGGCCGCCTTGAGGACGACGAACAGCGTGCCGCCGTAGCGCTCGAACTTGGGCCGCTGGTGCGCCTTGATCGCGTCCTCGACGGCGAGCTCGGGCAGGTGGAACAGCTCGGCCAGCTCACCGAGCTCGGCCGGCTCGGGCCGGTAGAGCCCCAGCCACGCGAGGCGGTCCTCCCCCGCGGCCAGCTCCTCCCGGCTCTCGGCGGCCGTGGCCGGCGTGGCCACCCGCCGGCCCTCGGAATAGACGGCGTTGTCGACCACCCGCGACCGGCCGACGGGCGCGGGAGAGGGGGCCACCTTGGTCACGGACGCGGTCCCGTTCGACCGCACCGGACGGCGGGTGAGCGTGGTGAGGGCAGTCAGCGGCGCGAGACGGCGCTCGGTCATGACGGACTCCCGGGGAGGCAGGGACGGCGAGGGGCACCGGGAGGTCCTCGCGCGCCCGGCCCCGTCCCGGGTCCCACCCTGAGCGTGCGAAGGGCGGGGAGGACGGGGTCCTTCAGGCGGGGAGGACCTCGGGACCGGTACTGGGAGGTTCGCTGCGCATGCGCTTCCTCCCTCCTGGTCGAGGCCGCGTCCGTCCGCAGGCCGTCGTCCATGGTGTCACGGCCTGTCCAGCACGCGTCCCCCGCCCGGATGAACCGCTCAGCCGGGGCTGCCGAGCACCAGGCCCACCATCAGCGGGAGGAACAGCACGATCAACAGCGCGCCGAGCACGTCGAAGGAGATCCCCGACCGGATCATCTTGGTGATCGGCACGACACCGGACCCGTAGACGATCGCGTTCTGCGGCGTGGAGACGGGCAGCATGAAACCGAAGGACGCGGCGAACGTCGCGGCGAGCGCGGGGACGAACGGGTTGACCCCCGCGGCGATGGCGACCGGGATGATGATCGGGACGACGACGGCCGCCGACGCGGTGTTGCTCGTGGTCTCGGAGATGATGATCGCCAGGATCACCGCGAAGATCGTGATCGCGAAGGTGCTGGTCAGGCCGAGCGTGGCCGCCGAACCCTCACCGATGGTCAGCGCGAGTCCCGTGCTGTCGAGCAGCGAGCCGAAGATGATGCCGGTGCCGAACAGCAGGACCGTGCCCCAGTCGATCGTGGCCGCGTCGCTCCAGTTGAGCGTGAACTCCCGCGACTTCCAGTCGGTGGGCAGCAGGAACAGCAGCGAGGCACCCATGACGGCGACGATGCCCTCGTTGAGCCGCCCGCTGACCGTCTCGTAGAGGGACGAGTCGGTGCCCGCGGCGAGCGCGATGATGCCGGGGAAGATCCACAGCGACACGGTGACCCCGAAGGCGATGAGCGTGTTGCGCTCGGCCCGCGAGAACTTCCCCAGGTGCGAGCGTTCGGCCCGCACGTACTCGCTGACGCCCTCGATGCGACGGATCTCCGGCCGGTTGAGGAGCAGCAGCACCGCGGCCAGCGCCACGAACATCAGCGCGCAGATGGGCAGCGCCATGAGCATCCACTGCAGGAACCCGATGCGCTCCCCCGTCGCCTCCTCGATCAACCCGCGGCCGATCAGGTTGGGCGGCGTGCCGACCGGGGTGAGCAGCCCGCCCACGCTGGCGCCGTAGGCCAGCATCAGCATCAGGGCGACACCCACCCGCAGCCGGAGCGGGTCGAAGTCCGGCCGCACCAGCTCCTTGTCCTGCAGCAGCTTGGCGATCACCGACAGGATGCCCAGCGCCGTCGGCAGCAGCATGGCGACGGTCGCGGTGTTGGAGACGAAGGCCGACAGCAGCGCCGTGATCGCCCCGAACGCGATGACCACGCGGTAGGTCGACGTGCCCACGAACTTCAGGGACAGCACGAACATGGCGAAGCGGCGGGCCAGGCCGTGCTTGAGCATGGCGGCGGCCAGGATGAACGCGCCGATGAAGGTGAATACGGTCGTCGACCCGAACGGGGCGACGGCGTCGGCGGCGGGCACCACCCCCAGGACGACGATCGCCCCGATGCCGATGAGCCCGCCGATCGGGATCGGCACCGGCTCGGTGATCCACAGGATGATGACGCCGAGCAGGATCGCGGCCAGCAGGTGCTGGTCGCGGGGCAGGTCGACCGGCAGCAGCGCGAAGACGATCGTCACCGCCGGGGCGAGGAACAGCCCGACGGTGCGGCGGCCCTTCTCGAAACGCTCCTCGGCCGGGCTGAGCTCCTGCTCGCCGAGACTTCGGTAGGTGGCGCTGCCCCGGAAGGCCGCGTCGACGTCGGTTCGCTGGACCTGCCCCTGCTGCCGCTCGGTCGCGGTCATGGCGCCCCCCGTGTCGGGATGTGCCTTGACGATAGGAGCGGAGCAGCCGGTCAGCGACCCGTGCGGACGCGCCGTCCGGCATGTCCCCGTCAGCGGCCGAAGATGCCCTGGCCGAAGGCGCCCGCCGCGGTGATCCGGCGGGACAGGCCCTTGCCCAGCTCCACCACCCGCGCGGTCCTCTCCGCGCCCAGCGACAGCCACGGGTCGGCGGCCAGCGCGTCGGTCTGCAGCTCGATCCGTGCCCGCAGCTCCTCCCCCTCGCTGGTCAGGCCGGCGTCGTCGAGCAGGCCGCGATCGGCCAGCGCCGCACAGGCGGCGGCCCACTCCTCGTCCCGCCATCCCCGCGTGGCCTTGGCGGCGGCCTCGGTGAACCCGCGCCCGGTGGCCGAGTGCGTGATCAGCGCCTCCAGGCCGGTGAGCCCGGCGTGCAGCAGGACGGCGACGTGCCCGTCGCCGCGGTGCTCGCGCAGCAGGGTCGCCCCGTGCCAGGCGGCCAGCAGCGGCTCCTCGGGCCAGGGCAGGTCGGCGTGCCCCGCGAACAGGGGACGCCCCTCGGCGGTCAGCCCGCCGCACGCCTCACGCAGCAGGCCGGCCAGCTCCGCGACCTCGTCGGAGCCGGCCGCCTCGCCGAGCAGCCGGGTGAGGGAGGCACGGGCGGCGTCGAGGCGGGCGGCCAGCACCTGCTCGGGCGAGGCGAGCGTCCACGCGCGCGGGATCATGTGCGCGACCAGGGACGGGGAGAAGTTGTAGAAGGTCGCCGTCACCACGCCGGCGCCGACGGCGCCCATCGGGGCGGCCCGGCCGGCGAAGTACGACATCCGCCCGGGTCGCAGGCCGGTCGCGCTCAGGTGCTCGTCGTGCTCGGGCGCGAAGTACAGCTGCGAGTGCAGCGGGTCGATCGCGCGGTGGGCGCGGCCGATGAGCGCGGGGTCGAAAGAGGGCTGATCGACGCTGACCATGCGCCGCACCCTACTGAGGCGGCTCCGCGGCCACCGGAGGCAGTGCGAGCGTCCACGTGACCTGGGTCCGCCGCCGGGTGAAGCCCAGCCCCTCGTAGAGCCCGAGCGCGCCGGTGACGTTCTCGCTGTCGACCTGCAGTGCGGCACTGCGGCAGCCCTGCTCCGCCGCCCGGCGCAGCACCGCGGCGATGGTCGCCTTCGCCAGTCCGCGCCCTCGCGCCGAGGGGAGGACGCCGATCTGGCCCAGGTCGACCTGCTCGTAGCCGTTGGCCGCGGTGTCGGCGGCGAAGACGTAGGCCAGCACGTAGGCCACCACCGCGCCGTCGGCCACGGCCAGGACCGACAGGTCGGGGCGGAACGCCCGCTGGCCGGTGAAGAGCGTCTGCCAGGTGGTCGCGTCCCGCTCCGCGGAGCCGTGGTGCTGCGTGAAGGCGGCGTTGTGCGCCTGCCGGACCTCGTCGTCCCGGTCCCAGGTGAAGGGGACCAGCTCGACGCCGTCGACAGCCGGGAGTTCCGGCAGGTCGGTCAGCGGGCGCTCCATGGCGAAGTACCAGCGTTCCTGCACGAGCCCGGTCCGCCGCAGCAGCGACTCGAGCGACGGCATGGACGGGTAGGCCCCGACCTCCAGCACGGCCGGCGCCTCGGGATGGCGAGCGGCGTGCACCTCCCGCCCGCGGCTCAGCTGCCAGGCCAGCAGCGCGCGGCCGATGCCCCGGTTCCGCCAGGCCGGGTGGACCCGTGCCTCCAGGGTGATCCGGAAGGCGGTGCGGAACGTCGGCAGCGCCAGGACCGTCGCCCAGGCGACCAGTTCCCCCTCGGCCGTCCGGACGGCGACGCCGTCCCGCGCCAGGTCGAACAGGTCGTTGACCCACCACTCGGTGAGGTCGTCGACGTCCTCGTGCTCACCGGTGTCGTCGACGGCCTCGGCCGCCGCGAGCAGCGCGGCGGCGTCGGCGACGTCGTCGGCGGTGAGGGGTCGAACAGTCAGCCCCTCCGGGAGCGCAGGGAGAGCGGCCACGACGACGGAGGCTAGGCAGCCCGCCGCGCCCGGGCCACTCGTTTTCAGCGGCGGACGAAGAGGCAGAACGGGTGCCCTGCCGGGTCGCGGTAGACCCGCACGATCTCGTCGTCGTCCTCGTGGCCGCCCACGTGCTCCGCGCCTGCGTCCTCGGCGAGCGCGCAGGCCGCGGTCAGGTCGTCGACCTCGATGTCGAGGTGCAGCTGCATCTGCTGACGTCCCGGCTCCGGAGGCCAGACCGGGGGGATGTGATCGACCTCCTGCTGGAACGACAGGCCGGTGCTCCCGTCGGCCGGCCGGAGGGTGGCCCACTCGTCGGTGTCGTCCCGCAGTGGCCAGCCGAGCAGCCGCTGGTAGAAGCGCGCGAGGCCGCGCGGATCGGGGGTGCCCAGCACCGTGGCGCTGAGCGCGAAGCGTGGCGTCATGTCGCCTCCAGGCCGAACAGGCGGGCGCCGTTCTCCCAGAGGACGGCGCGCAGCCACTCCTCCCCCAGCTCCAACCGGTGCAGCGCCGCGAGCTGGTGGGCGTACGGATACGGGATGGAGGGGAAGTCGCTGCCGAGCAGGACCTTGTCACGCAGGCGGGACAGTCTCGGGCGGTCGGCCGGGTCGAACGGCATCAGCCGCTCGGTGAAGTCGGTGGCGAACATCGTGGTGTCCAGGTGCACCCGCTTATACCGCTCAGCCAGATCGAGGAACTCCCGGTACTCGGGCATGCCGAGATGGGCGATGACCAGCTGCAGCCGTGGGAAGCGCTCGAGCAGGCCGCTCACCGGTACCGGCCCGGTGTGCTCCCCCGCGAGCGGCCCGGAGCCGCAGTGGATGACGACGGGCGTGCCGGTCTCCTCCAGCAGCGACCAGACCGGGGCGAGCAACGGGTCGCGCGGGTCGAACGACCCGACCTGCACGTGCACCTTGAACACGCGGGCCCCCCGGTCGAGGGCCTCGGCGACGTACCCGGCGACCCCGGGCTCGGGGTAGAAGGTCGCCGACTGCAGCACCTGCGGGCGAGCGGCGGCGAACCCGGCGGACCAGTCGTTGAGCCAGGCGGCCATCCCGGGCCTGTGCGGATAGGGCAGCGTGGGGAACGCGCGCACGCCGAGGCGGTCGAGGACGGCCAGCCGCTCCTCGTCGGGCAGCGCGTAGGTGATCGGCCAGCCGGTGCCGTAGTGGTTCTCGGCCTGCGCGAAGTACTGCCAGACCTTGGCCTGCACCCGCTCGGGCAGGAAGTGCACGTGCACGTCCACCAGGCCGGGCAGGCCCAGCTCGCGCCAGTACCGCGGGACGTCGGCGTCGTCCGCCGGCGGAGGGATGGAGCTCACGACAGCGTGACGACGACCTTGCCGCGCACGTGGCCCTCGGCCACCAGGCGGTGCGCCGCGACCAGCTCCTCCAGCGGGAACGCCTTCGCGATCGGAACCCGCAGCTGGCCGGCGTCGGCCATGCGGCCGAGCTCCTCGAGGTCGTGCTGCTCGGGGCGGACGAACACGTAGCGCCCGCCCATCTCGTTGACGGCCGGGTCCACCACCGAGCAGATCCGGGAGACGTCGCGCACCTGCTTCGGTGCGTCGGCGAGGGCGTCGCCGCCCACGAGGTCGAGGACGGCGTCGACGGGCTCGCCCAGCTGGGCGCTGATCGGGCCGGCGGAGTAGTCGAGCACCTCGGCGGCCCCGGCGTCCCTGAGGAAACCGTGGTTGCGCGGGCTGGCCGTCCCGATGACGTGCGCGCCGAGCGCCACGGCGATCTGGACGGCGTTGAAGCCGACCCCGCCCGCGGCGCGGTGCACCAGCACGCGGTCGCCCTCGCCGACGTCGAGCGCCTCGGTGAGCGCCTGGTAGGCGGTCAGCCCGGCGAGCGGGAGGGCGCCGGCCTCGGCGAAGGACAGCGACCGCGGCTTGTGCCAGAGGCACCGCTGAGGGGCGGGCACCAGTTCGGCCGCCGTCCCCCACTGCACGTCGTCCCGGCGGACGTAGCCGAACACCTCGTCACCGGCCGTGAACGTGACGACCGCGGGGCCCACCGCCTCGACGGTCCCGGCGACGTCCCAGCCGGGGACGATCGGGAAGTGGTGCGGGTAGGCCCCGGCCAGGTTGCCGGCGCGGATGGCCATGTCGACCGGGTTGACCCCGGCGGCGCGCACCCGCACCAGGACGGTGTCCGGCCCGACCGGCGGGTCGGCCAGGTCGTTCCGCAGCTGCAGGACGCCGTCGTCGCCGAACCGGTCGTAGGCCATTCCGCGCATGCGGATCACCGTATGCGGGCGCGGAGGGGCCGGCTCGCTCAGGCGGCGGTCAGCGCCGTCCCTTCACGTACCGGCCGAAGGCCTTCTGCATCTCCCGCCGCGAGTCCCGCTCGGCGAGGTCCTGCCGCTTGTCGTAGGACTTCTTGCCCCGGGCGAGCGCAAGGGTGGCCTTGACCTTGCCGTCCTTGAAGTACAGGTCGAGGGGGACGAGCGTGAGCCCGCCCTCCTTGGTCTTGCCGATCAGCTTCTCGATCTCGGCGCGGTGCATGAGCACCTTGCGCTTGCGCCGCGGCGCGTGGTTGGTCCAGGTGCCCTGCGTGTACTCGGGGATGTGCACGTGCTGCAGCCACACCTCACCGTCGTCCACGGAGGCGAAGCCGTCGACCAGAGAGGCGCGGCCGGCGCGCAGGCTCTTCACCTCGGTGCCGGTGAGCACCAGGCCCACCTCGTAGGTGTCGAGGATGGCGTAGTCGTGCCGCGCCTTCTTGTTCTGGGCGATGAGCTTGCGCCCGGTCTCACGCGGCATGACCCCAGGCTACTGCGGGCGCCTTTCCCCCCGAACGCAGCGAGATCTGCACACTCGCGGCCATCAGCCTGCTGATGGCCGCGAGTGTGCAGATCTGGCGGGGAACTACAGGCGCACGTAGAGGCGCAGGGTGACGTAGGCGGCGATCCCGGCCAGGCCGACACCGGCCCCGGCGATGATCGGGCTGATGACGGCGATGGCGCCCCAGTCGACCGGCGGGATGATCCCCGCCTTGATCGGGCCCGCCAGCGTGCGGTCGACGAACAGCAGCTTGGTGAGCACCAGGCCGCCGACGGCCAGCAGCGCACCGATCAGCCCGGCGACGGCGGCCTCGAGGATGAACGGCAGCTGCGTGTACCAGCGGGAGGCACCGACCAGCCGCATGATGTTGGTCTCGTTGCGGCGGTTGAACGCGGCCAGCTGGATGGTGTTGGAGATCAGCAGCAGCGCCGCCAGCGCCTGGATCACCGCCACGGCGATCGTCGCGTTGCGGGCCCCGTTGAGCAGGCTGAACAACCGGTCGAGGAAGTCGCCCTCGTCGCGGACCTGGTCCACACCCTCGGCGCCCGCCGGGAACTCGGCCTTGATGACCTCGTAGCGCTCCGGGTTGACCAGCTCGACCCGGAAGCTCTCGGGCAGGGCGTCCGCGGGGGTGTTCTCGACCAGCTCCGGCTGCTGGCTGAACTGCTGCTGGAAGCGCTCGAAGGCCTCTTCCTTGGACTCGTAGATGTAGTTCTTGACCTCCGGCGACGACTCCAGCCGGGCCTCGATGGCCGCCCGCTGCTCCTCGGTGACGTCGTCGGCCAGGAAGATGGAGACCTGCACCTTGTCGTAGTAGATCTCCTTCATGTCGGAGATCATCCCGGCGATCAGCAGGCCGGTGCCCATGAGCCCGAGCGAGATGGCGGTCGTCAGGATCATCGCGACCGTCATGGTCAGGTTGCGACGCAGCCCGGTGGCCACCTCGGAGAGGACGAAGTTGACGCGCATGGATTCCCTGTCGTGGAGTTCGGCAGTCGGAAGACTCGGTACGGCCGGGGCTCAGCCGGACTAGCGGCCCACGCCGTACACGCCGCGCGACTGGTCGCGGGTGAGGACTCCCCCGTTGAGCTCGATCACGCGGCGCCGCATCGAGTCGACGATGTGGTAGTCGTGCGTCGCCATGATCACCGTGGTGCCCGTGCGGTTGATCCGCTCGAGCAGCAGCATGATGCCCTCGCTGGTCTCGGGGTCGAGGTTCCCGGTGGGCTCGTCGGCGAGCAGCACGAGCGGCCGGTTCACGAACGCGCGGGCGATGGCCACCCGCTGCTGCTCGCCACCGGAGAGCTCGCTGGGCAGCCGGTTGGCCTTGCCCTCGAGGCCAACCATCTCCAGCACCTCGGGCACGACACGCTTGATCGTGCGCTGCGGCTTGTTGATGACCTCGAGCGCGAAGGCGACGTTCTGGCCGACCGTGCGGTCACGGAGCAGGCGGAAGTCCTGGAAGACGCAGCCCATGGTGCGGCGGAGCTTGGGCACCTGCCACTTGCTCATCGTGTTGAGGTTCTTGCCGTTGACGATGATCGTGCCGGAGGTCGGCGTGTCCTCCTTGAGCAGCAGCCGGAGGAACGTCGACTTCCCCGAACCGGAGGACCCGATGAGGAAGACGAACTCACCCTTGTCGATCTCCGTGGACACGTCCTCGAGGGCCGGCCGGGCACTCGCCGGGTACAGCTTGGTGACGTGTTGCAATTCGATCACGAGGCGCCACGGTACCTGCCGCGCCTATGACGATGCCCCGTTCGCCACGGAACTCCCGGGGCTCGTTCTCGCGCACTGTCACCGGCGTCCCGCAAGTCCCAGGTCGGCGCTCACGGACGGTGGCGTCCGCCTCGGGCGGGGCCGGAAGTGTGACGTCGCCGACGTCCCGCCGGAGGCCCCCTGCGGGGTCCCCGCTCAGGCCGCGTCGCCGGTCTCCTGCTGACGACGCCACCGGATGCCGGCCTCGATGAAGGCGTCGATGTCACCGTCGAGCACCGCGGTGGTGTTGCCGGTCTCCTGCTCGGTCCGCAGGTCCTTGACCATCTGGTACGGGTGCAGCACGTAGGAGCGCATCTGGTTGCCCCAGCTGCTCCCCTCCCCCTTGAGCGCGTCCATCTCGGCGCGCTGCTCCTCCTGCCGCTTGGCCAGCAGCCGGGCCTGGAGCACCCGCATGGCGGCGGCGCGGTTCTGGATCTGGCTCTTCTCGTTCTGGCAGGACACCACGATGCCCGTGGGCAGGTGGGTGATGCGGACGGCGGAGTCGGTGGTGTTGACGCTCTGCCCACCGGGGCCCGAGGAGCGGAAGACGTCGATGCGGATCTCGTTCTCCGGGATGTCGACGTGGTCGGTCTGCTCGACCACCGGCAGCACCTCCACCCCGGCGAAGGAGGTCTGGCGACGCCCCTGGTTGTCGAACGGCGAGATGCGGACCAGGCGGTGCGTGCCCTGCTCGACCGAGAGGGTGCCGTAGGCGTAGGGCACCTTGACGGCGAAGGTCGCCGACTTGATGCCGGCCTCCTCCGCGTAGCTGACGTCGAGGACCTCGGTCGGGTACTTGTGCCGCTCGGCCCAGCGCAGGTACATGCGCATGAGCATCTCGGCGAAGTCGGCTGCGTCGACGCCTCCGGCCTCCGAGCGGATGGTCACCAGGGCCTCGCGGGAGTCGTACTCGCCCGACAGGAGGGTGCGGACCTCGAGCTCGTCGATGGCGGTGCGGATGCCGGCCAGCTCCCGCTCGGCCTCGGCCAGCGTCGCGTCGTCGCCCTCCTCGACGGCCAACTCGTGCAGCAGCGCCACGTCCTCCAGCCGGCTGCGGAGTTCCTCCACCCGGCGCAGGTCGCCCTGCAGGTAGGACAGGCGCGAGGTCAGGGCCTGGGCGGCTTCGACGTCGTTCCAGAGGTCGGGCGCGGCCGCCTGCTGCTCGAGGTCGGCGATCTCGCTGCGCAGGTCGTCGACCCGCAGGACGGCCTCGATCGACTTCAGGGTCGTGTTCAGTTCGTCCAGGACGACGGAGAAGTCAGCAGCCACGTCTTGCCAGGGTAGTGCGCGCCGACGAGGGGTAGTCATTTCCGGCATGAACGAGCCCCGCGAACCCCGCTCCCGCGCGGACTACCAGCGGGGGCTTCCCGACTACCACGACCCGACGGCCGGTTTCGCCGGCGCGCCCCCGGCACAGTCGGCCCTGACGTTGCGGCTCGTGCTGGCGGTGTTCGGTCTGGTGGTCAGCGTGCTCGGCGGCCTGGGCTGGCTGGCCACCGACCTGCCCACGTGGCCCGGCGTGGCACTGCTCGTGCTGGGTGCCATCGCGCTGGTCGACATCGTGGTCATCGTCCGGCGCAAGGCCCGCGGCGAACCCGGCTGAGGAGGGACTTCCCTGCCGCCCGCTGCTCGCGGCGGGATCCTGCGGGGAGGCCGCCCGCGGCTCCCCTCCTTCAGCGCACGACGGCCGCCGGTCGCTCCGTGAGCCAGCGGGTCAGCTCCTCGGCCGGCATCGGCGGGGCGATGTGGAAGCCCTGCGCGAAGGTGCAACCCAGCTCCGCTGCGAGCGCGAGCTGCTCCGGGGTCTCCACTCCCTCGGCGAGGCTGCGCATGCCGCACGCCGTCGCCAGGCCGACGACCGCAGCGATGGCCGCCGCCGACTGGCTCGGCCGGTCCGTGGCGCCGGTGACGAGGCTGCGGTCGATCTTCAGCACCCCGGCCGGGATGTTGACCAGCTGGCCCAGGGAGCTGTAGCCGGAGCCGAAGTCGTCGATCGCGATCTCGACGCCGGACACCCGCAAGGCCGCGAACTGGGCGGCGGCGCGTTCGGCGTCCTCGGCCACGGAGGTCTCCGTCAGCTCGACCATCAGGTGCCCGGGCGCCAGCCCCGAGGCCGCCAGTGCCTCGGCGACGTCGTCCACCACGGTGCCGGCGGCCAGCATCGCCGGGCTCACGTTGACGCCGACCAGGAAGGGCAGGCCCTGCCGGACCCACTCGGCGGTCTGGCGGGTCGCCTCGCCGAGCACCCAGCGGGTCAGCGGGCCGATCAGCTCGCCCTGCTCGGCCACCGGGACGAAGTCGCCGGGTGGCACCATGCCGCGCTCGGGGTGCCGCCAGCGGACGAGGGCCTCGGCCCCCGCGACCTGTCCGCTCGGCAGGTGCAGCACGGGCTGGTAGTGCAGGACCAGCTGGCCGTCGTCGATCGCCTCGGCCAGCTCGGCGGCCAGCCGGACCCTCTGCTGCACGGCGTGCCGCAGGTCGGGGCTGAACACCCGGACCCGGTTGCGGCCCGCCGCCTTGGCGGCGTACATGGCCAGGTCTGCGTCGCGGACGAGGTCGGTGGAGCGCAGGTCGGTGGAGCGCAGGGCGGTGGACCCGCCCGGGGCCGCGGCGGCGATGCCGATGCTCGCCGAGAGCCGCAGGGCGCGGCCGGCCACGCCGAACGGCGCCGCGAAGGCGGTCTGGAACCGGCGCGCCAGCAGTTCCGCGCCGTCGGCGTCGCAGTCCCGGCACAGGACGACGAACTCGTCCCCGCCGAGGCGGCCCACGGTGTCCTCGGCCCGGGTGCCGGCCATCAGGCGAGCGGCGACCTGCCGGAGCAGCTCGTCCCCGACCTCGTGCCCCAGTGAGTCGTTGACGTCCTTGAACCCGTCGACGTCCAGGAACAGCACCGCGATCGAGCGCTGCGCCCTGCGCAGCTCGGTCTCGATCAGCTCGTGCAGGTGCGCCCGGTTGGGGAGTTCGGTGAGGTGGTCGTGCCGGGCCTGCCAGTGCGACGCCTGCTCGGCGCGGACGCGCGCGGTCACGTCGGTGTGCGTGACGACGACGTGGCCGGCCTCGTCGACCCGTGTGGCCTGCACGTGGAACCAGCGGAGGTCACCGTCCGCGGGACTGGGCAGTGCGCGGTCGACCGACACCTCGGAGCGCCGGCCCTGCGCCAGCTCCCGGAGGGCGTGCACGAGGGCGCGGGCATCGGCGTCGTCGTGCAGCCGGAGCGCATCGGCGTAGTAGTCGGCGCCCTCGGTGATGTGCTCCCCGAGCTCCTCTCCCGCCGCCCGCCAGGCCCGGTTCCCCATGACCACCGTGCCGTCGGGATCGAGCAGGACCGTCGGGGAGGGAAGGGCGTCGAGCACGGCCTCGACGACGACGGCGTCGGCCGTGGCCGCGCCCTCGCGTCGGCCCACGTCGAGCGGCAGCTCCGCCTTGCCCGATCCTTCTCGCACGTCTCCCCCGTCGGCCACGGACACACCTGTGGCGGCCCTTCATCACTCCATCGGCAGGCGTGACCGGGGCACGACACCTCGGCGCTCCGGTACCCGAGAGGAGTGGGACGCCACCACCGGGTTCAGGCCGGGCGGGTCTCCTCGGCGATCCACCGGAGGTAGGCCGGATTGCCACCGACCAGCGGGAGGGCGATCACGCAGGGGACGTCGTAGGGATGCAGCTCGGCGGTGCGGGCGACGATGGCCGGCACGAGGGAACGCCGGGTGTGCAGCGCCACGCGCGCCTCGGGCTCGTCGTGCACCGAACCCTGCCACCGGTAGACCGACCGGATCGCGGCCAGCTGGTGCCCGCAGGCGGCGAGCCGCTCCTCGACCAGCGTGCGGGTGAAGCGGGCGAGCCAGTCGGCGTCGCCGGCGGTGACGACGACCTCGCAGTACTCCTCGTCCACGCCCGTCATCCTCTCCTCCACCGATGCGGGCGTGGAACGCCGGTCCCCGCGGGTAGGGGCCGGTCATGACCGACGACATGACGATCCGGATCGACAGCGAGGAGTACGTCCTGCGGCAGGACGGCGAGGGGCTCCAGGTGGGTCGCCGCAACGGGACCGACGTGGCGTGGTTGGACACGGTCGAGATCGAGTTGCTGCCCGGGCCGGCCCGCGAGGCGCTCGACCGCGGCGACATGTCCGACGAGTCCCTGATGACGGCCTTGCGCGGCGTCACCCAGGCCGAGATCGAGCGCGGCGGCTGACCGTCGCCGGAGAGCGCGCGTCCTCGGCGGAGGGGGCACCCGCGCTCCCCACCTCCGTCCCCCTCGGCGGGCCGCCCGGCCGGCGGGCCGTCAGCGGCTCGGGGTCAGTCGTCCTTCTGCCCGTTGCCCTTGCCGTTGCCGTTGCCGTTGCCGTTGCCGTTGCCCTTGCCGTTGCCCTTGCCGTTCCCGTTGCCCTTGCCGTTCCCGTCGTCGTCCTCGTCGTCCTCGACGGGGGCGGGTTGCGCCGGCGGAGCGGGCGGGGGCGGGTTCGGCCGAGCAGGAGCCGGGGCCGGGGCAGGGGCAGGAGCCGGGCGTGGGCCCGGCGGGGGCGGGCTCTGCGGTGGAGCCGGCGGGCGCGCACCGGCTGCGGGTGGGGTAGCCGCGGCCGGAGCCGGGGGTCCCACGGCCACGGCCGCGGCACCCGGGGTCGCACCCTCCCTCGGGACGACGTCACCCGGGACACCGCCGCCGGGTACGGCCCCGGGCGGCGGCACGGCCGCCGGGACGAGGAGCGTGCCGCGGAACCTGGGGGCGCGCAGAGACGACCATCGCGCCCACCGGGCGCGGTCGAGCAGTACCTCGCCGGCGTCTCCGGCGGTCTCCGCCGGGAGCCGGGCGCTGACCGCGCGGCCGATCGCGGTGGCTGTGCCGACGTCGCAGGCGGCCCGGCCGAGGAAGTTCTCGCCCCGCAGGCAGTCCCGCCGCCGGTCCATCACGGGCAGGAGGTCACCGATGAGCGAGGCGTAGGGCCGGAGCGCCTCGGTCCCGTCCCGCTCCGGCAGGACGCCCTCCAGGTCGGCGGCGATCGCCGCCGGTGCGGGGGCGACGTCGACGGCGGTCACCTCGATCCGCTCCGGCCCCAGCGGCCAGCTCACGACGTCGCCGGGGAGCAGGACGCCGTCCCCACCGAGCACCGACCGGGTGACCGTGGTGACCGGACCGTCCTCGACGCCGACCGGCACGGGACCGCCGGGCGACCCCGACACGGAGACGCGGACGGGGACGTCGAGCGGATTGCGCACCGAGACGCCGTCCACTCCGACGCACGCCTCCAGCGGGAAGTTCGTGGCCACGGGCACCCGGTCGGGGTTCGCCGCGCAGGACCTCGGCAGCGGCTCCGCCGACGCCGGCACGGCCTGCAGCGACAGCGCCAGCACCGCACCGGTGACGAACGCGGCCGCCCTCATACCGGGAACTCGCAGACCGGCTGGACCCGCTCGCCGACGACGTCGAGGCGGTCGGCGATGCGGATGGCGAGCTGCTCGTCGACCGGGTTGGCCGTCGCCGAGTAGAGGGCCGCCAGCAGGTCCTCCATGCCGGCGCTCAGGTCGTCGGACCGGGGTTCGCGCCACACCTCGTCGAGGACGGCCTCCAGCTCGGCCACCGCTCCGGAGAGCTCGCGCCGGGCCCGGTCGTCCCGCGGCTCGAGCAGCAGCGTGCCGACCGCGGTCGGGATGGCGTCGACGTACCGGGAGCCGGCCAGGCGTGCGCAGAAGTCCGGCGCTCTGGGCGGCGCCTGGTAGGAGGGCACGGCCACGTCGTCGCGGGCAGCGGGAGCGGCGGTGTCCTCGTCGTCGGTGCAGGCGGTCAGGCCACCGAGCAGGAGGGCCACGGCCAGCACGCCGGTGCCCCTGATCCCCATGGCCTCGAACGTAAGCTGCGCTGAGTGATCCGGACACCGATCGGCGCCCGGTCAGGGGTCACCTGATCGGGTGACCGCCTCACCCCCCGTGGCGGTCGGCGCGCGCCTCAGCGGCCGCGGGGGCTCGGCGGGCACCCTGCGGTCGGGGCCGTGGCACGTTCCGGATCGGCGACCTCCAGGAGCGCGTGCCGGTGCAGCCACTCGGCGAGCTGCAGGCCGCGGCCCGGCCAGGCCCGGTCCCAGTGCGCGACCGCCGCGGCGAGGGTCGGTGCCGCCCGGAGCTGCTCGAGGACCGGCGCGACCGGGTGGCCGCCGACGAAGGCGACCGGCCGGTCCAGGCCGGGAGCGTGCAGTGCCGGCCGGTGGTCGACCGCGTCGCCGACCAGGCACGCCGTCGGCCGCAGAGCAGCGGACGGGACCAGGCGGGTACGCCGCGGGAGCAGGTCGGCGAGCGCCGGCCCCGGGGACCGGGTCGCGACCGCCGGCGGAGCGGCGCGCCGCTGCCAGAACCGCTCCCCGGCGTGCCGCTGGTGCTCCCGGTACAGCGCCGACGCCGTGCGCGCGTGCACGTCCGCGGCGGCGCGCACCAGGTCGCCGTAGTACTCGAGGGCGGCCGCGCCGTTCCCGCCGCCGAGCAGCGTGGCGGCGGTCGCGGCGGCGGCCAGCCCGCTCTGGACCGCCGTCTGGACGCCGGAGGACGACAGCGGGTCGATGGCGAACGCCGCCTCCCCCACCCGGACGGCGTCGGCCTCGACCGGCGGCCGCACCCGGTAGCTCGTCGCGTCGCACACCCGGACCGGAGCGCCCTCGGGCGGCGCGCCGACGCCCGGCGCGGCTCCAGCGAACCTTTCGAGGAGGGAGCCGCCGCCCTCGGCGGCGAGGACCTCGGGATCGGTGACGGCGAGGGTCCGCACGTGACCGCCGGGAAGGGCGGCGGCCCACAGCCAGCCGTCCGCGACCGCGGCGATCCGGGTCTGCGGGCCGTCGGCGGGCCAGGCGCCCGCCCACCGGGCGTGGACGGCCACGGTGCGCGGCGAGGTGGCCTCGCGCCGTCCCCCCAGCAGCCGCCGACGCCCGGTGGCGTCGGCGAGGAAGCGGGCGTGGACCGCGCCGTCGGGAGTCGGCACCCGCCAGCCCCCGGCGACCCGTTCGGGACGATCCGCGCGGAGCGGTGCCCGCACGACCGCGCCGGCTGCCCGCGCGCGGTCCAGCAGGAGAGTGTCGAAGGCGCCGCGGTCGACGGTCAGCCCCTCGCCCAGGAGCAGCTGCTCCTCCTCGTCGGTGCGCCATCGGACACCGGCCGTGCGCACCGGCACGCCCGTGGCCCGGGCGGCGGCGCGCGGTATCCCCGCCGCGTCCAGCACGGGCCAGGCCGCGGGGCTCAGCGACTCCCCCACGTGCTGTCGGGGAAACGGCCGCCGCTCGAGCACCACGACCCGGTGCCCGAGGCGGGCGAGCCGGGCGGCCACCGTGGCTCCGGCGGGCCCGCCGCCCAGGACGCAGACGTCCCAGGCGGTCACCCGGCGAACCAGTCCGGCCGCTGCGCCGACAGCCGCGCGTAGGCGCCGATCGACCAGTGCAGCCAACCCCGGATGTAGTCGCAGGCCGGCCGGCCGCGGGCGATCACCTCGTGGTGGCAGCCTCCGCCGCAGAGGTAGCGCGCCCAGCAGCCGCGGCAGGGTTCCTGGCGGTGCACGTGCCGCTCGTCGAGCCAGCGCAGCTGCCGCCGGCGGTCGATGCCCTCGGTCACCGAGCCGAACGCGGCGGCCGGGTCGCCGACGAAGCGGTGGCAGGCGGCGAGGTCGCCGTCGGCGGAGACGCCGAGGTAGCCGGCGCCCGCCCCGCACGGATAGGGCCGGTGGGTGCCGCGGTGGATCTCGCGCATCGCGGTGACGGCGTTGGTGAACGGGTACCGCTCCCCGGCGAGCACCCGGCGCTCGAACTCCTGCCCGCAGGCCACCATCTCGCCGAGCATCGTCATCAGCTCGGCCCGGCCCAGTTCGTCGCGCCCCGTCGGCGAGCGCAGCAGCGGCGAGAACCCGACGCCGTGGAAGCCCAGCCCGACGAAGGTGTCCAGCGTGTCCACCAGACCGAGGTTGACCGGGGTGACGGTGACCCGGGCCGACACCTGCATCCTGCGCTGGCGCTGCAGCAGCGGGGCGACCCGTTCGAGGACCCGCTCGTAGCTGCCGCGGCCGCCGAGGAACGGCCGCAGCCGGTCGTGCACCAGGGCCGGCCCGTCGAGGCTGACGGTGACGGCGAACGCGTGCTCCTCGAAGAAGTCGCCGTCGTCCGCGGTCAGCCGGGTCCCGTTGGTGGTGATCGAGAACGTGACCTCGGCGCCGCGCCGCCCGGCGACCTCGACCGCCCGGGCGGTCGCCGCCCGGATCACCGGGCGGTTGAGCAGCGGCTCCCCGCCGAGGAAGGCGAGGTTGACCCGGTCCCCCGGTCCCACCTCCGCGAACAGCAGGTCGACCGACGCGAGTGCGGTCTCCAGCGGCATGTCCGCCGCCGGGCCGCCGAAGCCGCCGCCGTCGGCGTAGCAGTAGGTGCAGCCCAGGTTGCACTTCTGCGCGACCGCGAGCGACAGCGCGCGCACCGGTGGCCGGGCGGGCGGGACGTCGTCGACGTACGGGGTGCCGTCGAGACCCAGCCGCGCCAGCTGGTCCCGCACGGCGGCGTCGTCGCCGGCGCGGGTCGCCCTGTCGAGAAGGGCATAGGTCGACTCGTCGACGTCGTAGAGCCGGCTGCCGTCGGGGACGAAGACGTGCCGCCCGTCGACCAGGTGGACGTCGGGGCTGCGCGGGGCCGCCCGGGCGGCCAGCTCAGTCACGGTCGCGACCCTCGACGACGAACCGCAGCAGACCCTGCCAGTTGCGGAACAGCTCGTCGTAGGAGATCTGCTGGGCGTCCGGGACGTCGTAGCGGCGGGGCTGCCGGCTGCGCGCCAGCCAGTTGTTGCCGACGCTCGGGCCCTGGGGGGTCGCGTCGACGTTGACGTAGTCGGGCCGGCTGGCCGCCCAGTAGTAGCAGCCGCACTCGCGGTAGTCGTTCTGCCAGGGCGAGCAGAGGCTCTGGGTCAGCTCGCCCGGCTCGGCCACCGGCTCGTCGAGGAGCGGAACGACCTCGCCGGTCTCGGCGCTGCGGACGAACAGGGAACGCACCCGCAGCTCGACGGTCTCCGTCGTCCCCGCGTCGACGTCGAGGAACACGCAGGGCACCAGCTCTCCGGTGGACGCCGCGAGCACCCCGGCGAGGGCGTTGGACCACTCCAGCCAGGTGAACCCGTCGTCGGGGACGTCCGGACCGAAGACCGGCGTCCAGGTCTGCACGCCGCCGACCTCAATGAGCAGCCGACCCCCCAGCCGGGCCAGCTCGCCCGCGCCGCGGACGACGAGACCGCTGGCCTCGTGCAGCTCGATGCCCTCGAGGATCCGCCGCCAGACGTTGCGGAAGTCGAACTCCAGGCCCGGGAAGCAGTTGGAGATCGCCGACTCCGGCAGCGTGCTGGGCGGGTTGCCGGCGGCCCGGTGGTGCAGCTGGGCGGTGAGGTTGCGCGGCTCGATGCTCACGGCTGTGCTCCTCCGTCAGTCCCTCCGCCGGCGTCGGGGAAGACCGGCCCGCGGACCAGGGCCCGGATGAGGGCGACCTGCCGGCGGGTGAGGGCGAGGTGGCGGCCGTCGGCGCCGCGCATCATGGCCGGCATCTTGCGGCGGCCGCGGTCGGTGAGGTCGCCGACCTCGTCGTGGTCGCGCAGCACGTCGGCGAACCACGGCGCCGCGCCGCTGCGCAGGGCCAGCAGCAGGCTCATGTGCAGCTGCTCGAGCGCCACCGTGTCGACCAGCGCCCGGGCCATGATCGGTTCCCGCCGCCGGCCCTCCCCCTGGTCGTGCGCGGCCATGCCCCCGACGTTCTGCGCCGCGGTGTTCATCAGCCGGACGTTCTCGAAGGCGCGCCGGACGATCTCCTCGACGTGCTCGAGCGTCGCCTCCTCCGGCGCGGGGTCGGGGCCGAACAGCGCCTGCTCCAGCTCGTCGGCGACGGTGCGGATCGGCAGGCCGTCGGGGGCGTACGTCGGCGGGCCGACGCCGACCCGCCCGAAGGCCGACAGGGTCCGGTCCCCCAGCGTCAGCGTCACGCGCACCAGGCCGTCGCAGCCGTCGTCGAGGTACCCGCGGCTGGCCCCCTGCGCGTCCAGCGCGTAGATCTGGCCGGGCACGGTGGTCAGCGGCCCGCGGTCGCGGTAGCCCTGCCACCGGCCGCGGCTCGCGTCGTAGACGACGTCGCGGACGCTGGCGTCGGGCGGCGGCCCCGCGGGGGGCGGCGTCCGGCTGGCCCCGTAGACGAAGCCGCGCCCGGGCGTGAACCGCAGCCGGATCGCCGGGTGCGCGGCGGTCGGCCGGATGAACTGGACGGAGCCGAAGGGGATCACCTTGCCCGGCCAGAAGTTGGCGCACCTGCCCTGGAGCGGGTGGACGGCGTGGTCGCCGATGTCGCCGCTGTCGGCGGTGACCCGGTCGGCGTCGTCCCCGGTGCGGCGCAGCACCTTGAGGTTGGCGACCTCGACCCGCCACGTGACGTCGGAGACCGTGGCGCCCTCGGGAGCGAGCAGCTCGGGGGTGAGCGGCTCGAGCTGGTCGTCGTCGGTGAGCGCCCAGGCCTCGAGGAACGGCGCGACCGGTCGCACGAGACCGTTCTCGGTGAAGGTCACCGCGTTCGGGACGAACGCGCGGGTGATCTCGCCGGTGGCCCGGTCGACCTCGAGCGTCTCCGCCGGACGCAGGAACCGGTAGCCGAGCGGCCGCTGCGGATCGACCGTGACGTCGTAGTTGTCCATCGGGGTGGGTGCGGCGCCGAAGCGGGCGATGGCCAGCGGCGGCAGCACCCGCAGTTCGCGGATCACGGCACCGGAGCGGGGGTCGGCGCGGCGACGAGCTGCTCGACATGGCCCCGCTCGATGTCGTCCCACTGCTGCAGCGCGGCGAGGTAGTCGGGCCCGTCTCCGTCGAGCAGCACGGCCCGCAGCGCGGCGATGAGCCGGCCGGAGGCGTCGAGGAGATCGCGGTGCAGCCGCCACCGGTCGGACTCGGCCGAGGGCAGCGCCGGCGTGTAGGGCATCTGGAACGTCGGCCCGGCGCGGGGGCCGTCCGGGTCGTCGGCGGAGGCGGGCAACCGGACGAGCAAGCCGGAGATGGCCCGCAGGTTGTACATCTCGGAGAACGTCCGGTGGATGAGCGCCCCGCGCGGCGTCAGCGTCGTCGCGTCGCTGGGGTCGTCGGCGAGCTCGAAGGCGTGCGCGAGGTTGGTCAGCAGCTTGCGGTAGCGCACGTTGAACAGGTGCGCCCAGAGTCGCGCCTCCGGATGCGTGAGCGTCGTGGGGGTGTCGGGGTCCTCGGCGTCGCCGCCGTCGACGTCGCCGGTGGTGGGGTTGCGCGCCAGGGGCCGGACGACGTCGCCGAGGCCGTCGCCGAGCGCCTCCAGCGCCCGGTAGACGGTGAGGAACCGGCGGAAGTGCGAGTCGTTCTCGTCGGGCGGGGTCTCGAACCCCTCGCCCTGCTCGGCGACCGCCCGGAGCGCGGTGAGCGCCTCGGCGCGCGAGCCGGCCCGCAGGATCACCAGCTCGGGGGCCGGCAGGTCGAGGATGCTCATCGCCTCGGCGCCCCGCTGGCCCTCCCGGTAGCCGCGGCCCCACTCGTCCCAGGAGGCCTGGAACGGCACGGTGCGCGCCTGGAACGCCGAGTCGGGCACGACGTTCGGCCGGTCCATCAGGCCGATCAGCTGGTCGAACAGCTCGCCCACCCGGTTGACGACCTCACCGGTGGTGGCCTGCGCCCGCTCCTTGATCCGCCGGGCCTCGTCGTCGTCCCACTGGGCGGGGCTCTCCGCGCAGACGTAGGTCGCCAGCGAGTCGAGGGTCAGCGGCTCCAGCCGGAACCCGAAGGGGTACAGCGGGCTGACGTAGGGATAGTCGTCGCGGTCGAACTGCCGCGGGGCGCCCAGGACGGTGAGCAGGTTCTGGACGGTGATGAGGTGACCCATCTCCTCCTTGGCGACGCCGAGGATCGTCTCCTGCCAGGCCCGCACGTCCGCGGCCCGCTCCGCCGGCACGTTCGGCCCGCCGAGGGAGTAGGCGGCGAAGAGGTACTGCGCCATGAGGGAGTGCTCGATCTCGGCGGCGACCCGCAGCAGGAACACGACGTAGTCGCGGCCGTTGAACTCCGGCGGCACCTCGACCCCGAAGGCGTCGGCGGGACCCGGGCCGAGGAACGGCCCCCGCCCGGGGAGGACGCGGTCGACCTCGAGGGCGTCGTCGAACGAGGGTGGCGCGACCGCCCGCGGTGGAGCGGTGAGCACAGGACCGAGATGCCGGCTGATGCGTGCGCGCACGGTGTCCCCCAGCGCCGTCGCCCGCGCCAGACGAGCGAGGAGGCGGCCAAGCTAGCGCAGCGCCGGACCGCCCGGAACCCCCTCGTCTCGTGACGCCCGGCGACGCGCCGGTGTCAGGCCGACAGGCTGGCGAAGACCACGACGTTGTCCTCGTAGCTGCGGGCGGCGCTGTCGAAGGGGCCGCCGCAGGTGATCAGCCGGAGCTCGGGGCCGTCGGTGTTGCCGTAGACGTCGAGGGTCGGGAAGTCGTCCTTGGGCACCAGGCGGACCTCGTCCACGAGGAACGCGACCACGCTGCCGTCCTCGCGGGTGACCTCGATCCGGTCACCGGCCACGAGCTCGCCCAGCGAGTAGAAGACCGACGGGCCGTTGGCGGCGCTGTCGACGTGCCCCTCGATGACGGCCGGACCGGGGTCGCCGGGGCGGGGTGAGCCGTCGAACCACGCGGCCTTGTCGTAGTCCGGGCCGGGCTGGGGCACCGCGAGCGTGCCGTCGGGGTTGAGGCCCAGCGTGATGAGCTCCGACTGCACGCCGATGGCCGGGATGCTCACCGACACCGGCAGCGCGACTGGCGCCGCGGCCGCGCTGGTCGGCGGCGCCGGGGCGGAGTTCCCGGGCGCTGCACTGCCCTCGGACCGGTTCTCGGGGCCGGCGCCGGTACGGGGTCCGGGAACCGCGTCCGCATCGTCACCGGCGGACGTCGACGCGGCGGGCGTGGGCGGAGCGGCGTCCTGACCGGCGACCCCGACCGCCACCGCGGTCCCGCCACCGAGGAGCAGCAGGACCGCGGCGACGAGCAGGATCAGGTGGCCAGGACGCCGGGCCCGGGAGGTGCTCCCGGGCCCGGCGTCGCCGGTCATCAGCTGTCGGTGGAGAAGCGACGACGGGCGTACAGCGCGACCCCACCGGCGGCGGCGACCGCACCCACACCGGCACCGATCCGGCCGACGTTCTCGACACCGGCGGTGGAACCGGCACCGGTCTCGACGCCGCCCTTCGGCATGCTGCCCATCTGAGAGGCGCCGAGCACGCCGCACAGAGCCGGGTCGGTGGCCTCCCCGGGCAGTTCCGGCATGAGGTCCGACGCACCACGACCCTCGGGGTTGTAGGTGCCGTTGCCGTCGTGGTCCACACCGTGGACGACGACGACCGACTGGCCGGAGAGGATCGCCTGCGCGACCTCCGCCGACACCTGGACGTCACCGCGGGAGTACTCGAAGCTGCCCTCGGAGGCGAACCGGTCGACGGCCAGGCCGGACTCGGGCGAGGTGTCCCCGGACTTGGTCAGCGACACGACGATCTCGCCGTAGGCCGGGGCGCCCTCGGTCGTGGTGAGGTGCTCCTCGGGCATGGTCTCGCCACTGAGCGGGGCGGCGTTGTTGTCCGCAGCGGTCGGGCACTCGTGGCGTGCGTCCTGGCCGAAGTGGATGTGCGCCGCGTGGGGCGCACCGTTCAGCAGGCCCTGGGCCGCCAGGGTGAAGGACAGCGTGGTCCCGGAGATCTCGGCCATCGCCTGGCCGGAGCCGTTCACACCGTTGACCGCGACGGGTGCCAGGTTGCCCTGGACGGAGCCGTCCGCGGCTGCGGCGGGGCCGGCCAAGGCCAGCAGGGCCGCGAAGCCGAGAGCCGGCGCAGCGACGGCGGTGCGCGTCATGGTTCTCAAGGTCTTTCCCCAATCGGTTGTCCCTGCGGGCCACTGGTCTGGGCCGTGTCAGGGTTCTTCGCTCCCCCTGAGCCCGACTGCATTGGTTGGGTGCAATCTGGTTGCGTGGCACATGCCCCGGCCGGAGGTGGACCAACCGCGATTCGGCGGGTTCACCCAGAGGAGTGACGTGCTCACGCATCCCTCGTTCGAGGGGCTCGCAGCAGGCGTTCGGATGCAGGCCGGTGGACGGATTGCCCAGGCCCCGGGTTTTTCCTGCGCGGATTCGGGGGGAGGCGGACGGCGGCCTCGCACGGTTCCGCCGCTCTCTGTCGTGCGGAACATGCTCCGTGCGGACGACGGGTCACGCGTCGCGGCACACGGTCGCCAGCCGGAGCGCACTCCCGCGGCGCCGAGTGTCAAGGAACGGGGAGGGCGATGACCACGAGGTTGTCGGCGTACTGGCCGGTGCGTTCGTCGAAGGCGCCGCCGCAGGTGACCAGGGCCAGCTGCGCGGGTCCGTCGGTGCGGAACAAATCCGGCGGCAGGGCCGACTTGGGGTGGGACGTCCGCGACCGGACCGTGTACCGGTGGAGGCCGCCCGCTGCGTCGGTCACCTCGACGACGTCATCCAGGCGCAGCTCCAGCAGGGTCTCCAGCGGTCCGGCACCGAACTGCGCGGAGTCGATGTGACCGGCGATCACCGCGGTGCCGGCCGGATCACCCGGTATCGCCCCGGCGGCGTACCAGCCGAGTTCCGTCGGCCGCTCCGGGAGCTGCAGCGCTCCCGAGTCGAGGACGCCGACCGGCACCAGGGGCACGGGGCCTGGGGTGGCCGGCAGGGAGATGGTCACCGGCGCGGGCGGACCCGCGGGCGGCGGCGGAGGTGCCGGTGACGGTGCCGGCGCGGTCGGCGTCGCGGCCGACGACGGGGACGGCGGGTCGGGGACGTCCGACGGCGTCGTCACGGCCGGCGGCCGGCCGATGTCGTCGGCGTCGGCCCGGGGCGTCGCGAGTGCCAGCGCGAGCCCCGAGCCGACGAGGAGCAGCCCCGCGACGACCAGCACCAGGAGGTGCCGGACGCGCGGGGCCTTCACGGATGTCTCACGCAGCGGTCGCGCGGCGGCGGATCAGCCCGGCCGTGCCGGCGACCACCGCGAGCGCGCCGAGCCCGGCGAGACCCCAGCCCAGCGTCCCGAGCCCGCCGTCGGCGACCTGACCGCCCGTGCCGCCCGGCACCGACGTGGGGACGCCGTACTGACGGGCCACGGCCCGGAGCTCGGCGAGGTGCTGCTCGATGACGGGCGTGGCCGTGCGGGCCAGGTTCAGCACGGTCGGGTCGGAGCCGGAGGCCAGCTCCTTCTGGGTCGCCGCGAGGGAGGTCGCGTGGGAACCGATCTGCTGGGCGATCCAGGCGGTGTCGAACGCGCGCCCCTGGTTGGCCTGCACGGCGGCCAGCTGCTGCTGCTGTTCCGGGCTGGGGCCGCCGGGCAGCTGGACGCCGAGCTGCTGCGCCGCCTGGGTGAGGGCGGTGTCGAGCTCGGTGTGCATCTGCACGAACATCGCCCCGAGGTTCTTCACCTCCGGCGTGGTGGCCGCCTGCTGCGCGGCGTTGCCCGCGGCGATCTCGGCGAGGTTGCTCTGGTGGGCGGCCTGCATCCAGGCGACGTCCTGGCTGGACGGCGCGGCGAGGGCGGGGGCGGCGGTGAGGGCGACGGTGGCGAGCACCGCGGCCGGGACGAGGGCGAGCCGGGACAGCATGCGCATGCGGGAACTCCGGAGGTCGTGCGGGTGCAGACCCCGGGGGCTGCTTCCCGGCGCCGTTGCAGGTAGCGCCCCTCTACCCCCGGGATACGAGACCATGCCATCCGGTCGCGCGTGACCGGGCGGCCGGCGTCGCCCGGTCACCGGTCGTGCGGCACGTGCTCGGGCCGCACGTAGTCGCCGAGGGCGTGGACGCGCCAGCCGCCGAGGCGCGGTCGGCGCACCAAGGTCGCGATGACGATGTCGCCGACGAGGACCGCGTCGGAGGGGGCGCGGTGGGTCTCACCCGTGTCCCGCAGGAACCGCACGTAGACGACGTCGGGGTCGTCGACCGACGGTGTCGCCTGATGGGCCATGCCGTAGTCCGGCAGGAGTGCGGCGGCCCGGCGGAAGCCGCCCCACCCCGGCCAGCTCTCGGGCGTGACGACGATGTCGAGGATGGTCAGGTCGGGGCCCTCGGGCTCGGTGACCGCCGTCCAGAAGACGGCCCCGACGGTCACCGGGTTGTCGGGGCCGGGCGGACCGGCCGCGACGAGGGCATCCACCTCGGAGGTGGGTCCGCGCTCGGGCGGCAGGTCGTCGGGCGGCAGCCGGGCCATGCCGCAACGATGCGCCGGCTGGGCGCTCCGTGTGGCGTCTCCGCGCGCGGCGCGGCACCCCGGCCGGTCCGGGAGTCAGCCCAGGCGGGCCACGGACCAGCTGGCGACCCGCGCCTGCAGTTCGCTGCCCTCGGGGGTGCCGGGCGCCGGCACCATCAGGAGGCCGGGCCGCCCGGCGTCGAGGGGCTCGGGGTCGACCGCCGACAGGACCACGGCGCCGTCGACGCTCAGCCACAGCTCCATCCCGTCGCGGCCGCGCACGCACGTCCCCTGCACGTCGTGCGGCGCGGTGAGGTCGACACCGGTGTCGGCGCGCGCGAGGACCCCCGCGTCCAGGGGCGTCTCCGCGTTGCCCGAGACCCGGCTGATCGCCATCACGTCCCGTCCCACACCGAGCGCGTAGAACGATCCGCCGTCCGGGGAGATGCTGCACGTCACGGCGACGAACGGGGTGCCCACCGGCGCGCTGAACCGGGCGGTCACGACGGCGGACTCCGGCGGATCCATGAGCGCATCGGGGTAGGTCACGACGCCGATCGGCGTGACACCCGCGACGACGTAGTCGCCCGCGGCGAAGGACAGCCCCAGGCCGGTGCCCCAGCCGTTGCGGTCGTCGTCCATCTCGTCGGCGAGGACGAGCTGGCCCACGGGCGGCGGACCGGCCGGCGACGTCGCCGGAGCGCTGTCCGCAGGCGTGTCGGACGCCCTTCCCGATCCCGCCGTGTCGCCCGACGAGCAGGCGGCCAGCACCGAAGCGGTGGCCAGGACGCCCAGCGCAACGCCAGCGGGTCGTCGTCCGCGCATGACCCCGCTCCTCCGGCCCCCCGTCGGCCCCCCGTGAGCCGCGCAGGGGGCGGACGTTAGGGCATCGTCGGACCGTGGGCCAGCTGTTCCGGAGCGTGTCCTACCGGTGGCGGCGTGGTCGTCGGCGGAGGAGGCAGGGGCCTCCTCCGCCGATCGCTGCAGGTCAGCGGTTGCCGCCCCCGATCATGGGGTCGTCGCCGCCCTCGGGGTCGGTCATGCCGGTCTCGACACCCTCCGTGGACGGCCTCGCGGCGTAGCCCTCGGGGTTCGTCCCCTCGACGAGCACGTCCTGCCGGACCTCGCCCGCCGGTGGCTGCGGCACGACGGCGACCTCCTGCTCCGGCTGGGCCTGCTCGGTCTCCTGTCCGCTCTTCGACGCGGCGACGGCAGCGCCGGCGGCCGCCGCGACGCCCGCGACGGCGGCCGCGGCACCGGCGGCGACGGTCGTCGCGGACACGCCCGCCTTGCCGCTGTCGCCGCGGGTCATCTGCGCGGTCTCCACGCCCGGGGTGCCGACGTTCAGTCCCTCGTTGATGGAGCCCCGCCACGCGCCGGTGGCGTAGCCCTCGCTCTCGATGAGCTCCTTGAACCGCTGCAGGTCCGACGTCACCTGCCGCTCCACGATGCCGAGCTTGTCGCCGGCCTGTTCGACGAGGCCCTCCGGCTCGTACTCGAGCGTCAGGTAGACCAGCGTCGACGACGGCCCCACCGGCTCGAACCGGACGGCTCCGGCGTTCGTCGCCCCCTCCGTGGCCGCCCACGCGATCTTCTGGTCGGGCACCTGCTCGAGGATGGCGGCCTCCCACTCGCGCCGCACACCCGCGATCTCGGCCGTCCAGTGCAGGCGCTGGTCGTCGTGCTGGTGGACCTCCTTGACCCCGCCCATGAAGTGCGGGAAGTCCTCGAACTGGGTCCACTGGTTGTAGGCCTGGTTCACCGGCACGTCGACCTGGATCGACTTCTCCACCTTGGTGGTCATCGCTTCTCTCCCTCGTCACAGGACACCCGCTGAGTGGCGCATCCCGCGCGCTACCCCGGCTCCCGTCCTGCGATGCACACCACGCACGCGCACGCGGTGGTCAGAACACGACGGAGCGGCCCTCCTCGCGGGCCTGCTCGGCGGTGTAGGAGACCCCGTGCACCTTCAGGCCCTGTGGATCGAGGAGGGTGATGGCCCCGCCGTCGTTGCCGAGGACGACACCGTTGCTGGGCGTCATCACCAGGGTGGCGCCGGCGTCGAGCGGTCCGGCGGGCACCGGGCACGTCCGTTTCGCGCGGTCGGCGATCTGCCATCCGGTGAGGTCGACCGGCGCCGGTGAGGCGTTCAGCAACGTGATGGTCTCGGCCTCCGGTGCGGGACCGACGGGGTTGACCAGAGCGGCGACGATGCGCACGGCTTCGAGTCCGCGCTCCGGCCGGGCCTGTGCAGCTTCGATCGCGTGTCCGGTCGTGTCGTCGGTGTGCCACGCCTGGCTCTGGAACGCCAGGAAGATGGCCACCCACCGCGACTCCGCCGGGAAGTGCAGCAGCAGACCGCCGTCCTGCCACACGCCGTCGTCAGGGCGGAACCGGGCACTGTTGCCCTGATTCATGTGCACGTCGTGCACGCCGTTGCCGGGGAGGAATCCGAAGACCTCGTCCGGGGTCGCGGGCTCGGGGCCCCACCGTTCGCCGAACACGAAGCCGACGACCTGCGGGTCCCCCGCGGCCCGGCGCACGTAGTGGTCGAAGAGGTCGGCGAGGTCGTTGTCCGGGCCCGTGACGTCGGGCGGCAGGAGCCGCATCGCCGACGGGTCGAACAGGTTGGCCCGGATGTAGTCGAGGCTCGGCCCGCCGGGTCGCGACGCGAGCGGCGTCCATCCCGAGCCGGGCGCGGGCAGTGCGTCGGTCAGCGGATGGCGGAAGTCCTCCACCACCAGGAAGAGCAGCTCCGACGGGGACTGCTGGGACTGCACGTTCACCGCCGCGCGATAGCTCGTGCCGGCGTCGTCGACGAGGTGGATCTGGTAGTGCGGGGTGTCGGTCGCCCCTTCCCGGCGAGTGTCACGCACCTGGCCGGACAGGACGCCGTACGAACGCAGCGGCATCGCAGCGATCCCTTCCCCTCGGCTGGCCTTCGCGGTCACCGGAAGATCAGCGTGAGCGCACAGGATGCAACTCGGCTGGAAAGCGCAGGCGGCCGCGGCGGTCAGTGTCGGCGGGCGCGGGTCACCCGGGCGTCACCGCGGCGTCACCGCGGGGCGGCGTCTTCGGCGCTGCACCGACGGGCGTCGACGTCAGCTGTCGGTGTAGCGGTCCCTTTCGACGACGTACTGGCCCGTGGCGGTGTTGGCGTCGACGAACTCCGGGAGCAGCGGTATCCGCACGGTCACGGTGACGCACACGGAGAACTCCTCCCCCGGCGCCAGCGTCGGCGAATAGCCGTCCGCGGTCTCGCAGTCCGCACCGGCCGGCGCGTAGGCCAGCCGCAGGTCGGCGACGTCGACCGACTGGTCCTCCACCGCCAGCTCCGCCGCCCTCAGCGCCCGCTCCTGACCGATCACCGGGTCCGGGGCGGTGGCGATCGCTCGCCCGGCCTCCCGGGCTGCGGCCGTGGAGGCGAACACACCGCGCTGCACCGCCGAGAAGCCCGCGACGATGTAGACCAGCGGCACGAAGACGACCAGCGCGACGAACACGAACTCCACCAGCGCCGAACCCCGCTCGTCGCCGCCCAACCGGGTCCGCAGCCAGCTCACGCGGCCTCCTTCACCGCGCGGCCGGTGACCTCCAGCGGCAGCAGGTTGCCCAGCGCCGCCAGCAGCGCGGGCACCGCGCCGGTGCAGCGCACCACGACCAGCGTCAGCCCGGTGGCGTCGACCTCCTCGGCCGAGCTGCACGCCAGCCCCTCGGCGGTCTGCACCGAGGTCGCCCGGGCGACGATCTCCACCGTGTGCCCCGCCCCGGCCGCGGAGTCGACATCGGCGTTGGCGGCGTACCGCGCGCCGGCCTGCGCGCTCGCCGTCACCACGTTGCGCACGTGCACGTAGACCGCCACCTGCAGCACCGCCAGCAGGAGCGTCACGATCAGCACCGACACCAGGACGAAGTCGACGACGGCGCTGCCCCGCTCGCTGTCGTCGTCGATCCGGACCGGTCGTCTAGCCACCGCTCGTGACGGAGGTGAGGGCGTTGGTCACCGCGGCCACGATCGCCTCACGGAACGGGATCAAGATGGCCAGCACGAGGGCCGCCGTCATCACCGTGATCATCACCCAGCCGGGGACGTCGCCCCGTTCCGGATCCTCGCCGCGCACCCGCGCCGCGAAGGCCGCCAGTGCGGCGGTCAGGTACGCGAACCCGCGCATCGATCGTCCTTCCATCGGTCGTCTCACTGCGCCAGCGAGACGATGCTGATCAGCCCCGGGAACAGGGCGAAGAGAACGGTGACCGGGAGGACCAGGAAGACGACCGGCACCATCATGGCGATCTCCTTCCGGCCGCCGGCCTCCAGCAGCCGGCGCTTGCCGGCCTCGCGGACGTCGGCGGCCTGGGCGCGCAGCACCTCGGCCAGTGGCGTGCCGCGCTCGATGGCGACCAGGAGGCCGTCGACGAACCGGGCCAGGGCGTCCAGCGACGTCCGGTCGGCGACCTCCTGGAGCGCGTCGACCAGCGGCACGCCCGCGCGGGCGCGGCCCAGCGCGTCGCCGAGCTCGCCGGCCAGCTCACCGCCGGAGAGCCGTGTCACCCGGGCGATCGCGGCGGTGGGGCTCTCCCCCGCGGTGACGGCGAGGGCGAGCAGCTCGGCGACGACGGGGAACTCGGCCAGCAGCAGCTCCTCACGGCGCTGCACCTGCTGGGTGAGCCACCAGTCCCGCCCGAGCACGCCGCCCAGCAGACCGGCCACGCACAGCAACCCGGCCGACAGCACGTTCACGCCGCCTGCGGCGACCGAGCCGACCGCCGCCACCACCGCGGCGCCGAGCAGCCCGAGCCCGCCCCACACCACCTGCTCGACGCGGAAGTCCTCGACCGTGGCGTCGCCGCCCAGCGCGTCCAGCCGCCGACGGACGGCGGCCCGCCCGCCGAGCATCCGGTCGACCAGCCGCGCGCCGTCGCCCATCGCCGGCCCGAACACGCGGCGGACGGCGGCCAGCAGGCCGGGCTCGGTCGCCGTGCCCAGCAGCCGCGACGGCGGTGGGGTGTCGTGGACGTAGGGGGCGAGCCGGTCGACCAGCCGCACTGAGCGAAACGGCGGCGCGTAGGTCAGCACCAGCACCAGACCGGTCGCCGCGACCAGCCCGAGCAGCATCCCCGTCAGCCCGGCACTCACTGCAGCACCCGCACGTCCTCGGGCAGCCGCCCGATCCGCAGCATGAGCCGGTAGGCGACCACGCAGACCGCTCCCCCGACGAGCAGGATCGCGGTGCCGAGCGGCGAGTCGTAGGCGGCCAGCGTCGTCGACTGCGTGGCCAGCAGGAGCAGGACCACCCATGGCGCCGCAACGGCCAGCCGCGCCGCGGACACGACCCAGCCCTGCCGGGTCTCCAGCTCGGCCCGCGCGCGGGCGTCCTCGCGGAGGAAGGTCGCGAGCGTCCGCAGCACCCGCCCCAGGTCGGTGCCGCCCACCTCGCGCGCGACCCGCAGCGTCTCGACGATCCGGTCGCCGACCGGGTCGGCGAGGTCGTCCTTGAGCCGGTCGAGACAGGCGCTGAACCGGCCGGTGGAACGGTACTCGGCGGCGAACCGGGCGAAAGGCGGCCGCAGCACGTCCGGTCCCCGGGTGGACAGCGTCGACAGCGCCTCGGGCAGCGACATGCCCGCGCGGACGGCCGACGCCAGGTTGTCGACCACCTCCGGCCACACCTCGCGGAGGTCGGCCTTGCGGCGGGCGGCCAGCCGGCGCACCTGCACGTGGGGCAGGGCGAAGCCGAACAGCCCGAAGACCAGGCTCACCGTGACCGTGCTCGTGCTGAGCAGGACGACGACCAGCACGAGCAGCCCGAGCCCGACCTGCAGGGCCAGCAGCTGCGCGGCGTTGATGCCGGTCAGCCCCGCCTCGGCCAGCAGGAGCGCGCGTCGCCCCGGGCGCCGGGGATCGGTCCGCCGCCGGGGCGCCCGCGACCCGCTGCGCCAGATCAGCAGCAGACCCACGCCCAGGAGCAGTCCCAGCAGCGCACCCGAACCGATCACGACAGCAGCCCGGCGAGGTCGAAGCCGGCGGCGGCGAACCGGTCGGGGTGGGGCGGATAGCCCTCGGCCCGCACCAGCCGCCCCTCATGGGTGGTGAACACGTCGGCGGTCTCGATGACGCCGTTCTCCGCGCGGCCCGGCAGCGCCACGATCTCGCGCACGCGCCGCCGGCCGTCGGCGTCGGTGCCCACGTGCACGACGAGGTCGACGCTGGCGGCCACCGTCGGGACGACGAACGCGGTGCCGATGTTCTCGCCGGCCAGCAGCGGCAGGGTGCACATCTTCACCACGGCCTCGCGGGCGCTGTTGGCGTGCAGCGTGCACATGCCCGGCAGCCCGGAGTTCAGCGCGATGAGCAGGTCCAGGCACTCCTCCTGGCGCACCTCGCCCACCACGATGCGCGAGGGCCGCATCCGCAGCGCCTCCTTGACGAGCCGGCGCAGCGGTATCTCGCCGGCGCCCTCCAGGTTGGCCTGCCGGGTCTGCATCGAGACGACGTCGGGCAGCGGCACCCGCAGCTCGAAGACCTCCTCGCAGGTGATGACCCGCTCGCGCGCCGGGACCGCCGCGCACAGGCAGTTCAGCAGCGTGGTCTTCCCGGCCTGGGTGCCGCCGGAGACCAGCACGTTGAGCCCGGAGGCGACCGCGGCCTCCAGGAAGCGGGCCGCCTGGGCGGTGATCGTGCCGAGGCCCACGAGCTCGTCGAGCGAGTGCGCCTGCAGCACGAACTTGCGGATGTTGACCGCCATGTGGCGGCGGGTGATGTCGGGGATGACGACGTGCAGCCGGGACCCGTCGGGCAGCGTCGCGTCGACGAACGGGGTGGACATGTCGATCCGCCGTCCCGACGTGCGCAGCATCCGCTCCACCAGGTCGGCCAGCTCGCCGGGCGCGAGGATCGTCGTGGTCAGCTCCGACCGGCCGCGCCGGGCGACGAACACCCGGCCCGGCTCGTTCACCCAGATCTCCTCGATCTCCGGGTCGTCGAGGTAGCGCTGCAGCGGACCGAACCCGGCCACCCGGGCGAGCACGTCGCGGACGACGGACTCGGGGTCGGCGATCGGCGGCAGCGCCGAGGTCAGCGAGCGCTCGGAGTAGTCGGCGACGACGTCGCGCACCAGCACCCGAACCGGCCCGGGATCGGTGAACGGATCCAGACCCCGACGCCGGATGAGCTCACGGACCTCGCCGTCCACGACGTCCAGAGCGGTCGGCACAGCACCCCCGTCGAGCCCGGTTCATGATCGGCAGATCGCTGGCGACTGTAAGGAAACGGAGGGGTCCGCGAAGCCCGGAACAGCCCTTCTGTGGACAACGCGACCCTGCGTGACCACCACGACCACTCGGTCGGGTGAACACCCACCCGGCGCGACGGCCCAGCCCAGGAACAGGGACGACCGACGCCCGCGGCGACATGACGTCACCTCCCGACGCCAGGGCATGTCGACACGCGGGCCGACGGTCACGTTGCCGCGCGGATCCCGGAGGGGGGACCGGCGGCTGCGCCCGTCATCGGCGCCTACGTCGACGAGGCGGTGTCCCGGGATTGATAGCACGCCGGGCGAGCTACTCCCCGGAGCCGGCTACTTCCGACGCCGGGCTCGCGCGACCAGCGCCCTCCGGCCTCGCAACGGAGCATCTGTACGACCGGCGCCGTCCAGAGGACCCTGCCGCATGCACAGAGCCGGACGCTGCGTTGCGAGGAGACGGATATGGCCAAGGCCGCGCTGGGGATGTCGAAGCAGGCGCTGGTGAACGTGCTGACCGGGAGCGCTGCCCTGTTCGGGGTCACCGGCCTCCTGGCGCCTCGGGCCCTGGAGGTGACCTACGCCGTCCCCCCGTCGCCGTACACCACGCAGCTGCTGCGCCTGTTCGGCAGCCGGATGCTGGCCATCGCCGCGTGGTCCTTCACCGCGCGGACGAAGGAGGAGACCGACCGGGTGCTGACCGTCGCGGCGGCGGTGAACCTCGTCGACGTGCTGACCGCACTCGCAGCGGCGCGCGCCACGGGTATGACCACCGCGGGTCGGGCCGCGGCGACCAGCGGCGTCTTCGCCGCCCTGGCCTTCGCCGTCCGCTCGCTGGAGGACTGAGTCCTCGTCTCGGCCGTCGGGCGCTCAGCCGTCGACGTAGTGGTCGCGCTCGACGACGAACCGTCCGGTCGCGGTGTTGGCGTCGACGAACTCCGGGAGCAGCGGGATCCACGCGGTCACGGTGGCGCTCCTCCCCCGGTGCCAGCGTCGGCGGGCAGCCACCGCTGGTCTCGCACTCGGCACCGGCCGGCGCGCAGGCCGGCCGGAGGTCGGTGACATCGACCTCCGGCTGGACTCCACCGCCGGATCCGCCGCCGCAGCTAACGCGGATGACTGCAGACGCCGTGCTCGACCGGACAGAGCGACCGGTCCCCTCGCCGACGGCGCAGTAGCGGGCGAGCTCACGGCAGGTCGCGAGGACCCACGGTCGGCGTCGTCGGCGGATACGGCGGCTGGCGGAACTGCCCAGCCGAGGCTCGAGCGGTCACGGCCGCAGCGACGCCCACAGGCAGCACCTCCCGGCTGGACAGTGACGACGACGCGCCGCGAGTGCCCGCACCTGCTCAAGGCCCGCCGGCTGTTCTCCCCCACCGATCGCAACGAGATGGCTCCGCCCGGGGGGGCGCGGACGCCGCTCTGGACAGCGACCTCCTGGAGGCGGAGCGGCGGGACGCGCTGCTCGCGGCCCTGGCCGAGCTGACGGATCGACAGCGGAACCTGCTCCTGCTGCCGCTCGACGAACCGCCGCTGTCCTATGACGAGATAAGCGTGCGCCGACCGGCATTGCACGGCCGGCAGTTCGAGACCACTGGGCGACCACGGCATCGCCCTGCTGCGGACGACGGACTCCGGATCAGCGATCGGCGGCAGCACCGAAATCAGCGAGCGCTCGGAGCAGTCGACGACGACGTCGCGCACCAGCACCGCCTCCGGAATGCGGAAGGGACGCCGTCGCTCCCTGCAGCCGTGTGGGCGGATCGTCGCCGCCCGACGGGTACGACGCACTCGACGTGCAGAGAGGACGCGACCGCACTGGGAGACGGACACGCCGAAGTCTCGAAAGATTATCCGAATGGGTGAACCGCAATCCGGTGGACGCCGAACGGATGGTGCACATCGAGCCCAGGTGTGTGGCCCTCCGGACGAACGTCCACCTCTCGTAGGAGCACACCATGCGGACCCGAACCCTCCTCGTCACACTGGCCGGTGCAGCGCTGCTGCCGGCCTTCGCCACCCCAGCGCTCGGTGCAGCGCCCACCATCGGGAACTTCGGAGCGGTACTCGCCCCGGTACCCCACGACCCATCGGCCGACGCCGGCTCCGAGGTCAGCGGCCATGCCCGGGTGATCACGGTGGACGACCGGGCCACGGTCGTCGTGACCGCCCGGGGACTCAGCCCCAACCTCCCGCATGTCATGCACATCCACGGTGACCTGCAGGCGCACAACGAGTGCCCCGGCCCGGAGGCCAGGGACGACCTGGTCGCCGACGGGCTGATCGAGACGGCCGAAGGCCTGGACGACTACGGGCCGATCGATGTCACCTTCAGCACCCGAGGTGACACCAGCCCGGCCTCGGCCCTCGCACTGGACCGTGCCCCGGTGGCCAACCAGGGGGGGACCCTCGTCTACTCCCGCAACATCCCGATCCCCACGGACGTTCGGCAGAACCTGGACGACCTGCACATCGTCGTCCACGGTGCCGACGTCGACGGTGACGGGCAGTACGGCGGGCGCACCACGGCCCTGGGCGTGCCGATCGAGGCCGAACTGCCGGTCGCCTGCGGCGAACTGGACGGACGTTTCGTGGGCCACTGACAGCCCAGCCGCCTCAGTGCCGATCGCACGGATCAACTTCCTGCAACGGGGGGACCGGCGCGTGCGGCGGGCTGGCACGGGCAGCGCCCCGGTGGACGACGACGTCCTCCGGGGCGCTGCCTGGTGTGGCGCGGTCGGCCCTCGCCGACATCGCCTCCGCGTTCTTTCCCGGATGCGGGTCGACGGCGGGGGTGAACGGAGCGCCGCCGTGCCTTCGCTGGTCATGGTCACTGCGGCGGTGATCGCCGGCATCGGCTACGGGCTCCTTCCCCCGCTGGTTCCGCTGGTTCAGCGCGGCGATGCTGTGCCCCTGGTCGTCGCCCTCACTCCCGTCGGGCCGTCAGGGTGGCTGGGCTTCCCGCCCGGTAGGAGGTCTGCCGTAACAGGCGGACGCCGAGCACGGCCCAGCAGAACCCAGCGCGATCGGACGTCGGCACTGGCGGCGCAGCGGGAACTGGTCCGGGCGCCGGCCGTCACCACGTTCCACACGTGCACGTGGACCGCCACGCCGGAGCGCCGCCGCCCCCGCTGCGCCCGGCATCCGCACCCGCGGTTGAAGGCCGCGGCGGAGCGACCGTCGTCCTGGCCCGGTTCCCACGCCCTGGGGAGCCTGTCCCGCTTTCTCAGCCGCCGACAGACGGTGCCATCTGCCAGGTGATGACCGGGCCCGCGCCGAGGAACTGGGAGGGCTGGGACATCAGCGGCACGAGCAGCCGCTGCAGGTGCGGGACCAGCACCCGTTGGCCCGCGCGGCTGGACTCGACGCCGTCCCAGAGGTTCAGCACGAATCGCCGCCCCTCACCGAGGTCGACGCCGATGCTCCCCTCCGCTCCGGGCTGGGCGGCGTGCAACTGGTCGAACTCCTCCAGGCGGTCGGCCGCGGCGGCGAGCTTCTCGGGGTCGTAGGTGTTGACCCGCAGGATTGCGTACATCGCTGTCTCCTCTCCTGATCGGTCGGCGGGTCAGGCCGGCAGCAGGTCGGGCTCCGCCGATCCCGAAGGTGCGGTGCGGACGTCGAGCACGGAGCCGAGCACGTCGGCGAGCTGCCCCACGACCTCCGGGTCCACCGGCTCGGCCAGGCGCCGGTGCGCCCCGGCGACGGACAGCCCGGCCGGCAGAACCTGGGCACCGATCCGGTGGAGCACCGTGCGCAGGTGGTCGGCGGCCCGGACGGCGCCGAATCGACTGGGCGACGCCGACAGGACCAGCACCGGCTTGCGCTGCAGCACCGACTCCCCGTGCGGGCGGGAGAGCCAGTCGACGGCATTGCCGAGTACGCCCGGCACCGTGCCGTTGTACTCGGGCGTCACGAACACCACCACGTCCGCGACAGCCACGGCACCTCGCAGGGCGGTCACGGCCGAGGGGATGCCCGTCGCCTCCACGTCGGCGTCGTAGAACGGCAGAGCTGCCAGGTCGCTGACGACGGTCACCTGATCGTCGGGACGGACGTCGCGGACGAGCCGCGCCAGCCGCGTGTTGAACGAACCCCGTCGGGTCGAGCCCGAGATCACCAGCAGTTCCATGTCCGCCTCCTCGATCTATGCGTGAGCATACATCAGAACCATGCTTCCGCATAGATATTCCGGTAGACTCTGCCCGTGCGGACGGACGAGTCAGACCGGGAACCGGTGTTCGTCTCGCTGCCCTCGGGCATCGCCTTCCCGTCGAAGACCTACGCCCGCGCCTTCCTGGGCCTGATCCGGGCCGGTGAGCAGCTCGACCGGCTCCTGGACGCAGACCTGCGGGCAGCGCACGGGATCGGTCTGCGGGGCTACGAGGTGCTGCTCCACCTGGCCGCTTTCGCACAGGACCGCCACACGACGATGACGACCCTGACCCGCCAGACGCCCTTGAGTCAGAGCCGGCTCTCGCGGCTGGTGGCCGAGCTCGAGACGCGCGGTCTGGTGCGGCGGACCGGCGACGAGCGGGACTCCCGGGTCGTGGTCGTGTCCCTCACCGACGAGGGGTTGCAGGTGCTGCGGCAGGCGCAGCCCACCCATCACCGGGGCCTGGAGGAGCGGTTGTTCTCGCGACTCACGCACGACGAGCTGGTCCTGCTCGGCGACCTCACGTCCCGCGTCCTGGCCGACGAGCGCCCCATCGGCTGACGGGGCCACCGGTCGACTTCCCGGTCAACCGACCGGCGTCCGTCCGGCCGCCCTCCCCTCTGGAAGCGACCCGACGGTCGACACACCGGCGAGGGGAGGTGCCCGCGATCCTTGTGGAGCGCTGACCGGTGCTCCACAGTGCTGCCGACCGAGTGGACACGAGAACCGGGAGCCGGCATGACCATGGGAAGCGTCCGGGCCCAGAGCCCCCGGACCGGCGTCCTGGAACGCGTCGCGGCACTGGCGGGCGCCGCCTCCATCGTCGTCGCCTACGCGGGCGTCTCGCTGGGCGACCTGGGCGGCAAGGGCATCGACCCCACCATGGCCCCCGAGGCGATCGTCCGAGGAATCCAGGAGCACGCCGGCGCGCTGCGCGCGGGAGCGGCGTTGATCTCCCTGGGCGCCGTGCTCGCCGCCGTCTTCGCCGGCCCGCTCTGGCGCCGGTTGCGGGGGGCCTCCGACTGGGTCGCCGTCATCGGGGCGGCGGGGGCCGTCCTGGCCGCCGCCCAGTGGCTCTCCTTCGCCGCCGACGGCATCGGTCTCGCCACGGCGGCAGACCTCGATGACGGCGTCACGGCGCAGGTGCTCCTGACCACCGGCTGGGAGAGCGCACGGATCGCCGCCGTGCCGTCGCTGGTCATGGTCACCGCGGCGGTGATCGCCGGCTTCGGCTACGGGCTCTTCCCCCGCTGGTTCCGCTGGTTCAGCGTGGCGATGCTGGTGCCCCTGGTCGTCGCCCTCACTCCCGTCGGGCCGTCAGGGTTGCTGGGCTTCCTCTTCGGCGGGCTGTGGGTTCTGGTGGCCTCCCTCCTCATCGCGAGCCTCATCGCGAGCGAGGCGCCCGCCCGCTAGGAGGTCTGCCGTAGCAGGCGGACGCCGAGCACGGCCCAGCAGAACCCCAGCGCCACGATCGGCACCTCCAGGGCGCGCTCACCGGCGAGCGCCGACAGCGCTCCCCCGGCTGCGACCGCCGGAACGGTCACCACCGCCAGCACGAGCGGCAGCACGTCGCCCCGCTGCCGACGCAGCTCCACCCCCACCCTGGTCAGCCCGGCGAGGACCGCGAGGTGCGCGACGGCCATCCCGGTCCCGGTGACGGCCGTGGGCACGGACGTCACCTCCCCGACGACGACGGGAAGGGCAGCCGCCACCCCCAGCGCGCCCGCGGCGGAGCCCAGGGTCCGTCCCCGGGACGGCGGCAGCTGCCGCGCCAGGCCCCACACCGCCATCGCCATGAGCAGCGGCGCCACCTCGAACAGCACCGGCGGCTGCCAGCCGGTCACGAGCACGGCAGCGCCCTTGCCGATCCAGCAGGCCCCGGCCACCAGCCCGCACAGTCCACCGGCGGTCGCGGCGCGGAGCCGTCCGCGATCCGCCGCCCGTTCGGCGGACACGCCCGTGCCGGCGGTCACGATGCGCCTCGTCCCGTCCGGTCCGACGGTGCGTGCAGCGGGGACGTCCTCGGCGACGCGGTCGCCAGGGACACGTTCTGCGCCCTCCTCCACTGCAGGAGCCACCAGGAGCCGGCGACCGCCCACACCAGACCGAGCGGCACGTTCAGCAGGACCCGGTCGTCCTGGGCGTTGAACGGCACGGACACCAGGGCGGCCACGGCCAGCGCCGGCCCCAGCCAGGACGGGTCCGACCTCCGCCACAACAGGCCCATGCCGACGAGGAAGGACCCGGTCACCGGAGCCAGCCGCCCGAGCGAGTCCGTGTCGTGCAGCCACCACAGCGGAGAGTCCCCGTCGATCGCCGCGTTGACCACCAGGCCCAGGACCAGGAGCGCGGCGCCCGCCCAGAGCAGGAGCGCTCCGGTCCGCGTGAGACCCCGGCCCCGCTGCCGGTCCCCGCGTCCCAGCGTCGTGGCCGCCACGGCCAGCAGGACGACGGCCAGCAGGAACACCGGCGCCAGGTCCTCGCTCGGCCGGCTCGACGCCCCGGCGACGAAGCACGCATCGCGCACGCACCCCGTCGGCCTGCCGGCGAGGACCAGCGCATGGACCGTCCACACCGCGCCGCCCAGCAGTGCTGCTGTCGCGACTGACACCCTGGTCAACGGTTCGATCCCCTCACTCCTCGGGTCGCTGTCGACCCGGGAGTGTGGCCGATCACGGCCATCACGGCCAGGGCCTGCTCAGGTGAACACCCGGCGCAGCAGCAGGGTCGCCGTCGTCCCCCGGCCCGTCGCGGCACCCGCCCGGAGCCCCTCCCGGTAGCCGGTCGCGTACCAGAGCGGCGCATTCACCTCGAGACCGATCGGCGGTGTTCCCGAGGGCCCCCACAGCATTCGGGCGAACTCGGCGGGAGTCCGGCCGAGACAGCGGTCGGGCCGTCCCGACGTGGCCCCCGGGGACTCGAACGCGGCGGCGAACAGACCGTCGGCGCGGCCCAGTTCGAGCGCCTCCTGCAACAGCTGCCCGTACGTCGGTGCGCTGCCACCGGCCATGACGATCACCTCCCGGGAGGGCGGTCCGGCCGGCGCCGGACCGTTCGTCACCGGAGAGAGGCTCGACAGCCGCGTCGGGAGACACCAGTGTGCCGTCGGGACGCGGAAACGTGACCGGACGGAGACGCACCGGGGATCGACGCGGCGGAACGATCTCTGCCAGGGTCGGCGCAGGAGCGCCATACGCAGTGCTCGACGGGGAGAGGACGCCGGATGACGGTGCCGCTGGACGAGTCGACAGCCCGGGAATGGCTGGCCATCGCGCTGGAGGAGGCCCGCGCCGGGCTCGCCGAGGGGGGCATCCCGATCGGGGCCGCGCTCATCGGCCCGGACGGCACGGTGCTCGGCCGCGGGCGCAACCGACGGGTGCAGGACGACGACCCCTCCGTGCACGGGGAGACCGACGCCTTCCGCAACGCCGGCCGCCAGCGCACCTACCGCGGCACCACGATGGTCACCACCCTCTCGCCCTGCTGGTACTGCAGCGGCCTCGTCCGCCAGTTCGGCATCTCCCGCCTGGTCATCGGCGAGGCGCGCACCTTCCACGGCGGGCACGACTGGCTGGCCGAGAACGGCGTCGAGGTGCTGGTGCTCGACGACGCCGAGGGGGTGCGGCTGATGGAGCAGTTCATCGCCGCCCACCCCGAGATCTGGAACGAGGACATCGGCGAGGACGACGAGACCGCGGAGGCGGGCAGATGAGCAGCACCAGCAGTCGTCAGGACGTTCCGCTCACGCCGGCCGACGTCGATCCGGACTACCCGATCGACCCGGTTCCGCCGCACGCCCGGCAGTCGCTGTTCTCCGTGGCGATCGTGCTCCTGGGCTTCACCTTCTTCACCCCCACCATGCTGGCCGGCGCGCAGATCGGCGCGGCCTTCGACGTCACGACGCTGCTGTGGGTGCTGCTCCTGGGCAGCGCCGTCCTCGGCGTGTACGTCGCGATCATCGGCGGCATCGGGGCCATCACCGGGCTCACCACGGTGATGATGTGCCGCTACGCGCTGGGCACGCGCGGCGCGAAGCTGGCCTCGGTGCTGCTGGGCGGCACGCAGATCGGCTGGTACGGCGTCACCGTCGCCACCCTCGCCGGCCTCACCGCCGGCGCGCTGGACTGGTCCGGCCGGGGCACCGAGATCGCGCTCATGGTCGCCGGCGGCGCCGTCATGGGCGTCACCGCCTACTACGGCTACAAGGGCATGTACGCGCTCTCGGTCGTCTCCGTGCCGCTGCTGCTCGTGCTGGCCGGCTGGGTCACCTGGCGCTCGCTGGAGGAGGTCGGCGGGTGGAGCGGCCTGACCGCCATCGAGCCCACCGAGACGATGCCGATCGCCGTCGCGGTGACGATCGTGGTCGGCACCTTCGCCTCCGGCGGCACGCAGGCGCCGAACTGGACCCGCTTCTCCCGCACCCCCTCGACCGGCTTCTGGGCCTGCGTCGTGGCCTTCCTCGTCGGCGAGCTGCTCATGCTCGGCTTCGGTGCCATCGGCGCCCTGGCCTTCGGCGAGGGCGACTTCGTCCTCGTCCTCTACCAGCTGGGCCTGGTCGGCTGGGGCCTGGTCTTCCTCGTCGCCAACCTCTGGACCACCAACGACAACACCGCCTACAACTTCGGCGTCGCCGGCGCCGAGATCGCGAACTCGCGGTCGAAGAAGCCGTTCGTCATCGGCGGGGTGATCCTCGGGACCCTGCTCGCGATCACCGGTATCTACGACAACCTCATCGAGTACCTGGTGTGGCTGGGCATCCTCATCCCGCCGCTGGGCGGCGTCGTCATCGGCGACTTCCTGGCCCGCTGGCGCGGCGGCATGCCGGGGACGTCGGCGCTGCCGGCCGTCGAGTGGCGCAACCTGGCCGTCTACGTGGTCGCGTCCGTCGCCGCCTGGTGGAGCAGCGAGGCCGGGTGGTCCATCCCGCCGGTGGTCGGCGTCGTGGTCGCCGTCGCCGGGGTGCTCGCGCTGCAGTGGGGACGGCGTCCCGCCGCGGTCGCCTCCTGAGGACGGGTCAGGCCAGCTCGACGACGGCCTTCACGAGCGCGTCGCCGTCGAGCAGGACCCGGTCGTTGTGGTCGGCGCCGGGCACCTCGACCAGCCGGTGCAGCCGGGCCGCGGCCTCCGCCACCGCGCGGCTCTGGCCGGGCGGCACGATGGAGTCGGCGCTGCCGTAGACCACCGTCGTCGGCACGTCGACGCGCGCCACCCGCTCGGCCACCGGGAACCGGTCGCGCAGCAGCGCCCGCGCCGGCACCAGTGGGTAGTGGACGCGCGCGACCGAGGCGAGGTCGACGAACGGCGAGCGCAGCACCAGCCCGGCCGGCGGGTGCTCGGTCGCCAGCTCGGTCACGACGGCGGCACCCAGGCTCTCGCCGAAGTAGACCAGGCGATCGGGCGGCACCGCCGCCTCGGAGACCAGGAACTCGCGCGCGGCGCGCACGTCCAGCGCCAGGCCGGCCTCGGTGGGGCTGCCGGGGTTGCCGGCGTAGCCGCGGTAGTCGAAGAGCAGTACCGCCAGACCTGCCTCGTTCACCGCGCGGGCGAGCGGTGCCCGGAGCCCGCGGTGCCCGGCGTTGCCGTTGGCCACCAGGACCGCGGGCGCCTCCGGCCCGGGGCCGGGGAGGAACCACGCGGCGAGCTCGAGGCCGTCGCCGGTCCGGAGGACGACGTCCCGCGCCCCCGGGAGCACCGAGCCCGCCGGCTGGTGGGGGGCCCCGCCGGGCAGGTAGATCAGCGACCGCTGGAACGCCCACAGCAGCCCGGTCACAGCGGCGAGCAGCAGGACGGCGACTCCGGCGCTGACGGCCACCGCACGCACCACATGACGAGTCCTTCCCCGGGAACGGGCGCACATGCTGGCACCCCGAGATCGAGATCTGGAGCACCCCGGAGAACGGGCCGTCAGGCGGGATCAGACGTCGGGCCGGGTCATCCGGAACGTCCGGTCCAGCACCGAGTACTCGTCGTAGCCGAGCCGGCCGATCAACTGCATCGCGACGGTGTCGACGCGGCCCTCCCGGACGAACCGGTCGTCGATGTGGATGCCGACGACCTCACCGAAGATCATGTGGAACCGGTGCAGGCCGTGGCGGTGGACGACCTGCCGGCTGTCGACCACCAGGCACTCGAGGGCGGCCGGCGCCCCGACCACGCGCGGAGGGCCGACCCGCCGCGACGGCGCCAGCTGGAGCCCCGCGTGCTCCGCCTCGCTCTGATCGGGGGGCAGCCGCAGGGAGGTGGTGTTCATGGCCTCGCGCATGTTCCAGGAGACGAGGTTGCAGACGAACTCACCCAGCACGGTGGCGTTCTCGTGCGAGTCCTTCCGTTCCCCGTCCGGTCCGCCGGGCCCGCTCGACGCCGGCGTCTCCACCTCCGTGCTGAACATGACCACATCGGGCCGGTCAGCCACCGCCTGGAAGAAGCTGAACGGGGCGAGGTTGACGACACCGGTCCGCGTGAGGCTCGAGATCCAGCCTATCGGCCGGGGGGCGACCAGTGCCTTGAACGGGTTCCAGGGCAACCCCGGATCCCCGTCGCCGCCGACGCGCCGCTCGCTGTCGTAGTACATCCCGGTCCTCACCGTCGTGGTCGGAGACAGGCGACGTGCCCCGCTGCGCCTGCTGCAGGGGATCGCAGGAGCTGCTACGACGCCCAGCGCTCGAACACCGCCGTCAGGCCCTGTCCCCCGCCGATGCACATCGTCTCCAGGCCGTACCGGGCCTCGCGCCGGTCCATCTCCCGAGCCAGCGTGGCGAGGATCCGGCCCCCGGTGGCGCCCACCGGGTGCCCGAGCGAGATGCCCGAGCCGTGGACGTTGAGCCGCTCGAAGTCGCCCTCGCCGAAGCCCCACTCGCGGGTCACCGCCAGCGCCTGCGCGGCGAAGGCCTCGTTGAGCTCGATGAGGTCCATGTCCGCGAGCCGCAGCCCGGCTCGGTCGAGCGCGCTCGTGGTGGACGGCACCGGGCCGATGCCCATGGTTCGCGGAGGCACACCGGCCGCGGCCCAGGAGACCAGCCGCACGAGCGGGCGCAGCCCCAGCCGCTCGGCTTCCTCGGGAGTCGTGACGATGCACGCCGAGGCGCCGTCGTTCTGGCCGCTGGCGTTGCCGGCGGTCACGGTGGCCTCCGGGTCGACGGACTGCCTGATGGGCCGGAGCCGCCCCAGGCTCGCCATGGAGGCGTCGGCACGGGGGTGCTCGTCGGTGCCCACGACCTGCTTGCCCTTCCGGGTCCGCACGGTCACCGGGATGATCTCCTCGGCGAACACGCCGGCCTCCTGCGCCTGGACGGCGCGCTGGTGCGAGAGGACGGCGAGGCGGTCCTGCTCCTCGCGCGGGATGGCGTACTCGCGGCGGAGGTTCTCCGCGGTCTCCAGCATGCCGCCCGGAACGGGGTAGTCCTTCCCGCCGGCGGTGACCCGACCACGGGCCAGCGCGTCGTGCATCGCCGACGCCTCGCCACGCGCCCCCCACCGCATGTCGGTCGAGTAGTAGACGGCACCGCTCATGCTCTCCGCGCCCCCGGCGACGACGACGTCCCGGGCGCCGGTCTGCACCTGCATCGCCGCGTCGATCACCGCCTGCAGGCCCGAACCGCACCGCCGGTCGATCTGGTAGCCCGTGACCTCGACGGGCAGTCCGGCGTCGAGCGCCACCAAGCGTCCCAGGGCCGGCGCCTCGCTGGTCGGGTACACGTTGCCGAAGATCACCTCCTGGACCCGCTCCGGCGCCAGACCGGTCCGCTCGAGCAGGCCGCGGACCACCGTCGACCCGAGGTCGTGGACCGGAACATCCCGGAACACGCCGCCGTACCGCCCCACGGGCGTCCGGACCGGTTCACAGATCACTGCCTCGCGCATGTTTCCCTCTCTTCGCCCCCCGCGGGCGCGGGAATCGGTCGGATCCCGCCGTTCATGCGGTCATCCGGTTCTCGAGCCGGATGACCCCCTCGTCGTGCAGCCGGCCGAGATCGGCATCGGTGAGTCCGAGGAGCGAGGACAGGACCTCCGCCGTGTCCGCTCCCAGCCGAGGCGCTGCCTGCGGCGGCAGGCCACCGCCCGACCAGCGCAGCGGCGAGCCGGCGGCCAGCATCCGCCCGATGCCGGGCTGGTCGACGTGCCGCACGACCTCGTCCTCGTCCGAGGCGAACCGGGCCGCGGCCTGGCGCATGGTGCGGTAAGGGCTCCACAGCACGCGGGCGACGTCGAGCTGGTCGGCCAGCTCGTCCAGCGTGCGGGCGGCGAACCACGGGCGCAGCACCGCGACGATCGTCTCGCGCAGCCGGTAGCGCTCCGACTCGCTGTCCAGGTCGGCGTCCAGAGCGACCTCCAGCGCCCGGAACACCTCCTCGGTGGCGGTCACGCGGCACAGAGCGCGCCACTGCTTCTCGGTGAGCGCGACCACCATGAGCCGTTGGCCGTCGGCCGTGGCGAAGTCGGTGCCGAAGCTGCCGTAGACGTGATTGCCCAGTCGCGGCCGGTCCCGGCCGGTCAGCTCCGCGTCCGCCAGCCAGCCCAGGTTGGCCACCCCGGCCAGCGCCACGTCGGCGAGCGCGATCTCCAGGTGGGCGCCGCGGCCGGTGACCGACCGCTCGTGCACGGCGGACAGGAGCCCGACCGCCGCCGTCGCCCCGGTGAGCAGATCCCACGCGGGCAGCACGTGGTTCACCGGCGCCTCCATCGACTCCGGCCCGGTCAGTTGGGGCACGCCCACCTCGGCATTCACCGTGTAGTCGACGGCCGGACGTCCGTCCCGGTGCCCCTGCACACGGACGTGGACCAGGTCGGGACGTCGAGCCGAGAGCACCTCGTAGGACAGCCACCGCTGGCCCACGGCGTTGTCGAGGAAGATCCCGCTGCCCGCGGTCGCCAGTGCGGTCACCAGCTCCCGCCCGGCTGCCGAGCGGACGTCCACGGTCACCGAGCGCTTGCCCTTGTTCAGGGACGCCCAGTAGAGGCTCGCCCCGTTGGCTGCCACGGGCCAGCGGAGGTGGTCGTTGCCCCCGCCCAGGGGGTCGATGCGGACCACCTCGGCACCGAGCTGGGCCAGTCCCATGCCCGCGGACGGGCCGGCGACGAACGAGGCGAACTCGACGACGCACAGATCGCCCAGTGGCCGGCGGGCGGCCGGGTCGGAGCCGGTCATCGGGTGCTCCTCCTGCGGGTCGGCGCCGTCACCGGAAGCGGGGCGGTCGCTTGTCGAGGAACGCCTGCCGTCCTTCAGCGACGTCGGGACTGTGGCCGTTGAGCGCCACGTGCACGTACTCGTCGTCCAGGAAGGCGTCCAGCGACGAGGTCGGGGCCCGGTTGAGCAGCCCCTTGGTCAGTCGGACCGCGTCCGCGGGCCCCGCCGCCAGACGAGCGGCCAGCGCCAGCGCCTGGTTCCCGGCCTGACCCGGCTCCGCCAGCCGGGTGACCAGGCCCAACTCGTGCGCCCTCGGCGCCGGCAACCGCTCACCGAGCAGCAGCAGCTCCGCCGCCCGCTGGTGGCCCAGGTGCCGGGGCAGCGACCAGGCCAGGCCGGCGTCAGCGACGAGGCCACGCTCGTTGAAGGGGGCGGCGAAGAACGCCTCCCGGCTGGCGACGACCAGGTCGCAGGCGAGCACCAGCCCCCACGCGGCCCCGACGGCGAACCCCTCGACCGCCGCCACGACCGGCACGCGGCACCGCGTGAGCGCCCGGACGGCGCGGTGGGCGACCCGCACCCGGGCCGCCGGTGCGGCGACCCCGCCGTCCGCCCCCTGCCCCATGGACGAGACGTCGCCGCCGGCGGAGAACCAGCGGTCGCCGCCGGTGAGCACCACCGCGCGCACGTCGTCGCGATCGCACTCCTCCACCGCGCGCCCCAGCGCCTCCCAGGCCGCCCAGTCCAGCGCGTTGCGCACCTCCGGCCGGTCGAGGGTCACGACGGCGACCCCGCCGTCGACGCGGGTGCGCACACCGGTCACCGGGCGCTCCGTGGCCGCTGCTCGAACCGTCTTCCGGCGACGTCCTCGGCGATGACGTTGCGCAGGATCTCCGACGTGCCACCGCCCAGGGCCATGCCGCGGACGTCCCGGAAGTACCGCTCCACGGGCACGTCGCGGGTGTAGCCCCGGTGGCCGTGCAGCTGGATCGCCTCGTTGGTCACGTACTGCGCCGTCTCGTTCGCGACGAGCTTGGCCATCGCCGTGTCCCGCAGCACGGGGAAGCCGTCCTCCGACGACATCGCCGCACGCCACAGCAGCAGCCGGGCGCTCTCGAGCCGGACCGCCATGTCGGCGAGCTTCCACTGCAGGCCCTGGAATTCCACGATCGGACGGCCGAACTGCTCCCGCTGTGCGGTGTACGCGATGGAGTCCTCCAGGGCGGCGCGCGCCACCCCGATGCACATCGCCGCGTTGCCGCAACGCTCGGGATTGAACTGGCGCAGCAGGAGCCTTGCGCCGGCGCTCGACTCCGAGTCCGGCGGGATCACCACCTGGTCGTCGTCGATCTCGACGTCCTCGAAGCGGAGGGTGGCCTCCGCGACGCCGCGGCTGCCCATCTTCGGCGACGTGTCGACGACGTCGAAACCCGGCTGACCGCGCTGCACCACGACGGCACCGATGCCGCGGGAGCCCGACGTGCCGGCCGCACGGCAGAAGACGAGCAGGGTGTCGGCCCGGTCGCCGCCGGTGATGTAGCACTTGGTCCCGTTCAGCCGCAGCACGCCGTCGGCCCCACGGGCGAGCTGAGTGGTGAGCTCGGTCCCGCTGGATCCGGCGCCGGGCTCGGTCATGGCGATGGCGAAGTACCGCTCGCCGCGGGCCACCTCGGGCAGCAGCCGGGCACGCTGCTCGTCGGTGCCGAGGACGGCGATGGCACGCGGTGGACCGTTGAAGAACATCTGCGCCACGATCGCGGTCGCCATGCACCCGGCCGCGATCTCCTCGAGCACCAGGCAGGCCTCGAAGACGCCCTTTCCGCGCCCCCCGTGCTCGACCGGCACCGTGAGATCCAGCAGGCCCGAGGAGCGGAGCACGTCGAACGAGGCCTCCGGGAAGGTCTCCTCCTCGTCCCAGCGCCGGGCCATGGGCCGGACGGCCTGGCCCACCCTGCGGGCCTGCTCCTGCAGCTCGCGCTGCTCGTCGTCGAGGTCGAAGCCGATCACATGAACCGCCCGCCGGTGACCTCGAGGACCGTGCCCGTCAGGTAGCTGGACAGGTCGCTGGCCAGGAAGAGAACGACCTTGGCGACCTCCTCGGGCTCCCCTGCGCGCCCCATCGGGATCTCCGACATCTTCTGGTCCCACACGTCCTGCCGAAGCGCCTCGGTCATCGCTGTCCGGATCAGGCCGGGCTGCACGGCGTTGACCCGCACCCCGCGGTGGGCCAGTTCCTTGGCGGTCGCCTTCGTCAGCCCGACCATCCCGGCCTTGGCGGCGCTGTAGTTGGCCTGGCCGATCATCCCGACCTTGCCCGAGATCGAGGAGATGTTGACGATCGCCCCCCTGCCCTGCTCCCGCATGACGGCCGCGGCGGCCTGGCTCATCAGGAACGCACCCTTGAGGTGCACGTCCAGGACGGCGTCCCAGTCCGCCATGGTCAGCTTGCGCAGCGTCGCGTCCCGCGTGATGCCGGCGTTGTTGACGACCACGTCGACGGACCCCAGGTCCTGGCAGGCGGCCACCGCTGCACGGGCGTCGTCCGGGTCGCGGACGTCGCAGCGCACCGCCGCGCCGCCCTGCGGCAGTCCGTCGACCACGGCCTGCGCGGTCCGCTCGTCGAGATCGGCGACGACCACCCGGGCTCCGTGTTCGGCGAGCATCAGAGCGGTGGCCCGGCCGATGCCCTGTGCGCCGCCCGTGACGATCGCGTTGCGCCCCTCGAGCAGCTTCATGCCGCCACCTCCGGCGACATCTTGATCATCATCCCCAGGTCGCCTGTCTGGACGACCTCGTCCCGCTGGTTGAGCAGCGTGAAGCGACGTCCCACGATCCCGCGGTCGCCGGCGCTGGTGACCCGCTTGGAGACGATCTCCATCTCCCCGCGCAGCGTGTCGCCCACGAAGATCGGCTTCCGGAAGGCCCACCGCTCGATGTCGAGCATCGCCAGCGCCGACTCGGAGAACCACCCGGCGCGTTCCATGAGCCCGGTCAGCATCGAGAGGCCGAACAGCCCGTGGACGACGCGCTGGCCGTAGAAGGTGTCCCGGGCGAACTCCGCATCGCTGTGGATGGCGGCCCAGTCACCCGACACCATGGAGAAGGTGACCAGATCCGTCTCGGTCACCGTCCGGGCCGGCGTGCGGAACACCTGACCGACCTCGAGGTCGTCGTAGAACAGGCTCACTGGGGATCCTTCCCTCTCATCGGGTCGCGGACGTGCCGAAGATGGCGGTCACCTGGCTGGACAGGACGCCGCCGTTGCCGTGGACGAGGGCCACGTCGCCGGGCACCTGCCGCTCCCCCGCCTCGCCGCGGAGCTGCCGCACCGCCTCGACGAGCGCGAAGATCCCGTACATGCCCGGATGGCAGTAGGAGAGGCCCCCGCCGTTGGTGTTCACGGGGAGCCGGCCGCCCGGCGCGATGGCGCCGGAGGCGACGAACTCGCCGCCCTCCCCCTTCGCGCAGAAGCCGAGGTCCTCCAGGAAGAGGACGGGGTTGATGGTGAAGGCGTCGTAGAGCTCGATCAGGTCGACGTCCGTCGGCGACAGACCGGCCTGGTCGTAGGCCCGGCGACCTGAGTCCACGGCAGCGGTGACCGTGAGGTCGGGCATGTGGGTGATGTTCCGGTGCCACTGCGCCTCGCCGTACCCGAGCAGGTACACCGGCGGCCGGCGCAGGTCCGCGGCGCGCTCCGCCGACGTGACGATCAGGGCGCCGCCCCCGTCGGTGACCAGGCAGCAGTCGCGCACGGTCAGCGGCGAGGACACCATCCTCGACGAGAGCACGTCGTCCACCGTCAGCGGATCACGCGCGAACGCCGCCGGGTTCAACTGCGCCCACTGACGGGCCGCCACTGCGACGGCGGCCAGCTGCTCACGGGTGGTCCCGTACTCGTGCATGTGCCGGGCGGCGGCCAGTGCGTACGACGTCACCGGATACCGCGGCCGGTACGGGCGCTCGTGCGGGGATGCCTCCGACTGCGAGACCAGCCGGCCTGAGTCCGACCGCTGCGTGCTGCCGTAGACGACCAGCGCGACATCGCACAGTCCCGCGTCGATGGCGGCGGCCGCGTGCCCGACGTGGGCCACGGACGAGCTGCCGCCCAGTGCCGTGGTGTCGGTGTAGCGCGGCCGTACCCCGAGGTACTCGCCGACGTTCAACGCCGGCAGCTGGTAGTACGCGGAGGCGGTGAACAGCCCGTCGACGTCGGACATGGCCAGCCCCGCGTCGTCCAAGGCCGCCCGGGTGGACCTGGCCACCAGGTCCAGAGGCGTGCTCCCGGGCACCGCCACGCCGACGCCGTCCTCCCCGACACCGACGACCGCGGTGCGGCCCCGCAGCTCGCTCATCCGGCACCCTCGAGGACGGCGACGAGCCGCGGCTCACCCGCGGGGTCGTCCGCCGGCTGGGGGACCAACTGCACCCTCGAACCGAGCGGTGCGCTGGTCCCCGCCACCGCGCTCATGACCCGGAAACCCTCGTCCAGGTCGACGAGGACGACGGTGTAGGGATCCTCGTCGCGCGGGGTCAGCGTGCTGGCGGAGTAGACGGTCCCCGCGCCCTCGCTCGGCTGCCAGTCCAGCGCGTCGGCACTGCACACCGAGCAGAGCACCCGGGGCGGGAAGACCGCCGCGGTGCACTGCCCGCACCGCTGGTAGACCAACCGGCCCTCGCGCAGCGCCTCCAGGTAACGACGGGTCGGGCCGACGTCTTCGGTCGCGGCCGGGTCAGCCACCGGCCACCTCCAGGATGGAGCGGCCGCTCCCGCGCCCGGCCTCCATGTCCTCGTGCACCTCACGTGCACCGGCGAGCGGGACGATCTCGGTCACCTCGGCGGTGAGCTTCCCGCTCGCCACGGCGTCGAGCAGCGCGGTCATCTCCCCGGTCGTGCAGGACTTCGTCCCGAGCAGCGCGACCTCCTTGAGGATCAGGTACGCGGGCGGGATCGAGACCTCCTTGCCCTCGACGTTGCCCACGACGACGACCCGGCCACCGGGCCGGACGGCGTGCAGCGACTCGCGGAGGGTGGGCGCGCCGACGACGTCCGCCACCAGGTCGACCTGCCGGCCGAGCCGGCTGCGCAGTTCCCGCGCGAAGGTGCGCGTCGGGGACACCAGGACGTGGTCCGCGCCGGCCTCCTCGACCGACCGGGCCTTCTCCTCGCTCGACACGATGCCGACGACCGTCGCGCCGAGCATGCGGGCGATCCGGACGGCGTGGACGCCCACCCCGCCGCTGGCACCGGTGATCGCGACGGTCTCACCGGACTGCAGCGCGCCGCGGGTGGCGATCGCGTGGTAGGCGGTGCCCAGGGTGCAGGTGGCGATGGCGGCCTCGGGCAGCGAAACGGCGTCGGGCAGCGGCACGGTCACCCGGGCGTCCACGGCCACGAACTGGGCGTAACCCCCGTCGCGGTCCTCCCCCAGGAACTGCGGCCGGGTCCGGGTGCAGAGCGCGTCGTTGCCCTCCTGGCAGCTCGGACAGCCGCCGCAGCCGGTGTAGATCATGGTCATGACACGGTCGCCGACGGCGAAGCCGTCCGCCGCCGGGCCCATCTCGACCACCCGGCCGCTCACCTGGTGCCCGAGCGTCAGTGGCAGCGAGATGGAGGGGAACGCACCCGCGCGGGTGAGCAGGTCGTGCCGGCAGATGCCGCAGTAGGCGACCTCGATCAGCAGCTGACCCGGCTCCGGCGTCGGGACGGGGACCTGTTCCTCGGCCAGCACGTCGGGGCCCCCGAACTGGTGCATGCGGATGGCGCGCATCAGCGTCACTGCGATACCTCCTCGTCGAGCACGGCAGCCGCGGTCTCCCGCAGGCGCACGCGCTGGATCTTGTCGCCGTTGGCGCTGCGGGTGGTCGGGAACTCGTCCACGACGAGCACTCGCCGAGGCACCTTGAACCGGGCCAACTCGGCCCGGCAGGAGGCGAGCAGCTCGTCCTCGACGAGGTCGCGGGACCCGTCGGCGAGGACGAAGGCGACCGCGACGTCGCCCTCCGGACGGCGCACCCCGACCACCTGCGCCGTCCCGACGCCGGGCAGCGTCTCCAGGTAGGACTCGATCTCCCCCGGCGCCACCAGGTAGCCGCCCAGTCGCAGGGCGTCGCCCATGCGGGCGAGGTAGACCATGTCCCGTCCCGGCTGCAGCCGGCCGAGATCCCCGGTCCGGAAGTAGCCGTCATCGGTGCGGCTGGCGGCGGTGGCGTCGGGCTGGTGCAGGTAACCGACGCTCACGTTGGGCCCGGCGATCTCGATCTCGCCCTCGCCCTGCCCCTCGGCGACCAGCTCCCCGGTGGCGGTGTCGCGGATCCGCACGGAGATGTCCGGGTTCACCGGGACGCCGCCGCCGAGACTGCGCCGCGCGACGTCCGCACCGGGCGGCGGATACGACATCAGGGCCTGCACCTCGCTGGACCCGTAGGTCTGGAAGAAGGTCATCCCCCGCGCCTCGGCCGCGCTGACGAGGGCCTGCGGGTCGCCGCCGAAGCTCGCGAACGCGGCCTCGCGCAGAGAGCCGATGCGGGCGGGAGGATCCCCCGCCGCCAGGATCCGGCGCAGCATCTCGTCGGCTCCGGTGGTGTGCGTGACCCCATGGCGCTCGATGAGCCCCGCGGCCTCCACGCCGTCGAACACCGCCTGGACGACGAGTGGGCGGCCGGCCGCCATGGTCGCGATCAGCGTGTTGAACCCGAAGACCCCGCAGAACGGCAGCATGCCGAGCACCACGGCGTCAGGCGACCGGTACCCGAAGGCGTCCGCCACCGCGTGCGCGTGGCCGACCAGTGCTTGCTGGACATGACCGACGAGCTTGGGAGCCGACGTGGTGCCCGAGGACGAGAACGCGTTGGACAACAAGTCCGGCGCGGCTGACGACTCCTCGTGCCGCTCGGGCCCGAACAGCTCCGCGTACGGCCGGGTCAGGCCCCGGAGCCCCGGCGGGACGCGGTCGGGTTCGACAGGGTCGCCGACCAGGAGCACGTGCCGCAGTGAGTCGGGGGGGTCCTCCGCGAGGTGGCCGAGCATGCCCAGGAAGTCGATCCCGTGGAACGAGGGCCAGAGCACCAGGACGTTCGCCCGGCCCTGGGTCAGCAACTGACGCACGTCGTGCGAGCGGAGCTTGGTGTTCACGCTCAGCACGAGAGCTCCCAGGCGCCCGGCCGCGAACTCCAGCTCGACCCACGCGGTGGTGTTGGGCAGCCAGATGGCGACCACGTCGCCACGCCGCACACCGAGCCGGGCCAGCCCGGCCGCCAGCCGCCGTGACCTGTCGTCGAGCTCGGCGAAGGACGTCTGGAGGTCGCCGTCGACGAGGCAGGTGGCGTCCCCGTGCTCGGCGGCGAGCCACTCCAGCATGGCGGGGAGAGTCATCTCGTGCGGGATCGCGCCCGCACCGTTCGTCGACGCGGCCGTCACAGCAACTGCCAGATGTGGTCCGCGGTCACCTCGGCCACGGGTTCGTCCAACTGGACGAGGCCCTGGTTGATGACGACTACCCGCCGGGCCACCTGCAGCACCTTCTCGATGTTCTGCTCCACGAGGATCACCGTGATGCCGAACTCCGTGTTGACCTGCGTCGCGACCTCCATGACCCGCGCGACGAGGTTCGGCTGCAACCCGACGGACGGCTCGTCGAGCATCAGCAGGCGCGGGCTGGACATGAGCGCGATCGAGATGGCGACCATCTGCCGCTGGCCGCCGCTCATCGTGCCGACCAGCTGCCCCCGCCGCTCGCGCAGGATCGGGAAGAGCTCGTAGATCTCGTCCAGTCCGATCCGGCCGTCGGTGCGGGCCCCGAAGGCCAGGTTGTCGGCGACGGACAGGTTCTCGAAGTAGCCGCGCTGCTGCGGGACCAGGCTCACCCCCTTGCGCACGATCTGCGGCGTCGGGGAGCGGGTGATGTCGTCCCCGCTGAACCGGACCTGACCGCGGCGCACCGGCACGAGACCGAGGACGGTGCGCAGCAGCGTGCTCTTGCCCGCACCGTTGTGGCCGAGGACGGCGACGAACTCGCCCTCCGCCACGTCCAGGGTGATCCCGCGCAGGACCGGCTGGCCGGCGACTTCGGCGTGGACCCCGTCGAGACGCAGCAACGCCGGTGTGGACGACGGTCGCGCGGCCGGGGCCACGCCGCTGTCAGGCACCGAAGTAGACATTGCGCAGCTCCTCGTTCTCCATCAGCCGGCCGGGGGTGTCGATCGCCAGCACCTCGCCGGTGCTGAGGAACACCGCCCGGTCGCACAGCTCTCGCACCAGCAGCATGTTGTGCTCGACGAGCAGGACGGTGCGGCCCTCGGCGATGAGCCGCCGCAGCACCGTCCGGAACTCGTCCAGGGACCCTTCGTCCAGGCCGGAGGTCGGCTCGTCTAGCAGGAGCAGATCGGCACCCGTGGCGAGCAGCCGGGCGATGGAGACGAGCTTCTGCTCCCCGTAGGACAGGCCACCCGCGAGCTCGTGGTGGACCGACACCGGCATGCCCACGTAGTCCAGGCACTCGGCCGCCCGTCGGAGGTTCTCCTTCTCGCTCCGGACGGCGTGCCGCGGGCGGGTGAAGACGTTGCGCAACCGCTCGCCCGGCTGACCCTGCACGCCGACCACGACGTTCTCCAGGACGGTGAGCCTGGGCAGCAGGCGCACGTCCTGGAAGGACCGGGCGATCCCTCGGCCGATCCGGGCCTGGGGAGTGAGCCCGGTGATCTCCATGTCGCGGTACCTGATGGCCCCGGCGTCGGCCCGGATGGTCCCGGAGATCATGTTGAACAACGTCGTCTTGCCGGCGCCGTTCGGGCCGACGAGCCCGGTGACTTGGGCCTCCGGGACCTCGAACGTGGCGTTCTTGACCGCCTGCAGGCCGCCGAAGCTCTTCGAGACGTTCTCTACCTCAAGCAGCATGGACCGTCGCCCCCTTCGCGGCGTCGCCGACGTCGCCTCTCGCCGCGGCCGGGCGCCGCGACCCGCCCAGCAGGCCTTGGGGCCGCACGAACATCAGCAGGATGAGCAGCAGGCCGAAGAAGACCTGCTCGAGCGGGCCGGCCGCCGAACTGGCGATGTCGAGCTGCCGCAGGCCCTGCGGGATGAGGACGATGACCGCGGCTCCGATCACCGAGCCCAGCACCGAGGTCATGCCGCCCAGGACCACCATCGTGATGACCGACACGGACGTGGCCACCTCGAAGGTGCCGGGGCTGAGGTACAGGAGGTACTGGGCGTAGAGGACGCCCGCCAGCCCGGCGAAAGCGCCTGACAGGACGGTGATCGAGACCTTGGCGAAGCGGACCGGCTTGCCCAGCGTGGCGGCGACGACCTCGTCGTCCCGGACCACGTGCAGCATCCGTCCGTACGGCGAGCGGACGATCCACAGGGAGACGGCGACGACGAGCACCGCCACGCCCACCGCGAGCCCGAGGAAGGCGGTGCTGTCGCCGAAGTCGAGCGGCCCCATGGTGGGCCGCTGGATCCCGGGTATTCCCCCGGTGCCACCGGTGACCGACGTCCAGTTCTCGAACACACTGGCGGCCACGACCTGTAGTGCGAAGGACGCCACCAGGAAGTAGTCGCCGGACACCCGGAGCGACGGGATGGCCATCACCGCGCCGGCCAGCGCGGCGGCCAGCAGCGCCACGATCAGCGCCGGACCGGGCCCCCAGCCGAACTGGACGGTCAGCACCGCGTAGGTGTAGGCCCCGACGCCGAACAGCGCGGCGTGCGCCATCGAGAAGATGCCGGTGTGGCCCACGAGCAGGCTCAGCGACACGGACAGGATCGCGTAGATCGCGATGAGCGTCGCGACGGAGAGGATGTATTCGCTCATGCCGAGGCCCGAGCCCTCCGGAGGTTGATCTTGGCCAGCCCCTCCGGGCTCACCGTGATGAGGACCAGGAAGAGGACGAAGATCGCTGCGAGCGTCCACTCCGCGCCCATGACCAGGAGCAGGATGTTCTCCAGCAGTCCCAGGAGCATCGCGGCGACGAACGCTCCGGTGATGCTGCCGATCCCGCCGATGATGACCGCCATGACCGAGACGATGAAGAACGTCTCGCCGAGCCCCGGCTGCATCCCCGTGTCGGCCGCGACGTAGACCCCGGCGACCGCGGCGAGCAGCGACCCCAGCGCGTAGACCACGACCAGGACCACCTGCGGCTTGCGGCCGACGATCTGGACGAACTCCGGATTGCCGGAGAACGCCTGGACGAGCTTGCCCATCCGCGTCCTGGCGAGGAGGGTGACCAGCCCGCCGAAGAGCACGAAGGCGACCACGATGAGCGCCACCTGGCCGGCGATCAGCGACCATCGCCCGATGTCGACCGTGGTCGAGAACCAGCCGCCCGCGTCGAGGCGGGCCGGCCGGGCCCCGAGCCCCACCGTGAAGATGTTGTCGATCACGATCAGCGCGCCGAGGGAGACCAGGAACAGGACGAACCCTGCGCCGCCTCGCCGTTCCAGCGGCCGGTAGAGGAACACCACGAGCAGCACACCCAGCACCACGGACAGCAGCACCGCGGCGGCGATGGCCGACCCTACGGGGAGCAGGTCGGCCAGGAAGTAGGCGAAGTAGCCGCCCGCGGCGAAGACCGCGGCGTGTGCGATGTGGAAGTGCCGGGTCGCCGCGAAGATCAGCGCGAAGCCGACCGCCACGAGCGCGTACAGGCTGCCAGCGACGAGCCCGTTGAGCAGCAACTGGACGAAGAGGTCCATGCGAATCCTTCGGTGATGAGTGCGGCGACCCGGCCGGCCGTTGCCCGGTTACTCGACGGGCGTGACGGCGCCACCCCGGATGACGGCGAGATCGATCGGGCGGCTGGCCGTGCCCTCCTCGAAGGTCAGCTCCGAGCCGTACACGGAGTCGAACGTCTCGATCTCCCGGATGGCGTCGGCCAGCGCAGCACCGCTCACCGTCTCGGCACCGGAGTCGCAGACGTGCTCGAAGGCCTCGGCGAAGATCTTGACGCCGTCGTAGTAGTTGCCGATGAAGGCGCTCGTCGGGGCCTCGCCGTACTTCTGCTGGTACTCCTGCTGGAACTCCTCGCTCGGCTCGAACGGGATGGTGGTCAGCCGCAGGCCCTCGGCCGCCGGGTTCTCCAGCACGGCCGGGATCGCCACCCAGGAGGTGTTGGCCAGCGGGACGTCCCAGCCGATCTCGCGAACCTGGTTGATGATGTTGGCCGAGTCCTGGCCGAAGGCGCCGAGGAGCAGGACCTCGGGATCGGTCGAGCGCAGCTTCGTCAGCTGGGAGCGGAAGTCCGTCCCGCCGAACTCGCCGCTCTCGACCCCGGTGATCTCACCGCCCAGCTCGGTGAAGGCCTCCTCGAAGTTCTCGCGGGCCGCCTCTCCACCGTCGTCGCTGGTGTAGATGATCGCCGCACTCTGGACGCCGTCCTCGTAGAGCTTCTCGGCCAGGGCCACGCTCTCGTTCCGGAGGAGCGGGATGGTGTTGAACAGGAAGGGGCCCTGCTCGCCGAGGGCGTCGCTCTGCGCGCCCCCGTTGATGAGGACGACCTCCTCGTTGGCCGCGATCGGCGCGAGCGCGAGCGTCTGGCTGGAGAAGGAGCTCAGCACGTACTGGATGCCGTCGGAGACCATGCCCTGGAAGGCCACCACGGCGGGCTCCGGGAGCGCGCGGGTGTCCTCGACCTGCAGCCGGATCTGGGTCCGCCCACCGATCCCGCCGTCGGCGTTGATGTGCTCGACGGCCATCTCGGTGCCGTTGGCGAACCACTCGCCGTAGGCCGCCTGGGGACCGCTCTGGGCCCAGAGGCCACCGATGGTCACCTCGTCGGCGTCGCAGGCGTAGCCCTCCCCGGTCCCACCGCCGCCCGCCGCCGACCCTCCACCGGATCCGCTGCTCGTCCCGCAACCGGTCATGACGACCGCGGCCGTGGCAGTGGCCACCGTGGCGACCAGTCGGTTCCTCGTCTGCACCCGCATGTGCTTCTCCGTCCTGGATCGGTGTCCCGGCTCTCGACCGGTCGGCGAGCGACGTCACCGCACGAACGATCGTTCGTTCCGCCGGAACGTACGAGTGAGGGCAGTCACACGTCAAGGGGTCCTCGCAGGTTCTCCCACGACGACTCAGCACCCCTTGACGAGGCGGAGCCCGGACGCTTTCCTGGGGTGAACGATCGTTCGTACGCGTCCCGGCGTCCGTCTCGGCAGGCACGCGACCGGGGCGCCCCACACCCTCGCCGCCCGGCAACGCCGGGCGACGCACTTCCAGGGGAGAGGTTGCACATGAGCGTGGAGGCGCAGCAGCGCGACAGCTCAGGCGCGCCGCCATCGGGCCCGCACTTCGAGGACTTCTCGGTCGGTCAGCGCATCGCCACGGCGGCGCGCCGGCCTCTGGAGCCGGACGGCTCCGGCACGGCAACGGCCACGGCCGGCGCGACCACCTTCCTCGGGCTCGTCACGGACGGTGGCCTGCTTCCCGCCTCGTTGCTGCGTGTGCTGGAGACCCGGTGGCAGAACTTCGCCCCCGTGCCGACCGACGGACCCGTCGAAGCCACGTTCACGGTGATCGGCTGCCGGCGGGTCCTCGCCGAGCATGCGGGCTCGGTGCAGTGGCACGCGCAGGTGCGTGACCGACAGGGGCGCACGGTCCAGGAGGGGAGCATCGAGGTCCTCCTGCCCGCGCGGTCGGGAGCCGACGGGGCGGCCGACCCGACGGAGCGTGCCTTCTGCAGCCGTCCCTGGGGGGAAGCCCTGGCCCGACGACTGGCCGACGACGAGGCATTCCGGTCGGCGACGGCGACCTGGGACGGGACCATCGGCCTGCGTGCCGGGACGGACCAGGTCCAGCTGCGCGTCTACCGGGGACGCGTCATCGAGGTCGCCGGACGCACCCCCCTCGGGGCGACCTTCACGCTCGAGGCCCCCGGGCAGGTCTGGACGGACTTGATGACCGGGCCGTCCAACGATTTCTTCCGGCGGGCCATGAGCGGGGATTCGTTCACCGTGACCGGCAACGCCTACGAGTACCTGCGGATGTCCAAGGCGCTGATGGCGCTCATCGACGCCGCTCGCGCACTGGCCACAGGAACCCGAGCATGATCCAGGCCGGCTACCTCACCGTCCGAGGCGCCCTGGCCTACGTCGAGCAGAGCGGAAGCGGTCGCCCGGTTCTCTGCCTGCACACCGCCGGCCAGAGCGGAGTGCAGTGGCGGCAGACGACGGAACGACTCGCTGGGCTCGGCTACCGGGTGATCGTGCCCGACCTTCCCGGCCACGGACGGTCGGAACCGGCCACCGGGGGCCCGGTACGCGACCTGGGGGACTACGCCCAGTGGTGCCTCGAGCTGCTGGAGCTCCTCGACGTGCACGAGCCGTTCGTCGTGGGCTGCTCGATCGGCGGCAAGATCGCACTGGACGTCGGTGTACGGGCTGGCGAAGGGCTGGCCGGAGTCGTCGCCATGGCGGCCGACGCCCGGAACAGCCGGACGAGCGTGTCGGGTCTGCGGCGCGAACTGGAGGATGCCGCCGCGCCCAGCCGGAGCGACCGCACGTACTTCGGCACCCTCGCCGTCGTCGGACGCAGCGTGCCGCCGGAGCGCGCCGAGCTCATCGCGACGATGCATCGGCGCGAGGACCCCCTGGTGTCCACCTCCGACCTGCTCGGCTGGGCGACGCACGACCTGCGCGCGTCGGTGCACCGGATCGCCTGCCCGACGCACCTCGTCGTCGGTGACGACGATCTGTGGCTCGATGTGGCCGACGTGGTGTGGACTGCACAGCAGATCCCGCACGGCGCAGTGACCGTGCTGGAGGGCATCGGGCACTACCCGATGGAGGAGATCGAGGACTTCGCGGACCTCCTCCACGGCTGGCTGGTGGAGCTCGCTGTCGGCCGGACCGCCACATCGGGGCATGGCAGCACGCGCGCAGAGGAGTGAGCAGGATGGCACGGCGCGGCACGCGCGGGATCTTGATCTTCAGGCACGACAGGCCGGCGCGATGAGGCGGGCCGGCCGGTCACCGCGGCACCTCCGCGGCGGACGAGCGACGGTGCGCACGTGAGCGCCCGCACGCGCTACCTGGCCGCGGCACTGGACCTCATGGCCGCCGACGGCTTCAACGGGACCTCGATGCGGGACATCGCTCGTGCCGCCGAGACGAGCCTGTCCAACCTCTACAACCATTTCGCGTCCAAGTCCGACGTCCTCGTCGCCCTCCTGCGCGACGCCAACGACGACTTGCTGCGCCGGATCCGCGCGGAACTCGACACGGCAGGTCCGAGCGCGACCGAACGCATGGCCGCCGCCGTCCGCGCCTACGTGACGTTCTCCGGAGAGTGCCAGACGGCGGCGGTGCTGTCCTTGAGCGAGTTCCGCTATCTGCGCGGCGAGGGCCGCGAAGCGGTCGTGCAGGCGCGCGACACCACCGAGAGCATCTTCCGCGGCGTCATCGCCGACGGGGTCGGCACCGGGGAGTTCCGCACCCCCTACCCGGACGGGGCGACCCGGGCGATCGTCTCCATCTGCGCTGCGGTCCCGACGTGGTACCGACCCGACGGCCCGCTGTCCCTGTCCGAACTCGCCGACGTCCACGTCCGGTACGTCCTCGCGATGCTCGAGGCGGCCACGGTCACGGCGCAGCAGCCGGCGTCTACCGCCATGCCCGCGTGAGCGGCCGCTGAGGGCCGCCGTCGACGGGAGCAGCCGGCCGGCGGACGTTACAAGCCGCCCCGCTTCACCAACTGAGCCGCGATGACGTTGCGCTGGATCTCGTTCGTGCCCTCCCCCACGATCATGAGCGGCGCATCGCGGAAGTAGCGCTCGACGTCGAACTCGGTCGAGTAGCCGTATCCGCCGTGCACCCGGATCGCGTCGAGGGTGATCTGGGCAGCCGCCTCGGAGGCGAACAGTTTGGCCATGCCGGCCTCCATGTCCGACCGGACGCCGGAGTCGTAGGTGCGGGCCGCGTGCTGGACCAGCTGCTGCGCCGCCGACAGCTTCGTTGCCATGTCCGCGAGCAGGTTGCCGACCGACTGGTGCTGCCAGATCGGCTTGCCGAAGCTCTCCCGTTCCTGTGCGTACCGGAGGGCGTCCTCGAGAGCGGCACGCGCCACGCCGGTGGCGCGCGACGCGACCTGGATCCGGCCGACCTCCAGCCCTTGCATGAACTGGCCGAAGCCTCTGCCTTCCTCGCCGCCGAGGATCGACGACCGGGGCGTCCGGTAGTCGCTGAAGGACAGCTCGCAGCTCTCGACCCCCTTGTAACCGAGCTTGGGCAGGTCGCGCGAGACCTCGAGGCCCGGGCCCTTCTCGCACAGCAGGATGCTCATGCCGCGGTGCGCCGGGCGCGCATCCGGATCGGTGCGCACCAGCAGCGCGATCACTTGCGAGCGACGCGCGTTCGTGATCCAGGTCTTCGTTCCGTTGACGACGTACTCGTCCCCGTCCGCGCGGGCGGTCGTGCGCAGCGCCTGCAGGTCCGACCCGCCCCCGGGCTCGGTGAGGGCCATGGTCGCCCGGATCCGTCCGGTCGCCATCCCGGGCAGGTACCGGTCCTTCTGCTCCGCTGTGCCGTGCGCGAGCAGCAGCTTGGCCACGACGGTGTGTCCGCCCATGGCCCCCGCGAGGCTCATCCAGCCCCGGGCGAGCTCCTCGGTGACCTTGGCGTAGCACGGCGTCGAGACGGCCGCGTCGCCGTACGGCTCCGGGATGGCCAACCCGAAGACACCGAGCTCCTTCATCTGCTCGATGAGGGCCTCAGGGTATTCGTTGGCGTGCTCGAGCTCGCGGGCGACCGGCTTGACCTCGCGGTCGACGAAGTCGCGGACCAGGTCGACGATCGCTTGCTCCTCGGTGCTCAGCTGCGTCATGGTCTCTCCCGGGTTCACACCGCGCCCGTGCGGCGCAGCTCGGCAATCCGTGCCTCGCCGTGCCCGAGGGCGGCGAGGATGGCGTCGGTGTGCTCGCCCACGGCGGGCACGGGGTCCATGCGCGGCTCCACGCCGCTGATCGAGAACGGAGGGAGCAGGGCCGGGACCGGCCCACCGGGCGTCTGCACGTGCCGCCAGCGGTCGCGTCCGGCCAGGACCTCGTGGTCGAGCAGGCCCTGTACCTGGTTGATCCGGGCGTGGGCGATGTCAGCTTCGGCAAGCAGGCGCCTCGCCTCCTCCTGGCTCAGGTGGCCGAACCGGGCGGAGATGAGTTCGTTGAGCTCGCCGCGATGTGCCACGCGGTCGGAGTTCCGCACGAAGCGTGGATCGTCGGCCACCTCTGCGGCTGCCAGGACGGTCCGGCAGAAGGCGCGCCACTCGCGGTCGTTCTGGACGGCGACGAGGACGACGGTGCCCTCCTGGGTCGAGTAGGGACCATAGGGAGCGATGGTGGCGTGCTCGATGCCGGCCCTGGCGGGTTGACGCCCCAGGCCCGCCGTGTAGTACATCGGCGACCCCATCCACTCGGCGAGCGCCTCGAAGAGCGAGACCTCGAGCGCCGGCGCTACCCCGGTCGTGGCTCGTTGCAGGAGCGCGGTGAGGATTCCGGAGAAGGCGTACATCCCCGCGGCGATGTCGGCGACTGAGATGCCGGCCTTGGCCGAGACCTCGGGCGTGCCGGTCAGCGACACGAGGCCGGCTTCGCACTGCACGAGCAGGTCGTAGGCCTTCTGGTCCGACCACGGTCCGGTGCTGCCGAACCCCGTGACGCTGCAGACGATCAGCCGGGGGTGGCGGCGCTGGAGCGTGGCAGCGTCGAGACCCAGACGATCGGCCGCGCCCGGGGCCAGGTTCTGGACGAACACGTCGGCTCCCCCCAGCAGCTGGTCGACCACCTCCCGGCCCTCGGGCGACTTCAGGTCGCAGGTGAGCGACTCCTTCGAGCGGTTGAGCCACACGAAGTAGCTGGACTGTCCCTGGATCGACTCGTCGTAGCCGCGGGCGAAGTCACCGTCCCCGGGGCGCTCGACCTTGATGACGCGGGCGCCCAGGTCGGCGAGCTGGCGGGTGGCGAAGGGGGCCGCCACCGCCTGCTCGACGCTGACGACCGTGATGCCCTCCAGCGGCCGGAGCGGTGTCATGGGGCGGCCGCCCGCGTGGCCTCGAGGCGGGCGGCGACCTTCGGCGCCCGCTCGTGATGCACGGCCGCCACGGCGACGGCCAGGGGGGCGGTCAGCGCCCACCCGGTGAGGGCCCGGCCGTCGTCCGTCGGGAAGAGGACGACGGCCCAGGGGGCGACGTCGAGTGCGGGAGGCGGCACGGGTCTCCGTTCGGGACAGGGGAGCTCAGCTGCCGGAGCGGCGGAGGCGGACGCGGTAGGAGTAGTGGTCCGGGTGGAACCAGTTGACCGCCAGCTCGACCGGGCGGCGGTGGACGTCGGAGTAGAGGCGGTCGATGCGCAGCACTGGTCGTCCGGGCTCGAGCCGGAGCGGTACTGCGCCACCGGCCGGCAGCGGCGCCACGCTGATGCTCTGGTCGGCCTCGACCACATCCACGTCCATGCGCGCATCGAGCAGACCGAGGACGGTGGCCGTCGTGGTCGCGCCGGTCTCGTGCAGCTCGGGGACGTCGGCGAGCAACCGCCCGGCAGCCGGCGGCAGCGCCACGGTCGTGAAGCAGAGCGGTAGCCCCTCGTGCAGCCGCCGGAAGCTGACGCTGGAGACGACATCGGTGTCCAGGCCCAGTCGGCCGGCCGCGGCCAGGTCGAGCCGTCGCTGCAGCGGCTCCACCAGCTCCAGCAGGGTGTCCTGCGACAACCCGATGAGATCCTCGATCGAGCCGAACTGCCGCAGGTAGCGGCTGTCCCGGGCGACGGGGAACGTGCCGCGGCCGGGGACCCGGAACACCAGCCCCTCGTTGACCAGCTCCTGCATGGCCCGACGCACGGTCTGCCGGCTCAAGCCCCGGGTGGCGGCGAGTTCGGCGTCGGTCGGCAAGCGGTTGTCCGCGCCGTAGCGACCCGCGCGCACCGCGGTGCGCAGCTCCCGAGCCAGCGCGCGGTACGCGCTCTCCTCGGACGCCCGCGGAACAGAGATGGTGTCTCCTCGACCAGGGCCGAGTACGGTCCCCCCATTAGTACGGCCAATATTGGGACTTTGGCCGGTCCAGGTCAAGCGACGACGGGAGCGCTCGTGTCCGACAACGCCTCTGCCCTCCGCCGGCGCTCGGTACTCGTCGCGCCAGCAAGCGACGCACGCAAGATGGCCAAGGCCCTGGGCAGCCGCGCGGATGCCGTCGTCATAGATCTCGAGGACGCGGTGGACCCCTCCAGCAAGGACCGAGCCCGTGCCCTGCTGGCCGAGGTGCTCCGCGACGTGGCGGAGGCGGACGCCGAACGCGTCGCCGTCCGGGTCAATCCGCCCGGCTCGCCGTGGTGCCACCTCGACGTCGCGGCGCTGACCGACCTGCCCGTCGCCCCAGGCGCGGTCGTCCTCCCGAAGGTCGACGGCCCCGAGGACCTCGCCTTCCTCGACCGGCTGCTCGACGGCGTGGAGGCGCGATCGGGCCGCACGCGTCCGCTCTCCGTCCACGCCCTCATCGAGACGGCCGCGGGGCTCACCCGGATCGCCGACATCGCACGCAGCAGCCGGCGCCTGGAAGCGCTCGTCCTCGGCTACGCCGACCTCGCGGCCTCGCTCGGCCGCGCCGCCCCGGTGGGCGCGCACCTGGACCTGTGGCTCCCTGCCCAGTCCGCCGTCCTCGTCGCGGCCCGCGACGCGGGGCTGCAGGCACTCGACGGACCACACCTCGGCGTGCACGTCGACGAGGGCTTCCTGGCCGGCGCCGCGCGCGCACGGGACGTCGGCTACGACGGGAAATGGGCGATCCACCCGCGACAGGTCGAGGAGCTCAACGCGACGTTCACGCCCACCGACGACCAGGTCCGACACGCCCGCGACGTCCTCGCTGCGCTGGCCCGGGCGGCCCGGGAGCACGCGGCCGGCGCAGTGGCTCTGGACGGTCAGATGCTCGACGAGGCAGTGGCCGTCGCCGCTCGTCGCGTCCTCGCACGGGCAGGGCTGGACCTGTGAACGAGCTGCTGGCCGAAGGGCCGTACTTCGACGACCTCTCCCTCGGTGACGTCTTCGACACCGCGCCCCCGGCCACCCTGACCGAGGCAGCGGCGGCCGTTCACGGCGCCATCGTCGGTGAACGCCTACGGCTGGCGCTCGACCATGACCTGAGCCGACGGGTGACCGGTGAGGCGGCGCCGCTGGCCCCGCCGTCGCTGGTGTGGGATCTGGCCATCGGGCAGTCGACGCCGGTGACCCACCACGTCCGGGCCAATCTCTTCTACCGGGGCCTGGCGTTTCGTCGCGCCCCCGCCCTCGGCGACACCCTCCGGACCCGCACCGAGGTGGTGGGGCTCCGGCAGAACGCGCCCCGGCCGGACCGCGCGCCGACCGGGCTCGTCGCCCTGCGGATCACGACCGTCGACCAGGCCGACCGCACGGTGCTCGACTTCTGGCGCTGCGCCATGCTGCCGATGCGCGATCCCTCGGCGCGGACCGGCCATGCCGACGACCTGAGCCGCGTGGGCCGGGGCATCGAGGACCCCGCCGCCCTGGTGGCCGGGTGGCGGCTGGAGCCGTTCCGGGAGTCGCTCCCGCCCTCGCTGAGGAGAAACCTCGTCGCGGACACCCGCTGGCGCCTGGTGGGAGGGGACGTGGTCTCCAGCGCCCCGGAGCTGGCGAGGCTCACGCTCAACATCGCCCGCACCCACCACGACGACGAAGCCGGGACCCGCCTGGTCTACGGAGGCCACACGATCGGACTGGCGCTGACCCAGGCGGTACGCGTCCTGCCCGAGATGCTGACGGTGCTGGCCTGGCACGGATGCGATCACACCGGGCCGGTACGGGAGGGTGACACGCTCACGAGCACGGTCGAAGCCCAGGGCGTCGAACCCGGACCGGACGGCAGCCGGCTGGCGCACCTCCGCTCCCTGGTGACGGCCCGCAGTGGCCCGGGCGACGAATCCCGGGGCGTGCTCGACTGGCGCTACGTCGTTCTGCTGCCGTGAGCCGGCAGGCCGGGAGGTCGCTCCGTCGACCCAGGGCGAGGTCCCCCAGGTCGACCGACGTCCTCGCCGCGGATCGGGCCTCCCGCAGACACCCTCACCGGCGTAACGTCCGGGCATCGAGCCGGTCCGCCCTCGACGAGGGAGGTCGCCATGGGCGACAAGTCACCGCACGACAACCACCACTCCAAGAAGTCGGCCAAGTCGATCAAGGAGAAGCGGGCCGAGCGCAAGGCGAAGGAACAGATGACGGAGTCGCAGATGGCCCGGCTGACGGCCGAGCGCAAGTCCCGGTCCTGAGCTGTCGCGACGCCTAGCCCGACGGTCGGTCACCGGGCCGGACGAGGCCGCTCTCGAAGGCGAAGATCACCGCCTGCACCCGGTCGCGCAGGCCCAGCTTGGTGAGCAGGTTGCTCACGTGCGTCTTGGCCGTCGCGTCGCTGACGAACAGCTCGCGGGCGATCTCGGCGTTCGACCGCCCTCGGGCCAGCAGCCGGAGCACCTCGACCTCCCGGGCGCTCAGCGCCGCCAGCCGCCGCGCTGCCTCCGGGTCCGCCGCGGGAACCGCGCCGAACGCCTCGATCACCCGCCGGGTGACGCCCGGCGACAGCACGGCGTCGCCGGCGGCCAGGGTCCGGACGGCGGAGACCAGCTCCTCCGCCGTGGCGTCCTTGAGCAGGAAGCCGCTCGCCCCGGCCCGCAGGGCGGCGAAGACGTACTCGTCCAGGTCGAACGTGGTCAGCACCAGCACCCGGGCCGGAGAGCCCTCCGCGACGAGCCGCCGGGTCGCCTCCAGGCCGTCGAGGTTCGGCATCCGGATGTCCATGAGGACGACGTCGGGCCGGTGGCTGCGGACGGCGTCGAGGGCCTCCCGGCCGTCGACCGCCTCGGCGAGGACGACGATCCCCTCCTCGCCCTCGATCAGGGAGCGCAGCCCGGCGCGCACCATCGGCTGGTCGTCGGCGATCACCACCGTCGTGCTCACGCCGGGGCCGCCTCGCGGAAGGGCAGCCGCGCCCGGACGGCGAAGCCTCCGCCCGGCCGGGGCCCGGCCTCGAGGGTGCCGCCGTAGAGGGTCACCCGCTCCCGCATGCCGACCAGGCCGTAGCCGCCGCCGTCGGCCGCGCCGTCCCGCGCTCCCCCGCTGTCCTCGACCAGGACGTCGAGGTCGCGGTCGCCGTACCGCAGGCGCACCGTCACCTGCCCGCCCGGTGCGTGCTTGCGCGTGTTGGTCAGCGCCTCCTGCACGATGCGGTAGGCCGTGAGGTCGAGCCCCGGCGGCAGGGGGCACCGCTCCCCCTCCACGGCCAGCGACACGTCGACCGCCGCGCCGCGGGTGTCCTCGATCAGGGAGTCGAGCTGGTCGAGGCCCGGCTGCGGGGCCAGCGACGCCCGTTCGCCGTCGGCCCGCAGCACGCCGAACAGCCGGCGCATCTCGGCCATCGCCTGCCGCGCGGTCGATTCCACGGCCCGCAGGTCGTCGGCCTCGCGCGCGGAGTCGGGCCCGAGCCGGCGCCGGACGGCCTGCGTCTGGACGGCGATGACGCTGATCGAGTGCGCGACCACGTCGTGCAGCTCCCGGGCGATCCGGGCGCGCTCCTCGGCGACCGCGCGCGCCGCCCGCTCCTCCCGCTCGCGTTCGGCCCGGTCGGCCCGAGCGGCGTGCTCGGCCGCCTCGCGGGTGCGCTGGCGGACCATCTGCCCCACGGCCCAGCTGCCGCCGTACAGCACCGTGATCGCGATGTAGTCGCTGACCAGCGGATCGTGGAAGGCGAACCCGACGTAGAACGGCACCGTCGCGAGGAAGAGGCCCCAGTACGACCGCGGCGGGTCGAGCTCGAGGCCGGCGGTGAAGCTGACGATGACCAGGGCGGCGAAGACCGACAGCTGGCCGTCCAGGTTGACGACCATCATGCCGACCACGACGAACCCGAGGGTGGCCAGCGGGACGACGCGCCGGAACGCGACCGCCCCCATCACCAGGACGACGAGCGTCTGGTGCAGCCAGAGCGGCCGGCTGATCTCACCGACGACGCCCTCGACGAGCCCCCCGGCCACCAGCGTGGCGGCGATGCCGACGTCCAGCAGCCGGGGGTGGCGCCCGAGAACGGTGGCCATGTCCGCGGACGGTAGCGCTGATCAGGCGTCGTGCGGGACGCCGCGAGCCAGGTCGACGGAGAGGACGGCGTACCCGACGGTTACCACGGCCCATCCGGGCACGGTGGCGCCGATCAGCATCAGGCCGACAGCCAGCCCCGTGATCGGCGTCAGGGCCCCCCACCAGCGCAGCAGACCGGCGCGCCAGGCGGCCAGTACCGCCACCGGGAGGCACAGCAGGAAGCCGACCAAGCCGGTGGCACCCATGACGCCGACACCCCACATGGGCTCCATGGCCTCGTTGACGGCGAGCAGACCGTCCACGCCGTGCACCTGCCCGACCGCCGAGTCGTAGAAGTCGAACATCAGGAACCCCGGGACGCTGCTGATACCCAGCAGCCCGAGCAGACCGGCGACGTTGGCCGGCCAGCTGCCCCGTCGGCGGACGAGGCCGGCGAGCATGAGGGCGGCCAGCCCCCAGAGGGCGTACGAGAAGTGGTAGAGCACCGACTTCCACTGCAGCGGTTCGGGATTCGCCGCGTACAGCTCGTAGACCTCGCGGCCCTCCAGGCCGACGGCCGGATCGGCGATCGCGCCTCCGATGGCGAGGACGCCGGCCGCGGTCGGGGCAACGATCAGGACCCACCGGCGCACGGCGCGCGCCGAGCGCCCCACCTCGTGGTCACCGACCACCGGACCGCTGTGGAGGGGTGCTGCGGTACTGGTCTCGGTCACGGGAACTGCCTCCTTCGGGACGGGGTTGCAGCGTCCCGCGGTGACCGCGCCCGCCGCATCGGCCGATCCGACGATCCGCGCCTCGGCCGAGCGGGTGATCGCGGCTCAGGCCCCCGTCATGGCCCGGTCGACCAGAGCGGCGAGCACGGGCGCGAGGAACCGCGCGTAGTCGATCGACAGGTGGTTGTCGTCGCGGAACACCAGCTGGTTGCCGACGACGACCGGGCACACCGCCGGCGTGCAGAAGAGGTCGGTGACGGTGGCGTACTGACCACCGCCGGCCGCGGTGGCCTCCGCCTCGGCCGCGATGCCGGCGTCGTCCATCCCGACGGCGCGCGCCGGTGCACAGGCCATGGCGGAGTCGAGGTGGTCGGACAGGCAGGTCGGCACGTTCCCGTGCGGATCGGGCACCGGCCCGAGCACGAGGACGACGGCGCCGGTCGACCGCAGCTCCGCGACCGTCCGGGTCACGGCGGCCAGCCACTCCGGGCCGTAGACGGTGAAGCCGTAGTCGGGCGTGTACCGGCGGACCATGTCGACGACGATCAGCGCCGGGCGCTCCGCGCGCAGCCGGTCCATGATCTCGGCCCGCCACTGGTGGCACTCGGTGTACTCGCGGCCCAGGTACGGGCTCTGCGTCGGCAGGTCCAGCATCGGGCACAGCACCTTGGCCATGGTCTCCAGCCGCCAGCCCTGCTGGGCCGCGACCGTCTCCAGCCCCGGCTGCCACATGGCCGCGTGCGAGTCGCCGACGAGCGCCATGGTGCGGCCCGCCGCGAGGTCGCCGGAGGCGCACTCGTCCTGCCCGGTGCCCAGCCACGACCGCGTGCACCCGTTGACGAACACGGCCGGCTTGGCTGCCGGCGCCTCGGCCAGCGGAGGGCTCAGGTTGGAGGGCACCGCCCGCACGCCCGCGGCCGCGGCGACGGCGGCCTGGACCTGCGCGGTGAGGGCCTGGACGGCCGCCTCCTGCGGATCCACGACCGGCGCGGCCGGGGGCTCGGCGACCTCGATCGTCGGCTCGGCGGCGGCCGCGCCCCGCCCGACCGGGACCGGGACCACCGCCAGCAGGACCAGCCCGGCGGCGACCCCGGCCGCCGTCACGCTCCCGCCCAGGATCAGGCTGCGGCCGGCCGAGCGCCGGAGCGGAGCGGCGAACCGGACGGGGTTCTCCACGAACTGCAGGGTCAGCATCGCCAGCCCCGCGGCGAGGACGGCGGTCGCCAGCCGGCCGGCCAGGCCGAGGGACCCCTCGACCACGTACGGAGCCAGCAGCAGCACCGGCCAGTGCCACAGGTACCAGGAGTAGGAGAGCCGCCCGACCGCCCGCATCGGGGCCACCGAGAGCAGGGCACCGGCACCCCAGCGGGACCCGCCGGCGCCGGCACCCACCACCAGGGCCGTGCCGAGCACCGGCAGCAGCGCGGCCGTGCCGGGATAGGCGGTGGACTCCCCCAGCCGGACGCAGCCCACGACGACCAGCCCGAGGCCGGTCCAGCCCGCCGCGGCCGCCGCCCACGAGGGCAGCCGACGCCACCGGCCGACGGTGAGGGCGACCAGCCCGCCGACGGCGAGCTCCCAGGCCCGCGAGGGCAGGGAGAAGAAGGCCCAGGACGGGAGGGTCGCCGTCCAGAGGTAGGAGACCGCGAACGACGCCGCCGCCACCAGGCCGAGCACCACGACGAACGGGACCACGGACGACGGAGCGCCCCTGCGCCGCCGGACCAGGGCCCAGGCGGTCAGGATGAGCAGCGCCGGCCACACCAGGTAGAACTGCTCCTCCACGCCGAGGGACCAGTAGTGCTGGAAGGGCGAGGGCGGGGTGTCCGACGCCAGGTAGTCGGTCCCCTGGACCGCGAAGCGGTAGTTGCCCGCGTAGAGGGCGCTGGCCACCGCGTCGCCCAGGACCGCCCGCGCCTGCAGCGGTGGCAACAGCCACGCCGACGCGGCCGCGGTCGCGAGCAGCACGACGATGCCCGCGGGCAGGAGACGCCGGGCCCGTGCGCCGTAGAACCGCGCGAGCCGGACCGTGCCGGTGGCCTGGACCTCGCGCCACAGCAGGCCGGTGATGAGGAAGCCCGAGACGACGAAGAAGACGTCCACGCCGACGAAGCCGCCGGGCAGGCCCGGCACCCCCGCGTGGAAGAGGACGACGGCCAGCACGGCGACCGCGCGCAGCCCCTCGATGTCAGGCCGGAAACCGGTCCGCGTGCCCGTCTCCGTCACCCGCCCAGGTTACGAAGGCACCGCCGTCGCGCCGGTCAACCTCGCCGTGGCAGCACGGCGTCGATCAGGTGCGGGCCCGGCTCGACGAGGGCTCGCCCCAGCTGGTCGGCCAGCTCCTCGGCCGTGGTCGCCCGGGTCGCCGGCACGCCCATGCCCGAGGCGATGGCCACGAAGTCGAGGCCGGGCCCGCCGAGGTCGAGCAACCGGGCGGCGCGCTTGCCGTCCCCCTGCGCCCCGACCCGCGACAACTCGTGCTCGAGGATCGCGTACGAGCCGTTGTCGCAGACGATCGTGGTGATGTCGAGCTGCTCGCGGGCGTGGCTCCACAGCGCCGAGATCGTGTACATGGCGCTGCCGTCGGCCTGGATGCCGATGACCGGGCGGTCCGGGCACGCCACCGCCGCGCCGAGCGCCATCGGCAGCCCGTCGCCGATCGCCCCACCGGTCAACGCCAGCCAGTCGTGGCGCGGAGAGCCCGAGGTCAGTTCCATCAGCCCGACGCCGGAGGTGAGCGCCTCGTCGACGACGATGGCCCGCTCGGGCAGCAGGGCGCCGATCACCGCCGCCATCGCGCGCGGGGTCAGCTCACCGGTCGGCAGCTCCGGGCGGGACGCCTCCAGCAGCTCCGGCTCGGCGTCGGCGGCGGCCCGCTGGGCCAGGTCCCGCAGCGCGGTGACGGCGTCCTCCCCCGGTGCGCTGAGCACGTGCACGGTGCAGCCGTCGGGCACCGGGTGCCCGGGCAGGCCCGGATAGCCGAAGAAGTGCACGGGGGCCTCGGCGCCTGCGAGCAACAGGTGCCGGGTGCCGGCCAGCGCCGCCAGGGCCATCTCCGGCGGGTACGGGAGGCGGGTGAGGTCGGGCAGACCGGCGCCGCGGGCAGCCCGGGCGGGGAAGGTCTCCGACATCAGCCGGGCGCCGGTACCGGCGGCCACCCGGGCCGCGGCCAACTGCCCCTCCTCCCCCATGGCGTCGCCGCCGAGGAACAGCACGGCCGGCTCGCCGGAGGACAGGACCGCCGCCACGTCGTCCACCACCGACGAGGGCACACGCGGGGCCGGCCGTACCCGCACCGGCGCGGCCACGTCGGCGCCGTCCTCCCAGGACACGTCCGCCGGCAGGATCAGCGTCGCGATCGAGCCCGGCGACGACGCGGCGGCCGCCACCGCGACGGCGGCATCGGCGGCGACGTCGGCCGGCGACAGGGACCGCCGCACCCAGCCGGAGAAGGTGCCGGCGAGGGCGTCGATGTCGGACTCCAACGGGGCGTCGAGCCGCTTGTGCGACCGCGCGTGGTCACCGACGACGTTGACCATCGGCGTCCGCGCCCGCCGGGCGTTGTGCAGGTTCGCCAGGCCGTTGCCCATGCCCGGGCCGAGGTGCAGCAGCGTCGCGGCCGGGCGGCCGGCCATGCGGGCGTAGCCGTCGGCCGCGCCGGTGGCGACGCCCTCGAAGAGCGTGAGCACCGCGCGCATCTCCGGGACGTCGTCGAGGGCCGCGACGAAGTGCATCTCGGAGGTGCCGGGGTTGGCGAAGCAGACGTCGACGCCCGCCCCGACGAGGGTGCGGATCAGTGCCTGCGCGCCGTTCACCGGGGTCAGCTCACCGTTCGCACGTCGAAGTGGGCCATGGTCGCGCCACCGCTGGCGAACGTGGCGACGTCGGCGGCGGCGGCCTGCCCCTGAGCGGAGCCGAACGCCTCGGTCATGGCCTGTTCCGAGTCGAAGTCCAGCTCCGCGACGAGGTAGGGGGCCGGTTGCGCCGGGTCCGTGCTCCGCGCGTGGCCGTAGGTGTAGCGCACCAACCCGGGCATCTGCCGGGCCAGCGCGGCATGGGTGTCGCGGTAGTGGGCGTCGAACGCGGCGGGATCCTCCGGCTGTCCGTAGCTGACCACGAGCCTGTGCACCATCTGGCCGACCTCCCGCATCGGCGGGCTCCACTGCCCGCAACCGTCCCTGCACCCAATCAGGTGTGCGGTGGGCGCCGCGACCTCAGAAGGTGAGCACCAGCCGGCCGCGCACCCCGCCCCGCTCCAGCACCCGATGCGCCTCGGCCGCCTCCTCGGCGGGGAACGTCCGCGCGACCCGCAGCGTCAGCACGCCCTCCTCGGCCTGCCGGCGGAGGCGGTCGAGCGCCGGGCGGTCCTCGGCGACCCGCCGCACCAGCGTGGGGTGCACCCGCAGTCCGCGCTGCCCGTCGCCGCGATAGCCGCGGACGGTCGCCACGGCGCCGCCGTCCTTCACCGCGGGCAGGACGAGCGCGTCCTGCACGGATCCGTCGGCCAGCCCGTCGACGCCGTCCGGGAAGTGCTCCCGGACGCGGTCGGCGACGTCGTCCCCCCGCCGGACCACCACGTCGGCGCCCAGGTCGCGGACCAGCTGCTCGTCGGCCTCGGAGGCGTCCGCGACCACGGTGAGCCCGTCGGCCTTGGCCAGTTGCACGACGTAGCCGCCGAACGCGCCCGCGGCGCCCGTCACCGCCAGCACCTGCCCGGCGGACAGACCTATCAGGTCGAGGGCGAGCCGGGCGGTGAGCCCGTTCATCGGCAGGGTGCAGGCGGCCACGGCGTCGGCGCCCTCGGGTGCGCGGACGACGGAGTCGCCCGGCAGCACCTTGTCCTCGCGGTAGGCCCCGTGGGAGCCGAACGGGAGGACGATCCCCATCGCGGTGTCCCTCACCGTGAGGTGGTCGACGCCCTCGCCGACCTCCGTGACGACGCCGGCGACGTCCATGCCCGGGACCCAGGGCGGGGTCTTGACCGGGTCCCGCCCGGCGTAGGCACCGGATCGCAGGTGGGTGTCGGTCGGGCTGATCGCGGCCGCCTGCACCCGCAACCGCACCTGACCCGGGCCGAGCGGTTCCGGCGGGACGTCGACGACGTGCAGGGCCTCCGGCCCGCCGAACTCGGTCACTCCGACAGCGCGCATGGCTCCTGCCTACACGGCCGGTCACCGGCTCCTGCCGAGGCCCTGTTCCGGACGCTCTGCCTCTGCCCACCGTGGAGGGCAGAGGCGGAGCGTCCGGACACCCCCGTCACGCCCAGGGGACGCGGCCGGGCGACGACGTCAGCGCTTGAGCTCGTAGGTCTTGAGCAGGCCGCGGCTGATGATCGTCTTCTGGATCTCGCTGGTGCCCTCGCCGATGAGCAGGAACGGCGCCTCGCGCATGAGCCGCTCGATCTCGTACTCCTTGGAGTAGCCGTAGCCGCCGTGGATGCGGAACGAGTCCTGCGTCACCTCGGCGGCGAACTCGCTGGCCAGCAGCTTGGCCATGCCGGCCTCGACGTCGTTGCGCGAGCCTGCGTCCTTCAGCCGCGCGGCCCGCACCATCATCGCGTGGGCGGCCTCGACCTTGGTGGCCATCTCGGCGAGCTTGAAGGCGATCGCCTGGTGCGCGGCGATGGGCTTGCCGAAGGTCTCCCGCTGCTGCGCGTAGGCGATGGCCAGCTCGAAGGCGCGGATGGCGATGCCGCAGCCGCGCGCCGCCACGTTCACCCGGCCGACCTCGACGCCGTCCATCATCTGCGCGAAGCCGCGGCCCGGCGCGCCGCCGAGGATGTCCTCGGCCTTCGCCCGGTAGCCGTCGAACACCAGCTCGGTGGTGTCGACGCCCTTGTAGCCCATCTTGTCGATCTTTCCGGGGATCGTGACCCCGGGAACGACCTCGCCGAAGCCGGCCGGCTTCTCGACCAGGAAGGTCGTGAGGTTCTGGTGGGCCTTCTCGGCGCCCTCGTCGGTGCGCACCAGCGCGGCGACCAGCGTCGAGCTGCCGCCGTTGGTCAGCCACATCTTCTGGCCGTCGATGACGTAGGTGCCGTCGGCCTGGCGGGTGGCCTTGGTGCGGATGCCGGCGACGTCGGACCCCAGGCCCGGCTCGGACATCGAGAAGGCGCCGCGGACCTCGCCGGTGGCCATGCGCGGCAGCAGGCGCTCCTTCTGCTCGGCCGTGCCGTGCTGGAGCAGCATGTAGGCGACGATGAAGTGGGTGTTGATGACGCCTGAGACGCTCATCCACCCGCGGGCGATCTCCTCGACCACCAGCGCGTAGGTCAGCAGCGACTCCCCCAGGCCGCCGTACTCCTCGGGGATCATCAGCCCGAAGATCCCCAGCTCCCTGAGCCCGTCGACGATCTCCTGCGGATAGATGTCGCCGTGCTCGAGCTCCTGCGCGTGCGGGATGATCTCCTTGTCGACGAAGCTCCTGACCGTCGACAGGATCTCGCGCTGGACGTCGGTCAGATCGGCGGTCTGGGCCAAGCGGGTCAACGGTCCACTCCTTCGGGACTCCGGTGTCCGAGTTGCCGGTGAGTATGAGCCACGGTCGGGCGACGTCCGGCGTGTGCCTGGTCACTCCGCCGGCGCGCGCATGGTGGAGTTCTGCGACCGGCGCGCGCCGGACAGGAGGAACGCATGAGCAGCAGTGACGAGAACCTCTACCGGGGCGAGCCCCCCTCGGCTCCGCCGCCGTGGGGGCCTCCGGCCGGCCCGGGTGCACCGGGTCAGCCGGTCGCCCCGTATCCCCCGGGACCGGGCTACGCGCCGCCCGGTCACGGGCACCCCGGATATCCGCCGGCCGGTTACGGCCCGCCGGGATATCCACCGGTCTACGGCCGGCCGACCAACACGATGGCGATCCTCGCCCTCGTGCTGGCCTTCGTCTTCCCCCCGGCCGGCCTGGTGCTCGGCATCGTCGCCCGTCGGCAGATCCGTCAGACCGGTGAGGACGGCGAGGGCCTGGCGCTGGCCGGGATCATCGTCGGCGGCATCGCGACGGCGCTGTTCGTCCTCATGCTCGTGCTCATGATCGCGGCGTTCGGCGCCGCCTCGAGCTACGGCTACTGACCTCCGCTCACCACG
>NZ_JBHUHP010000002.1:143409-178692 GCF_042682525.1 Blastococcus deserti
CGTCATCCGGAAGTTCGGCGTTCTTCTACTCCGGCGGGGTGAACGACGAGGTGCGGGACATGCCGGCCGCCCGGCCCTTGCCGGCGATGACCAGCGCCATCTTGCGACTGGCCTCGTCGATCATCTCGTCGCCGAGCATCGCCGAGCCCTTCTTGCCGCCGGCCTCCGAGGTGTACCAGTCGTAGGCGTCCAGGATCAGCTCGGCGTGGTCGTAGTCCTCCTGCGAGGGCGCGTAGATCTCGTTGGCGGCGTCGATCTGGCCGGGGTGCAGCACCCACTTGCCGTCGAAGCCGAGGACGGCCGAGCGCTTGGCGACCTCCTTGAACGCCTCGACGTCGCGGACCTGCAGGAACGGCCCGTCGATGGCCTGCACGCCGCGGGCGCGAGCGGCCATGAGGATCTGCATGAGGATGTAGTGGAACGGGTCGCCGGCGTAGTCGGGGTGCAGGGCGCCCACGACGAGCGACTTCATGTTGATGCTGGCCATGAAGTCGGCGGGGCCGAAGATGATCGTCTCGATCCGGTCGCTGGCGAACGCGATGTCGTTGACGTTGATCAGGCCCTGCGCGGTCTCGATCTGCGCCTCGATGCCGATCCGGCCGACTTCCAGCCCGTTGCTCTTCTCGATCTGGGTGAGCAGGAGGTCCAGCGCCTTCACCTGATGGGCGTCCACCACCTTCGGCAGCATGATGCAGTCGAGGTTCGCGCCCGCGCCCTCCACGACCTCGATCACGTCGGCGTAGGTCCATTCCGTCGTCCAGTCGTTGACCCGGACGGTGCGGATCTTGTCGCCCCAGCCGCCCTCGTTCAGCGCCGCGACGATGTTCTTGCGGGCGCCGGGCTTGGCCAGCGGCGCGACGGCGTCCTCGATGTCGAGGAAGACCTGGTCGGCGGGCAGCCCCTTGGCCTTCTCCAGGAACCGGGGGTTGCTGCCGGGAACGGCCAGGTTGGAACGGCGGGATCGGAGCTCGGCCACGGTGCCTCTTCTCTTGCCGACGACGTCTGCTGCTACCGGAGAGTAACGACGCCCGATTCCCGCCGCAGACCCGCGTTGATCACCGGCGTGCGGCCCTGTGCAGGGGCTCGGCGCGAGCGGGCGACCGGTGCGGGGACGGGGTCCTTGCTCAGGTGGCCGGTTCCACCAGGGTCGTCGGGCGGCTGGCGCGCACGACGAGCGCGACGCCGACGACGACGGCGGCCATCCCCGGCAGCGCCAGCAGCGGCGGTGCCTGCTGTAGCAGCACGAGGGCGACCAGCAGCGAACCGGGGACCTCCAGGAGGACGGCGAGGCTGACCACCGTCGGGCCCACCGAGGAGAGCACGAGGTTGAGCAGCGTGTGGCCGAGCAACTGCGCGACGAACGTGATGCCGGCGATCAACCACCAGTCCCGGGCGCTGAACCCGACGAGTGGGACGTCGACGAGCCACGCCGCCACGGCCAGGACGAGCGCGCAGACCGAGTAGCACACCACCGTGTACGCCGACGTCGCCAACCGCTGCCGTGCCCGCGCCCCGGCGAGCACGTAGCCGCCGGCGGCGATCGCCCCGAGCAGCGCCAGCCCGTCGCCGGCCACGGCACGCAGGCTCACCGTGACGTCCACCCCGGCGATCAGCGCCGCTCCGACCACCGCCAGCACCAGCCCCCACCACACCGCGGCCGGAAGTCGCACGCCGGAGATCCGGGCGGCCAGCGCCGTCCAGATCGGGGTGGTGGTGACCAGGGCGATCGAGGCCGCGACCGTCGTCATGTGCAGGCTCGGCAGCCAGGCGGCGAAGTGCGCCGCGAGGAACAGTCCGGCCACCGCGGAGCTGCCCAGGTCGCGTGGCCGCAGCCCGGTCAGCGTCGCGCGCTCCCGCAGCAGGAGCACCGGCAGCATCGCGATCGCACCGGCGGCGTTGCGCCAGAACGCGATCGCCAGGACCGGCGCGATCACCAGAGCGGTCATCGGTCCCGACAGCGAGACGCCGATGACCGCCACGGCCATCAGCGCTACGTCCCGCCCGCCCGGGCGGCGCAGCGCCCACGCGCCGGCCCCGGCCGGCTCGGCTCTCCGAGCGGAGCGAGGAGGAAGGGGACCGGGGTCCTTCCTCACCCGGGTACGCGGATGCGGCCGCCGGCGACCGGGACGACGGCGCCGCGCACGGTCGCGGAGACCGCCCTGCCCCCCGAGGCGGTGACGGTGCACTCCAGCACCGACGGGCGCCCCAGCTTCTCCCCCTGCCGGACGACGTAGGACGACGTCCCCTCCCCCGCCAGCAGGCCGCTCTCCACCAGCCAGACCCCGGTGCCCAGCGCCGCCGACCCCGTCGCCGGGTCCTCCCCCCAGCGCAGGTCGCCGGCGAACACCCGGGCGTAGGCGGTGGAGGTGGCCGCGTCCCACGACAGGACCGAGACGCCCTCGCCCACACCGAGCGAGTCGAGGGCCCGCTGGTCGGGGACGGCCCGGTCGACCATGTCGGGGCGGACCGACAGGTAGGCGAAGGGCAGCCCGCACCCGGCGACGTCCGCCGGCAGCCCCGTGGTGTCGGCGGCGCTCAGCCCCAGGGCCACGGCGAGCTCCTCCGGCGCCGGGCCGTCCTCGAGGGTGGGCCGCCCGCCGGTCAGCCGTGCGCCGTCCTCCCCCACCTCCAGGTCGAGGACGCCGAGCCCGCACTCCTGCCGCACCGTGCCGCCGCCCAGCCGGCCGGTGCGCACCAGGGTGTGCGCCGCCCCGACGCTCGGGTGCCCGGCGAAGGGCAGCTCCGCGAACGGCGTGAAGATGCGGACCCGGTAGTCGGCGCCCGGTTCGGTGGGGGCGCAGACGAACGAGGTCTCGGAGAGGTGGAACTCGAACGCCAGCGCCTGGCACTGCTCCGTGGTCAGGGTATCGGCGTCGAACACGACGGCCAGCGGATTGCCGGCGAACGCCCGGGGCGCGAAGACGTCGACGACCTCGTAGTCGAGGTTTTCCGGGGCGACCACGCGCCCGACGGTAGCCTCACCATCCGTGACCACGGCGACCAGGGCGTACGTCTCCCGGCTGGCCGGGCTGACGGTGTTCGACCCCAACGGGGACCGCGTGGGCAAGGTGCGCGACGTGGTCGTCGCCCTGCGGGTCGGCACCGCCGCCCCGCGGGTGCTCGGCATCGTCGTGGAGGTGGTCGCCCGCCGCCGGATCTTCGTGCCGATGGGCCGGGTCACCGCCATCGATCCCGGTGCGGTGATGCTCGCGTCGGGCACGCTCAACCTGAAGCGCTTCGAGCAGCGGGCCGGCGAGACGCTCGTGCTGGGCGAGCTGCTCGACCGCGCCGTGCGGATCGCCGAGAACGGGCGGCCGGCACACGTCGTCGACGCCGGCATCGAGCAGACCCGCACCGGCGACTGGGTCCTCTCCCGGCTCGCCGTCCAGGAGCCGGGGCGACTGGGCCGCCGCGGCCAGCTCCACCAGCTGGCCTGGGACGAGGTGGAGGGGCTGGGGCTCCCCCAGAGCGGCCAGGGCGCCGAGACGCTGATCGCCACCTACCGCGACCTCAACCCGGCCGACCTCGCCCACGCCCTGCAGGACCTGCCGATCAAGCGCCGGCACGAGGTCGCGGAAGCGCTCGACGACGCCCGGCTGGCCGACGTCCTGGGCGAGCTGCCCGAGGCCGAGCAGATCACCATCCTCGGCACCCTCGACGAGAAGCGCGCCGCGGACGTGCTCGAGGTCATGGACCCCGACGACGCCGCCGACCTGCTCGCGGAGCTGTCCAACGTCGACCGCAACCGGCTGCTGGAGCTCATGGAGCCCGACGAGGCCGAGCCGGTGCGGCAGCTGCTCAAGTACTCCGAGGACACCGCCGGCGGCATCATGACCAGCGAGCCGGTGATCCTCGCCCCGGACGCCACCATCGCCGAGGCGCTCGCGCGCGTGCGCGAGCCGGAGCTCACCCCGGCGCTGGCCAGCCAGGTGTACGTGTGCCGCCCGCCGTCGGCCACGCCCACCGGCCGCTACCTGGGCCTGGCCCACATCCAGCGCCTGCTGCGCGAACCGCCGTCCACCCTGGTCAGCGGTGTGCTCGACGACCTCGAGCCGCTTCGCCCGGAGGCACCGCTGGCGGAGGTCACCCGCTACTTCGCTACCTACAACCTGGTCGCGGCGCCGGTGGTCGACGCCCAGGGACGGCTGGTGGGGGCGGTCAGCGTCGACGACGTCCTCGACCACCTGCTGCCCGACGACTGGCGGGAGCGGGCGCGCCGTGGCTGACGCCCCACGGCTCGACGTCCCCCGAGGGCACAGTCGCAGGTTCGGGGCCTTCCTGCGGCTCAACCCCGACGCCGTCGGCCGGTTCGCCGAGGGCATCGCCCGCTTCCTCGGCACAGGTCGCTTCCTCGCCGTCCAGACGATCATCGTGGTGGTCTGGATCGCGCTCAACGTCTTCGCGGTCTCCCTGCGCTGGGACCCGTACCCGTTCATCCTGCTGAACCTTGCGTTCTCCACCCAGGCCGCCTACGCCGCGCCGCTGATCCTGCTGGCGCAGAACCGGCAGGCCGACCGCGACCGCGTCCAGGCCGAGGAGGACCGGGCGCGCGCGGCGCAGACCCGCGCGGACACCGAGTACCTCGCCCGCGAGCTCGCGGCGCTCCGCGTGGCGATCGGCGAGCTGGCCACCCGCGACTTCATCCGCGGCGAGCTCACCCGGCTCACCAGCGACGACGGCGACGAACGCCGCGACCGGCCGCGCCGTCGCGACGCGGTCGGCTGAGCGAGGAGCAGCGGACCGGGTCGTCGCAGGACGGCCGCCCGTCGCCGGCCGGGCGCGCGTCCGGTGACCCGGCCATGGTGGCGGCAGCCCTGTGGTCGCGGGTGCACGGGCTCGGACCACCTCGCGGCCGGTCCCGCCGTCGGCCGACCGGCGCGGGGCTCAGCCGGTCAGGACGTGGACGAGAGCGCCGGCGACGCCGGCCAGCACGAGCACGACGATGAACGGCGCCCGCAACGCCAGGGCGATGGCCGCCACCAGGACGCCGGCCAGCCGCCCGTCGACCACCAGCTGCTGGCCGCTGCTCAACGTCTGCACCGCCACCAGCGCCGCCAGCAGGGCCGCGGGGACGAAGTCGACGACGCGGGCCACCCAGGGCTGCTCCACCCAGGACGCCGGCACGGACAGGCCCGCCAGCTTCAGCAGGTAGCAGCCGATCGACCCGGCGAGCACCGCGGCCCAGAGCGCCGTCCCGCTCACGCGGCCACCCGCCGCGCGCCCGGCCGCCCGGCCAGCGCCACGGCGACGACCGCGGCGATGACCTGCACGCCGGCCGGCACGACCGGGGTCAGCGCCAGCGCGACGACGGCGCCACCCAGCGCCACCCGCCGCTGGACCGCCGCCTCCGGGAACCCCGGCCGAAGCCGCGGCCAGAGCAGCGCCAGGAAGGCCGCGGGCACCACCGCGTCCAGGGCGGCCAGCGCGGGCCCCGAGAGGGCAGCGGCGCCCAGCGCGCCGACCACGGTCATGAGGTTCCAGGTCAGGAAGATGGACGCACCCCCGGCGAGGAAGGCCAGCCGGGCCAGAGCCCGGTCGGGGGCGGCGATGGACAGCGCCGTGGTCTCGTCGATGACCCAGTGCGCCGTCCCCAGGCGCCGGAGCGCGCCGTGGGGCTGCAGGAGCGGGACCAGGCGGACTCCGTACACGGTATTGCGGGTGCCGAGCAGCAGGGCGCTGCCGACGGCGGCCAGCGCACTGCCGCCCGCGCCGAGGACGCCGACCAGCGCGAACTGGGAGGCGCCGGTGAACATGAGCGCCGACAGGGTCATCGCCTGCCAGAGGTTGAGCCCGGCGGCGTCGGCCGCGGCGCCGAACGCCGCGCCGTACAGCCCGACCGCCGTCCCAAGCCCGATCGCGTCGCGCAGAGTGGCGGATCGGACGGTGCTGGACATGAGAGGCGAGGCTAGCCACCTGCCGCGCCCGGTCCACGGCCGGCCGCCGCAGCCGTCGTCGCCTCACCCCATGGGAGCACGACCGAGCGCCGGGGTGGGCAGGAACTCCGTCGCCGTCCCGATGGGGTGGCATGCCGTCCGTCGAGCCATCCCGCCTGCGCTCGGGGCTCGGGCTGGTCGTCGGCCGGGCACGGCGTCGTCCGGGCGCCGCCGCCGAAGGCCAGGACAGGCGTGCGCCCGACGCCGCCGCCGGCGCGGCCGCCCGGGAGCTCCTCGCCCGGGCACACGCCTCGGCCCTGGGCATGAGCGTCCTCGCCGCGGTGGTCGCACCCGCCTGGTCGGTGTTCGACGTGCTGCTCGAGCCCCGGATCGCCTCCGCCTTCGTCGCCCTGCGGTTCGCCTGCCTGGTGCCCATGCTCGTCGCGGTGTGGCTGCTCTGGCGCCGGCCCGTGGGACGGCGCCGTCCCGAGCCGTTCGGCTTCGTGGTGCTGGCGGTGGTGCAGGCGGAGATCGCCTGGATGCTGCCGCGGGTGGAGAACCTGGAGTTCTACCTGCTCGGCTTCACGCTGGCGATCTACGCCAGCGGCTGCCTGCTCGTGGCCCGCCCGGTGTGGACCGCGCTGCTCGTCCTCAGCACCTGGTCCGCCCTCGTCCTGTCCCTGCTCACCGCACCCGCACCCATGCCGGTCCGTGATCTGCTCGCCACCGGGATCTACTTGGCCTCCGCCTCCACGCTGGGGCTGGTCGCGCATCGGCAGCGCTACCACCTCGCCATGCGCGAGTTCCGCGCCCGGGTGCACCTGGAGCGGGAGAAGGACCGCACGCACGAGCTGCTGCGCCGGCTGGAACGGCAGAGTCATGAGGACGCGCTCACCGCCTGGCCAACCGGCGCCGGTGGGACAGCGAGCTGGCCGCCGTCTGCGAGTCGGCCCGCGTGTCCGGCACCCCGGTCGCGGTCGTCCTCGTCGACCTCGATCAGTTCAAGCAGGTCAACGACCAGTACGGGCACGCCGGCGGCGACGAGGCGCTACGGCAGGTCGCCCGGCTGTTGCGGGATCGCGTGCGCGGCGACGACCTCGCGGCCCGCCTGGGCGGGGACGAGCTGGCGCTGCTCCTCCCCGGTGCCGGCTTCGAGCGGGCGCACGGCGTCGCCGAGGACGTGCGGCTCACCGCGACCGGGCTCCAGCTCGCCGGTTTCCCGGGCATGCGGCTCACCCTGTCGCTCGGCGTGGCCGTGGCGAACGGGGAGCAGTCGGTCCCCCAGTGGTTGATGTCCGACGCCGACGAACAGCTCTACCGGGCGAAGGCCACCCGGAACGCGGTGAGTGCGGGGGCCGTGCACTCGGGCGCCGGGCGCGGGACCGCCGCCGTCACCGCCGACTGAGGAACGCCGGCTGCGCGGCAGATCACCCTCCGCCGGACGGCCGGCGCGGTCGTCCGCCGTACAGTGGCAGGCGACCCGATCGCGCAGGTCCGCGCCGGTCGTCCTGGCACGCCGCCGACCGGGTTCCCCCGTCGAAGGAGACATAGCAACGATGTCCGACACGCTGACCGGCACCCCGGCGCTCGACGCCGTCACCGCCGCTCTGGCCACCGTCCAGGACCCCGAGATCAACCGGCCCCTCACCGAGCTCGGCATGGTCAAGGACGTGCAGATCGGCCCCGACGGCGCGGTCCGCGTCGAGGTCTACCTGACCGTCGCCGGTTGCCCGATGCGCGAGACGATCACCAACCGGGTGACCCAGGCCGTCTCCGCCGTTCCCGGCGTCACCTCCGTCTCCGTCGTGCTCGACGTGATGAGCGACGAGCAGCGCGCCGAGCTGCGCCGCACCGTGCGCGGTTCCGACGCGGCCGACCCGGTGATCCCGTTCGCCCAGCCCGGTTCGCTGACCCGTGTCTACGCCGTCGCCTCTGGCAAGGGCGGTGTCGGCAAGTCCAGCGTCACGGTGAACCTCGCGGCCGCCCTGGCCAGGCGCGGGCTCTCCGTGGGTGTGGTGGACGCCGACATCTACGGCCACTCGGTGCCCCGCATGCTCGGGGTCGAGGACAAGCCCACCCAGGTCGACAACATGATCATGCCGCCGCAGGCCTACGGCGTGAAGGTCATCTCGATCGGCATGTTCACCCCGGGCAACACCCCCGTCGTCTGGCGTGGCCCGATGCTGCACCGCGCGCTGCAGCAGTTCCTCGCCGACGTGTGGTGGGGCGACCTCGACGTCCTGCTCATGGACCTCCCCCCGGGCACCGGCGACGTCGCGATCTCGGTGGCCCAGCTGGTGCCCAACGCCGAGATCCTCGTCGTGACCACTCCGCAGCTCGCCGCCGCCGAGGTGGCCGAGCGGGCCGGTGCGATCGCCACCCAGACCCACCAGCAGGTGGTGGGCGTCGTCGAGAACATGTCCTGGCTGGAGCTCCCCGACGGCTCCCGCATGGAGGTCTTCGGTGCCGGCGGCGGTCAGGCCGTCTCCGACGCCCTGACCCGCACGCTGGGCGCCCGGGTGCCGCTGCTCGGCCAGATCCCACTCGACACCCGGCTGCGCGAAGCCGGCGACGCCGGTGCCCCCATCGTGCTGGCCGAGCCGGAGTCGGCGGCCGCGCAGGCGCTGGAGAAGATCGCCGACGGGCTCGCCGTCCGCCAGCGGGGACTGTCGGGCATGTCCCTGGGGCTCACGCCCGTCCGCCGGTAAGGGTTCGCCCTCTCCACGTCCGGGGTGTTGCTCGTGCTCCGGGGTCCCGTGCGGGGCTCCCGGTGCGGGAGGAGCACCCCGGAAGCGCGTCCGAGGCCATGTCCTACGGTCGCTGCCATGACCGTCTCGGACACCGTCACCGTCGATGCACCGCCGGCCGTGGTGTTCGCGATCCTCGCCGACCCCCGGCAGCACTCCCGGATCGACGGCTCGGGATCGGTGGGCTCGGTGATCGCGGCGCCCGACCGGATCACGCGGACGGGCCAGACGTTCACCGTGCGGATGCGGCTCTTCGGCGTCCCCTACGTGATCCGCAACCGGGTCGTGGAGTTCGAGCCGGACCGCCGCATCGCCTGGCGGCACTTCACCGCGAACCGCTGGCGCTACGAGCTGTCGCCCACCGCCGACGGCGGGACGACGGTCACCGAGAGCTTCGACACCTCGCGCGCCGACGGCGTGACCGACGCCGTCGTGCGCTGGGCCGGGTTCCCCGAGCGCAACCGGCAGGGGATCACCGCGACGCTCGAGCGGCTGAAGAAGGCGGCGGAGGCCGACGCGCGGATCTGAGCGCCGCGGATCGCCGGCGCTCCCTGCAGCACCAGCGATGCCGGAACGACGCCGACGATGCGCGCGTACTACGTCGCGTCGGGGTCGAAGGGCGGCGGCGTGGCGTGGTCGCGCGGCCGGGGTGGCGCGACGACGGGTGTGGTGGCGGCCGGCCGCACCGCCGGCTTGTCGTCGTCGCCGAGCAGCTGGTCGCGGATGAACGTCCGCGGGTGGTACTTGCGCAGATCGAGGTCGCGCAGCTCGGGCAGGTCGTCGCCCAGGGACTCGTTGACCTGCTCGCGGATGCCGGTGATCGCCGTCCGCACCCGCTTCAGCCCGCCGGCGGCGTCCTTGGCCAGCCCCGGCAGCCGCTCGGGACCGAAGATGAACAGCGCGGCCAGCGCGAGGACGACGATCTCGCCCCAGCCGATCGAGTCGAACACCGCCGCTCCCTCCTCCGCGGCTCCAGCCTATGCGGCCCCGGCCTCGTCCCGGGTCCCACCCTGAGCCTGCGAAGGGTGGGGAGGACGATGGCCTCTTTCAGGCCGCGTCGAGCGTGGCCTCGACCTCGGTGGACGCTCCCCCGCGCACCACCTCGACGGTGACGGTCTCCCCGGGGTCGTGGGCGTCGACGGCGACGACGAGCTCCTCGGAGCTGCCGACCGCTTCCCCCTCGACGGCGATCACCACGTCCTCCTCGCGGATGCCCGCGGCGGCCGCGGCGCTGCCCGGCTCCACGTTGAGCACCAGCGCGCCGTCCCGGGTGCCGTCGGTGACCGAGCGGGTGTTCACGCCCAGCGAGGCGTGCACGGCCGACCCGGTCGAGATGAGCTGCTCGGCGATGTCCCGCATCGTGTCGACCGGGATGGCGAAACCGAGGCCGATGGAGCCGCCGGCCCCGGTGGAGGCGATGGCGGTGTTGATGCCGATGAGCGCGCCGCTGGCGTCGACCAGCGCGCCGCCGGAGTTGCCCGGGTTGATCGGCGCGTCGGTCTGCACCGCGCTGATCACGGCGTTGGTGTCGCTGCCCTCGCCGGCCAGCCGGACCGGCCGCTCCAGGGCGCTGACGATGCCGCTGGTGACGGTGCCGGCCAGGCCGAGCGGGGAGCCGATGGCGACCACGGGGTCGCCGACCACGACGTCGTCGGAGCTGCCGAGCGCCGCCGTGACCAGGCCCGGCTTCTCCACCTTGAGGACGGCGATGTCGCTGGCCGGGTCGCGCCCGACGATGCGGGCCGCCGAGCCGCTGCCATCGAAGAACACCGCCCGGATCTCGGCACCCTCGATGCCCTCGGCGCCGGAGACGACGTGGTTGTTGGTGACGATGTACCCGTTCTCGCCGTCGATGACGACGCCGGATCCGGTCGCCCCGGCCTGCCCCACGCGGACCTCGATCGAGACGACCGCGGGCATGACGTTCTGGGCGATCTCCGACACCGAGCCCGGTTCCCGGGTGATGCCCGGGTCGACCTCGGAGAGCTGCGTGCCGGGGGCCAGCAGCGGTGTCTCGTCGTTGGTCTTCGTCAGGTACCAGCCGGCCCCGCCCCCGACGGCGCCCACGAGCAGCACCGCCAGCAGGCCCAGGACCCACAGCCGCACGGACAGGTCCCGCAGGCGCAGCTTCCGGCGTCCCTGCGCGTCGAACACGACCGGTCCGGGCTGGGCCGCCTCGTCGTAGACGGCCGGGGGCCCGAGGACCGCCGGCGCGTAGGGGTCGCGCCAGGGGTCCTGGCGGGCGTCGGGCTTCCACCACGGCCCGGTGGCGGTGCGCCGGCGGCCCGGCCGTCCCGCGGGCGGCTCCTGGAGCCCGCGCCGGCCACCGGCCGCCGGCCCGAAGGCCCGCACCAGCGCCTCGGCCGGCGGCGGGGGCGCCGGGCGCGGGGGCGGGGTCGGCCGGCCGTCGGCGAACCCACCGACGGTGCTCGCCGGCCGCCCGAAGGCCACCGCCTGCGCGGGCGAGGGCGGCGGGGCGGTGACCGGTCGCGGCGCGAGCCGGTCGGGGACGTCGGAGAAGGGCGCCGCATGGCCGGCGGGGCGGGCGTACACCGCCTCCTCCCCCGGAGCGGCGCCGTCGCCCGTCGGGCCCGGGGGCGGGGTGCTCTCCCCGGAGGGGCGCTCGTCGGAGGTGCTCAGGGCGTTCCGCCCGGAGCGGAGGATGCGGTGTTGCCGACGGTCACGGTGCGCACCACCGGCGGCACCACCTCGGTGTGCTGCTCGGGCGCCGACGGCCCGGCGACGGGACCCCGGGGCCCGACGTCCGGGGCGCCGCCGGCCGGCAGATTGAGCGCGAGGGCGGTGACCCCGGCACCGAGACCGATCATGGTGCCCGCCAGTCCGCGGCGCAGCCAGCGTGCGTGACCGGGACGCCGGCGATGCTCCTGCGGCCCCAGGTCCACCGACCAGGACCCCGAGGCGCCGCTCACGGTGAGCCCGCCGGGGCCGGCGGCGACCGTGCCGAGGGCCCCGCCGGAGCCGGGCACGTCGGTGGTGAACGGGATCGCGCAGAGGCGGGACATCAGGTCGCCGGGCACGGTCACGTCGCGCGACTCGTGCAGCGCCTCCTTGGCCTCGCGCTGCGCCTCGACGGCGAGCCGGCACTGCAGGCAGCCGGCCAGGTGCCGCGCGGCGCGGCTGGCCGGGCCGGAGGGCAGCTCACCGTCGACCAGCGCGGCGATCGCCTCCTGCGCGAGGTGGCTCTCGGGCAGGCTCACGCGGGCGCACCTCCGGGCTCGAGAACCGCCCGGCCGGGGGCGAGGTGGGCCAGCGCCTGGCGCAACTGGACCCGGCCGCGGTGGATGCGGCTGCGCACGGTGCCCAGCTTGATGCCGAGGGTCGCCGCGATCTCCTCGTAGGTCAGGCCCTCGATGTCGCAGAGGACGACGGCGACGCGGAACTCCGGCGAGAGCGCGTCGAGCGCCGCCTGCACCTGCGGGTCGAGGTGGGTGTCGGCGTACACCTGCTCCGGGCTCGGTGCCCGGCCGGGCAGCCGCTCGGTGTCCTCGGGCAGGGCGTCGAACCGGATCCGCTGCCGCCGGCGGACCATGTCCAGGAACAGGTTCGTGGTGATGCGGTGCAGCCAGCCCTCGAAGGTGCCCGGGGAGAAGTCGGCCAGCGAGCGGAAGACCCGGACGAACGTCTCCTGGGTCAAGTCCTCGGCGTCCTGCGGGTTGCCCGAGAGCCGGTAGGCCAGCCGGTAGACCCGCGCGGAGTGGTCGCGGACGACCTCCTCCCAGGTCGGCGCCACCCAGGTCACCTCGGGCTCGGGCGCCTCCGGGCGGGCGAGGGGCTCGGACACGCCTCCAGGATCGCAGACCGCGGGGCCCGACACCTCCCCGGCGTGGGCGGAACGGTCGGTCGCGGCTCGCGTCAGGCGCACGACATGATCAACGGACGGCATCGGTGCCGGTGTTCCCGGCCACACCGTCTCGCAGGCAACTCACAGGTTCGGCCGGCCGCCGCACCTCGGCTCCCGCACCTGGGCTCCCGCACCTCGGCTCCCACACCGCGGCTGCGACGCCGTGCCTGCGACGCCCCGGCCGGGCGCCCGACCACGGCCCCGTTCCCGGCCACTACCCTCGGCCGGTGATGAGCGCCGAGCAACCGCCGCCGGGAGGCGGCACCGCGGAAGGCGCCGCCTACGCCGACCGGTTCGCCGTCGAGACGCCCGAGATGGTCGCCGCCCGCTCCCGGGCCCTGCAGCTGCCCGGTTCCCCGCCCGTGGAGCCCGCCGTCGGCGCCGTCCTGGCCGTGCTCGCCGCCGGTGCCGGGGCACGGTCGGTGGTCTCGATCGGCAGCGGTGGCGGGCTGGCCGGGCTGTGGCTGCTGCGCGGCATGCGCACCGACGGCGTCCTCACCGCCCTCGACGGCGACCCCGAGCAGCTGCGCGCCGCCCGCAAGGCGTTCGCCGACGCCGGCGTGGCACCCAGCCGGGCCCGGCTCATCTTCGGCACCCCCGCCGAGGTGCTCCCCCGGCTCTCGCCCGGCGCCTACGACATGGTCGTCTGCGCCGGCCCGCCGCGGGAGTACGCCGAGCACCTGCCGGCCCTGCTGGGCCTGGTCCGCGCCGGCGGGTCGCTGACCTGCCACGGCCTGCTGAGCGGCGGCCGGATCGCCGACCGCACCGCCCGCGACCCGCAGACAGTGGCCTGGCGGGAGATGGCCCGGGCCGTCCGCGAGGACGAGACGCTGCTGTCGGCGGTACTGCCGATCGGCACCGGCCTCCTGGTCGCCACCAGGCGCAGCTGATCCCGGCTCAGCGGAACGCCGCCTCCGCCACCGGCGCCCAGGGCCCACCCAGGTACCGCCACAGCCCCAGCCCACGGGCGCGCGCCGACCACGGAGCGAAGTCGGCGAGCAGGCGGTCGTGCAGGGCGCGCGCGACGGCGGGGTCCACCTTGTTCTGCACGGTCACGTGCGGAGCGTGCCGCTGCCGGTCCTGCCGGGTCAGCCACGGCTCCCACCGCACGGCCAGCGCCCCGCGCAGCCGGGTCAGTTCCGGGGAGTCGAGGACGTAGGCCACGCCGCGGCCGAGGAACCGCAGCCCGGTCACGGCGACGTCGAAGGCGTCGCGGTCCGCGACCGCGGTCAGGTCGGCGACGACGGCGTCCACCTGCTCGCCCGGCAGCGCGTGGAACAGCGTCACGTGCGCCGCGAGGTGGTTGCGCTCCGGCGGGAAGTGCTCGGCGCGCAGCCGGTCGAACCACCGCTGGGCGTCGTCGTCCAGCAGCAGCGTCACCACAAGGGGCTGGAACGGCCCCGTCGCAGGGGCCCGCCGCGAGCTTGCGAGCGGTGGGGGGCGACGGGGTCCTTTCTCAGACGACAGCCCGGGCGCCCTTCCCGAGGACCGTCACCCCGCCGGCGCTGACGTGGTAGCGCTCCTTGTCCGCCGCGTGGTCGACGCCGATCCGCGCCCACGGGGGCACCACGACGTTCTTGTCGAGGATCGCCCGCCGCACGTAGGCGCCCTCGCCGATCTGGACGCCGTCCATGAGCACGCTGTCCTCGACCCGGGCCCCCCGCTCGACGCGGACGCCGGGCGAGACGACGGAGTTGTGCACCGAGCCGCCGCCCAGGATGGCCCCGGCGCTGACCATCGACTCCTCGGCCCGCCCGCCGAGCACGAACTTCGCCGGCGGCAGCTGCGGCGGCAGGGTGAAGATCGGCCAGCGGTCGTTGTAGAGGTTGAAGACCGGGGTCACCGAGACCAGGTCCATGTGGGCGTCGAAGTAGGAGTCGATCGTCCCGACGTCGCGCCAGTAGCCGTGGTCGCGCTCGGTGGCCCCCGGCACGATGTTGGTCGAGAAGTCGTAGACCCACGCCTCACCGGCGTCGGCGAGCATCGGCATGATCGAACCGCCCATGTCGTGGACGGAGTTCTCGTCCTCGGCGTCGGCGCGCAGCGACTCGAGCAGCGCCTCGGTGGTGAAGACGTAGTTGCCCATGGAGGCGAAGCTCTCCTCGGGCGAGTCCGGGAGGCCCGGCGGGTCCGCCGGCTTCTCCAGGAAGCCGCGGACCTTCCCGGCGGCGTCGGCGTCGATGACGCCGAACTCCGTGGCGTCGCGCCGCGGCACCCGCAGGCCCGCGATGGTCACCCCCGCGCCCGTCTGCAGGTGCTGGTCGATCATCTGCCCGGGGTCCATGCGGTACACGTGGTCGGCGCCGAAGACGACGACGATGTCCGGCCGGGCGTCGTAGATGAGGTTGAGGCTCTGGAAGATCGCGTCGGCGCTGCCCGTGTACCAGCGGGGGCCCAGCCGCTGCTGCGCCGGCACCGGCGTGACGTAGTTGCCCAGCAGCTGCGACATCCGCCAGGTCGTCGTGATGTGCCGGTCGAGGCTGTGGCTCTTGTACTGCGTCAGGACGGCGATCTGCCGGATCTCGGCGTTCACCAGGTTGGAGAGCACGAAGTCGATCAACCGGTAGTTGCCCCCGAAGGGCACCGCCGGCTTCGCCCGGTCCGCCGTCAGGGGGGAGAGCCGTTTGCCCTCGCCGCCTGCGAGAACGATGCCGAGAACCCGTGGACCGCCGCGCATGACCGCAACGTAGCCGTAACTCGGGACGTCCGCTCCACCTGCTCGCGCGGGTTACGCCCCCTAGGGTGACGGCCGTGCGGATCGGGATCGTGACGAGGGAGTGGCCGCCGGACGTCTACGGCGGGGCCGGCGTCCACATCGAGCACCTCGTGGCGGCGCTGCGCACCCTGCCGGAGGGGCCGGAGATCGACGTCCACTGCTTCGGCGACCCGCGGCCGGACGCGACGGCGCACGCGGTGCCGCCCGGGCTGAAGGACGCCAACGGAGCGCTGCAGGCCATCGGTGTCGACGTCGAGATGGCGGCCGCGCTCGAGGGTGCCGACCTCGTCCACAGCCACACCTGGTACGCCAACACGGCGGGGCTGCTGTCCTCCCTGGTGTACGGGGTGCCGCACGTGATCACCGCGCACTCGCTCGAGCCGCGGCGGCCGTGGAAGGCCGACCAGCTGGGCGGCGGCTACCGGCTGTCGTCGTGGGCGGAGCGCACCGCCTATCTCGCGGCCGACGCGGTCATCGCGGTCAGCAACGGGATGCGGCTCGACGTGCTCGACGCCTATCCCGACCTCGACCCCGCGCGCGTGCACGTCGTCGGCAACGGCGTGGACGCCCAGGCCTACCGGCCGGTGCACGACCCGGACGTCGTCCGCGGGCTGGGCGTGGACCCCGGCCGGCCCTACGCGCTCTTCGTCGGGCGGATCACCCGGCAGAAGGGCGTCATGCACCTGCTCGCCGCCGCCGAGCAGCTGCCGCCCGAGGCCGGCCTCGTGCTCTGCGCCGGTGCGGCCGACACCCCGGGCGAGCGGCAGCAGGTGGCCGACGCGGTCACGGAGCTGCAGGCCCGGCGCAGCGGTGTCGTGTGGATCGAGGCGATGCTGCCGCGGGAGCAGCTCGTGCCCCTGATCACCGGCGCCACCGTCTTCGTCGTCCCCTCCGTCTACGAGCCGCTCGGCATCGTCAACCTGGAGGCCGCGGCCTGCGGCACCGCGGTCGTCGCCAGCGCGGTCGGCGGCATCCCCGAGGTGGTCGCCGACGGCCGGACCGGTCTGCTGGTGCCCTACGACCCGGACGACGTCGCGGCGTTCGAGAACGGCCTCGCCGCCCGGATCGCCGAGCTGCTGGCCGACCCGGACCGGGCGGCGGCGATGGGCGCGGCCGGCCGGGAGCGGGTGCTCGCGGAGTTCGGCTGGCCGGCGATCGCGCAGCAGACCGTCGAGGTCTACTCCGCCGTCCTCGCCGCACGGCGCTGACCCGGCCCGCTGGTAGATTGCGGCTGCCGACTCGTCGGCGGCGCAGCGGCAGCGAACCCGGTGCGAACCCGGGGCTGTCCCGCAACTGTGATGGTCGCCTGCTGACCTGAGCCAGATCGCCTGCCCTGCGTCATGTTCCCGACCCTCGCGGCAAGGGTCGCGCATCGGGCGTCGGGCAGCTCATGGGCGACGCGCGCCGCCTCCCCTGGAGGCCCCCTGTGCCCCGTTCGCTCCCCCGCGCGCTGTCCGCCCTCCCCCTCGGCCTGCTGCTGACGCTCACCGCCTGCGGCGGCGACTCCACCGACGTGGACACCGCGGCCCCGGAGAGCTCCGCGTCCGGCGCCTTCCCGGTCACCGTCAGCGGCGCCGACGGCGAGCTGACCCTGCAGGAGCGTCCCGAGACCATCGTGTCGATGTCCGCGACCGCCACCGAGATGCTCTTCGCGATCGGCGCCGGCGACCAGGTCGAGGCGGTCGACGACACCTCGAACTACCCGGACGAGGCGCCGACCACCGAGCTGTCGGCCTTCACCCCCAACGCCGAGGCGATCGCGGAGTACGCGCCCGACCTCGTCGTCCTCAGCGACGACCTCAACGGCATCGTCGACGCGCTCGACGCGCTGTCCGTGCCGACGCTGCTGCTGCCCGCGGCCACCACCGTGGAGGACACCTACGAGCAGCTCGAGACCCTCGGCGACGCGACCGGCCACGCCGAGGAGGCCGGCGAGGTCGTCGCCGACGTGCAGGACCGGATCGCCGCCGCGGTCGAGTCGGTGGGGGGCGAGGCGGAGGGGATGCGCGTGTACCACGAGCTCGACCCGAGCTTCTACTCCGCGGCGAGCAGCACCTTCATCGGCAGCATCTACACGATGTTCGGCCTGGAGAACATCGCCGACTCCGCCCCCGACGCCGCCGGCGGGTACCCGCAGCTGTCGGCGGAGTACGTCGTCGGCCAGGCACCGGACCTCATCGTGCTCGCCGACACGATCTGCTGCGAGCAGTCCGCGGAGACGGTCGCCCAGCGACCGGCCTTCGACACCGTCCCCGCCGTCCGGGAGGGGCGGATCCTGGAGGCCAGCGACGACGTGGCGTCCCGCTGGGGGCCGCGGATCGCCGACTTCGCCGAGTCCGTCGCCGGGGTCCTGCAGGGCTGAGGACGGCGACCCGATGACGACGACCCGATGACGACGACGACGCCCGGCGCGCCGTCCGGCACCGCCCGGCCGGCCCCCTCGCGGGGCGGCCTGCGCCCGGGGGCGGCGCTGGCCGGGGCCGGGCTGGCCCTCGTCCTCGCCCTGCTGGCGGGGACCTGGGTGGGCGCGCTGCCCCTGCCGCCGGGCGCCGTCGTCGTCACGCTGCTCGACCGGCTGCTCGCCCCGCTGGGCGTCGCGGTGCCCGGTGGCCTGGAGGGGACGGAGGCGGCGGTGCTGCTGGAGCTGCGCCTGCCCCGGGTGCTGCTCGCCTCGCTGGTGGGCGCCGGGCTGGCCGTCTCCGGCGCGGCGTACCAGGGCGTCTTCCGCAACCCGCTGGCCGACCCCTACCTGCTCGGCGCGGCCGCCGGCGCCGGGCTGGGCGCGACCCTGGTGATCGCCTACTCCCCCGTCCAGGCGGTGGGGCCGATCGGCATCGTGCCGCTCGCCGCCTTCGCCGGCGCCCTGGCCGGCGTCGGGTGCGCCCTGGCGCTGGGCACGGTGGCAGGCGGCTCGCACAACGCGACGCTGCTGCTGGCCGGCATCGCCGTCGCCGCGTTCCTCGCCGCCGCCCAGACGCTGGTCCAGCAGCAGAACACCGAGGACCTGCGCGAGGTCTACGGCTGGCTGCTGGGGCAGCTCGGGCGGTCCCAGTGGTCCGACGTCCTGCTGGTGCTCCCGTACCTGGCCGCCGCGTGCACGGTGCTGCTGCTCTGCGGTCGAGCCCTCGACGTCCTCGCCGTCGGCGACGACGAGGCGAGCTCGCTCGGCGTCCACCCCGGGCGGCTGCGGCTGCTGGTCATCCTGGCCGCCTCGCTCGCGACGGCCGCCGCGGTGGCCGTGAGCGGTCTGATCGGCTTCGTCGGCCTGGTGGTGCCGCACATCGTGCGCCGGCTGGTCGGCGGCTCCCACGCCCGCGTGCTGCCCATGTCGCTGCTGGTCGGCGGCGCCTTCCTCGTCCTCGCCGACCTGGTCGCCCGCGTCGTCCTGGCTCCGGCCGAGCTCCCGATCGGCGTGGTCACCGCATTCGTCGGCGCCCCGTTCTTCGCCGGCCTGCTGTGGGCAGGGGCGCGGCGGTGATGAGCCGGCGGACGGCGGGACCGCGCCCCCCCGCCGAGGGCGGCGCCCACGTGGAGGTCCTCGGCCTGACCGCCGGCTACGGCCGCACGCGGGTGCTCGACGGGGTCCGGCTGTCGGTCGGGCCGGGCGGCTGGCTGGCGGTGATCGGGCCCAACGGGTCGGGCAAGTCGACCCTGCTGCGCTCGGTCCTCGGCTTCCACCCGCACCAGGGGCAGGTGCGCATCGACGGCGTCCCGACCACCGGCATGCCCCGCCGGGACCGCGCCCGGTCCATGGCCTACGCGCCGCAGACACCCGTCCTCCCCGAGGGCGTGACCACCCGCGAGTACGTCACCCTGGGCCGGACCCCCCACCGGCCGCTGCTGTCGGCGCCCCGGAGCGTGGACCGGCAGGTCGTCGCCGACGTCATGGAGCGGCTGGGCCTGGCGCCCATGGCCGAGCGGCAGCTGGCCACGCTGTCCGGCGGGGAGCAGCAGCGGGCCGTCCTCGCCCGGGCCCTGGCGCAGCAGCCGCGGGTGCTGCTGCTCGACGAGCCGACCGCGGCCCTCGACCTCGGCCACGCCCAGCAGGTGCTCGACCTCGTCGACCGGCTGCGCCGCCAGGACGGGCTCACCGTGGTGAGCACGCTGCACGACCTCACCCTGGCCGGCCAGTACGCCGACCGGCTGGCGCTGCTCTCCGAGGGCCGGGTGGTCGCCGAAGGGTCCCCGGCGGACGTGCTCACCGCCGAGGCGCTGAGCACCCACTACGGCGCGCGCGCCCGGGTGGTCGACGGGCCCTCCGGGCCGGCAGTGCTGCCGGTCCGCTCCCCCGACTGAGCGGTCCACCCTCTCCGCTCCGCCCACCGGGGGGACGTCGGCCCGCCGGCCCGAGCCAGGACATCGGGTCCGTGCCCCCGCGTACCGCGCCCCGGCGCACCACCGCTCCCCTGACCAGCGGGTACGCGACCCCACCGGTCGCCAGGCCGCCCGGTGGCTGGAAAGCTCCACCGGCATGACCACCTGGACGCCCGACTCGAGCGGCGATCCCCTGCGGTCACTGCTGCGGGCGTCCCATCACCTGCCGGCCCATCGGCTGGGCACGGTCGTCGCCGAACACGCCCGTGAGCTGGGGGCCCGCGACGCCGTCGTCTACCTGGCCGACTACGAGCAGCACCACCTCATGCCCGTGCGCGGCGACGGCGTGCCGGATCGGGAACCGCTGCCGGTCGACTCGTCGGTCGGAGGGCTCGCCTTCCGCCGGGTGGAGGTGACCCGGCCCCCCCGGCCCGACGCCGGGGACTCCAGGTTGTGGGTCCCGCTCCTCGACGGCGCCGAGCGTGCCGGCGTGCTGGAGGTGGTCTACGACCACGAACCGACGGACTCCGACGAGGAGCTGGCCAGGTCGTTCGCCTCGCTGGTCGCCGAGCTCACCGTGACCAGGGACGCGTACAGCGACGTCTTCTCCCGCCTGCGCCGCAGCCGGCCGATGAGCGTGGCCGCCGAGATCCAGTGGGAACTGCTGCCCCCGCTGACGTTCGGCAGCGAGCGCATCGTCATCTCCGCGGCCCTCGAGCCCTCCTACGAGATCGGCGGCGACACGTTCGACTACGCCGTCAACGGGTCGACCGCCGAGCTGCTGGTGCTCGACGCCGTCGGTCACGGCCTGCCTGCAGCTCTGCTCGCCACCGCCGCCGTCGGCGCCTACCGCAACGGCCGGCGGGAGGGGCTCGACCTCGCCGGGATGTCGGCCCTCATGAACCAGGTCATCGCCGACCAGTTCCCGGCCAGCCGGTTCGCCACCGCGCTGCTCGCCCGGCTGGACCTGGACACCGGCCGGCTCACCTGGGTCAACGCCGGGCATCCCGCGCCGCTCATCGTCCGGGACATCGGCCTGCTCCTCCCGCACACCTGCCCGTCCTCGCGGCCGCTCGGCCTCCAGGACCGGCCGGCCGTGGAGTGCCACCTGCAGCTGCAACCCGGTGACCGGGTGCTGCTCTACACCGACGGGATCGTGGAGGCCCGCTCGCCAGCAGGGGAGTTCTTCGGGGAGGAGCGCCTGGCCGACTTCGTCGTCCGGGCCGAGGCCGCCGGCCATCCGCCGCCGGAGATGCTGCGCCGGCTCATGCGCAGCGTCATGGACCACCAGGCGGGCCGACTGCAGGACGACGCCAGCATCGTCGTCGTCGAGTGGCGCACCGGGCGCGACGACCAGCTGATCCTGTGAGGGAGCAGCTTTCCGCGCCGTCCGATGGGAGGTGGACACCGTCGTCGACGGGCTGGTCCAGCCGCCGACCGGGCCGCGCGGGCGCCCCCGGATCCAGACCCGGCACACCGGGCGGACAGCTCCCCGAGCCCCGATCATGAGGTGTGACCATCGCCGGCCGGTTCGAGGCGGCGCTCGTCGAGGAAGCGGCGCCCGACCTCAGCGGGCCCGAGCTGCTGCCCGTGCGGCTGGCCCGGGCCTGCGCCAGAACCCTTCGGGTCGACGACGCGGGACTGAGCCTGCTGGACCCCGACGACTACCGGGTACCGCTGGGCGCGAGCTCGGACGAGGCCGCGGCGGCCGAACGTCTCCAGTTCACCGTCGGCGCCGGTCCGTGCACGGCCGCCCAGCAGACGCGTCAGCCGGTCTTCGCCGTCGAGGAGGAGCTCCGGCGCCGGTGGCCGGCCTTCACCGACCTGCTCTTCCGTGCCACCTCCTACCGCGCCGTGGTGGCGTTGCCCCTGCCGTCGGCCCTGGCCGGCGCCGGGGCGATCGACCTCTACTTCCGGCGGCCCGACGACGTGCCCGCCCTCGACGTCTTCGAGGCACTGGCGGTGGGCGAGCTGGTCTCGTCCGCGCTCAGCGAGGCCGCCGTCTGGTCGTCCGGGTCGCCGGCCGAGGGCCCGGCGTGGCTCCAGGGGCCGGCCCCCCGGCGCCGGGCGACGGTGTGGGAGGCCGTGGGCAAGGTCAGCGTCGACCTGGAGGTCGGCATCCCGGCCGCGCTGGATCTGCTGCGGGCGTGCGCGTACGCCGGCGGCCGGACCACCGAGGACGTCGCCGCCGACCTGCTGGCCGGGCGGCTGCAGCCCGTCGATCTGCGCCCGGCTGCGGGCTGAGCGGATGTGCGTCACGGCGCAGTCCCACGCCGGAATGCGACTCCTCCTGGGGGTGCTGTTCCAAGCATGGGTACAGCCGTCCCGCTGACGCTCTTCGACCCGCCGACCACCCCAGCACCACCCCCCGCCGACGGCCTGCTGCGGGTGCGGGAGATCTACGCCGAACCAGCGGCTCTGGACTCCACCCGGGGGCGCCGGGTGCTCGGCCGCTTCCCGGAGGCGGAGGTGATCGAGGTGCCCTCGCACTGGCGGATCCCCGAGCTGCACGGCAATGCCGGCAACGTCGACCGCTGGGTCCGGGTGAAGACCGAGACCCTCGTGCTGGGGGTCAAGAAGTCGCTGTCGGCCCGGCCGAACAGCCGCTCGTCGAACTGGATCGCCCCGTCCACCGCCAACGGCTGCGCGATGGCGTGCGCCTACTGCTACGTCCCGCGCCGCAAGGGCTACGCCAACCCGATCACCGTCTTCACCAACATCGAGCAGATCACCGGGTACCTCCGCCGGCACGTCGCCCGTCAGGGTCCCAAGGCCGAGCCCGACCAGTGCGACCCGGTCAGCTGGGTCTACGACATCGGCGAGAACAGCGACTGCTCGGTGGACGCACTGGTCAGCGACAACGTCGCCGACCTGATCGCGACCTTCCGCGGGCTCCCGACGGCCAAGGCGTCCTTTGCGACCAAGTTCGTCAACCGGCAGCTGCTCGACCTCGACCCGGCGGGCCGGACCCGCGTCCGCTTCAGCCTCATGCCCGACCCCGACGCCAAGCTGCTCGACGTGCGCACCAGCCGCATCGACGAGCGGATCGGCGCCATCGACGACTTCGTGGAGGCCGGCTACGAGGTCCACCTGAACTTCTCGCCCGTCGTGCTCCGGGACGGGTGGGAGGCCGACTGGACGGCCCTCCTCCGCCGGCTCGACGACCAGCTGACGCCGCGCACCAAGGCGCAGGCGGCCGCCGAGGTGATCCTGCTGACCCACAACCGCGACCTGCACGAGGTGAACCTGGGCTGGCACCCCAAGGCCGAGGACTTGCTCTGGCGGCCGGAGGTGCAGCAGCCCAAGCGCAGCCAGAACGGGCAGTGGAACGTCCGCTACCGCAACGACGTCAAGCGCGCCGGTGTCGAGCGGCTGCAGGAGCTCGTCGCGACCACTGCGCCGTGGCTCCGGATCCGGTACGCCTTCTAGCCGGTCCAGCGACGAGTCGGCATGACGCCATGTCGACAATACGTGCACGTATGCTGACCAGGGGTGTGCAACCCTGTCCGTGCAGCGCAGTCGACCGGCGGAGGGGAACGGCACGCATGCTGAACGCCACCCTGCCCGCACGCGCACTGCTCGAATCCCTGCCGGACACCGTCGTCGTGGCCGACGCCGACGGGCACATCTCCTACGTCAACCCCGCGGTCTCCGCCCTTCTGGGTCACGAGGCGGCTGACCTGATCGGCCGGTCGCTCACGGTGCTCATGCCCGAGCGCTTCCGCGGAGCACACGGAGAAGGCTTCGCCCGCTTCCGGCTGACCGGGCAGGGTGAGCTGGTCGGGGCCACGACCCGGGTGCCCGCCCTGCACGCCGGCGGTCACGAGGTCCTGGTCGACCTGACCCTGTCGCGGCTGGACCCGACGCCGGGAACCGACACCGACGGTGCGGTCGTCGTCGCCGTCCTCCGCGACGCCGGCACGACCATCCAGCTCGAGCGGCAGCTGCAGGTCAGCCGGTACCTGACGGCCACGCTCCGCGTCACCGCGGCCCTCACCGAGGCGCCCGACGCCGACGTGGCCTTCGAGCAGCTCCTGCCCACGCTCTGCACCGAGCTCGACTGGGACGCCGCGACGCTGTGGCAGCCCGAGAGCGACGGCGGCCGGTTGGTCCACACCGGCACGTGGGAGGCGCCCGGCGCGTCGGTTCCCACGCTGGTGGCCGACTCGTCGGCCACCACGTTCCGGCGCGGCCAGGGTCTTCCCGGTTTGGCGTGGCAGGAACGCGCTCCCGTCGTCGTCGAGGACGCGTGGACCGACCCACGCTTCCTCCGGCAGGAGGCCGCCCGGGCCGACGCCCTGCGCACCGGCGTGGCGTTCCCGGTGATGCGCGGGGACGCGCTGCTCGCCGTCTGCGAGCTGTTCTCCTCCGAGCGTCGGGCGGTGCCGCTCGAACTGCTCGACGTGCTGGCCCACGCCGGCCGGCAGATCGGCCAGTTCCTCGGCCGGCTGCGTGCGGAGTCCGAGGTCCGGGAGCTGGCCGACACACTGCAGCGGAGCCTGCTGCCCTCGCACCTGCCCGCGATCCCCGGCATCCGGCTGGCCGCGCGCTACCGGCCCGGCGGCGGCTCGGCGCTCGTGGGCGGCGACACCTACGACGTCATGCCCCTGCCCGACGGCCGGTGGATGGTGCTCATCGCCGACGTCTGCGGCACCGGGGCCGAGGCGGCGGCGGTCACGGCGCTGACCCGGCACACGGCCCGCGCCGCCGCCTCGGCCTCGGCCGCCGGCCCCAGCGAGGTGCTCTGCGCGGTCAACACCGCTCTGCTGCAGCAGCAGGACGCCGGCCCGCTGCGCTTCGTGACCGCCTGCTGCCTGATCCTCGAACCCGGCGGGGGAGGTCACCGGCTCCGCGTCAGCGTGGCCGGCCATCCCCTCCCCCTGCTGCGGTCGGCGGACGGCGCGGTGACGGAGGTCGGCACGGCCGGGCGTCCGCTGGGCATCGACCCCGCCGTCCACTTCACCGAGACCGCCGTCGCGCTACCGGCCGGGGCGACCCTCGTGCTCTACACCGACGGGGTCACCGAGGCCAGGGACGACGTGGGCAGCCAGTTCGGCGAGGCGGGCCTCGCCCGCGTGCTGGCGGACCTGCCGGCCGCGGAGGCCGAGGGCACCGTCGCCGCGGTCGCCGCCGCCGTCGAGCGGCAGCTGCGCGGCTCCCGGTACGAGGCCGACGACCTCGCCGTCCTGGCGCTGGCCGTGCCGTCCTGAGTCCGGTCTAGCCCGTCTCGGCCGTGTCGCGGTGGGGCGCGCCGACGAGCTTGGACTCCGGTGACCCCCGCTGCCGGAGGTAGACGCTGAAGATGGCCATCGACCCGACCGCGAGCATCTCCGACTGCCAGTTCTGGAAGGACCGGTTCCAGAAGTCGGCCTCGCCGAGGTAGCCGACCCAGCTGACCGGGTCCTGGCGCTGCCCGAGCTGCTCGCCGTTGAAGGCTGCCCAGCCCGCCACGGAGGAAGCCGCCCACGTGAGCAGGAACAGCGCGCCCATCAGCAGCCCGAGCGAGCGCGAGAAGAGCGCCGTCCGCCATCCGCCCGTCCGCGCCCACGCGGGCGAGTCGTCGTCCGCGTGGCGGCCGACCTTCTGCTCCGCGTCGGACTCGGTGCCCTCCTGGCCCGGTTCCTTCGACTCGGACGAGCCGCGCTGCACCAGCCAGACCGTGGCGAAGATGTAGAGGAAGAACTGCAGGTACTCCGATTGCCAGTTCTCCATCACGTCGACGCCGAAGGACGACGAGGTGACGTACTCGAACAGGGACACCGGTTGCAGCCCGTTGGTGATCTGCTGGGCGTTGAAGTCAGCGGTACCGGAGATCGCCTGGCCCGCGAGCGTCACGACGAACAGGCCGCCGAACGCGAGGGTCAGCGCATTGGCCCGCAGGAAGCCGTACTCCTCCTCCTCGACGCTCATCGGCCCATCAGCCCCAGCGCCGAGACGTAGACGATCCCCAGCACGACGACCGCCAGGAAGGCGACGAACACCGCTCTGACCCCGGTCATGGCCCGTCCACCTCGCAGTCGTAGGGCGCCTCGGCCTGCGGAGTGCACGCCGCGGACGTGATGCGCCAGCCGGCGCCGGTCTCGGTGAGGAAGACGGTGTCGCCGGCCAGCTTGACCTGCGCGTTCCGGCCCCAGATCTCGACCGACTCGACGCTCCCGCCCTCGAGCGGCAGGTCCTGGACGGCCTCCGTGCACGGCGCGGATTCGCTTCGCTCGAAGGCAGCCAGCGTCGCGGGTGCGAGCAGGTCGCACCGCTGCTCGGGATCGCCGGACGGGTCCTCGAACGTGCTGGCGACCCGCTCCACCTCGGACTCGTGAGCGCTCGAGCACCCGGTGAGCAGCACCGCCCCGGCGGCCAGGACGACGGCCGCTCGGTGCCTGCGGGGTACGTGCACCACGACACCTCCTCCATCGCTCGCGGCGGTCTTCTCCACCTGGCCGGGGCGCTACCCCCCGTGAGATGCGCCGCAAACGATCTTCACCCGTTCGACCGATGGACTGCGGTTACCGTGGCCGGGTGGCACGGGTCGTGGTCGTCGGCGCCGGTCTGGGTGGGCTGGCGGCGGCCGCGCGCCTGGCGGCGGGAGGCCACGCCGTGACGGTGCTGGAACAGGCCGAGCGCGTGGGCGGGAAGCTCGGCTGGTTCGCCCGGGACGGTCACGCCTTCGACACCGGTCCGAGCCTGGTGACGCTGCCACAGGTGTACCGCGACCTCTTCGCCGCGACCGGAGGGCCGCTGGAGGACGCCGTCGACCTGGCCCGGCTCGACCCCGCGGTCGCCTACCGGTTCGCCGACGGCACACGGCTGACGGTGCCCGGCACGGCCGCGGCGATCCCGCCGGCCCTCGACGCCGCCCTGGGCGCGGGGGCCGGTGCCTCGTGGACGGCGCTGCTGGACCGAGCCGCGGCGATGTGGCGGATCAGCGAGGAGCCCTTCCTGCGCCGGCCGCTGCAGGGTGCGGCGACCCTGGCGCGGCTGGCGCGCAGCCCGGGCGACGTCGCCACGATCGCCCCCTGGCAGACGCTGCGCGGCCTGGGCGGTCAGGTCCTGGACGACCCCCGCCTGCGGATGCTGCTGGACCGCTACGCCACCTACTCCGGGTCCGACCCCCGGCGGGCACCGGCGGTGCTGGCCACCGTCCCCTACGTGGAGCAGACGTTCGGGTCCTGGTACGTCCGCGGCGGACTGCACCGGTTGGGCCTGGCCGTGGCACGGCGGGCCGTCGAACGGGGAGCCGTGATCCGGACGGGCTGCCGGGTGCGCCGGGTCCTCGTGGAGGCCGGACGCGCGGCGGGCGTGCAGCTGGCCGACGGCGAACGCGTGCCCGCCGACGTCGTCGTCTCCGCCGTGGACGCCGCCGCGCTGTACGCCGACCTCCTGCCCGGCGAGCGACGCACCGCGGGGACCCGGCGCGACCTGGCGCGGGCGACCCAGTCGCTCTCCGGCGTCGTCCTGCTGCTCGCGCTCCGCGGGCGCACGCCCGGGCTCGCCCACCACACCGTGCTGTTCCCCGAGGACTACGACGCCGAGTTCGACGCGGTCTTCGGCACCGGGCCCTTCCGCGACCGACCGCGGCCGGTGCCCGATCCGACCGTCTACGTCAGCGCGCCCGACGACCCGGCGCTCCGGCCGGACGACGACAGCGAGTCGTGGTTCGTCCTCGTCAACGCTCCCCGGCACGACCCGCGACGAGGCATCGACTGGGATGCCCCGGGGTTGGCCGACCGGTACGCCGATCTCGTCCTCGACGTGCTGGCCCGGCGCGGCCTCGACGTCCGCGACCGGATCCGCTGGCGGGTCGTGCGCACCCCGGCCGACCTCGCCCGCGACACCTCCAGCGTCGGAGGCGCCATCTACGGCACGTCGAGCAACGGGACCCGGGCGGCGTTCCTGCGGCCGGCGAACGCCTCCCCCGTCCCCGACCTCTTCCTGGTCGGTGGCTCGTCGCACCCGGGAGGTGGGCTCCCGCTGGTCGCGCTCTCGGCGCAGATCGTCGCCGGCCTCGTCGGTCCGGCCTGATGCCTCAGCCGGTCCGCACGGCCGTGAGGGTCACCACCGGCGCGCCGGGCGCGAGGGGCCGCGGCTGCGCCGGGTCGAACCCCGCCCCGGCGAGCTGGGCCAGCAGCTCACCGGTGTCGGGCAGCTCCATCCGGCCCTCCTGCGCCCGCAGCAGCAGGTCGAAGTGCCGGCTGAACAGCTGCGGAGCCGCCACGCTGGTCACCAGGAAGAGCATGCCGCCGGGCGCGAGCAGGGAGGCGACGTCGCGCAGCAGCGTCCCCCGCTCGTCGGCCGGCACGTAGTAGACGACGTTGGCGAGCACGACGAAGTCGAAGGGTTCGGCCAGCGGACCGCTCCGCTCCTGCGCCGCCTCCCGCAGGTCGGCGCGGAGGACCGCGGCACGGCCGTCGAGCTTCCGGTCGCGCAGGGTCTGCTCGGCCAGGGCCGCGGTATCGGCGTCGGCGTCGATGCCCACGCCCACCGCCTCGGGGGCGGCCTCCAGCATCGCGGCCAGCTGCAGCCCGGCGCCGCATCCGATGTCCAGCACCCGCCGTGCCCGGTGCTCGGCGACGCTGCCGGTGAGCCGGCCGAGCACGAACGGCTGGAAGCCGGCGGAGATGCGCGCGATCAGGGCGCCCTGCTCGACGACGTCGCGGCGCGGTGGCCCCCCGGCAAGCTGCTTGCGCAGGTCCCGGTACAGCCCGGTGTGGAATCCCGGGAAGGCCTGGTAGGCGGCCCGCACGAGGTCGTCGTCGACGACCGCGCGCCCGTGGGCGGTCAGCTCCCATGAGCCGCCGTCCTGACCGCGGACGAGGCCCGCGGAGGCGACCACCCGCACGAAGGCCGTGAGCAGCACCTCGTCCTCCACCGCCATCCGCCGCGCGAGGTCACCGACGGTCGCAGGGCCCGCGGCGAGGGAGTCGAGGAGGCCGGTGTCGACGGCGGCACCGGCCAGGTGGAGCCGGATCGCGGTCACGCCCTCCCGGTTGGCGCGCACGCGGGCGCGGAGGTTGCCCGCCCGCGCCAGCGTCCAGAGCGCCCTGGTGCTGATCATCCGCGGCATGTCCGCCTCCCGTTCCCACCGGAGGGCCACTGTCGCGACTCCGGGGCCCGGTCGCCAGGGAGGTCTGCGCGGTGCCGCGCCCTGGGGACGTCGTCCCCCTGACGGAGCGGGGTGCGTCAGCTCAGGTGCGGGCGCCGCCGTAGCCCAGGACGGCGGCGAGGCCGAGAGCGCTGCGGGGCGCGTACGCGGTGCGCCACAGGCCACCGTGCGCCGCGGCGTACGCCTCGTCCTCCCACGGGTGCGGGTGCGCCGGCCCGCCACCGGTGTGCAGGTCGTGGACGAGCAGCGCGGCCATGAGCACGTTCGCGGTGGCCGGCTCGAAGACCTCCACGCCGAAGCGGTGCGCCCCCGCGTACGCCGCGGCCAGCGCCCGGTTCTTCACCACCGACCGGGTGCGGGTGGGCGGGGCGACGTTCATCGACACCGTCGTCCCGGCATCCCGTGCGACGACGGCCCGCCAGCGCTGCAGCCGCTTGGCCAGGGCGTAGTTCGGACCCTGCTGCGGCACCAGGCTGTCGCTGATGCCCGGGTCGGCGCCGGGCACGTACGCCCGCCGGAGCAGCCGCCCCGCGGAGAGCGTCCGCAGGGGACGGCCCAGCAGCTTGGCCGTCCTGGACCGGCCGGCGTAGGCGCGCACCGAGTGCTCCACCGCCTCGGCGGGAACGGCGAACACGTCCGTCGGGGTGGCGAGGAACGCCAGGGCGGTGTCCGGCCGGGCCCCCTGGAGGCGCGTGGTGAGCGCGTCGACGGCCATGGAGACGCGGACGTTGGTGGCGCCGTCGGCGTACACGTAGTTGCCCAGCACGGGCGTCCCCGGCAGGCCCGGGATCCACTCGGCGACCGCCGGGACCTCCGTGATCAGGTCGGCGCCCGCCGACCGCGATAGCCCCCTGCCGTCGCCCCCGGCACCGTGGCCGGTGGGCACCAGCAAGGTGCCGGCCCCGCGGCGGGCGGTGTCCAGCACCCGCTCCCAGACCTGCGGCCGGGGCAGGTCGATCGCGGCGACGCGGGCACCCCACCGCAGCAGCGCCGTCAGGGGTCCCATCTCCGCACCCGCCCCCAGGACCGTGACGGTGTGGTCGGGCAGCGCCAGCCACTCCGGGTGTGCGGCGACGGCGCGCACGGCCTCGGCGCAGGAGGGCTCCACCACGCCCCGGTCCACCCAGGCATCGAGCTGCCGGAGCAGGTCGTCCCGGCGCAACCGCCGCCCGGAGTACGGCAGGGACAGTTCCCGCTCGGGCTCGGCCGTCCCCGCCACCTCCACGGCGGCGAGGGTGCGGCCGGCCGGCGCGGTGCGGAGGTGGTCCAGCCCCGTCTCCCCCTGCCCGGGCAGGACGACGCGCATCCTGCCGTGCAGCGACTCCAGACCGGCGGCGGCGATGGAGACCGCGGCCTCCCGCGAGGTCAGCCCCGCCTCGACCAGCCGGCGGAAGTGCACGAGGTAGCCGGCCCGCCAGTTGGTCTCCTGCTCCGCCGCTAACGCGCCGGCCCGGTCCACCGGCCGGAGGGCGTCGCCCACGACTGACCGGCCGAGTGCGGCCGTGCTGCGCCGCCCGTCCGCGGTGGCCGGGAAGACCACGCCCGCCTCGGCGGCCCCGCTCATCGCGGTCCGCTCACGGCGCCGTCACCCCGTCGACCGGAGCGCCGGCCTCCAGCCAGTGCAGCAGGGTCCGCGCGCCGAACCCGGTGCCGCCCTTCACCACCTCTGCCTCGTCCGAGCCGGCCCGTGCGGGACCGGCCACGTCGAGGTGCGCCCACGGCAGGTCGCCGGCGAAGGGCTGCAGGAACAGCGCCGCCGTCGTCCCGCCGGGATTGCCCGGCGCGTTGTTGGCATCGGCGACGGCGCTGTCGAGCAGGTCGCGGTGCTCCTCGAGCAGCGGCATCCGCCAGGACGGCTCACCGGCACGTGCCCCGGCCGTGCGCAGGGCGTCGGCGAGCCCGTCGGTGGTCGCGAACAGGCCGGCGGTCCGCGTGCCGAGGGCCACCTTCATCGCACCGGTCAGCGTGGCCACGTCCACCAGGACCGTCGCACCGAGCTCCAGGCGCGCGTAGGCGAGCCCGTCGGCCAGCACCATCCGCCCCTCGGCATCGGTGTTGAGCACCTCCGTCGTCCGCCCTCCGACGTGCCGGACCACGTCGGCGGGGCGGTAGGAGGAGCCGGAGACGGAGTTCTCCGCGGCCGGCACCACCGCGGTCACCGCGACGGGCAGCTCGAGCGCGGAGACGGCGTCGATCGTGGCGAGGACCGCCGCGCCCCCGGCCATGTCGGTCTTCATCTCGCGCATGCCGGCGGTGGGCTTGATGGAGAGGCCGCCGGTGTCGAAGGTGATGCCCTTGCCGACGAGCACCGGATGCCCCGGGCCCGCGGCCGGGTGGCGGTAGCGGGCGACGACCACCCGCGGCGGCGTGGCCGAGCCACCGCCGACGGCGAGGACGCCGCCGAACCCGCCGGCGCGCAGCTCCTCGGGACCGAGGACCGTGACGGTGACGTGCGGCCGGCCCGCCAGCCGGTCGACGGCCTGCTCGGCGAACCAGGCCGGGTTCTTCACGTTGCTGGGGGTGTTGACCAGGTCCCGGGCCCAGGCGACCGCCGCGGCGGACACCCGGCCGGTCTCCGCGGCGGCGGTCACCGCGGGATCGGTGGCGTCGGCCACCACCACGGTGACCGTCGCCAGACGCGGTGGGTGCGGCTTGGACAGCTCGCGGAACCGGTAGCCGGCCAGCAGGGCCGCCTCCACGGCGGCGCGCACCTCCGCCGCGCCGGCGGGGGCGGCGGTGGTGTCCACCGGCAGGACCAGCCGTCGGGCGCCGTGCTCGGCCAGGGTCTGCCCGCGCCGCACGGCGGTGGCCACGTACGTGCGCAGATCGGGGAGGGTGCCCTCACCCACGCCGACGGCGGCGACACCGCGCGGCCGCCGTCCGGCGATCGGTACGAACGTCTGCGTGCCCGCCGCGCCCTTGTTGCCGGTGTCGGCCAGGGCGCCGGTGAGCAGCTCGGGACTGACCGGCGGCGCGGCCGTCGCGTCCAGCCAGCGGGGCAGCGCGCCGCCGGGGCCGACCGGCACGGCGAGGACGTCGTCGGTGCCGAGCGCGGGGATGTCCGGTACGACGTCGACCCGCGGCAACGGCGCGGCCCCGGTCGCCGGCGAGGTGCCGGCGGCCGGGGCCGTGTCGTCGTTCGCGGGGCTGCCCGGGGGCAGGCTCGCGGAGGTGTTCAGCTGGTCGCGCCCTTCAGCGCCTCCGACAGCGCCGCCGCCTCGTCGGGCGACAGCTCGACGACCAGGCGACCGCCTCCCTCGAGCGGTACGCGCATGACCAGGCCGCGCCCCTCCTTGGTCACTTCGAGGGGACCTTCACCCGTACGCGGCTTCATGGCCGCCATGCGTGCCTCCTTCGCCGGCCACACCCCCGCTGCCTCGGGCAGAAGAGGCGCGGCGTCCGTCGCTTGCTGTGCGCTCTGCACCAATGATCCCGTATGACCGTCGTCCGTCCAACACGAGCCCCCTCGGTTCAGCCTCTCGCGTCGGCGCGGAAGCAGTCCGCGACGTGGTCGTCGACCATCCCGGTGGCCTGCATGAGCGCGTAGGCGGTCGTCGGCCCGACGAAGACGAAGCCCCGCCGCTTGAGCTCCTTGGCCATCGCCACCGACTCCGGGCTGGTGGCCGGCACGTCGGCGAGCGTCGCCGGCCGGGGGCGGGTGACGGCCGGTGCGAACGACCACAGCAGCGCCGACAGGCCCTCGGGCAGCTGCTGCGCCGCCCGGGCGTTGCGGACCGCGGCCGCGATCTTCGCCCGGTTCCGGACGATCGAGGCATCGGCCATGAGGCGCGCCTCGTCGGCCTCGGTGAACGCCGCGACGGCGTCGATGGCGAACCCCGCGAACGCCGCGCGGAAGGCCGGTCGCTTCCGCAGGATCGTGATCCAGGACAGCCCGGACTGGAACGCCTCGAGACACAGCCGCTCGAACAGCGGGTCGTCGCCGTGCAGCGGCGTGCCCCATTCCTCGTCGTGGTAGCGCACGTACTCGGGGGCGCTGGTCGCCCACGCGCACCGGGGCCGGTCGCTGTCCATGACCGCACGCTAGCGCCGGGGTCCGACATCCCCCGGCCCTCGGCGGATCAGCCGAGCGGCGAGCCGACCACCCCGGTGACCAGGTCCTTGGTGTAGACGTCCCGCAGCTTGTTCGTGTCGGCCGAGGCCAGCGCCTGGGAGGTCGCGACCAGCACCCGGTCGCCGGTCAGCGCCATCACGCGGCCGTACTCGGCCGGGAGGATGGGACCGGTCGGCCCGGTGGTGGCCCGCCCGTCCTCGTCAGCGGTGACGAGGACCAGCAGGCCACCGGCGCCCCCGCCCAGATCCCGCCGGTAGAGGTCGGTGTGCCCGTTGCCGTCCACGGGCAGCGCCGCCGCGGTGGTGCCGAAGAACCCGTACCGGCCGGTCGGGTCCAGCTCGACCTTGTGCTCGAGCACGGTCGTCTGGCCGCTGCCCATCGGCACCACGCCGCCGCCGACGGTGTCGACCCGGTAGGCCAGCCCGGTGGACCAGCTCGCGGTGGGCGTGGTGGTGCCGAGCTTGGCCGAGCTCACCAGCGCCACGTAGCGGCCGTCGTCGCTGATGGCGACGTCCCCCGCGTCACGAAAGACGGCGAACTCGGTGGGGCGGCCGGCGAGGAGGACCGACGAGACCACGGCGATGTCGCCGGCACCCGTCCCGGACAGCGTCTTGCGGTACAGCACCACGGGGCCGGTCGACGACGTCGCGGGGAACAGGGCGAAACGGCCGTCCGGCGTGAGCGCCAGCGCGGGCCCGGTCGCTGTCCTCGTCAGGCTCGCACCGGTCGCCGTGCTGGAGACGCGGGTGACCGCGCCGGTCGTCATGTCCTTCGCGAAGACGTCCACGACGCCGTTGGTGTCACCGGCGACCAGGTCGGCGCGCTCCGAGTAGAAGAGCACCAGGCGGCCGTCCCCGGACACGACGACGGACGGAGCGGTCGCCGTCACCGACGGACCGGTCTGCAGCAGCGTGCCGGCGGTGGTGGCGCTCTCCTGCCCGCCGGACGGCACGCTCACCAGCGACCAGGCGCGGGTGGAGACGTCGAAGCGGTAGACGTCGGCCAGCCCGTTGGTGTCCGCGGGATCCAGGGCCGCGGTCGTGGCCAGGACGACGTAGCGGCCGTCGTCGCTGATCGCCGGGGCGCCGGTGTTGGTGCGGTCGGTCGCGCCGGTGGCCGTGCCCGGCAGCGGGGCGATCCGCGAAGCGCTGCCCGCCGTCCGGTCCAGCACGTACAGCTCGTAGGCGGTGTTCGTGTCCGCCGGCTCGAGCCGGGCCCGCGTGCCGACGACGACGTAGCGCCCGTCGCCGCTGACGGCCAGGCCCCCCGTCTCGCCCGCGCCCTGGACGGGGACCGTCGCCGAGACGGGCACCACCGTCACCGGGGCGGAGGGCACCGACACGTGGCCACCGGCGTCCACGGCGACCACGGTGAACCGGTACGTCACCCCGTTCGTGAGCCCCAGGACGGCGGCGCTGGTCGACGGCGCCGACGCCGTGGCCAGCACCGTGCCGTCCTCGGCGAGCACCCGGTAGGCGGCCACGTCGGCATCCGCCGGAGCCGTCCAGGAGACGACCGCGCGGCGGTCACCGGCGGTGGCCGCCGGGTTCGTCGGCGGCGCAGGGGCCATGTCGCGGGGCGTCCCGGTGGCCGGGGCGGACGCGGCCGACCGGTTGCCGTGGGTGTCGACCGCGACGAGCGTGTACGTGTACGCGACGTCGTTGGTCAGGCCGGTGTCGGTGTACGAGGTCGCCGTGACGGTGGCGAGCTCCACCCCGTCGCGCAGCACCCGGTAGCCGGCCAGGTCGGGCTCGGTGTTCGCCGTCCAGGAGAGCGAGAGGCGCCGCTCACCGGTGGTGACGACCAGCCCGGTGGGGGCGGCCGGTGGCGTCAGGTCGGTGGGCGTGGCCGACACCGGTGCCGACTGCGTGGACCGGTTGCCGGACGTGTCGACGGCGACCAGCGTGTAGCTGTACGTCCTGTCGTTGATCAGGCCGGTGTCGGTGTAGGTCCGCGCGGTGACCGCCGCGATCTCCACGCCGTCGCGCAGGATCCGGTAGCTCGCCAGGTCCGCTTCGGTGTTGGCCGTCCAGGACAGGCTCACCCGGCCGTCCCCCCGGACGGCCGTCAGCCCGGTCGGCGCCGCGGGCGGGGTCACGTCGGAGTTGGAGCTGATCGGTGCCGACGCGGCCGACCGGTTGCCGTGGGTGTCGACGGCGACCAGCGCGTAGGCGCGGGAGACGCCGTTGGCCTGGGTGTCGGTGTAGGTCGTCCCGGTGACGGTGGCGATCTCCACGCCGTCGCGCAGGACCCGGTAGCTGGCCAGGTCGGGCTCGCTGTTCGCCGTCCAGGTGAGGACCGGCTGCCCGCTGGCGCGGCTCACCACCAGACCGGTCGGTGTCGCGGGCGCGGTGAGGTCGGTGGGGGTCGCCGACACCGTTGCCGACGGCGCCGACCGGTTGCCGCGGGTGTCCACCGCCACCAGGGCGTATCCGTAGGTCGTGTCGTTGGTCAGCCCAGTGTCGGTGTACGTCGTACCGGTGACGGTGGCGATCTCCACCCCACCCCGCAGCACCCGGTAGCTCGCCAGGTCCGGCTCCGCGTTCGCAGTCCAGGACAGGGTCACCCGGCCGTCGCCGCGAAGTGCGACCAGCCCCGT
>NZ_JBHUHP010000003.1:0-90686 GCF_042682525.1 Blastococcus deserti
ACCACCGCTGGCCAGGATCCCAACCACCGCAACCAGCCGGTGCGGTGCCAGCACCCTGACACTGACGGCGAGTCTGTCAGTCCAGCCCCTCGGAGATAATCGTGCGGGGGTGGATGCGGATCATCGCCTGCCGATCGCCCGACGCTCGGTCGCCTCCGTGGGCCCGCCTCAGGCCAGCCTCCGGCGATGCCCCTCGCGCCGGCACACCACCTCGCGCAGCTCACCATCGCCCTCCCGCTGGAACCCCAGACGTCGGACCGCCTGGCGGGCTTCGTCGAACTGCTCGAGCCGGTCAACGCCCTGGCCGACCGCTTCCCCGGATCCGTCTGGCGGTTGCAGACCGAGGACGGCGACGCCACGGCGGTCCGTGGGCTCGGCGACGACCGGCTGATCGCCGACCTGAGCCTCTGGGAGTCCCTGGAGCACCTGGCCGCCTACGTCTACGGCGGCTCTTCCACACGGAGGTGATGCGCCGCCGTCGGGAGTGGTTCGCCCACATGCGGGAGGCCCACACCGTCCTGTGGTGGCTCCCGGCCGGCGTCCGGCTCACCGCCCTCCGGCACCACGGGCCGACCCCGTACGCCTTCACCGTCCGGCGTGCCTTCCCCGCGCCCGGCGACGTCGTCGGGCGCCCCAGCGACGACGACTGGTTCTGCCGGGCCGGACCGCCTTCGCGACAGCGGAGAAAGGCCCCCTCCCGGTTGGGGAGGGGGCCTTTCGTCTGTCGCAGGTCGGTCACGCCACCGCCCGGCGGCGGGTGACCAGGATGCCGGCGATCGTGGAGACGACCACCCAGCCGGCGATCACCAGGATGGGCGTGGTCGCCGCGCCGTGCTGGGCCAGGGTGACGATCGCGCTGGCCGGGTCCAGCTTCTCCGCGATCTCGGGCCTGACCGAGTAGACGACCGGCAGGACGCCGAGGATCGTGAGGTAGGTCCCGGTCATGGCCGCCGCGGAGTTGCCGACCGCGGCGCCGATCCCGGCGCCGATGACGGCGAACGCCGCTCCGGAGGCGATGCCGGCGGTCACGGCCTGGCCGACGGCGGTCCAGTCGACGTCCGGCGTGAAGGCGGCGAGCGCGCCGGCCGCCAGGCCGACGCCCACGGTGGCGAGCACCAGGCCGAGCAGCGCCATGGCCAGCGCCTTCGCCGCCAGCACCCGGACCCGCCGGGGAACGAGCAGATACGTCGTCTGCACGCTCTTGTGCGTCCACTCCCCCGCGGTGGAGAGGACACCGAGCGCCAGCAGGACCAGGGCGATGAGCATGCCCATGATGCCGAGCACGACGACACCGGGGACGCCGCTCTCGCTGGTCACGGTGCCCAGCACGACGCCGAGCGGGCCGACCAGCACCGCGAGGCCGGCCACGGCCTTCCCGGAGCGGGTGGACAGGGACTTGCCGATCTCCAGGGCGGTCAGCCGCGCGAAGGACGGACCGGTCCGTCGGGCGGTCGTGCCGGCCGCCGGGGAAGCGGCGGTGGTGGGGGAGGTGGTGGTGACGGTGGTGCTCATGACTGCTGCCTTTCGGGGCGACGTGGCGAAGGCCGGAGTGGGAGTGGTGGTGGTCATGACGCCTCCGTGAGCTGGAAGAAGAGCTCCTCGAGGCCCCGCCCCGACCGTCGGAGGTCGATCAGCGCGTGACCGCCCGCCGCGGCCAGCGCGCCGACGTGCTCGGGATCGACACCCGGGACGACGAGGACGTCGCCGTCGCGGTGCTGGACCTCGAGCCCTGCCTCGGTGAGGGCGGCGGCGAAGGACGCCGGGTCGAGCGCCCGCACTTCGGTGCCGGAGCCGGCCAACAGCTCGCGGATCGGACCGTCGGCGACGATCCGGCCGGAGCCGATGACGAGCAGCCGGTCCACGGTGTGCTCGACCTCGCCGAGCAGGTGGCTGGACAGCAGCACCGTCCCGCCGCGGGCCGCGTGCCCGCGGAGCAGGTCACGCATCCAGCGGATGCCCTCGGGGTCCAGGCCGTTGGCCGGCTCGTCGAACATGAGCACCGGCGGGTCGGCCAGCAGTGCCGCCGCGATGCCCAGCCGCTGGCGCATGCCGAGCGAGTAGCCACCGATCCGCCGTCCGCCGGCGCCCGTGAGATCCACCATCTCCAGCACCTCGTCGACGCGCCGGTCGGGGACGCCCAGGGTGGCGGCCAGCAGCCGCAGGTGCGTCCGCCCGGTGCGGCCGGGGTGGACGCCTGCAGCGTCGAGCAGCGTGCCCATCACCGCGCCGGGATTCGGCAGCTCCGTGTAGGGCCGGCCGGCCACGAGGGCGTGTCCGGCGGACGCCGGGACGAGCCCGGTGATCATCCGCATCGTGGTGCTCTTACCGGCGCCGTTCGGGCCGAGGAAGCCGGTCACCGTGCCTGGCTCCAGCTCGAAGGACACCTGGTCGACGACCGTCCGGTCGCCGTACTTCTTGGTCAGTCCGCTGACCGTGATCATCTCGGTTCTCCTTCTCCGTACCGGTCTGTCCGGTGTCACGGCACAGAGAACACGGACCGGCCCCCGGCACGCGTCGGTCGCGAGCAGCGAATTCCCTGGTCGGAGGTCTATCGCGGGTCATCCGAAAGTTGACCGCGGCCGTCATCCGCCGGCCGACCCGGGGACGACGGGCCGCGTCCTACGCTCGCGCCATGCGCCTCCGCACGTCGCTGCAGCTGCCCCGGCGCGGCATCGCGCTGGAGCTCGCCCTCGCGGTGTTCGGCGCACTGACCATCGGCATCAACATCGGGGGCACGGACGCGGTCCGGCCACCCCTGTCCCTGGCCGTCGCCGGAACGGCACTCCTGGCGGTGCTGCTCTTCCTGTTCCGTCGCACGGCACCACTGCTGCCGTTCGTCGCCGGAGCCGTGCTGACCCTCCTGGAGCCGGCCGTGTCGTCGGCCGCCCTGGTCACCTCCTACGCGGTCGGCCGCTACGAGCGTCGGTGGCCGGTGCGGGCGGGTGCCGCGGTTCTGGGGTTCGTCGCCGTCGCCCAGCCGTGGGCGGTCGACTCGGTCAACCAGGCGGCGGGCGCGGTGGTCGGCGCCGCCTTCGTCGTCCTGCTGCCGGGCGCCGTCGGTGCCTGGGTGCTCACCCGGGCCGACCTGATGACCGCGCTCGAGGAGCGGGCCCAGCGGGCCGAGGCGGAGCGGGAGCTCCTCGCTCGCGACGCCGTCATCAGCGAGCGGACCCGCATCGCCCGCGAGATGCACGACGCCGTCGGGCACCGGGTGAGTCTCATGGTGCTGCAGGCGGGCGCGATCGAGATGGCGGCCGGCGACCGCGCCACGGTCGAGCAGCTCGCCGCCCAGGTGCAGACGGCGGGGCGCCAAGCGCTGGACGAGCTGCGGCAGGCCGTCGGCGTGCTCCGGGCCGGTGAGGACGACGGCGCTCCGCTCGCCCCGCAGCCGGGTCTGGACGACCTCGAGCGACTGGTGAAGGAATGGCGTACCGCCGGGATGACCGTCGAGCTGCACGGTCCTCCGCCGGACGCGTCGCCGGTCGACGCCGTCGTGTCCCGGGCCGCGTACCGGATCGTGCAGGAGGCGCTGACGAACGCCGGCAAGCACGCACCGGGCGCACGGGTCACCGTCGAGGTGGAGCGGCCGCGGGACGCCGTCGTCGTCCGCGTGGTCAACGGGCCCGGCGGCGCACCGGTCGAGGAGATGACCGGCGGCTACGGGCTGGTCGGCCTACGCGAGCGCGTGCGCACGCTCGACGGCCGGTTCCGCGCCGAGGCCCGGCTGGACGGTGGTTTCCTCGTGGAGGCGGTGCTGCCGGCATGACCATCCGGGTGCTGCTCGTGGACGACGAGGAACTGGTGCGCTTCGGGCTGCGCACCGTGCTCGAGGCGGCCGGCGACTTCGAGGTCGTGGGGGAGGCGTCGAACGGGCTGGCCGCCGTGCACGCGGTTCAGGAGCTGCGCCCCGACGTGGTGCTCATGGACATCCGGATGCCGGTCAAGGACGGGCTGGCCGCGACGCGGGAGATCCTCGCGCTGCCGCATCCGCCTCAGGTCGCCGTCCTCACCACCTTCCACGCCGACGAGTACGTGTACGCGGCGCTGGCCGCGGGAGCGGCCGGCTTCCTGCTCAAGGACACCCCGCCGCGGGAGATCGCCGCCGCGGTGCGGGCGGTGGCCGACGGCACCGCGACCCTCTCGCCCGCGGTGACCACCAAGCTGATCGAGTCCTACGTGGACAGGCGAGCCGCTCCACGCAAGGCACAGGCGTTGCGCCGGATCCGTGGGCTCTCCGACCGGGAGCGCGAGGTGCTGAGGCTCCTGGGCAGCGGCGAGTCGAACGCCGAACTGGCCAGGAGGCTGTACGTCAGCGAGGCGACGGTGAAGACCTACGTCTCCCGGCTGCTGGCCAAGCTGGGCCTGGCCAACCGCACGCAGGCGGCGATCCTCGCCCACGAGGCGGGCCTGCTGGAGAGCTGAGGCCGGTGCGACCGCGCCGGCAACCCGGTTCATGGCGGACGGGCACGGGGGCGAACGGGTCAGCCGCCGCGCAGATAGGTGAGGACGGCGAGCACGCGGCGGTTGTCGTCCGAGCTCGGCGGCAGGCCCAGCTTGCTGAACACCGCGGCGATGTGCGTCTCGACCGTCTTCGGGCTCAGGTACAGCTCCCGGCCGATGCGCTGGTTGGACCTCCCCTCGGCCATGAGGCGGAGGACGTCGCGCTCGCGCGCGGTCAGCTGGTCGACCGCCGCCGTCGTGCGCTGCCGGCCGAGCAGCCGCCGGACGATGTCGGCGTCGACCACCGCCTCCCCGGCCACGATGCGGGCGAGCGCGTCGCACAGGGACTCGCTGTCCTCCACCCGGTCCTTGAGTAGGTAGCCCACGTGCGCCGCGCCGGTCTCCAGCAGCCGCGCGGCGTACGCCACCTCGGCGTAGGTGGAGAGCACGAGGATGCCGAGCGACGGATGACGGGCACGCAGCTGCTCGGCGGCGACCAGGCCCTCGTCGGTGAAGGTGGGCGGCATCCGGAGGTCCAGCACCACCGCGTCCGGGAGATCGAGGGACACCGCCCGCAGCAGCTCGGTCCCCGTCGGCACCTGCGCGGTCACGGAGACCCCCGCGGCCTCCAGCAGGGTCGCCAGGCCACGGCGGAACAGGGCCGAGTCGTCGGCCAGGGCTACGCGCACGGGATGCTCGCCACGATCCGCGTGCCCGAACCCTGGGGGCTGTCGACGACCAGCGTCCCGCCCAGGGCGGCGACGCGGTCGTGCAGTCCGGCCAGCCCGCCGCCCGGCGAGGGCGTCGCTCCGCCCACGCCGTCGTCCACCACCTCGACGTGCAGCCGGCCGCCGGATGCGCGGACGGTGACGCGCACCTGCCCGGCGTCGGCGTGCTTGGCCGCGTTGGTCATCGCCTCGCAGGCCAGGAAGTATGCGGCCGTCTCCACCGTCGCGGGATACCGCTCCGCCGGGACGTCGAGTCGCACGGGGACGGGCAGCCGCTCGGCCACCGACTCCAGCGCCGGCCCCAGCCCGGCCTGGCTCAGCACCGCCGGGTGCAGACCCCGCGCGAGGTCGCGCAGCTCGGCCACGGCCTGGCGCAGGCCGGCCCGGGCGGTGTCGACCAGCGCGCGGGTGTCCTCGTCCGTGACCGCGGTCCGCACCGCCCCCAGCTGCATCGTCAGGGCCAACAGCCGCTGCTGGGCGCCGTCGTGCAGGTCCCGCTCCAGCCGGCGCCGCTCGGCCAGGCCGGCCTCCACGATCCGCGCCCGCGAGGCCCGCACCTGCTCCAGCTGCGCCCGGATGCCGGCCTGCAGCCGCGCGTTCTCCAGGGCCAGGCCGGCGGCGCTCACCGCGGCCTCGACCAGCCGGCCGTGCCGCCGCAGCGCGGGATCGGCCAGCACCAGGGCGAGCCGGCCGCCGTCCCCGGCCGTGACCGGCACGACCAGGCGGCCCGGGTCGTGCTCGTCGGGTGGCTCGACCGGACGCCCCTCCGTGCCGACGTAGGACTCCTCCTCGGCCACCCAGTACAGGACCTCCAGGGAGGAGTCGCGCAGCGCCCGCCGGAGCCGGTCGCGGACCTCCTCGACCGTGGCCGCCCCGGAGAGTCCGGCCACCACGTCGGCCACCGCACCCCGCTCGAGCCGCCGCCGCAGCGCCGCACCGGCGAAGGCCACCGGGACGGCGAGCAGCACGATGGCGTGCACCAGCCGCAGCGCCGTGACGGACTCGTCCGACTCGGCCAGCACCTTCCCGACGCGGTAGCTCAGCATCGACACCCCCGTCGCGACGGCGCCGATGAGCACGGGCACCAGCTCGCCGCGGTCCAGCCCTCGCGCACGCCGGGCCTTGCGGACCAGCAGGAGGACGAAGGTCGCCCCGAGCAGCACGGCGCCCAGCCAGTCCGCCGTCCGGATGACGCCCGCGGCCTCGGGCGGGAACAGCGGCGGGGGCCGGTACGGCCGCTGCCCGAGCGTGCCCAGCGATTCCATGCCGGGGGTCAGGGCCGTGCCGAGGTAGATCGCGAGCAGCCAGCCGCAGAGGACGACGACGAACGCCCGCTCGCGGGCCGACGGCAGCCGGGCGGCCGGGTAGCGGAGCAGCACGGTGCCGGCGGTGACGACGTAGACGGCCGGGCAGAAGAGGGCCACCGTCGACAGGACCGGCTGGTCCCAGCCGTCCAGCCACACGCCCGACCAGGCGACGCCCGTGGCGGCGAGCAGCCGCCCGTTGGCCCGCTGCTCCGGGTACTGCGCCATCAGGGCGCCGGTCAGCACGAAGGCGACCGTGACCACGCCGTTGACCACGGCCAGCGCGGGTGTCCGGTCCCAGATCGGCCACTGGATGAACAGCGCGAGGACGGCGCCGGCGAGCAGCGCACCCACCCGATCCACGTTCACCGCCTCGGACCATCCCGGGACCCGGTGGACCCCGGCCCCGCTCGTCGGCCGAAGTGTGGTCACCGGCGCCCGCGGCGGCAAGGAACGGCACGGCGTCGGCCCCGGATCGAGGGATATCCCTGATCCGCCCGGGCGGTCCGGCCGCCAGGCTCGACCGTGCCCGCACCGCTGCTGGACGGGCCCCGACGCCCGCGGCCCTGATCCCGCCGCGGGAAGCCGGGCCGGTTCCCACCGACTCTCCCGTCGGTGGGCACCGGCCCGCACCACGCCGGTTCCGCCCGCGGTCAGGCGACGGCGTGCTCGCGGTGCGTGGAGCGCGTCAGGAGCATCACGCTGGTCGCCAGCGCCCAGACCATGAACAGCAGGAAGCCGCCGAACCCGCCGATGGCGACCAGCACCGTCTCCTCGTCGGTCTCGAACACCGCGCCGAGGGTGAGCATCAGCAGCACGGCGATCAAGCCGGACAGGTAGCCGAGCCAGGCCGGGAGGGCATGGGTGCTCAGGATCGCGCCGGTCGCACCGATCATCATCGCGATCCCGGCGGGCACGGTGCCGATACCGACCCAGTAGTCGAGCGTCGCGAGGGTGGGGAGCACCGACGCGTCCGCGGTCTCGGCGGCCTGGACCAGGGTCAGGTAGAGGCCCTCGGAGACCAGGATCGTCGCCGCGAACGCGGCACCGGCGAGGCCGAAGAGACCGGCCATCATGCCGCCCACGCCCTCGTACCGCCGGAACCGGCTCCACAGCCCGGCCAGGAAGACGAGGAACGCGATGCCGGCCAGGAACCCGAGCAGCAGCGACAGCTGGTGCCCCGCACGGTTCTCGGTGAGCGATGTGGCCAGCTCTTGCGCCGAGGCCCCGGAATCCGGCGTCTCCGGCGTGAAGAAGGTGGCCACGATCAGGGCGACGTACAGCAGGCCCGCGACGGCGGCGATGCGGTCCCACCGCATCGCGGTGTCCACCCCGCCGTGGGCGCCCCGACCCGCGACCGCCGGGCCATTCATCCCGGATCCATAGCCGGCTTCCATGACGACACCCCTTCCGGTTCCACGGGTCAGCCGCACGGCGTGACCCAGCGAAAGTGTGGAACCGTCCCGGCGTCGGTGGTGGTGCCCGGTGCGCGCCGTCCGGCGCACCGGACGACCGTTCCCCGCGCCGCGCGTGGCGCGCAGGCATGACCGCCGAGGCGGGGATCCGCACCGGTCCGGGCGGCCCGGGGGGTCCGGAATCCCGTGCTCGGTGCGCCGGTCACCCGTACTCGGGGCCGACGGCGCCGGTCCGGACCCCTCCGACCCGCTGGTAGCCGAGCATGACGGCGCCCGACGGCGTGGTGGCCTGCGTGGACAGCCGCCACGTGCGCGGCACCGCCCCGTCCCCGAAGAGCCGCTTGCCCTGGCCCAGCACCACCGGGAAGACGATCAGCCGCAGCTCGTCGACGAGGTCCTCGCGCAGCAGCGTCTGCACCAGCCCCGCCGACCCGTGCACCTGCAGCTCACCGCCGTCCTCGGCCTTGAGCGCACGGACGGCGTCGCCGGTGTCGCCGCGCAGCAGCTCGGCGGTCTCCCACTCCACCGAGGTGAGGGTGCGGGAGGCGACGTACTTCTTCTTGAAGTTCAGGCCCTGCGACACCGGGTCGTCGCTGATCATCTGCGGCCAGGCGGCGTAGAAGAGCTCGTAGGTGCGTCGGCCGAGCAGGAAGTCCTGGGCGCCGCGGAACCACTGGTCCATCTGGGCGCCCATCGCGTCGTCGAAGAAGGGCACCAGCCAGCCCTCGTACGAGAACCCGCCCGACGGGTCCTCCCCCGGTCCGCCGGGGGCCTGCATGACCCCGTCGAGGGTCAGGAACGTGGTGACGACGAGCGGGCGCATGGCGAACTCCTCCGTGGCTGCGGGCCGCTCCGGGTGAGCGCCCCTCACATGGACGTCGAACGGCAGCGCCGCTCATCGACATCGCGCCATGACATCGCGCCATGACATCGCGCCATGACATCGCGCCATGACATCGCGCCATGGAACTCCTCCCGACCGTCCGCCGGCGAGCCGCTGGACCGGGCAGGAGCCGTTGCGGATCCCCGTGCCGGCCCCGCAGTCGCGCAGCGGAGCCCGCGGCCTCACCGGCTGACCGGCGACCTCATCCGCCGGCCCGGCGGGGGCGGCTCGCCCGCCGGTGGGGATGGGCCTTGGCGCCGTACATCGCCCGGTCGGCGCGGCCGATCAGGTCGTCGGCGGTGTCGCCCGGCCGGCCGACCGCGACGCCGACGCTGACGCCGATCGACAAGGGCCCCTCCGGTCCCGGGAAGGGCGCGCACACCTCGGCGACCACCTGTTCGGCGAGGGTCTCCAGGTCCGCCTGCTCGCACCCGGGGCAGAGGATGACGAACTCGTCGCCGCCGAACCGGGCCACGAGGTCACCCGGGCCGGCCAGCGCGGCCATCCGGCGGGCGGTCTCGGCCAGCAACGCGTCCCCGACGGCATGCCCGTGCTCGTCGTTCACCGACTTGAACCGGTCCAGGTCGCAGAACAGCAATGCGCAGCCGTGTCCGTCCTCGAGCCGGGCCCGGATGGCGTCGAACAACGCGCCGCGGTTGGGGATGCCGGTGAGCAGATCGGTCTGCGCCCGCAGGTGCAGCAGGGCCTCGCGCCGCCGCTCGTCGGTGACGTCGAGGCCGACGCACCCGACGGCGTAGGGCCGGCCCTCGCCGTCGGTGAGAACGGTGTTGCGCATCGCCACCCGCCGCCGCTCGCCGGCACCGGTCAGCCAGTCGCCCTCCTGTGGATGGGCGATGCCGCTGGCCATGGCGCGGGTGACGGCGTCCTGGGCCAGCGCCACGTGCTCGGGGACGACGAAGACCTCCCAGAACCGCCGGCCCACCAGGTCCTCGCCGGTGCGGCCGGTGAACCGCTGCAGCGCCGGGTTCGTGAGGAGGATCCGCCCGCCGCCGTCGACGATGCACAGCAGCGTGTCACTGGCCTCGACGAAGTCGCGCAGCAGCTGGTCGGGCAGCAGACCTGCCTCGGGCTGCACGGTCATCGCGGCATCTCCCGCCGTCGGACCGGGGCACTTCCTCGTGCACCCGGAGGACGGACGGAACGGTGCTTCCGCACGCTGCGCGCCTCCCTCCCGAGGATTCTCCGGTCATGTTGGCAGGAGGCCGCAAGTGTTAGCGCGGGTACGGATCAGGAGCGGAGTCCGACCAGCGTCGGGTAGTCGATGTATCCCGCGGGACCCGAGGCGTAGAAGGTCGACGGGTCCGGCGTGTTCTCCGGGTGCTCGCCGGCCCAGCGCTCGACCAGGTCGGGGTTGGCCAGGACGGGACGCCCCACGGCGACGGCCTCGGCGTGCGCGTCCTCGATCAGCTGCACGGCCTCCTCGCGTGTGGTCACCGTGCCGAAGCCGCTGTTGGCGATGAGCGGACCACCGAAGCGCCGGCGCAGCTCCTGCACCAGTTCCCCGGCGGGCTCCTGGTGCAGGATGCTCAGGTACGCCAGGCCCAGGGGGCGGAGGCCGTCGACCAGGGCGCCGTACGTGGCGCGGAGGTCCGCCGGGTCGGTCTCGAGGGCGTCCTGGATGTTGTGCTCGGGCGAGATGCGGATGCCCACCCGGCCCGCTCCGACGGCCTCGGCCACGGCGGTGGCCACCTCCAGCACGAACCGGGCGCGGTTCTCGGAGCTGCCGCCGTACCGGTCCTCGCGACGGTTGGACGCCGGCGACAGGAACTCGTGCAGGAGGTAGCCGTTGGCACTGTGGATCTCCACACCGTCGAGGCCGGCCTCGACGGCGCGCCGCGAGGCCGCGACGATGTCGGCCACGGTGGCCTCGACCTCCTCGGTCGTCAGCGCGTGGGGCACCGGGAACGGCTCCTTGCGCCCGCCGCCGACGTGCACCTCGCCGCGGATCGCGATCGCGCTGGGGCCCACGACGCGGCTGCCGGTGAGCTCGGGATGGGACACCCGCCCGCCGTGCATGACCTGCATGACGATCCGCCCACCGCGGGCGTGCACCGCGTCGGCCACCCGGCGCCAGCCGGCGGCCTGCTCCTCGGTCACGATCCCGGGTTGCCCGGCGAACGCCTGCGACTCGCGGTTCGGGTAGGTGCCCTCGCTGATGATGAGCCCCACGCCGGCCCGCTGCGCGTAGTGCTCGACGACGATGTCGCCGGGCACGCCGGAGCGTCCCGACCGCATCCGGGTCAGCGGCGCCATGACGACGCGGTTGGCGAGTTCGAGGTCTCCGAGCCGGACAGGCGTGAACAGATCCATGCCCAAGCCAACCCGGTTGTGCTGTGCATCGATTCCGGGCGGGGATGCGGCGATCGTCACGCTCGTGGGGCGCGCCGCCGCCCGTCGTACCGGCCGGTCACCACTCTCCGACCGGGATCCGACAATGGTCGGGGGCGAATGCGGGGACGCCATTCCTGACGCCATTTCCGCCGCCTGGCGGAGCACCCCGGTACAGCTCTTCGCCGTGGTCCGTGGTGCGGCCGGCCGGTCGCCGGGGAGCGCGACGGCCGAGGTGGGAGCCGTGGACCACGTCACATTCCGCACGGAATGGTGGCCGACGTCACCGGCAGATGGCGCATTCGTGCGCGGGGTCACAGGCCGCAGCAGTGAGGCCTGCGAACAGGCGTCGATATCCTGGAAAAGGCGCCACCGGACGCCGCGGCAGCAAAGAGGAGACGCATCCCATGACGACTTTCATCGCCCGCCACGGCGACCACACCGCCGACGCCGGCGCCGCGTTCCAGGCCCGGAAGCAGCGGTTCACCCGCTCCGTCGCCTCCGTGGGCGCCATCGTGCTCGACGCCATCGAGGCGACCCGCGCCATCGGCTCCGCCCACAGCACCGTGGACCGCCGGGCCGTGCTCGACCGCTTCGCGGCCGACACGACGCGCGACGCGGGCCGCGCGGCCGCCTGAGCCGCCCGGACGAACTCCACCGCACGCCGGTGGTCGCGCCCGCACCCGCGGGCACGGCCACCGGCGTGTCGTCGTCCCGGGGACCATCGGGTCCCTGGGACCGGTCGGCCGTCGGGTCAGGCGGGGACGCGCCGTGCCCCGGCCGCGCGGGCGGCCTCCAGCGAGCCGACGGGGTTCGTGAGGGTCCCGACCTGCTCGACGGCCACCTCCACGACGTCCCCCTCCCGCAGGGTGAAGTCCAGGTCCGGCACGATCCCGGTCCCGGTGGACAGCACCGCTCCGGCCGGGAAGTCCTGCGCCGCCACGAGGTGGTCGACCAGCTCGGGCACCGACCGGCGCATCCGCGCCGTCGTCGTCGACCCCTCGAAGGCCGTGGCACCGTCGCGGGTCACCCGGACGTCGATGGCCAGCGCGGCCGGGTCGGGCACCTCCCACGCCGGCCGGATGCCGGGGGCCAGGGCACAGCTCCCGGCGTAGATCTTGGCCTGCGGCAGGTAGAGCGGGTTCTCGCCCTCGATGTCCCGCGAGGAGACGTCGTCGCACACGGTGTAGCCGAAGACCTCGGCGGTCGCCGTGACGACGGCGGCCAGCTCCGGCTCGGGCACCGTCACCGCGGAGTCGGGCCGGACGGCGATCGGCTCCCCGTCGGTGACCACCCGCCAGGCCACGGACTTGAGGAACAGCTCGGGCCGCTCGGCGGCGTAGACCCGCGAGTAGACGTCCTGGACCTGGCTCTCCTCGACGCGCGCGTCCATCGAGCGCTCGTAGGTGACACCCGACGCCCAGACCTCGGTCAGCCCGTCGACCGGCGGGAGCAGCACGACCTCGTCGACCGGCACGGCCGGCTCCCCGGCCGCGGCCTCGACCGCGGATCTTGCCGAGGCGAGATCCCTCCCGAGCAGTCCGGCCATCGTCTCCACCCTTGGCACGGGGCGCACCGCGCCCCCGTCGAGGACGCCGACGCGCACCTGCCCGCCCGACTCGTACCGCACGATGTGGGTCAACGATCTCCCCCGTCTCGGAGCTCCTGAAGGATCTGCTGGTCATGCTGCCCCAGTAGCGGCGGTGCCGTGTGCTCGCGCCGTCCGGCGGGGGCGCCCGTCAGAGTCTCCAGCCGCAGGGGCGGCCCGGGAAGCTGCACGGTGCCGAGCGTCGGGTGGTCGACGTCGACGAGCAGCCCCTGGCTGAGCGTCTGCTCCCAGGTGTAGACCTCGTCCAGCGTGCGCACCTTGCCCGAGGGCACGCCGGCCTCGGCCAGGAGCGCGAGCCACTCGGCGGCCGGTCGCCCGGTCAGCCGCTCCTCCATGGCCTCGATCAGCTCGGCGCGCCGGGCCACCCGGTCCCGGCCCGTGGCGAACCGCGGGTCGGCGGCGTCCAGGCCGAGGACGGCGGCCATGGCCCGCCACTGCGCGTCGTTGCCGACGGCCACCTGGATGATCCCGTCCTGCGCCCGGAAGGCGCCGTAGGGAGCGATGGCGGGGTGGTGGTTGCCGCTGGCCTGCGGCACCTCCTTCGCCACCGTCCACCGGGTGCCCTGGAAGGCGTGCACCCCGACGATCGCCGCCAGCAGCGAGGTCCGGACGACGGTTCCGCGGCCGGTCCGGGCCCGGTCGGCCAGCGCGGCGGCGACCCCGAAGGCCCCGTACATGCCGGCCAGCAGGTCTCCGATGGGGACGCCCACACGGGTGGGCTGGTCGGGTGAGGGCCCCGTGAGGGACATCAGCCCGGCCTCGCCCTGGGCGATCTGGTCGTAGCCGGCCCGCCCGCCCTCGGGCCCGTCGTGCCCGAAGCCGCTGATGGACAGCACCACGAGCCCGGGGTTGAGCTCCTCCAGCCGCGCCATGCCGAACCCGAGCCGGTCGAGCACCCCGGGCCGGAAGTTCTCGACCAGCACGTCGGCCCGCTCCAGCAGCCGGGTGAGCGTCTCGCGCCCGGCCTCGGACTTCAGGTCCAGCTGGAGCGACTCCTTGTTCCGGTTGGCCGACAGGAAGTACGTCGACACCGGGTCGTCCTCCGGGCCGACGAACGGCGGACCCCAGGAGCGGGAGTCGTCGCCGGTGCCGGGCGTCTCCACCTTGACGACGCGGGCCCCCATGTCGCCGAGCATCATCGTCGCCTGGGGTCCGGCCAGCGCCCGCGACAGGTCGACGACGAGGGTGCCGGCCAGCGGGCCGGAGACGGTCGGTGCGGTCACCGGCCCTGCCAAACGACGGGCTGCTTGGTGGCGAACGCGGCGACCGCGGCGTGGAAGTCGTCGCTGGCGAAGACCCGGCTGACGATGTCGTCCCCGTCGGGAAGGGTGGCCCGCCGGATGCGGCGGACCGCCTCCTTCGCCGCCCACATGCTCAGCGGCGCGTGCCCGAGCAGCGTCGTCACGACCGCGTCCGTGGCCGCGTCGAGCTCGTCCTCCGCGCAGAGCTCGGCCACGAAGCCGGCGGCCGCGGCCTCCTCCCCCGTGAACAGCCGCGCCCGCAGCAGCATGTCGAGGGTCCGCGCCGGGCCGAGGTGGCTCAGCAGGAGCGAGTAGTTGTTCATCGACAGGCAGTTGCCCAGCGTCCGCGCGATCGGGATGCCGAACCGCGCCGACGGCGTGGCGATGCGCAGGTCGCAGACCGAGGCGATCCCCAGCCCACCGCCGACGCAGAAGCCGCGGATCGCCGCGACCGTCGGCACGTCGACGTCCTCGAGCCGGTTGACGATCCGGGCGATCTTCTCCTCGTACGCGACGCCCTCGGACCCCTCGCGGAAGTCGGCGAACTGGCTGATGTCGGTGCCGGCCACGAACGCCTTGTCACCCGCCCCCTTCAGCACGAGCACGCGGACGTCGTCGTCGGCGTCGGCCTTCTCGCAGGCCTCGTAGAGGCCCTCGTACATCCCCCACGTCATCGCGTTGCGCTGGCGCGGGCGGTTGAAGGTGACGGTCAGGACGCCGCCGTCCTGGGAGACGAGCAGCTCTGGTTCATCCACGGGTGGAACCCTCCGGGGTGCTGTCGGCGGGCTCGGGCCGCCGGGAACGGGAAGTGGCGCGGCGCCGCAGCAGCCGGGCCATGATGGTCGGCGCGGCGAGCTGCAGGATGGCGATCGCCATGACGACGAGGGCCAGCGGCCGCGTGAAGACGATGAGCAGGTTGCCGTCGCCGATCGCCGAGGTCTGCACCAGTGCCTTCTCGAACAGCGGGCCCAGGACGAGGCCGAGGACGAGAGGCGCCATGGGCAGGTCCAGCCGCTTCATGAAGTAGCCGATGAGCCCGAAGATCAGCACGACCCAGACGCTGTACATGCCGTTCGTGATCGAGTACGCGCCGACCAGGCTGGTCAGCAGGATCATCGGGTACATGTAGCCGTAGGGCACCCGCAGGAGCTGCGCGAACACCGGGGCCAGCGGCAGGTTGAGCACCAGCAGGATCACGTTGCCGATGAAGAACGACGCCAGCAGGCCCCAGACCAGGGCCGGCTGCTCGTCGAACAGCAGGGGACCGGGCTGGATGCCGTAGATCATGAACGCGCCCAGCAGGACGGCCGTCGTGGCGCCGCCCGGGATGCCCAGCGTCAGGGTGGGCACGAAGTTGGCGTTGGCGGCGGCGTTGTTCGCGGCCTCGGGCGCGGCCACGCCCTCGATGGCGCCCTTGCCGAACTCCTTGCCCCGCTTGGACACCCGCTTCTCGATGCCGTACGCCATGAAGGAGGCCAGCGTCGAGCCGGCCCCGGGCAGGATGCCGAACAGGAAGCCGAGGAAGCTGCCGCGCACGATCGGCCCGCCGGAGCGGCGGAGGTCCTCGCGGCCGATCATGAGCTCGCGGAACCCCGCCCGGATCGGGGCCGCGGCCCCCTGCCGGATCTGGTACAGCACCTCCCCCACCGCGAACAGGCCGATCATGACCTCGACGAACGGGATGCCACCGAGCAGGTAGATGGACCCGAAGGTGAATCGCGAGGTGCCGCTGCCGGGGTCGACGCCGACGGTCGCGATGAGCAGGCCGACCAGCGCCATGAGCAGGCCCAGCATCCGGTTGTCGCCGGCGAAGCTGATGATCGTGGCGAGACCGAGGATCATCACGGCCAGCATCTCCGGCGGCCCGAAGTCGAGCGCGAACTGCGCGAACGGCGGGGCCAGCGCCACGAGCAGGGCCAGCGAGATGATCGCCGCGACGAACGAGCCGATCGCCGAGATCGCCAGCGCCGCGCCCGCCCGTCCCTGCCGTGCCATCTGGTAGCCGTCGAGCGTGGTGACCACGCTCGAGGCCTCACCGGGCGTGGAGATGAGGACCGAGGTGATGGTTCCGCCGTACTGGGAGCCGTAGTAGATGCCGGCCAGCATGATCAGGCCGGTCACGGGCTCGAGCGAGAGCGTCAGCGGCAGCAGCACCGCGACGCCGGTGGTCGACCCGAGCCCCGGCAGGACGCCGATGACCGTGCCCACGAGCACGCCGACGAAGCACCACAGCAGGTTCTCGAGGCTCAGCGCCGTCGAGAAACCGAGGACGAGGTTGTCGAGCACGTCAGCCTCCGATGCCGATCAGCCCGGTGGGCAGCGGCACGCCCAGGAACCCGACGAAGATGCCGTAGACGGCGGCGACCGCCAGGAACGACACGACCAGCGACGGGATCCAGGCCCGCCGCTCCACCACTGCGGAGATGAACACCGACAGGACGAAGAAGGAGACCAGCAGCCCGAGCACCGGGACGAGCAGTGCCGCGACGAGCAGCGCGGCGGCCACCGTCCAGAGCTGGCGGGTCCGCTCCCTGGGGGTGCGCCCGAAGATGTCGACGTCGTCCGGGCCGGGCCCGGCACCCGGGATGTCCACCGGGCCGTCGTCCGGGGACATCGTGCCGGGCTCGTCCGAGGGGACGCCCCCCGGGGCGGCGCTCTCCGAGGAGGCGCCGCCCGGGGAGGAGTCCACCGCGGCGGCGGCGACGACCTCCGCCAGTCCGCGGTCGTGCGCGGTCCGATGACCGCGCAGGGTGGCGATCAGCTCCCAGCCGGCGATGAGCACGATCAGGCCGCCGACGACCGCGGGCACCAGCCCGGGCCCGACGCGGGACTCCTCGAGGAAGAGCCCGTAGTCGATCGCCATGACGAAGGCCGCGAGGCCGAGGGCGGTGAGGAGGCCGTACACGACGGCCTCCTCGACCGGGATGCCCCGCTTGGCCGGGGAGCCGCTCATCCGCCCAGGACCTGCTTCAGCAGCTCGTTGTTGCCCTCGAGGTACTCGACGAACTCGTCACCGGCAGCGGTGTTGGCCTGCAGGTAGTTCTCCTCGATGTACTTCTGGTACTCGTCGGTCTCGACCGCGGCCTCCATGGTCTCGATCCAGAACTGGCGGGCCGCCTCGTCGATGCCGCCGGGGGCGAGCACGCCGCGGAACTGGGCGAAGGCCACGTCGATGCCCTGCTCCTTGGCCGTCTCGATGTCGGCGAGCTCCTCGTAGTCGCTGTAGCGCTCCTCGGAGTAGGCGCACAGCGCCTTGACCTCGCCGGCCTCCAGCTGGCCGATGATCTCGCCCGGGTTCAGCGAGGCGATGTCGATCTGTCCGCCGAGCAGCGCGGCGGTCAGCTCGCCGCCGGACTCGAAGGGCACCCGGTCGAACTCGACACCGGTCTCCTGCTCGGTGAGCGTGAAGACGATGTTGTCCAGGCCGGTGATGCCGCTGATGCCGGCGGTGACCCGCTCGGCCTTGGCGGCCTCGACCACGTCGGTGCAGGTCTCGTACGGGCTGTCGGCGCGGACGATCATGAGCGTGTAGTCGTCGCCCAGCTTCATGATCGGCGTGAAGTCGGTGTAGTCGAACTCCACCTCGCCGCTGATCGGCAGCGCCAGCAGCGCGGTCTCCGTGGCGAGCAGCGTCTCGGCGTTGCCCGCCTGGCCGAGGAAGTGGGAGTAGCCGACGGCGCCGGAGCCGCCCTCACGGTTCTCGACGTTGACGTTCACGTCCCCGTTGGCCGCCTCGATCATCGTGGCGGTCGCGCGGCCGGCGAGGTCGCTGCCGCCGCCGGCGCCGAAGGGCACGATCATCGTGACGTCGCCGCGCGGCGTGAAGCCGCCGCCGCTGCCGCCGGAACCGCCGCCGCTGTCACCGCCTCCGCAGGCGGCCAGGGAGAGGGCCAGGACGGAGGTCGTGGCGAGGACGGTGGAACGGGTGCGCTTCACAGGGACTCCTTTGTCGGTGGGGCGACGGGAACGGCGGTGGTTCACCGGACCTGCTTCGCCTTGGCGGCGAGCCGGTCCTCGAAGGCGGGCAGGTCGATGACGAAGCGCTCGTGCGTGCCCGTGCCGATGACCTCGGTGTCGTCCTCGACACGGATGTCGAAGACGACGCGACGGCGGTCGACCTGGGTCACCGTGGCGGTGGCCCGGACCGTCTGGCCGAGGAGCGTCGGGGCGGTGTGCGCGATGTCGACCTTGCTGCCGACGCTGGCCTGGTCCGCCCGGATGTGCGGGGCCAGCCCTTCGATGGCCGCCTCCTCCAGGAGGAGGACGAGGTTGGGCGTGGAGAAGATGTCGTACTCCCCACGGCGGGTGCAGTGCTGCGCCTCGACGGTGCGCTCCAGGACTCCCTGGACACCGGGTTCGAGCGTGCTGGTCACGGGATGGCTCCTCAGAGGGGTCGGTCGTCGGCGGGCAGGGGGGCGGCGTCGGGGGTCGGCGCGGAGGTGTGGGCCGGGTCGGCGGCGACCCCCGACTCGATGAGCGCGTCGATCTCGGCCGGGGGGATCTCCGCCCACTCGAGGGCGGCGCGGGTTCCCGAACCCAGCTGGGGGCCGGCGGAGTCCTGCCGCGCCGGCGTGCGGGACAGGCGCATCGGCGAGCCCAGCTGACGGACCGGCCCGAGGGTCGGGTGCGGCGCGTCCCAGAAGTAGGAGCGCTGGTTCAGGTGGTCGTCGGTGAAGACCTGGCCGTAGTCGGCGATGGGGGCGCAGGGCACCCCGGCGGCGTCGAGCGCCGCGACCAGGTCGTCGGTGGTGCGGGTGGTCGTCACGGCCTCGATCGCCGGGATGAGCGTGTCGCGGTGCGCGTGCCGGGTGGACCCGGTGGCGTAGCGCTCGTCGTCGACGAGCTCCTCCAGGCCGAGAGCCGAGCAGAACCCCTTCCACGTCTTCGGCGTGACGGCGCCCGCGGTGATGTACCCGTCCGCGGTCTTCAGCGCCTGGTACGGCGCGGTGCTCTGGTGCGCCGAGCCCAGGGGCCGGCCCACCTCGCCGGTGGCGAAGTACTTGCCGGCCTCCCAGATGGCGAAGGAGACGCCGCTCTCCAGCAGGGACACGTCCAGGTACTGGCCCTCGCCGGAGCGGTCCCGCTCCTTGAGGGCGGCGGTCACGCCGAGGGCCACGTACATGGCGCAGACCAGGTCGCAGATCGGGACGCCGATCTTGACCGGGTCGCCGTCGGGCGTGCCGGTGATGCTCATGAGGCCGCCACGCGCCTGGGCCATGATGTCCAGCCCCGGGAGCGCGGCGAGCGGGCCGTCCTGCCCCCAGCCCGACGCCGACGCGTAGACGATCCGGGGGTTGACCTCCCGCAGCGCCTCGTAGCCGAAGCCGAGCCCGCGCATCGCGCCGGGTCGCAGGTTCTCCACCAGGACGTCGGCGTGCGCGACCAGCCGGAGGAAGGCCTCCTTGCCCTCGGGCGCCTTCAGGTCGAGGGCCACCGACTCCTTGTTCCGGTTCAGCCGGACGAACGGCGAGCTCTCGCCGTCCAGGAAGGGCCCGGTCGCCCGGACCGGGTCGCCGCCGGTCGGGTTCTCGACCTTGAGGACCCGCGCCCCGAGGTCGGCGAGCTGCATCGTGGCGAAGGGAGCCGCCATGAAGGCGCCCACCTCCAGCACCGTGATGCCGGCCAGCGGGCCGGTTGTTTCGACCGCCATCAGCAGCCTCCGTTCCGAGATTTTGCGGTGCCGGAGGGTGGTGCTCCTCACAGCTCGTGGACTACTGTCTACAAAAGCCAAGTCGATATGACAAGCCTCACAGGCCAATCCGTTACGGAGAGATGTCGACACCGGGCCCAGCCGCCCGGGCATCACCCCGGCGTCAGGAAGGGAGGAGCACCGTGACGGCAGAGCCCGCGCACGGGGCCTCCGTGCGCCGCATCGCGGCGCCCCCGAGCATGTCCGCCCTCGCCGCCGAGGCGCTGCGGGAGATGGTCCTCAACGGTGACCTGCGGCCCGGCGACCGGGTCATCGAGAACCGGCTGACCGAGGCGCTCGGCGTGAGCCGGCCCCCGCTGCGCGAGGCCATGCGGGTCCTCGAGCAGGAGGGGCTCATCGTCCAGGTGCCCCGCAAGGGTGCCGTCGTGGCACCCGTCACCCCGCACGACATCTACGAGATCGTGTCGCTGCGCGAGGAGATCGAGCAGATCGCCGTCCGGCTGGGGGTCCCCGTCCGGTCGCAGGAGCGGCTCGACCGCCTGCGTCAGGCGTTCGCCGACCTGGAGGCCGCCGCCGAGGAGGAGGGCGCGCCCCGGGTGGTCGCGACGAGCTTCGCCTTCCACCTGGCGATCGTCGGCCTGGCCGGGCACCGGCGCCTCGAAGACGTCTACCGCTCGCTGTCGCTGCAGATGCGGATGTGCATGGCGATGAACCGGCGGGCTCGCGCGGAGATCGAGACCGCGCGCCAGGACGCCGCCCGCCACCGCCCGCTGATGGACCTCGTCGAGGCCGGCGACGTCGAGGGCATGGCGCACGCGCTCGCCCACCACGGCCAGCGCACCTTCCTGCTGAGCATCGAGGACGACGCCGAAGGTCACTCGCCCGAGTCACGGGCGTGGTTCGCCCGGATCCGCCAGGAGGAAGAGGAGGCGATGCGGCGTGACGGACACGCCTGACGGGGCCACCACACCGCTGGAGGCGCTGGAGCGCGCCGTCGGCTGGACCGGGCCGGAGCGGGTCGACGTCGTCGAGCGTCGGCACCTCCGCGACTACCGCCGCGCCATCGGCGCGGACGAGAACGGCACGGACGTGCCGGCCACCATCACCGCCTGCTTCCTCACCGAGCCGCCGACCATGCCTGAGGCGCTCGCCTACGGCAGAGGCTGGATCAACGGTGGCGACCGGTTCGAGGTGCACCGCCCGCTGCAGCTGGGCGACGAGGTCACCTCGCAGCTGACCTTCACCGGCGTGGAGGAGAAGACGGGGCGGTCGGGCACCCTGGCCCTGCTCACCTTCGTCACCGACTTCCGGCTGCCCGACGGCACCCTGGCCGTCCGCCACGTCGGGACGCGGGTGCGGCGATGAGCGCCACCGAGCAGCAGACCGACGAGATCATCCGCGTCGAGACGGCCAGCCTGCGCACGCTGGTGCAGTACGCCGGCGCCAGCGGCGACTTCTACGAGATGCACTACGACCTGCCCTTCGCCCACGAGCGTGGCCACCGCGAGCTGGCGGTGCACGGGCTGCTCAAGACCGCCTGGCTGGGCCGACTGGTGGAAGAGTGGTTCGCGGGACGGGGCCGGATCACCGTCCTGGACGTGAGCTACCGGGGTATGGACTTCCGCGACGAGCCGGTCACCTGCGGGGCCCGGGTCACCGGGCGGGACGGCGACCGCGTCGCCCTCGAGGTCTGGACGGCGAGCGCGGAGGGAACACCGACGACCATCGGAACCGCCGAGGTCGCACTGACGGAGGGCGGGTCATGACCCTGGAACGGATCAACAACCTGTGCGCCGGCCTGGGGCACCCGGTGCTCACCGACGGCGCCGACTCGGCCGGGCGGTTCCCCGACGGCTCGCGCTACAAGGTCGAGATCCCCAGTTGCGAGGGCCCGGACGTCATGGCCGCCGTCCTCGACGAGGCCGATCGGCGTGGCGTGCCGATCCACCGGATCTCGCAGGGCAGCGGCGTCATGATGCTGACCGACGCCGAGATCGAGCGGATGGTGGCACTGGGCGCCGAGCACGACATCGAGGTCAACCTGTTCCTCGGTCCGCGCAGCGCCTGGGACATCGGCGGCCAGACCAAGGTCTCCGCCGCCGTCGGCGCCGCCGCCCGCGGGAACGCCGCCGTGGCCGCCTCCCTCTGCGACGCCGAGCGCGCGGTGCGGCTCGGCGTGCGCAGCCTGCTGATCGGTGACCTCGGGGTGCTGCAGCTGCTCGGGCGGATGAAGCGCGACGGCCGGATGCCCGAGGACCTCGTGCTGAAGACCTCGGTGCTCATGCCGCTGTCGAACGGCCCCAGCGCGGCCCTGTACGAGGAGCTCGGCGCGACGAGCCTCAACATCTCCACCGACCTCACGGTGCCCCAGATCGCCGAGATCCGGGCGGCGACTACGGTGCCCATCGACATGTACGTCGAGGTCCCCGACGACCAGGGCGGCGCGGTGCGCTTCTACGACGTCCCCGAGGTCGTGCGCGTGGCGTCCCCGGTCTACCTGAAGCTCGGGCTGCGCAACGCCCCGAACATCTACCCCGTGGGAGCGCACATCGGCGCGATGGCCCAGAACCTGGGCCGTGAGCGCGTGCGCCGCGCGGAGCTCGTCCTGCGCCTGCTGACCGAACTCGCCCCGGAGCTGGTCGCCGAGCCGGCCACGCTCGCCCGCTGATCCGGCCCTCGCCCACCACCCGAGAGGAAACCCATGCCCCCGCTGTTCACCGGTGTCGGCGTCGCCCTCGTCACGCTGTTCGACGACGACCGACGCCTCGACACCGCCGCCACCGCCGATCTCGCCGTCCAGCTGACCGGTCTGGGCATGCGCTCGGTCCTGGTCGCCGGCACGACCGGTGAGGCCATGTCCCTGACGGCAGACGAGCGCAGCGCGCTCATCAGCGCCGTCCGGGCCGCCGTCCCGGCCGACGTGCCGGTGCTCGCGGGAACCGGCGCGCCCACCGGCGCGCAGGCCGCCGACCTGACCACGCGGGCCTTCGACGCCGGCGCCGACGCCGCCCTGGTCCTCTCGCCGCCCGCGGTGGCCGACCCGCGACGGTACTTCGACCGGGTCGCGCAGGCCGCCGCCGACCGGCCGATGCTGGCCTACCACTTCCCCTTCGCCGCCTCGCCCGGGATCCCGGTCGAGGTGCTCCCGGAGCTGCCGGTGACCGGGCTCAAGGACTCCTCCGGTGACGCCGGCCGGCTCCTGGACGAGCTGGAGGTGTTCGACCGCGACATCTACGTCGGTGCGACCACCGTGCTGACCATGGGCGGCGCGGTGGGCGCCACCGGCGCGATCCTGGTGCTCGCCAACGCCGAGCCGGAGCGGTGCATCGCCGCGTTCGCGGGCGACGGCAAGGCCCAGGTCGAGCTGGCCGCTCCGCACCGCGCCTCGATGGTCGGCTTCCCGGCCGGCATCAAGAACCTGGTCGCCGAGCGCTTCGGCGTCTCGGCGGTCGCCCGGATCGGTGCATGAGCGCGGCCGTCCGATGAAGACCCTCCTCGCCGCGCCGGACAAGTTCCGCGGCTCGGCCTCCGCCCCGGAGGTGGCCGCGGCGATCGCGGCCGCCGCCGAGGCGGCGGGCTGGGCCTGCGTGCGGCTCCCGCTCGCCGACGGCGGGGAGGGCACGCTCGACGCCTTCGGCGGCCCCAACCGCTCGACCAGGGTCACCGGTCCTCTGGGCACGCCGGTCGACGCGCCGTGGCGCATGGGCGACGACGGGGTCGCGGTCGTGGAGAGCGCACGCGCGTCCGGTCTCGAGCTGGCCGGCGGCGCTGAGGGCAACGACCCCGTGGCGGCGACGAGCCGGGGCACCGGCGAGCTCGTCGCCGCCGCCCTCGCCGAGGGCGCCCGCCGGGTGATCGTGAGCCTCGGTGGCTCCGCTACCACCGACGGTGGCTTCGACACCGTGGAGGTCCTCGAGGCGTTCGCCCCATTCGACGGCCGCGACGGACGCGCCGAGGTGCTGGTCGCCTGCGACGTCCGGACGCCGTTCCGGGAGGCCGCGGTGGTCTTCGGGCCGCAGAAGGGCGCCACCCCCGAGCAGGTGGTCGAGCTCACCGCGCGCCTGGACCGGCTCGCCTCGGTGTACCAGCGGCGCTACGGCGTCGACCTGGCCACGATTCCCGGCTCCGGCGCGGCGGGCGGGCTCGGTGGCGGGCTCGCCGCGCTCGGCGCCCGGCTGGTGCCCGGCTTCGAGCTCATCAGCAGCCAGGCTGGGCTGGACGCGGCCCTCCGGTCGGCCGACGCCGTGGTCACCGGTGAGGGCAAGCTCGACGCCGAGTCGTTCAACGGCAAGGTCGTCGGCGGCGTCCTGGACCGCGCCGCTGCGCACGGGGTCCCGGCGCTGGTCGTCGCCGGCGCGGTCGAGGCCGACGTCGCCGGGCGGGCGACGGCGGTCTCCCTGCTGCAGGAATTCGGCTCGGACGCCGCCTGGGGCGATCCGCTGGGCTGCATCGAACGAGCCACGACGGCGTGGCTGCGGAAGGAAGAAGAGGCACGAGTGTGACCGCACCCATCGACGAGCTCGCGCGGCAGCTACCCGAGGGCGCCGTCGTCACCGATCCGGCCACCAGCGACAGCTACCGGCACGACAGCGCGAGCTTCTGCGCCGCCGGCGCCCCGCTGGCCGTCGTCCGCCCCACGACGACCGAGCAGGTGCAGACCGTGCTGCGCTGGGCGTCCGCGCACCGGGTGCCGGTCGTGCCGCAGGGCGCCCGCACCGGGCTGTCCGGCGGCGCGAACGCGGTCGACGGCGCGCTGATGCTGTCGATGGTGCGGATGAACCGGATCCTGGAGATCGACGAGGTCGACCAGGTCGCCATCGTCGAGCCGGGCGTGATCAACGCCGACCTGTCCCGCGCCGTGGCGGCCGCCGGCCTCTTCTACCCGCCGGACCCCTCCTCCTGGGAGCTGTCCACCATCGGGGGCAACCTGGCCACGAACGCCGGCGGCCTGTGCTGCGTCAAGTACGGAGTCACGGCCGACTTCGTCCGCGGGCTGGAGGTGGTGCTCGCCGACGGCACGGCCGTCCGCGTCGGACGCCGCACCGCCAAGGGCGTGGCCGGCTACGACCTCACCCGCCTGATCGTCGGCTCGGAGGGCACCCTCGGCGTCATCACCGAGGCGACGCTGGCCCTGCGCCCGGCGCCGGAGCCGGCTCTCACCATGGCGGCGATCTTCGACAAGACCCCCGACGCGATGACCGCCGTCGCGCGGATCATGGCATCCGGCATGCGTCCCTCGATGATGGAGTTCCTCGACCGGCCCTCCATCCGGGCGGTGCAGGACTACCGCGACATGGGCCTGCCGCTCGACGCGGAGGCCATGCTCATCGCGCAGTCCGACCGGGGCTCCCTCGCCGCGGCCGACGTGGCGGCCATGGGAGCGATCTGCGAGGAGCTCGGCGCCGCCGAGGTGGCGGTCGCGGAGGACGCCGCGGAGTCGGCCATGCTCACCCAGGCCCGGCGGCTGGTGAACCCGGCGGTCGAGGAGCTGGGCGCCACCCTCGTCGACGACGTCGCCGTGCCGCGCGCCCGGCTCGTGGACCTGCTGACCGGCATGGAGCGGATCGCGGCCGAGACCGGGACGCTCGTCGTCTGCCCCGGCCACATCGGTGACGGCAACATGCACCCGACGGTCGTCTTCGACCGGGGCGACGCCGCGGCCGCGGAGCGCGCCCAGGTGGCCTTCGACGCCATCATGCGGCTGGCCCTGGGGCTGGGGGGCACCATCACCGGCGAGCACGGCGTCGGCCTGCTCAAGCGCACGTGGCTGCGCGAGGAGCTGGGCGAGACGTCCTACGCGCTGCAGCGGAACATCAAGTCGGTGTTCGACCCGCTGGGGATCCTCAACCCCGGCAAGGTCCTCTGAGGCAGGGCGCTCCGAGGCAGGGCGCTCCGAGGCAGGGCGCTCCGAGGCAGGGCGCTCCGAGGCAGGGCGCTCCGAGGCAGGGCGCTCCGAGGCAGGGCGCTCCGAGGCAGGGCGCTCCGACCCGTACCGGCGCGCCGTCCTCAGGCGGGTTCGTCGGCCAGCCGCGCGAGGAGCGGGTCGACGCGGTGCTCGACGAGGCGGCGCATCAGGACGGCGGTCTCGGTGCGCTCGATGCCGGGCGTGGCCAGCACCCGCCCGGCGATCCGGTAGAGGTCGTCGGCGTCCGGGGCGACCACCCGGACCAGCAGGTCCTCCGGGCCGCTCAGGCCGAGCACCTCGATCACCTCCGGGATGCCCGCCAGGGCGCCGGACACCTCCTCGAGCATCTGCTGGCGCACCCGCACGGTGATGAAGGCAGTGACCGGGTAGCCCAGCGCCGCGGGATCGATGCGGCGCTGGAACGGCAGCAGGACGCCGTCGCGCTCCAGCCGGGCCAGCCGCGCCTGGACGGTGTTCCGGGAGAGCCCCAGGCGGTCGGCCAGGGCGAGGACGGTGGCGCGCGGGTCGTCCTCCAGCGCCCGCAGCAGGCGGGCGTCGGTGCGGTCGACGGTCCGCGGACCGTGCACAGTGCCCACCGAAGGCCTCCCCCGAGCGCCCACCGCTTCGCACTCTGCTCACCGGGCGTCCGGGAGATTGTGCACCCCTTCCGTGCATGGTCGTCTGACCGTGCAGTGTGCTGGACCCGGCCGGCTCGGAGGACCCGACGGCCATGACCGAGGAGCAGGGATGAGCCTGACGGCGTTGCAGGCGGACCAGGAGACCGAGCAGGACCGCGCGCTGCGGCAGATCGAGCAGCGGGTGCTGTGGCTGGCCACCTCGATCGTGGACCACGCCAACCGGCTGCGTCCCAACCCGGCCGGCCTCAAGGTAGGCGGCCACCAGGCGTCGAGCGCCTCGATGGTCACGATCATGACCGCGCTCTGGCTGGAGCAGCTGGACGCCCAGGACCGGGTCTCGGTCAAGCCGCACGCCTCGCCGGTGCTGCACGCGCTGGAGTACCTGCTCGGCCAGCTCGACGCGTCCTACCTGCCGCGGCTGCGCGAGTTCGGCGGCCTGCAGAGCTACCCCAGCCGCCTCAAGGACCCGGTTCCGGCCGACTACTCCACGGGTTCGGTCGGCATCGGGGCGACCGCGCCGATCTGGGGCGCGCTGGCCCGCCGCTACGTCGGCGCCCACTTCGGCCCGGGCGCCACCGCCGGCACGGGGCGCCAGTGGTCGCTGGTCGGGGACGCCGAGCTCGACGAGGGGGCGGTGTGGGAGGCCGTCCTCGACCCGATGGTCGCCGAACTGGGCGAGGTCGTGTGGGTGGTCGACCTCAACCGGCAGTCGCTGGACCGCGTCGTCCCCACGATGGGCGCCACCCGGCTGCAGGGCATGTTCGCCGCCGCCGGCTGGCAGGTGCTGACCGTGAAGTACGGCCGCCTGCTGGAGGAGCTCTTCGCCCGTCCGGGCGGCGCGCACCTGCGCGACCGCATCGACGAGATGACCAACCCCGAGTACCAGCGGATGCTGCGCCGCACGGCGGCGGAGCTGCGGGAGGTGCTGCCCGGCGACGGTCCCGGTGCGGCCGAGATCGCCCGGCTGGTGGCGGACGTGCCCGACGACGAGCTGCGCGCCGCCGTGCGGAACCTCGGCGGCCACGACCTCTCGGCGCTGCGCTCGGCGTTCGACCGGATCGACGACACCCGGCCCACGGTGATCCTCGCCTACACGCTGAAGGGCTACGGGCTGGCCACCGAGGGGCATCCGCAGAACCACTCCGCCCTGCTCAACGAGGTCCAGATCGGCCAGCTCGCCAAGAGCCTGGGCGTCGACCCGGCCGACCCCTGGGCGGTGTTCCCGCCCGGCAGCGCGGCCGCCCGCCTGCTCGCCGAGGCCGCCGACCGGCTGCGGCGCACCGAGGAGACCGCCGCGCAGGTGCCGGACATCCCGGCCGACCTGGGCCGCACACCCACGGGGACGGCCACCACGCAGGCCGCCCTGGGTCGCGCCCTGCTCGACCTCAACCGGGCCGCGCCGGAGGCGGGCAGCCGCGTCGTCACCGTCAGCCCCGACGTCAGCTCCAGCACGAACCTGGGCGGCTGGGTCAACAAGGTCGGCGTCTGGTCGTCCTCCGAGCGGGCGGACTGGTTCGCCGACGACGCCGAGACGATCCTGCACTGGCGGGAGCGGCCCAGCGGCCAGCACATCGAGCTCGGCATCGCCGAGACGAACCTGGTCGGGCTGATGGGCGAGCTCGGCACCACCTGGAACCGCTGGGGGCAGCCGCTGCTGCCGATCGGCGTCATGTACGACCCGTTCGTCGAGCGCGCGCTGGAGCCGTGGTCCTTCGGGATGTACGCCGGCGGCCAGTCGATCCTGGTGGGGACGCCGTCCGGCGTCACGCTCGCTCCCGAGGGCGGCGCCCACCAGTCGATCAAGACGCCGTCCATCGGGCTGGAGCAGCCCGGCTGCGTGGCCTACGAGCCGGCGTTCGTCCTGGACACCGAGTGGTGCCTGCTCGCCTCCCTGGCGCGGCTGGGCCGGCCCGAAGGCAGCTCGGCCTACCTGCGGTTGTCGACACGGCCGGTCGACCAGACGCTCGCCGCCGTGCCCGCCGACCCCGCCGCCCGGGAACGCCGCCGTCGCCAGGTCACCGCCGGGGCCTACGCCCTCCGGCGCACCGGACGGCCGGTGGTCACGCTGGTCACCATGGGCGCCGTCGTCCCCGAGACGCTGGAGGCGGCCGACCGCCTCGAAGCGCTCGGGATCGGCGCGGACGTGGTCTGCGTGACCAGTCCCGGGCTGCTGTTCCGGGCGCTGCAGGCGCGACGCGGCCTCGACACCGCCGAGACGTGGATCCTCGACACGGTCTTCCCGCGCGACCGGGCGACCCCGCTGGTCACCGTGCTGGACGGCCACCCGCACACGCTGGCGTTCCTCACCGGCGTGAACGGCGTGCCAGGGACCCATCTCGGGGTGACGAGGTTCGGGCAGAGCGGTGACCTGGCCAGCGTCTACCGCTACCACGGTCTGGACGCCGACTCGATCGTGGGGGCGGCGCTCGACCTCGTGGACTGAGGGCGCCACCCGGCACCAGGAGCCGGACGGTCGTGCGCAGATCGTGGCCATGCGTGTCGGGACATCACGACGAGCGCACAACCGCGGCGCGCGATGCGACGATCGGCGACGTGAGCGAGCCCGTCCTCCCCGATGAGATGCGCGTCTCGGACGCCGAGCGGGCCGCCGTCCAGGAGCGGCTGCGCCGGGCGGTCGGCGACGGCCAGCTGGACCTGCACGACTTCGACGCCCGCGTGCAGTCGGTCTGGGCGTCGAAGACGCGAGGCGAGCTGCTCCGCGTGACCGCCGACCTGCCCGAGCCGCCGCCACCCCCGCCGGCACCGGGCCGCCGTCCGGTGTTCTCCGACACCGACGGCGGCACGGCCATGCGGGTCCTGACCATCGTCTGGGCCTGCGCCGTGGCGGTGAACCTGGTCGTCTGGGCCACCGTCTCGCTGGCCACAGGGGAGTTCCTGCACCCGTGGTGGTTGTACGTCGCGGGTCCGCCCGGTGCCGTGCTGGGGGTCCTGTACGCCGCCGGCATCGGCCGCCCCCAATCGTGACCTGTGCGCCTTTCCGGTCAGGTATCTCACCGCTAAGGTTTCTGGCATGAGCGCGCGCCGGGTCCGCATCGGCATCGACACCGGCGGGACGTTCACCGACGTCGTCGCCGTGGACGAGGCCACCGGGGCCACGACGACCACGAAGACGCCGTCCACCCCGGCGGATCCGGCCGAGGGCTTTCTCACCGGCGTCCGCAAGGTCCTCGACCTCATGGGGCTGGACGGCGGATCGGTGACCGCGGTCAGCCACGGCACCACGGTCGCGACCAACCAGTTGCTCGAGGGCAGGCTCGACCGGATCGGGTTCGTCACCACCGAGGGCTACGAGTCGGTGCTGGAGATCGCCCGGCAGTCGGTGCCCGACGGCTACGGCAACAGCTACTTCTGGGTCAAGCCGCCACGGATCGTCCCCGCCGACCTGGTGCGGACCGTGCGGGGACGGCTCGACCACTCCGGCGACGAGGTGCGCCCCTTCCACGAGGACGACGCCCGCGCTGCCGCCCGCTTCTTCCGCGACGCCGGCATCACGACCATCGGCGTCTGCTTCCTGCACGCCTACGCGAACGACGCGCACGAGCGGCGGATGCTCGAGGTGATCCTCGAGGAACATCCCGGCGCCGTCGTCAGCATCTCCAGCGAGGTGCTGCGCGAGTACCGCGAGTACGAACGGTCGGTGACGACGCTGGTCGACGCCGCGGTGAAGCCGAAGGTCGGCGCGTACGTCTCCAGCATCCGCACCCGGCTCGACGAGATCGCGCCGCGGGTGCCCTTCTACGTCATGAAGAGCAACGGCGGCGTGCTGTCGGCCGGCGAGGTCGTGCACCAGCCGATCACGACCATGCTCTCCGGCCCGGCCGCGGGTGCCCTCGGCGCGGCGCTCATCGCCGGCACCGCCGGGTTCGACCGGGTGCTCACCTGCGACGGCGGCGGCACGTCGACCGACGTCAGCGTGGTCATCGACGGCGAGCCCACGCTCACCACCGAGGGCTCGGTCGGCGAGTACCCGTCGAAGATCCCCATGATCGACGTCGTCACGGTGGGCGCCGGCGGTGGTTCCATCGCCTGGCTCTCCCCCGAGGGCACGCTCAAGGTGGGGCCGCGGTCGGCCGGCGCCGACCCGGGCCCGATGTGCTACCCGGACGGCGGCGACCAGCCCACGGTCACCGACGCGCACGTCGTCCTCGGCCGGATCCCCCCGCACCTGCTCGGCGGCGAGATCCCCCTGTCGGTCGACGCCGCCCGCAGCGGCCTCGAGCAGCTGGGCGGGAAGCTGGAACTGTCGCTGGAACGCACCGCCACCGGGATCCTCGAGATCTCCGCGTGGAATCAGGCCAACGCGCTGCGGCAGGTCACCGTCGCCCGGGGGCTCGACGTCCGCGACTTCACGCTCACGACCTTCGGCGGCTCGGGCTCGCTGCTCGCCTGCCGGCTCATGGACATCCTGAACCTGCCGCGCACGCTGGTGCCGCCCAACCCCGGCAACGTCAGCGCGTTCGGGCTGCTGACCGTCGACGTCCGCAACGACTACGTGCAGACGGTCGTGAGCAGGCACGCCGACCTCGATCGCGACCGGGTGCGCGGCGTCTACGCCGCCCTGGAGGAGCAGGCCCGCGCGGCGCTGGACAGCGAGGGGTTCGAGCGGCCGGTGCAGCGCATGCAGCGGACGGCGGACCTGCGCTACGTCGGCCAGGCCTTCGAGGTGCGCGTCCCGGTGGCGGACGGGGACCTCGACGCCGCCGCGGCGGACGACGTGGCGCAGGCGTTCCACGCCGCACACCGCCGGCTCTACGGCTACGACTTCGCCGACGACCCGCGCCAGGCCGTCGAGTGGGTGAACCTCCGCGTGAGCGGCATCGGGCCGATCCGCCGTCCCGACATCGTGGAGCTCCCGCCGCGCGAGGGCGGGACGGACCGGGCCGTCACGGGTTCGCGCCGCGTCTTCTTCGACGACTGGGTCGACACCCCGACCTACGACCGCCCGCGCCTGGCGCCCGGCGACGTGGTGCGCGGCCCGGCGATCGTCGAGGAGTTCGGCTCGACCGTGCCGGTGCACCCGGGCTTCGCCGCGACCGTGGACGCCTACGGCAACCTGCTGCTCACGAAGGAGACCGGCCGATGACCGCCTTTCCCAGCGGCAGCCTGACCGGCGGGAAGGTCGAGGCCGACCCCGTCCTCGTCGAGATCGTCGCCGGCACGCTCGCGGCCATCGAGAAGGAGGTCGAGACCCGCATCGGCCGGACGTCGCGCTCCCCGATGATCCGCGACGCGCACGACTTCCGCGCCGGCATCCACGACCGGAAGCTGCGCAAGCTCACCGGCCGCTCGTACTCGGCGCTCGTGCACCCGGTCGTGCGGGACTACCCGATCGGGACGATGAACGTCGGCGACGTCTACTTCCACAACGACGTCTACCTGTCGGAAGGAGGCATCGGCCACCTGCCCGACCTGTGCGTGACGGTGCCGGTGTTCGCGGCGGACGTGGAGACGGGCCGGCCAGAGGTGGTTGCCTTCATCCAGGCGTTCGGCCACCACGACGACATCGGCGGCGCCGTGCCCGGCTCGATGCCGTCGGCCGCCACCAGCGTGTACGAGGAGGGCCTGATGGTCCCCCCGATCAAGCTGTGGGACCGCGGCGTGCCCAACGAGAGCGCGCTGAAGATCATGACCCGCAACTCGCGGATGCCCGACTCCCTCGCCGCCGACCTCGACGCCGAGTGCTCCGCCTGCCTGGCCGGCGCCCGCCGGCTGGGTGAGCTGTTCGACCGGTACGGCGTCGCCGCCGTCGAGGCCTGCTTCGACGCGATCCTCGCCAGTTCCACGGAGGTCTACCGGCGGGAGATCCTCAGCCAGATCCCCGACGGGACCTACGCGTGGGAGGACTACGCCGAGCACGACGGCGTCGAGGAGCCCAAGCTCCACCGCCAGCGGATCACCCTGACCATGGACTCCTCGAAGGAGACGCCGCTGGTCATCGACTTCACCGGCACCGGCCCGCAGGCGAAGGGGCCGATCAACCACTGCGGCGACTACGCCGACGGCAACTTCCTCAAGAAGTGGCTGGCGCCGATCCTGCGCAACCTCGCCGAGACGCCCGAGCGCATGGCCCAGCTCGACGTCAACGAGGGCGTGGTCCCGCTGATCGAGATGCGGTTCCCGGAGAAGGGCACGCTGCTCACGCCGATCTTCCCGGCGCCCACCAACGCCCGGACGTTCGTCATCCTGCGGCTGCTCGGGGTGCTCGCCGGAGTGCTCGCCAAGGCCACCGGCGGGCGCATGCCGGCGGACCAGGAGACGATCCGCTACACCGGCGTCTACGGCACCGACGTCGACGGCCGGCCGTACCTCATGCGCGAGGTGCTCGGCGGGGGCTCGGGTGGGCGGTACTACGCCGACGGCGAGGACACCATCCACGTCGTCCCCGACTCCCGGAACCTGCCCACGGAGTTCACCGAGGGCCGGTTCCCGCTGCGCATCGAGCGCCTCGGCCTCGCCGTCGACTCCGGCGGCCCGGGGCGCTACCGCGGCGGCTGCGGCTACGAGAAGCACATCCGGGTGCTGCGCGACGCGCACTTCATGTCGATCGCCGACCGCTCGATCCTGTCCTGCTGGGGCGTCAAGGGCGGCAAGGCCGGCCGTCCCTTCCGGATCACCGTCGACCCGGGCGGCCCCGGCGAGCACGACGTCGACGCGCTCGCCGACGCGGAGCCGCTGAACGCGGGCACGGTCGTCCGCATCCGGACGACGGGCGGTGGCGGCTGGGGCGACCCGCTGGACCGCCCGGTCGACGAGGTGCTGCGGGACATCGCCTGGCGGAAGGTGTCGGTCGCCGGCGCTCGCGACGACTACGGGGTCGTGGTCCGCGACGACGGCACGGCGGACGACGAGGCCACCGGCGCCCTGCGGTCGTCGATGCGGGCCGCGCGCACCGGCGAGAAGCCGTTCTTCGACCGCGGCCCCGGCTATGCGGTGCTGTCCGGCGGCGCGGCCTTCAACGAGTTCGACGTCCTCTGAGGGAGGCCCCGCTGCAGGGGCCGCCGCGAGCTCGCGAGCGGTGGGAGGCCAGCGGGATCCTCTCAGGTGACGGGGTCGGTGCTGCCGGGGGTGGGCTTGGCGTCGTCGCCGGTCACGCCCTCGTCCCCCGGCCGGTCGGTGTCGTCGCCGGCACCCTCGACGTCCTCCGGGGCGTACGGCGTCTCCTCGAGGACGTTCTCCCGCGCCTGGTCGCGGTCGGTCCCTGGTACCTCGGTCATGTCGACCTCCTCTCCGCAGGTCCGCCCCGTACCCGGGCCCGACCCCGCCGACCCCCGCTACGCCAGGGGCGAACAGGGGACCAGCAGGTCAGGCCGGTCGGCGCAGCGCCTCAGCCGTGCCGGCGTCGGCGGGGAGGAACGCCTCGATGCTGAGCTCGGCCGCGGTGAGGTCGACGGCCGTGCCGAACGTGGTCACCGTGCTCAGGAAGCTGAGCACTCGGTCACCGGCCCGTACCCGCAGCGGCACCGCGATGCCGTTCGGCGGCGTGCGGTCGGTGCCGCCGGGCAGCGCGGCGAGCTCCCGGTGCAGGGCGGCCAGCTCGGCGTCGCCGGTCAGCTGGGCCTCGCGGGCCAGCCGGTGCAGCACGTGGCGGCGCCACTCGGGCAGGTTGAGGATCCGGGGCGCGAGGCCGTCGGGGTGCAGGCTCAGCCGGAGCACGTTGGCCGGCGGAGCCAGCAGGTCCGGTGCGACGCCCTGGGTCAGCAGCGCGACGCTGCCGTTGCCGGACACCAGGTTCCACGAGCGGTCGATGACGACCGCCGGATACGGCTCGTAGGCGACCAGCACCAGGTCCAGTGCCGCCCGGACGGCGGCCATGTCGGGGTGGTCCAGCCCGCGCCGCCCGAAGACGGGGGCGAAGCCGGCCGCGAGCAGGAGCTCGTTGCGGGCCCGCATCGGCACGTCGAGCTGTTCGGCCAGGTGCAGCAGCATCTCCCGGCTGGGGCGCGCGCGGCCGGTCTCGACGAAGCTGAGGTGCCGGCTGGAGACGCCGGCATCGCTGGCGAGGTCCAGCTGGCTGAGGCGGCGACGCTGCCGCCAGGTGCGCAGCAGCTCGCCCACGTGCGGGCGGGTCTCCACGGCGGTCATGGCGTGGACGCTAGCCACCGCCGGTCCCGCCGTCGCTTACCCGAGAGGTAATCGACGGGCCGCGGTAGCGGCAGCACGGTGGTCGCCATGACCACCACCACCGCCCCCACCGCCCCGCCCCTCCTGACGCTCGCGCTCCGTCTGGACGCCGTCGTCACCGGCCTCAACGGAGCCGCCTACCTGGCTCTGGCCCCGTTCCTCGGGGAGCTCCTCGGTCTCGCTCCCGGCCCGTTGCGCGGCGTCGGCGCCTTCCTGGTGCTGTTCGCCGTCGGCGTGTGGGCCGTGGGCTCCCGGGGCCGCGTGCCCGTCGCCGGGGTCGAGGCCGTGATCTGCCTCAACGTGCTGTGGGTCGCCGCCAGCGTCGCCGTCGCCGTCGCCGACCTGGGGTCGCCCAGCGTCGTGGGCGTCGTCTGGATCCACCTCCAGGCCGCGGTCGTCGCGGCCTTCGCCGCCCTCCAGATCGCCGGCCTCCGCCGCCGGTCCTGATCCCGCCCGATCCGAACAGGAGACCTGCCGTGCCCGCCACCACCGACCTCGCCGACCGTTACCTCTCCGCCTGGAACGAGACCGACCCCGCGGCGCGGGCCGCGGCGATGGAAGCGCTCTTCAGCGCGGACGTCCGCTACACCGATCCGCTCGTCGCGGTCGACGGCCGCCCGGCGCTCGACGCGGTGATCGTCGCCGTGCAGGAGCAGTTCCCCGGCTTCCGCTTCCGGCTCGCCGGGCCGGTGGACGCCCACCACGACCAGGTGCGGTTCACCTGGGAGCTCGGCCCGGACGGCCTGGAGGCCCCCGTCGCCGGGTCCGACGTCGCCGTGGTCGACGACGAGGGACGGATCCGTACGGTCCTCGGCTTCCTGGACCGGGTGCCCGCCCAGCCCTGATCCGATGGCGACGGCTGCGGGGTCCTCCGGGGCTCAGCAGCCGTCGCCGGCCGTCGTCGGCGCCCGGAACTCCAGCCGCACCCCGGCGCTGCGCGGGATCAGCACGGCGGTGCCCTCGTCGCGGGTCCACGTCGCCGGCAGCAGCAGGTACTGGTTGCCGGCCTGGCGCACCAGCCGCAGCCCCGTGTACCGGAAGCGGTAGGCGGCCTCCGGATCCGCGCAGCGGACCTCGGTCACCCCCTCGATGCCCAGGCTCAGGCTCCGCTCGCTGTAGACGACGGCTTCGGGAACGGTGGGCAGCGCCCGGTGGAGCGTCATGGCCCCGCCCGTGCCGACGCCGAACGCGTATCCGTCCGCGGCCCAGAACAGCCCGATGCTCACGAGCAGGAAGCCGGCGCCCCACTCGGCCAGGCCGGTCGCCTCGGAGCGCCGCCGGACCACCGGACCGACGGGCGGCAGCGACAGCCGGAACAGCCGCACCGCGTAGAGCAGCAGGACGACGCCGACCGCCAGGCAGACCCCGCCGGTCGGCGAGTTGGCGCCGAAGAGGTCCCCCTCGGTGAGCAGGTCGAGGAACGCCAGGGTGACCAGCACCGCCCCGGACAGCGCGGCCGCAGGGACGAGCACCCGCACGGCGAGGCGGCGGGCCTCCCCCGGCACCCGGGTCAGCAGCAGGCGGTGCAGCCAGACGCAGACCAGCGCGAGCAGGCAGGTCACCGCGATGGGCACGAACAGGCCGTCGACGCCGGAGAACAGGTAGTCGTTGGTGGTGAGGTCCAGGACGGTGGAGTTCACCCGGAAATAGCGGTAGTAGCCCGCGCTCCGGCTGCGGCCGAAGTAGAAGAGCAGGGCGGTCAGCAGGGACGTCGGGGCGACGACCCCGCCGACCACCTTGAGCAGCCGTGGCAGGGCGTCGCCCGCGCCCAGCTCCTCCGGCGGCGGTGCGGCGGTGTCGGCGGCGACCGCCCGGTCCTCCGAGTCCACCGCCGGGGGACGGGCCGGGGGATGGCGGGGCGCCTCGGCGTGCGGCCCGGCCTCCGTCGCGGTCACGGGGCCGACGCGTTCCCGGCCTGAGGTGCCATGTCCGCGGGCTACGGCTGCTGCTGGTCGTCGGAACCGTTCGGCTCGTCGGCCCCGTCCGAGCCGTCCCCACCGGAGCCGTCGTCCGAGCCGTCGTCCGAGCCGTCGCCGGAACCACCGGAGCCGTCACCGCCCTGCGAGCCGTCGCCGCCGTCCGACCCGCCGCCACCCGACCCGTCGCCACCCGAGCCGTCGCCACCCGAGCCGTCGCCACCGGAGCCGTCGCCACCGGAGCCGTCGCCGCCGTCCGTCCCGTCACCCCCGGAGCCGTCGCCGCCGTCCGACTCGTCGCCGCCCGAACCGTCGTCCCCGGTGCAGTCGACCCGCGCGGTCACGCTGGCCCCCCGCTGGAAGAAGCCGTCCTGCGCCGGCGGGTCGTAGGAGATGTCGGACTGCTCGCGGATCAGGCACTGATCCACGCCGCCGACGTCATCGGGATCGCCGGCGACGACCACCGGGGGCAGGAGGCGGCAGACCCCGCCCGCGCACTTCGTCGCGGCGCTTGCCTTCAGGACGCTGAAGGGGACGCCCCCCTCCTCGAAGACGGCGACGTCACCGGGCGCGCCGGGGTTGCCGCCGCCCTGTGCACCGCCGTCCCCGTCGCCGTCCCCGCCGTCACCCGGACCGCCCGGGTTCCCCCCGCCGTCACCGTCCGTACCGCCGGAATCGCCCGTGCCGCCGCCCGAGCCCTCGCCCGCGCCGTCGTCCTCTTCGTCGGCGGACGGGGACGACTCCTCCTCGGTCTGCTGCTCGGAGGACGCCCCGGCCGCGGCCGCCGCCTCGTCGACGCCGGTGTCGCCCCCGCCACAGGCGGTGAGCTGCACCGCCAGGAGGGCACCGAACACGGAGCGGACGAGCGTCGAGCGGGTCATGACGACCTCCTGCGGCCGATGGCCGGGCGCACTCACGGTTCTCCCGACCGGTGCACGGGTCAAGAGAGCCGGGAGCGTTCCGCGGATACGGCCGGCTCCGGCCGACCGGGCCGATCATGACCTCGCCGCGGCGACACCCGCCGGTCAGCGGGGCGTCGCCACCGCACCGTCATGACCGGGAGAAGTCATGATCGTCGGGAGAAGAGGCGGAACCGACGGCGGCGGGCCGGCGCGGGCGGTCCCGGGGGGACCGGCGGGGGTTCCGGACGGGCCGACCGCCAGCCGGCGACCAGCGCCTCGACGTCGGCCAGCCCGGGGACGGGCGACCAGCGGCTCTCCTGCGGCCGGCGCCAGAATGCCTCCACGCGGGCGTTGTAGTCCTCGGCCAGCGCCCGGACCTCCGCCTCGGAGGCCAGCCGAGCCGCGCGGTCGGGCAGCCCGTCGCGCTCCCGTCTCAGGGCGAGGCCAGGCGGCAGCATGTCCGCCGGGTCGATGCCCTCGCGCCGCGCCTTCTGGACGACCCACTCGTAGGCGTCATCGGCGGCCGACCGCTGGGGCAGCGGCTGGCCGGTGCCCTCCGGCGCGGTGAAGTCGCCCCGCTCGATCCCCCGCGAGATCTGGTGGTCCACCCACGTCCGGAAGGACATCCCGGGCGGCTTCCGTTCGGTCATCGCCATCCATCGTGACACCGGTCTGGCAGGCTCGGGCGGTGCGGACGACGAGCAGCCGAGAGGTCTACCGGAACCCGTGGACCCGCGTCCGCGAGGACGTCGTGGAGCTCCCGGACGGGTCGACCAGCGTCTACGGGGTGGTCGAGCGACCCGATTTCGCGCTGGTCCTGCCGGCGGAACGGAACGGGTTCTGGCTGGTGGAGCAGTACCGGCACCCGGTCGGCCGGCGGACCTGGGAGTTCCCCCAGGGCACCTGGACCTCGGGCAGCAGCGGCACCCCCGAGGAGCTGGCCCGGACGGAGCTGGCCGAGGAGACCGGCCTGCGCGCCGCCGGGCTGCGCCACCTGGGCCGTCTGGACCTCGCCCCGGGCCTCGTGACCCAGCGGTTCGACGTGTGGTTCGCCACGGACCTGCTGGCCGGGCCGACCGCACGGGAGGCCTCGGAGGCGGACATGCGCACGGCCCATGTCGCGGAGGCGGAGCTGCGCGCCATGATCGGCGACGGCCGGTTCACCGACGCGCCGTCCCTTGCCGCCTACAGCCTGCTGATGGTGAGCCGGGACGCCGGCGTCCCGGCCCGCTGATCCGGCGGAGGTGAGCAAGGACTCGCCACTCTTCCCTTACGTGAGGGTCGAGTCGCCGGGAGACTGACAGGGACCGCCCCGCCACCGTCGCCGGGGACCGCCCGCCCGCGCCGAGCGCGATCGACGGAATCCGGTGGTATGTCCCGAGTTCTGCCCTTTCCCCGTCCGACCCGTCCGGCCTGGCTGTCCCCGGCCGTGGCCCGCACCGAGATGCTCGCCGGTCTCGTCGTCGCGCTGGCGCTGATCCCCGAGGCGATCAGCTTCTCGATCCTCGCCGGGGTGGATCCCCGGGTCGGCCTCTTCGCGTCCTTCACGATGGCGGTGGTCATCGCCTTCACCGGCGGCCGGCCGGCCATGATCAGCGCCGCGACGGGCGCGATCGCCCTGGTGATCGCGCCGCTGGCGGCCGAGCACGGGCTGGAGTACCTGCTGGCCGCGGTCGTCCTCGGTGGTGTCTTCCAGATCCTGCTGGCCGCGGCGGGCGTCGCGCGCCTGATGCGGTTCATCCCGCGCAGCGTCATGGTGGGCTTCGTCAACGCCCTGGCGATCCTGATCTTCAGCGCGCAGCTGCCTCAGCTGATCGGCGTCCCGTGGCTGGTCTACCCCATGGTGGCCGCGGGCCTGGCGATCATCTTCCTGCTGCCCCGCCTCACCACCGCCGTCCCGGCGCCGTTGGTGGCGATCATCGTGCTGACGACGCTGACCGTGGCGGTCGGCTGGGACCTGCCCGACGTCGGCGGCGAGGGCGAGCTGCCCGACAGCCTGCCGTTCCTGGTCCTGCCCGACGTACCGCTCACGCTCGAGACGCTCCGGATCATCGCGCCCTACGCCCTCGGCGTGGCCTTCGTCGGCCTCATGGAGTCGCTGATGACGGCGAAGCTGGTCGACGACATCACCGACACCCACTCGGACAAGACCCGCGAGTCCTGGGGCCAGGGTGTGGCCAACATCGTCACCGGCTTCTTCGGCGGCATGGGCGGCTGCGCCATGATCGGCCAGACGATGATCAACGTGAAGTCCGGCGCACGTACCCGGCTCTCGACCTTCCTCGCCGGCGCGTTCCTGCTGGTCCTCGTCGTCGCGCTCGGCGACGTCGTGAGCATCATCCCGATGGCCGCCCTGGTCGCGGTCATGATCTTCGTGTCGATCGCCACCTTCGACTGGCACAGCCTCCGCACCCTCCACCGGATGCCCAAGAGCGAGACCACCGTGATGCTCTCGACGGTGGCGGTCACGCTGGCCACCCACAACCTGGCCATCGGTGTCGGCGTCGGCGTGCTGGTCGCCTGCGTCCTGTTCGCCCAGCGCATCGCCCACCTCGTCCAGGTCACCCGCGTCACGGAGCCCGACGGCACCGTCCGCTACTCGGTCGACGGAGCCCTGTTCTTCGCGTCGAGCAACGACCTGTACACCCAGTTCCAGTACGCCGACGACCCGGAGCGCGTGGTCGTCGACCTGTCGAGCGCCCACGTCTGGGACGCCTCCACCGTCGCCGCGCTGGACGCCATCACGCACAAGTACGCGACCCGGGGCAAGCACGTGGAGATCGTCGGGCTCAACGACAACTCCTTCGACCGGTACCAGCGGCACACCGGTCAGCTGGCGGGCGCGCACTGATGGACCGCGCCGAGCGGGAGGTACTGCTCCAGATCGGCCAGGTCGCGGAACGCACCGGGCTGAGCCTGCGCACCATCCGCTTCTACGAGGAGAACGGGCTGGTGCGGCCCACCAGCCGCACCGGAGGTGGCTTCCGCCTCTACAGCGAGGACGACGTGGCCCGCCTCGGGCTCATCAAGCGGATGAAGCCGCTCGGCTTCTCGCTGGAGGAGATGCAGCAGCTGCTCACCCTGCTCGCCGACCTCGCGGCCGCTCCCGGGGACGCCGGAGCGACCGACCGGCTGCGGATGTTCCACGAAGCGGCCACCGCCCGCGTGCGGGCGCTGCGCGAACAGCTGGCGGTGGCCGAGGGCTTCGCCGCCACGCTCGCCGGTCACCTGGAGTCAGCGGCACGCTGACCCAGGTCTCGTTCGGGTGACGGCGACCGCCTGCGGGCTGCACCGGCCCGGGGCACCCAGCAGGCTGTCCGGGTGCCTCTGTCCGTCCCCGGCCTGCCCGGCCTGCCGCCGGAGCTGGCCGGGCCGGTGGCGGTGGAGCTGGCCAAGCCGGTGCGGACCATCCCTTCCGCGACGGCGCTGCCCGGCGGGTGCCTGTACGAGCCGAAGTGGGACGGCTACCGGCTGGTCGTCGTCCGCACCGGCGCGTCCACGCGCGTGTGGTCCAAGCAGGGCCGGGACCTGACCGACCGCTTCCCCGACGTCGTCGCCGCCGCCGTCGCCCAGGTGCCGGCGGGCACGGTCCTCGACGGCGAGGTCGTCATCTGGAACGGCTCGCGGCTGGACTTCGGCCTCCTGCAGCAGCGCATGGTCAGCCCGGCCGGGCGGATCCCGGCCCTGGCCGCCGCGCACCCGGCCTCCTACGTCGCCTTCGACCTGCTGGCCGCGGGCGGCGCCGACCTGCGCGACCGGAAGCTGAACCGGCGCCGCGCCGCCCTGGAGGACCTGGCGACCCGTTGGGCGCCGCCTCTGCAGCTCTCGCCGGCCACGACCGATCCGGCGGAGGCACGCACGTGGTTCGACGACTACCGCCCAGCCGGGGTGGAGGGGCTGGTCGCCAAGGGGCTGGGCACCCGCTACGCCCCGGGACGCCGCGAGTGGCTCAAGGTCAAGTCGTGGGAGACCACCGAGGTGCTCGCCGGCGGGGTCATCGGACCGATCGAGCGGCCCAGCCAGCTGGTCGCCGGGCGCTACCGGGACGGCGGGCTGGTCGTCGTGGGGCGGACGAGCCCGCTCTCGCCGCGGCAGGCCGCGGAGCTGGCCGCCGTCCTCACCCCCGCCCGGGGTGATCACCCGTGGCCCGACCGCATCGGCACCGGACGCTTCGGCGGAGGCCGGCTGTCGGTGGCGCTCACCCGGGTGGAGCCGGCCGTCGTCGTCGAGGTGAGCGCCGACGCCGCACTGCAGGCCGGGGTGTTCCGCCACCCGCTGCGGTTCCTGCGGGTGCGCCCGGACCTGCGCCCGGAGGACCTCCCGCCGATCCCCTGAACGCCCAGGCCACGGGCGCATCCCCCGCACGGGTGAGCCGATCAAGGACCGTGACGCGGGTGTCGATGGGAGGAGGTGACCACCGCCGACGCCGGACGCCGTCCCGAGGGCGCGGAGCCGGAGCCGCCGGCGACCGCGGCACGGGCTTGGGGTCACGCGTCCGTCGCGGCAGCGGTCGTGGTCCTCATGGCGACCGTCGTCCCCGCGGGCGTCGCGCGCTCCGCCACGGAGATCATGCTGTTCGGGCTGGGACTCGCTGCCGTGTCCTGCGCGCTGAACCGGCACCGCGTCATCAGTGCGTTCGCCTGGCGCGGGCTCGCGGCCACGCTGGCGCTCTTCGCCGTCAGCACCGCGGCCGAGATACCTCCGAACCTGGGGATCGGCTCCGGGACCTTCGCTCGGATCGAGTCGTGGCTCGACATCGCCGCCTACGGCGCGCTGGTGGTCGCGGCCCTGGGCCAGCTCGCGGCCGGCCGCCGCCGGCGGGACGGCGAGGCGTGGGCCGACACGACCTCCCTCCTCCTGGCAGCCGGCCTGCTCGTCCTCGCGTTCTCCGACGGCGTCGGCGGCCAGTTCAGCGAGAAGGGGGTCGGTGCTCCCCTGTTCACCGCCCTGGTCCTCGTGGTGTGCATCCCGCTGGCCATGCCCGACAACGGGCGCTCGGTCAGCGCCCTGGCGCTCCTCGCCGCGGGGGCTCTCACCGCCGTCGGCTACGGCGGACCCTTCCTCTCCGGGGTCTTCGCGGACCTGCCCTTCGTCGGAGAGCTGCCCCAGCTCGCCGTCGCGGGGCTCGTCCTGGCCGGCCGGCACCCCTCGGTGGCCCGGCTGGGGCTGCCGGCCGCGTCGGCCCAGCAGGTCACGACCGGCCGGCTCCTCGGCCTCTGCGCGGCGCTGCTGATCAGTCCGGTGCTGCTGCTGCTCGTCGGCGTCCGGGACGGCGGTGTCGGCTACGTCCTCGCCGCCGGCAGCACGCTGCTCACCACCGTGGCGCTGTGGCGGCTCGCCTCGATGAACCGCCAGCGGGAAGGCGCCCGGGCCGCCGCCGCCGCGAGCGAGGCCCGCCTCCAGCTGCTGCTCGACAACGCCGCCGACGTGATCGCCATCGTCGACGGCCGCGGCGCGATCACCTACATCAGCCCGGCCGTGGAGTCGCTCCTCGGCCGTCCCCCCGCCGAGTACGTGGGCCGCCACGCCATCGCGCTGGCCGATCCTCGCGACCAGCCCCGGCTGCGCGCGGCCGTCGCCGCCGCGGGTGAGGCCGGGAGCATGGGCGCGGGCTTCGTCGACACCGACATCCGTGTGCAGCACAGCTCCGGCGGCACCCGGTGGGTCGAGGTGCGCATCAGCGGCCGGATCGACGCGGTCGGCGTCGAGGGCTGGGTGGTCAACTTCCGGGAGGTGACCGACCGCAAGCTCTTCGAGGAGGAGCTGCGCCGCCAGGCGACGACCGACCCGCTGACCGGGCTGCTGAACCGGACGGCCTTCTCCGACCGGCTGGCCGCCGCCACGGCGACGATCGACCCGGCCGCGCCGCCGGCCGTGCTCTTCGTCGACATCGACGACTTCAAGACCGTGAACGACACCCTCGGCCACGCCGCCGGCGACGAGCTGCTGGTCACCGTGGCCGCCCGGCTGACCGCCGACGTGCGCGCCGACGACGTCGTGGCCCGGCTCGGTGGCGACGAGTTCGCCGTCCTGCTCGCCGAGGCCGACGGCGACCGGCTGCGGGACGTCGCCGACCGGCTGCTGGCCGCCGTGCGGGCCCCGATGGAGCTGACCGGGACGACGGTGTCGGTGACCGCGAGCATCGGTGGCTCGCTCGGGGCGCCGGGGGACACGGCGGAGCGGCTGCTGCACAGCGCGGACACCGCGATGTACGGCGCCAAGCGCGGGGGCAAGGACGCCCGCACGCTGCTCGACGGCCTCCCCCGCCAGCGGGGCTAGCGGCCCGGGGGGTCCTGCGGAACCCGTCCGCGGGCCACCAGCAGCCGCCGCAGCAGGTCGGCGAGCTGGTCGCGATCGGCCTCGGAGAGCCCGTCGAGCAGCTCCCGCTCGGTCTCCAGGTGATCGGGGAGCGCGGCGTCCAGCGCGGCGCGGCCGGCGTCGGTCAGGGTCACGACCACCGCGCGACCGTCGGCCTCGCTGCGCTCCCGGGTGATGAGGCCCTTCTCCTCGAGCCGGTCCAGCCGCTGGGTGATCGCCCCGGAGGTCACCAGCGCGGTGCGCATCAGCGCCGTCGGGGTCAGCTGGTACGGGGGGCCGGCGCGCCGCAGGGCCGCCAGCACGTCGAAGGACGGCGCATCGAGACCGTGCCGCGCGAACGTCGCCCGTTGGGCCAGGAACACCTCGCGCTGCAGCTGCGTGATCCGGCCGATCACCCCCATCGGCGAGCAGTCGAGGTCCGGTCGCTCCCGCTCCCACTGCGCCAGGATCCGGTCGACCGCGTCCTCCACGTCGCTCACGGTAGTTCGCCCGCTCCGCCCGGCAGCTCCAGTGACGCCACGTGGTCGGCGAAGATGCGCGGGGGCCGGTCGAGGAGCGCCTCCAGCACCCGGGGGCTGCCCGCGAAGCCGTGCGCCCGGTAGTGGTCGAACATCAGCCGGCGGCAGCGCGCGGCGTACTGCTCCGGTGGTGGGACCGGTCCGTCCGGGACGACGTCGACCGCCCGCACCTCCCGGCCCAGACGCGTCCCCATGACCGCGGCGATCTGCGGAGCGGTCAGCGGCTCGGGTCCCGCCGCCTCGAAGGTGCCGCCGTCCAGCCCGTCCTCGGTGAGCAGCACGGCCGCCGCGTCGGCGACGTCGCGGAGGTCGACGAGGGACTGCCCCTGCCGGAGCCCCCACGGGCTGCGGAGGACCCCGGCGGTCGCCGCGTCGGCCAGCTGCCCGTCCAGGTTCTGGGCGTAGGCGCACGGTTGCAGCACCCGCCAGCGCAGCCCGCTCGCGTCGAGGGCCTCCTCCACCAGGTCCTTGGCGGCGTGGTGCGGCATCGCCCGGGCCTGCGGCCGCAGCACCGAGTGGTAGACCACCCGGGCGACCCCGGCCCGGCGGGCAGCGGCCAGCAGCGCGACCGCACCGGCGGTCTCCTGCGGGTGGAAGTTCGGCCAGATGAGGTAGAGGGCGTCGGCACCGGCGAGCAGCGGCTCCACCGTCGCCGCGTCCGTGAGGTCGACGGCCGCCACCTCGGCGCTCAGGGCGGTGAGCTCCGGCCGGGGCGCGGTACGTCCCACGAGCGCGCGCACTCGCTTCCGCCGTGCCCACAGGGCGTGCACCACGGCGGCGCCGGTCCGCCCACCGGCGGCCGTCACCACGATCACCCGGGAACCTCAGCAGTGAGGCATCGGCCCGTCAAGGACGACCCGCGACGGTCAGCGCAGCCGGGTGCTCAGCCGCACGCTCAGGCCGGCGGGCCCGGGCAGGACGTCGACGTGGTCCCACAGCTTGCGGGCCAGCCACAGACCCATGCCCCCGCGGGAGAGATCGAGCCCGTGCGCCGGGACGAAGCCGCTCAGCGGATCGCCGTAGGAGGTGCCGCCGTCGGAGATCACGCAGACGATGCGATCGCCGTCGCCCCAGACACGGGCCGACACCGGCCGTGCGCCGTGCCGGAACGCGTTGGCGGCGATCTCGCTGGCCGCCAGGTGCAGGTCCTCCTGCTGGTCCCGGTCGGGCACGAGGGAGGCGATCACCGCGCCGAGCTGGTGACGCAGGCCGGCGAGCGTCCGGACGTCGTCGACGGCGAACACCGGCTTACCGTCCTCGACCGGCGCGCGCGGCAGGGGCAGCGACGGGACGTAGGTGCCCGGGTCCTGGAACGACGGGCTGGCCGTCCGGCCGGAGCCGTCGGCGAGGAGCGGATGGGTGAGGGGGGCGCTGTCGACGACGGGAGCGGGCAGCCGGCGGCGGTCGTAGAGGCAGACCACGTCGACGGGCGCATCACCCATGAACCGGTTGAAGATCGACTCGAAGCGCTGACCTTCACGCCAGTTGGCCGGATCCTCCCCGAAGTCGACGTCGGCCAGCACCCGGAGCCGCCCCGACCCCGCCTCCTGCGCGCGCTCCAGGTAGCGGCGGCACGTGGTGAGCGCGTCCGGCGCGCGGGCACCCAGCAGGCTCATGCGGAGGTCGGACTCCACTGCGCCCGCCTTCTCGCCCAGCTCGCGGGACACCAGCTCGGCCGTCGCGGACGGGCAGGTCAGCACCACGAGATCACCCGCGCGCAGCCCGGCGTCGAGGAAGGGCAGCGCGACGGCCAGCAGCTCCGCCTCGCTGCCCACGACGGCCGCGGCGTGGCCGTGGGTCACCGGCCGCGCGCCGGTGCCGGCACGCCGGCCCGGGGACGCCGGCGACGAGCACTCCGTCGCGGATCCCTCCACCAGGCCTCCGCAGTGCTCCGGGACCGGCCCGGCCGGTCGATGTGAGGGTCCATTCTGAGACATGCAGGTCGGCGACCCCCCACCGGGGCGTGAGCGCTCACATCAGGGGAGGTGCGCACCGCCGGCCGGCGCAGGAGGCGGTCCCCAGCCAGCCGTGTGGTGCACCCTCGTAGCACCACCCCAGGCGCGGACGGCGGGCGCTCGTCCACAGCGCCGGCACGCGCTCGTCACCGGCCCGTGAGCCGGCCAGCGAGAAGCAGTTGCGCCCTCGCAGCACGCCGGGTCGGACACCAGCACGGCCAGGCCCTCGGCGACGGTGAGCGGGCTGCGGCCCGCCGCCGTCATCCGGGGCAGCACGTCACGGGGCGGGACACCGAGGGTGCCGCCGCCGGGGTCGACGTCGAGCACCAGGTAGGGGCCGGCCGGCACGCCGAGCTCGGGCAGCGGCCGGAAACCGGCCAGGTCGTCGTCGGCCATCGTGGTGAAGCCGGCGCCACCGAGGGTGTGCACGGCCTCGAGCACGGTCACGGCGGGCAGGTTCGGGACGACGACGACGAACGGGATGCCGTCCTCCGTCCCCCGCACCTCCGGCAGCAGGTCGCGCAGCGGCTCGACCAGTGCCCGGAAGCAGGACTCGGCCAGGTCGAGCTCCTCCGGCAGACCGGTCATGACGAGCGCGTCGACCTGACGGTCGAACTCGAGCTCCGCCTCGGTCGAGCAGACGGCCGCGGGCAGCGTGGTCATTCCGGACCCTCTCGTGCGGGCCCCGCCGACGTCCGTCGGCGGGCCGGGCGACGATCGGCGGCCGCTCAGGCTCCCCCCGGCCACCGGCCGGCCAGCCTGTCCAGCACCCCCCGCTCCGGTCCGCCGGCGACGCGGAGGTCCTCCTCGTCCACGGCGCCGCAGTCCAGGCCGCGGAGCACGACGGACGCCAGGGCCCGTGCCGTCGCCGGCTCGTCGAGCACGCCCGCGTCCCGCCGGTCCAGGTAGGCGGCCAGCCGGCCGGCGGCGGCGGGCAGCGCCGACCGGAAGAAGGCGTAGGTGGCGACGTACCGCGTGACCAGCTGGGCGGGGTGCAGGTCCCACCCCTGGTAGAAGCCGCGCTCCAGGGCTCGGCGCACCAGGCCGGCGTGCCGTCGCCAGGCGGCGTGCACCTCCGCCCGGGGGCCGACCGGCAGCACGTTCGTCGAGCCGTCGACGGCCCGCGCGCCGGTTCCCGCGACGGCGACCTGCATGAGCTGCTTGGCGTGGTCGGCGGCCGGATGGTCGGAGGACTGGTGGGCCGCGGCGATCCCGAGCGACGCGCTGTAGTCGTAGGTGCCGTAGTGCAGGCCGGTCAGCCGGCTGCCCGCGGCGTGCACCATCCGCGCCAGGGTGGCCGCGCCGTCCGGGCCGAGGACCGCCTGCGGCGTCTCCACCTGCAGCTCCAGCGCCAGCCGGACCCCGTGGGCGTCCTCCAGGGCGTCGAGCACGGGCAGGAAGGCGCGCACCTGCTCGACGGCGGTCACCTTCGGCAGCGTCACGGCGACCGACGTCCCGCTTCCCGTACCGGAAGCGGCGGGCCCCCGCGCAGCCTCCGGTACAGGAAGCGGCGCCAGGGTCGCCAGGAAGAGGTCCAGGGTCCGGACGCCGCGCCGCCGGGTCGGGCCCTCCAGGGACTTGGCCCGGATGCCCACGGAGGGCGGGGCCGTGCCCGCGCGCAGGTCGCCACGCAGCGCCTCCGCCGCGCGACGGACGTCGTCGTCCTCGGACTCGGGGCCGCGGCGGTAGCCGTCCTCGGCGTCGACCCGCAGGTCCTCCACCGGTTCGGTGGCCAGCTTGGCCCGCACCCGTGGGAGGACCTCCTCGACCAGCGCCGGGTCGAGCCCGAGGTCGGGCAGGCCGTGCTCCTCGAGGGCGGCCAGGGCGGCCGCGCCCCACTCCCCCGCGAGCCCGGGGACGACGGCGTCGGCGGGCACGTAGCAGGTGTGCACCGGCTGCCGGTCCGGCCGCTCCCCCGGATACGCGGCCAGCCGGGCGTCGTCGACGGGCCCCAGCCGCCGGTCCAGCTCGGCGTAGACCTCCTCGGGCACGGTCACGGCCCCGCCACCCGCACGTCAGCCATTCCGCCGTCCCTCGCCGTTGCTCCGCCGGATTGGCATCCTCTCACCGTGGCCGCACTCGACGAGTTCAACGACGAGCCCGCCGACCGGGCCGTCCAGGCACTGCGCACGTGCAACGCCGCGCCGCGCTTCGCCGCGGAGATCGTGGCCGGCCGGCCCTACCGGGACGTCGAGACGCTCGTGGCCCGCGCCGAGGAGGTCGCCCGCGCGCTGCCGTGGGACGACGTCGTGGTCGCCCTCGCCGCGCATCCGCGGATCGGCGACCGCGTGGAGGGGACGTCGGCGGAGGCTGAGTCCTCGCGCCGGGAGCAGAGCTCGATGGCGAACGCCGACGCCGGCACCCGTGCGGCCCTGCTGGAGGGCAACCGCCGCTACGAGGAGCGCTTCGACCACGTGTTCCTGATCCGCGCCTCGGGCCGCACACCCGACGAGATGCTGGCCGAGCTGCGGCGCCGGCTGGGCAACGACGAGGACGCCGAGCGGGCCGAGGTCACCGAGCAGCTGGCGCAGATCTCGGCGATCCGGGTGCGGGAGCTGGTGTCATGAGCGTCAGCACCCACGTGCTGGACGCCGTGCTCGGCCGGCCGGCCGCGGGCATCGCCGTCCGGCTGTTCGCCGGCGAGGACCTGCTCGCCGACGGCGTCACCGACCGGGACGGCCGTTGCCGGCTGGTGGAGGCCGCGACCGGCGTGGGCACCCACCGGCTGGTGTTCGCCACCGGGCCATGGTTCGCCGAGCAGGGGCGGGAGGCCTTCTACCCGGAGGTGGTGGTCGCCTTCGTGGTGCAGGAGCCCGCCGAGCACCACCACGTGCCGCTGCTGCTGGCGCCCTTCGCGTACTCGACGTACCGCGGGAGCTGAAGAAGGACCCACTCCCGCAAGGTTCCACGTGCAACAGTGCCCCGCATGGCGATCCTGCTCGGGCCCAACCAGTACGGGAAGGCGGAGGTCCGGGTCGTCGCGGTCGACCGCAGGTCCTCCCGGCACTCCCTGGTCGACCTCAATGTCAGCTCCAGCCTGCGGGGCGACTTCACCGCCGCGCACACGGCCGGTGACAACGGCCACGTCCTGACGACGGACACCCAGAAGAACACCGTGTTCGCCTTCGCGCGGCAGGGCGTGGGATCCCCGGAGGACTTCGGCCTGCGACTGGCCCGCCACTTCGCCGGCTCCTACGACTGGATCACCGGTGCCCGGGTGGCGGTCGAGTCCTACGGCTGGGAGCGGATCTCCGTCGGGGGTGCCGAGCACGACCACTCCTTCCGCCGGGCGGGGAGCGAGGTGCGAACGGCGGTGGTCACCGTCGACGGCGACCACGCGCACGTGCTGGCCGGGCTCGGCGACCTCGTCGTCCTCAAGACCACGGGCTCGGAGTTCCGCGGCTTCCCCCGCGACCGATACACGACCCTGGCCGAGACGCGGGACCGGATCCTGGCCACGGCCGTCACCGCGCGCTGGCGGTACACGGCCACCGACGTCGACTTCGACGCCACGTTCGCCCGCGTCCGGACGGCGCTGCTCGAGACGTTCGCCGCGACCCACTCGCTCGCCCTCCAGCAGTCCCTCTACGCCATGGGCGAGGCGGTGCTCGAGCAGAACCCCTGCGTGGCGGAGATCCGGATGTCGATGCCGAACAGGCACCACTTCCTGCAGGATCTGTCCGCCTTCGGGCTGGACAACGCCCCCGATGGATCCGGCCCGGTCGTCTACCACGCCGACGACCGTCCCTACGGGCTCATCGAGGGCACGGTGCTGCGCGACGACGCGGCGCCCGCCGACATCGCCTGGCAGGGCACTCCGGGCTTCTGCTGAGGTCAGCCGGCCTCGATGCCGATGCCGCCGAAGAGCACCCGGGCGTGCACCCGCAGGTCGGCGGCGTGCTCGTCATGGGTTCGCTGGACGACTCCGTCCGCGCCTATGCCGCCGACACCGCGGAAGCGCCACCACACCCGCCAGTCCGGGGGTACGCGGACCGCCATCCCTGCCATCAGGGCTCGCACCGTCAGGTCGATCCCCTTCTCCGGCCGCGGGATGGCGGTCAGGTCGACCTCCGCCCCCGCCATGGCGAGGTCGACGCGGACCCGGGACAGCGCCGGGTTCCTCGGGTGCAGCTCCAGGCCGTTGTGGGTGAGTACGCGCCGGATACTGGTCGAGCTCTCGTCGCCGAGGTTCTTCCGCCGCGCCGCCAGGCCGGTCAGCGCCACCACGGCTTGGAACGCGATCCAGCCGACCAGCCACGGCACCAGCCTCCGGAACGCGGGGGACGTCCTCATGACGCCGAGCTTGCCCGGCCCAGGGGCCGACGGCCAGGGCGCTCGTCGTCCTGACACCAGAGGCCACCGTGACCGACGAGCGCGAGACGCCGACCCACGAGCTGTTCGGGACGGCGGACCGCGAGCCGGCCGGTCCACTGGTGACGCACGACCACACCGTCCGCCTCGAGCCGGTGACTCCCGAGGACGTGCGTGCGGTGTGCGACCTGCGGGTGGCGCCCCCGTAGGCGTCCTTCGGGCACCGAACGCGATCTCGCTGGCCGAGGCCTACGTCCACGCGGTGCCCGAACCGGGCCGTATACGAGGACCAGAGCTCGTGTGGTCCGTGATGCTGCACGACTCGGGGACGATCCGGGCTGCATGCCCTCGCGGCTCATGACCGACGCGCGGTCTCAGGGCGGAGGGCTTCGGTCGCCAGGTGGTGCAGCGGGTCGCCGAGTACGCCCACGCCCGGCCGCGCGCGACGCAGCTGAAGGTCAGCGCCCACCGGGGCGAGGGCGCACCGGGCCGTTCTCCGAGTCACCGGGTCCCGTCGCCACGGGCGAGGCCATCGACGGCGAGGAGGACGCCCACGCCCTGCCGCTGTGGAGCTCCCGGGAGCGCGGCGGCGGTGGAGGCCCCACCGCCGCCGCCTCCTCGGGCCGCTCCGGTAGCGGGTCAGTACCGGAACTTCGCCACCGCGCTGTGCAGGCTGGCGGCCATCCGGGCGGCGTCGTCGATCGCACCGCGGGCCTCGGACATCGCCCGCGTGGTGGAAGCCGTGGCTCTCGCCACCGACTCGATGTTCTCGGCGATCTGGCCGGCGGACAGCGCCGCCTCGGACACGTTGCGATTCATCTCCGTGGTGGTCGCGGTCTGCTCCTCCACGGCGGCGGCGATGGTGCTCTGCGAGTCGTTGATCAGGCCGATGATGGAGGAGATCTCCGTGATGGCCTGCACCGCCCCGTCGGTGTCGGACTGGATGGCCTCCACCCGGGCGGTGATGTCCTGCGTCGCCTTGGCGGTCTCCTGAGCCAGCTCCTTGACCTCGTTGGCGACGACGGCGAAGCCCTTGCCGGCCTCCCCGGCCCGCGCGGCCTCGATGGTGGCGTTGAGCGCCAGCAGGTTGGTCTGCTCGGCGATGCTGGTGATCACCTTGACGACACTGGCGATCTCCAGCGAGGACTCACCCAGCTTTGCGACCTGCGAGTTGGTGTGGTCTGCGACGGTCACCGCCTGCGCGGCCACCCGGGCCACCTCGGTGGCGTTCTGCGCGATCTCCCGGATCGACGAGCCCATCTGCTCCGACCCCGCCGACACCGTCTGCACGTTCGTCGAGACCTGCCCGGCCGCACTGGCCACCACCTCGCTCTGTGCCGACGACTCCACCGCCAGCCGCGCCAGGTCCTCCGCCGTCGCGGTCAGCTCCTCGGTCGCCGAGGCCAACGTCGTCGTGGTGTGGCCGATGCCGGCCATCACCGAGCGCATGTCCGACATCGAGGCCTCGAGTGCCGCGGCGATGCGACCGACCTCGTCCTTGCTGGTGACCCCGGTGGTCCCCCGCAGGTCGCCGCCGGCCAGAAGGCCTACCACCGACTCGACGGCCCGCAACGGACCGACCACCGAGCGGGTGATCACCCAGCCCAGAGCGGACAGCAGCAGGATCCCCGTGCCGGCCACCAGGACCAGCGCGGTGACCGCCGAGTTCCGCTCCGCAGCGCTCTCCTGGTCCGCCCGCTCGGCCACCGCGGCGATCGCGTCGCCCACAGCGGGCAGTTCCTCTTCCAGGGCTTTGAACGCCTGCAAGAAATCCGGGTAGGCGATGCGGGCCGACGTGGCGTCGCGCCCGGCGGCCGCGACGATCTGCTCGGCCGAGGACAGATAGCCGTCGACGGCGGGCTTGACGCCGTCCACGGCCGCGGCCACGTCGGGACCCAGGCCGGACTCGGTGACGGCAGCAAGGGTGGCGTGCAGGTTCTCGGCGTGCTCGGCCAGGTCCGTGACGGCGGAGTCGTACTGGGACCCCTGCCCCTCCAGCAATGCCTGCAGGACGTCGGCCCGGACGGCGTCGTGCATCATGTCGGCCTCCAGCGCCGCCGCCGTCGCCGTCGTGGACGCCAGCAGGACTCCCTCGGAACCGCCGGTGTCGACGATCTCCCCCACGGCGATGACGCCGAAGACGCCGAGGCTGAGCGCCCCGGCGCCGACCAGCGCGGCGAGCTTCACGCCCAAGGGGCGATCCGACCAGAGTGCAGATGACACGGGAACCTCTGTGGTGAGCGACCGGGTAGGGCGCTGTTCTTTCGGCCTGATCGCACGAGCATCAACTTAAGAGGCTCAAATCGTCCGAAACCGGCCACATCCACCGCTGCCGTCACCCGTTCCGCAGCACGGAAGCCAAGAGCACCAGAACCGCCCCGAACGCTGCGCCGAGGCACAGACCGAGGAGGCGCAGACCGAGCCGGAAACGGCAGAGGAACGAGACCGGGCGGTGCCACCGATCGCGGGGAGTCCACCGGGGACCCCGCACCGACTCGAGGAACGCCGTCACGGAGCCGCTGCGGGGTGCGCCTGAGGGCGGTGGCGCAGGCGGTAGAAGCGGAAGAAGTCGTGTGCCACCGGCAGGACGTCGACGCCGTCGAACCCGGCCGCCCGGGCGTAGGACTCGAGGGTCGACGGTCGCATCACCGTGCCGGTGGCGACCGAGGGCCGGGTGGACAGCGAATCGGCCAGGCAACAGGTGATGCTGTAGCCGTACATCAGCCGCTCGATCTCGTCGCCGGGTGCGGTGAAGGTCTCGGCCACCTTCTCGTCGACCACCAGGACCGTCCCCTCCGGCCGGACCATCCGGCGCATCGCCGAGAGGACGGCGACCGGGTCGGGCATGTCGTGCACGCACTCGAACGCCGTCACCAGGTGGTACCCGCGGTCCTCGGCCAGGTCGCCCACATCGGCCACCTCGAACCGGACGCGGTCGGCGACGCCGGACTCCTCCGCGTTGAGCCGGGCCTGGTCGACCGACGGGACGTCGACGTCGAACCCGTCCACCTGGGCGGTCGGGTACCCCGAGGCCATGCCGATCGAGGACCAGCCCATCCCGCAGCCGACGTCGGCCACCCGCCCACCCGCGCGGAGGGCGGCGTGCACGTCGGGCAGGGAGGGCAGGACCTCGGTGACGAGCGGGCCCACGAAGAAGGGCCGGTTCGCGGCCGCCTGGGCTGCACGCGCGTCGGGTCCCAGCTCCGCCCAGCTCAGCCCTCCGCCGCTGCGGTAGACCTCGGCGAGGCGGGGGACGTTGCGGGTGAGCACCATGGCCATCCGGGCCAGCGGCGTCGTGTACATCGGGTCGACCTCGTCGACGAGGACGGCGCGGTGCTCGGCCGGGAGGGCGTAGCACCGCTCGTCGGCAGCGGCGTCCGCGTCATCCACCGTGAGATAGCCCGCGACGGCCTGCTGCTCCAGCCACTCGCGGGCGTACCGCGCGTCGGTCCCGGTACGTGACGCCAGCTCGGACGGCGTGGCCGGCCGCTCCGAGAGGGCGCGGTACCAGCCCAGCCGGTCCCCCAGGTCGACCGCCGCCGCCTCGAAGGCGCCGATCACGGCCGCCAGGAGCCGATCCGCCAGAGGAGGGGGGATGGTGTCGGTCATGCCCCCTGACCGTGGCCCGGCGGGAAGTGACCGGCAAGGGTTTCAGCGGCGGGTCGACACCGTGACGGTGAACTTCGGGTTGCGCGCGACCACGCGGGTCGGGCCCACCAGCCGCGACAGCGTCGGCTTGTAGCGCAGCGCGCTGTTGTAGACGGTCCACAGCTCCCCGCCGGAGCGCAGCACCCGCCCAGCGGCGACGAACAACCGGTCGGCCGCGGTGGTCGCCACCGCCGCCCCCACGTGGAAGGGCGGGTTGCAGACGACCAGGTCGACGCTCCCGTCCGGGACGGAGTCGGCCGCGTCGTCCCGGACCACCCGGATGCGCTCGCTCAGACCGTTGGCCTCCGCCGTCGCCCTCGCCGAGGCGACCGCCGCCGCCGACTGGTCCACCGCGATGACCTGCAGCCCCGGGCGACCGCGGGCCAGCGCCGTGGCCAGGACGCCGGTGCCGCAGCCCAGGTCGAGGGCGGTCTCCGCCGGTGCCGCCGGCTCCAGCGCCCCGAGCAGGGTCCGGGTCCCGATGTCGATCTTCGTACCGGCGAACGCCGCCCCGTGGGCGCAGACGACCAGGCCGAGGTCGGGGTGCTCCTGGCGCCGGGGGAAGGAGGACGGCGACGGCTCCGGCCCACGGGCGATCAGCAGACGGGACTTCTGCCGCGCCAGCGTGGCCGAGACATCCGTGAACGAGTCCCGGAGCACGTCGTTCATGGCGTGGGTCATGTGCTTGACCCGGGCCCCGACCAGCACCGTGACCTCGGAGTCGGACGACGCCGCCAGCACCTCGGCGATCTCCCGGAGCGCCTCGAGGGCCTTGGGGGCCCGGACCAGCACGACCTTGGCCCCAGCGGCGAGGTCAGGCCCGAGCGGCAGGGACCGGTAGGTACCGGCCAGCCCCGTGCGCTCGGCGTTGCGGGCGAGCGCGCGTTCCCCCACGAGCAGGTCCTGCGCCACGCGTACGTCGCGGGCACCGTGCAGGGCGACCGACCCGAGGGTCAGCGCACCGTAGGCGTCGTCGACGACGGCGACCTCCCCCGGGCCGCAGAGCCGGAGCAGCTCGGCGGCCTCGTCGAGCAGGAGCCGGTCGGTCGCGTCCACGGCGACGAGCTCCGGCGCCTCGACGTCGGGGGCCCGCCGGAGCTGGGACAAGAGGTCTGCGGGAGCGGTCACCGCGGAGTCGCGGCGACCAGGTCGACGACCACCTGGGCGAGCTCCGGGCCGACGTCCTCCTGCAGGAAGTGCCCGCCGCCGGCCAGCGTCACGTGCGGCATGCCCTGCGCGCCGGGCACCAGCCGCTGGAACACCCGGTCGCCCCCACGGGTGATCGGGTCACCGTCGGAGAAGGCGGTCAGGAACGGCTTGTCCCAGTGGGTGAGCACGTCCCAAGCCGCCCGGTTGGCCGCCGCCGCGGGGTCGTCGGGCGACGTGGGCACCAGCGAAGGGAAGGTCCGGGCGCCCGCCTTGTAGCGGTCGTCGGGGAAGGGGGCGTCGTAGGCGGCCACCACTTCCGGGGCCGGCGGGGTGGTGCACCCGTTGGACACCACCCGGCCGATCTCGAACCGCGGGCTCTCCTGGGAGAACCGCTGCCAGGCGAGGAACGCCTCGCTCATGGGCTGGTCGCCGGTCGGCAGACCGGTGTTGGCGACGACGACCCGGGCGAAGCGGTGGGGGTGCTCGGCGACCAGGCGCAGTCCGATGAGCCCACCCCAGTCCTGGCCGACGAGCGTGACGTCGCGGAGGCCGAGCCGGTCCAGCAGTGCCTCCCGCATCCAGGCGACGTGCCGCGCATAGGTGTAGTCCGCACGGTCCACCGGCTTGTCGGACCGTCCGAACCCGACGAGGTCGGGGGCCACCACCCGCAGCCCGGCACCGGTCAGCACCGGGATCATCCGCCGGTAGAGTAAGGACCACGACGGTTCGCCGTGCAGCAGCAGGACCGTCTCCCCGTCCGCCGGACCGTCCTCCACGACGGCGACCCGGAGGCCCCCGTCGACCTCGACGTAGCGGGGCTCGTACGGGAACTCCGGCAGGTCGGCGAACCTCTCGTCCGGCGTGCGCAGGGCCTCCACGTGCGTCATCGACCTCTCAGGGATGGGCCGCCCTCCACGGGGCCGCGCCGAGCGGGCGGGGCGTGCGGCGAAGGCCGGTCCGTGCTCAGACGCCCGGGAGCCCGACGGGGCAGGAAACCCCGGTCGAGTGCACCGGGCAGTAACCGTTCGGCACCTTGTAGAGGTATTGCTGGTGGTAGTCCTCCGCGTAGAAGAACTGGCCCAGCGGCGCGATCTCGGTGGTGATGTCGCCGTATCCGGCCGCCTTCAGCCGCTCCTGGAACCGGTCGCGGCTGGCCAGGGCCGCCGCCTCCTGCTCGGGGCCCTGGAAGTAGATCGCCGAGCGGTACTGCGTGCCGATGTCGTTGCCCTGGCGCATGCCCTGTGTCGGGTCGTGCTCCTCCCAGAAGACCTTCAGCAGCTGCTCGTAGGAGATGACCGCCGGGTCGAACACGACCAGGACCACCTCGGTGTGCCCGGTGCGCGCCGAGCACACCTCCTCGTACGTCGGGTTCGGGGTGTACCCGCCCGCGTAGCCGGCGGCGGTCGAGTAGACGCCCGGGGTCTCCCAGAAGACCTTCTCCACGCCCCAGAAGCAGCCGGCGCCGAAGACGGCGGTCTGCATGCCGTCGGGGAAGGGCGGCTGGATGCGGTTGCCGTTGACGGCGTGGACCTCGGGCACGTGGGGCAGCGGGTCGGGGCGGCCGGGCAGCGCGTCGGCGGCCGAGACCGGCTGCGTCTTGGACCGGGAGAACAGCATGCCCCGAGCCTAGGCCCGCGGCGCAACCCGGCCGCGCACCACCGATCCCCCCGGGGGCGATCGCGACCCGGGCCGTGCAGGATCGGCCCCGTGCCCGTGGCGACGCGCGAATGGCAGCTGGCGGCCCGGCCGCACGGCGAGCCGACCCCCGACGACTTCCGGCTGGTGCAGCGGGAGCACCCCGACCCGGCCGAGGGTCAGGTCGTCATCCGGATGCTGGTCATGTCCGTCGACCCCTACATGCGGGGCCGGATGCGCGCGGGGAGGTCCTATGCCGCGGCCTGGGAGGTCGGGGAGACGATGAAGGGCGGGGCGGTCGGCCGGGTCGTCGCGTCCCGCTCGCCGGACGTCCCCGAGGGCGCGCTGGTGCTCACCGATGCGGGGTGGCGCGACGTCGCCGTCCTGGACGCGGCGCACGTGCGGGTGCTGCCCGAGCTGCCGGGCATCCCGCCGAGCTACCACCTGGGCGTGCTGGGCATGCCCGGTCTCACGGCGTGGGCGGGGCTGTTCCGGGTGGCCGCCTTCCGCGCCGGGGAGGACGTCTTCGTCTCCGGCGCAGCCGGGGCCGTGGGCAGCCTGGTCGGCCAGTTCGCCCGGCTCCGCGGGGCCGGGTCGGTGATCGGCAGCGCCGGCAGCCCGGAGAAGGTCCGCTGGCTCACCGACGAGCTCGGCTTCACGGCCGCGTTCGACTACCACGCCGGCCCGGTGGCACAGCAGCTCACGGCCGCGGCCCCCGGCGGCATCGACGTCTACTTCGACAACGTCGGCGGCGACCACCTGGAGGCCGCCATCGGCGCACTGCGCGTGCACGGCCGGGCCGCGATCTGCGGCTCCATCTCCGGCTACAACACGGTCACCCCTCCCCCGGGCCCGCGCAACATGTCGCTGCTCGTGGCGAGCCGGCTCACCCTCCGCGGGTTCCTCGTGGGCGACCACACCGACCTCCGCCCGGAGTTCCTCGAGACGGTGTCGGGCTGGCTGGGCTCGGGGGAGCTGGTGGTCCGCGAGACGGTGCGGGTGGGGCTGGACGACGCGGTGCCGGCCTTCCTCGACCTGCTGCGCGGCGGCAACACCGGGAAGATGATCGTCCGCCTCGCCGACTCCTGATGCACCGCACGCCGGCGGTCGCCGCACGTGGCGGTCGCCGGGGGATTCCCGGCCGCACGGCCGGGGAAGGGCCCTGCTCATGTGGCTCTTCCTCACCCGCCGGCTGCGCATGTGGCTGATCCTGACCGTCGTCGTCCCGCTGACCACCGGGCTGCTACGCCGCCTCGGCCGCCGGCTGGAACGCCGGACCGGTCCGACCGCGGTGAGCCGGGCCCTCCTCAGGGCCGGCGACCTCGGCGACCGGGCACGCGCGACCCTGCGCGGCGGCAGACGGCGGTGACCGAGCCCCGCCTGGAGGCGCGGCCTGCCCCTGCGGGGACGGTGGCAGTGGCGCTCTTCTGCCACGGCGGGACCGCGGCCAGCGTGGAGCCGCCCCGGGAACGCGCCCTGTCGCTGGTGCGGATGCGCGCCGTCGAGCAGTTCGTGTCGGCCGCCGCGGCCGGCGGGGGGCTGTCCACCTACCTGCTCCGCTACCGGGTGGCCGGCTGGAACGGCCCGGCCGCCGACGCCCATGCCGACGTCCGCTGGAGCCTCGACCGCCTGCGGGCCGAGCACGGGACCGTGCCGATCATCCTCGTGGGCCACTCCATGGGCGGCCGGGCGGTGCTGCGCGCCGGCGGCGAGCCGCAGGTGACCGCGGTCTGCGCGCTGGCACCGTGGACACCGTCCGGTGAGCCGGTCGACCACCTGCGCGGCCGGACGGTGGCGATCCTGCACGGCCGCGGTGACCGGTGGGTGCCCGCGGCGCTGTCGGCCGACTTCGCCCGGCGCGCGCAGCACGCCGGTGCACGGGTCGCCCGGTTCACGGTCGCCGGCGGGCACGGCATGATCCGGCGGGCGCACGTGTGGCACACCTTCGTCCGGGACGTCGTCCTGGCCGGCGCGGGCCTCGCCCCGACACGACCCGACATCGCCGCGGCGCTGCAGCAGGCCGGGGCCGCAGCCCTGGCCGTCGAGCTGTAGGCCTACCCCGGGAGCCGCGGGGTAGGCCCGCGCCGTGGAAGAGCTCCTGGCCGACGTCGTCGGCGTCCTGGTCACGGTGGTCGAGGCCTGCGGGGCCGCGGTCATCATCCTCGGCGCCCTCTGGGCCTTCGCCCGGTTCCTGGGTGGGCCTGCGCCGGCGGTCCACGGAGGCCTTCGTGCCGGTGCGCCTGACCCTCGGCCGGTTCCTCGCGCTGGGTCTGGAGTTCCAGCTGGCGAGCGACGTGCTGCGGACGGCGGTGGCGCCGAGCTTCGAGGAGCTGGGTCAGCTGGCCGCGGTCGCGGCGATCCGCACGGCGCTGAACTACTTCCTCTCCAAGGAGATCGCGGAGGAACGGCGCCAGGTGTCCGAGGAGCAGGCGCGCCGCGGCGAGGCCGTCGATCCCGCCGCCGCGGAGCACCGCGGCCGCACCGTATGACCGACTTCCTCGCCCGACTTCCTCGCCCGGCTGCCGGGCACGCTCGCGCTGCTCGTCAGCGCGGGCGCGCTGCTGGCCGGCGGGCTGACCCTGGCCGCGACCCGGCGACCCGCGCTCGCCCTCGCGGTGTTCCTGGACCTGCTCCTGGCGGCCGGGCTGCTCCGGCTGGCGGGTCATCCGGGCTGGCGCACCATCCTCACCGCCGCCGCCGTCGTGGCCCTGAGACGGCTCATCTCCACGGGCCTGCGTGCCGGGGGCCGGGCCTGGACCGCTGGACGCCCACCCGCCCCTCGCACCGGTCAGGAGAACAGCGCGCTGTAACCGTTGAGCGCCGGCTGCCCGCCGAGGTGCGCACAGAGGACGGTGGACGACCGGTCGATCTCCCCTCGGCCGACCAGCTCGATGGTCGGCGCCATCGACTTCCCGCTGTCCAGGCCCCTCAGCGGCCCCACCTCACCGCAGCATCACCGCAGCATCAAGGACCGATGCCGGTCCGCGGCGGCGGGTCGTCCGCCAGACGGGCCCACAGCAGCTCGTCGCGCTTGACGCCGTCGCCGTACCGGTAGGAGCGGCGACGGCGCCCCTCGAAGGTGAACCCGGCCTTCTCCGCCACCCGGCCCGAGGCCGTGTTCTCGACCGCGTGGCACAGCTCGATCCGGTCGATCGGCAGGGCGGCGAAGCCCCAGCGGCAGACGGCATCGGCCGCGATCGCGGCCACTCCCCGCCCACGCGCGACCGGCGCCGTCCAGTAGCCGATCTCGGCATTGTTCTGGACACGGTCGATCGAGTGGAGGGAGACCGACGCGAGGACGACGTCGTCCCCGTCCACGACCGCCCAGGAGGCGTGGTCGCCGGTGGTCCAGTCGAGCCTGCGGCCGAGCAGCACGAGGGCGTCCTCCCGCGACTGAACCCCGCCGCCGTTCCAGAGCCGGATGTCGTCGTCCTGGAAGGCGGACCAGACGGCGTCGATGTCCTCCGGACGCCACGGGCGCAGCCGGAACGGGCCGGCGTCCAGCTCGACCGGCTCGATCGGTTCCAGACCGAGGGACGTCATGGGCGCGGTGCCGCAGCCTCTGGTCAGCCCTGCGCTGACCCCGGCTCGGTCATGGGCCGCTTCGCCCTCGTGGCGACCGAGTCCGGGGTGACCGAGGACAGCCGGCCCATGGCCTTGCTGGCCAGCGAGCCGGCGAAGACGGAGGCCTCGCCCTTTATGAGCCCCTGGAAGCCCTGTCGGGCGACCTGCGCCGGGTCGTCCTTCGTGTCGGAGGCGCCCAGCTTGGTGTCGGTGAGGTCGGCACGGTCGAAGAACTCGGTCTCCGTCGGCCCCGGCAGGAGCGAGGTGACCGTGACACCGGTGTCCTTCAGCTCCTCGCGCAGCGCCAGGGCGAACGACTGGACGAACGCCTTGGAGGCGCCGTAGACCGCCTGGAAGGGTTCGGGCGCCTGCGAGGCCACGGAGGAGGTGAACAGGATCCGGCCCTCACCTCGGGCCACCATGTCCTGGACGACGGACTTGGCGAGGTGCACGGTGGACCGGCAGTTCAGGTCGACGATGGCGAGCTCGGCGTCCAGGTCGTTGTCCGTGAACCGTCCGCCCGCGCCCACGCCGGCGTTGAGCGCCGCGGCGTCGAGCGGCCGTCCCGCGCCACGCACCGCGGCGGCGAGGCGCTCGACGTCGTCGAGCCTGGTCAGGTCGACGCTCACCGGGGCGACGGCCGCTCCCATGCCGCGGAGCTCCTCGACGGCGTCGTCGAGCTCGACGTCCTCGGCGGCGACGACCAGGTCGAAGCCGTTCTCGGCGAACTGCTTGGCCAGCTCGCGCCCGATGCCGCTGGAGGCACCGGTGACGAGGGCGAGCGGTCGGACGGCGGACTGGGACACGGGGCCTCCTGGCTGATCGGTCGGTCGCCCCGTCCATGCCCCGGAACCACGTGGGTGACGCACGTCCTCGCGTCGCTCGACCTGCGCCGGCCCCCGAGGGCCGACAGACTCGCCGTCACGTCAAGGACCGACAGTCTCGAGGTTGTCATGGGCCGCGTCGACCGCATCGCCGAACCATGGGGAACCCGCACGCCGTACGGACCGGGCGAGACCTGGCCGACGCGGGTGGACTCACACCTGGCCGATGGGCTGACCGATGAGGACGTCGACCGCTGGGTGCAGTCCGCCTCGATCCTCCACTCCAACGGCGACGCCCTCGACATCGCCGTCAAGGACGGCCGGATCGTCGGCGTCCGCGGCCGCGCCGTGGACCGGGTCAACCGGGGCCGGCTCGACCCCAAGGACCTCTACGGCTGGCAGGCCAACAACTCGCGCGAGCGGCTGACCCGGCCGCTCGTGCGCCGCGGCGGGAAGCTCGTCGAGACCGACTGGGACACCGCCATGGACCTGGTCGTCAGCCGGACCCGGGAGCTGCTGGAGGAGCAGGGCCCCAGCGCGATCGGCTTCTACAACACCGGCCAGCTCTTCCTCGAGGACTACTACACGCTGGGACTGATCGCCCACGGCGGCATCCGCACCATCCACGTCGACGGCAACACCCGGCTGTGCACGGCCACCGCCGCCGCCGCGCTCAAGGAGTCCTTCGCCAGCGACGGTCAGCCCGGCTCCTACGCCGACATCGACCACGCGGACGTCATCGCCCTGTTCGGGCACAACATGGCCGAGACCCAGGTGGTCACCTGGAGCCGCATCCTCGACCGGCTCGCCGGCCCCAACCCGCCGGAGGTCGTCTGCGTCGACCCGCGCATGACGCCCGTCGCACGGGCCGCCACGGTGCACCTCGCCCCCAAGCCGGGCACCAACGTGGCCCTCATGAACGGGCTCCTGCACGAGATCATCGGCAACGGCTGGATCGACCAGGACTACCTCGACGCCCACGTCGTCGGCTTCGAGGAGCTGCGGGAGCGGGTCGCCGAGTACCCGCCCGAGATCGTGGCCGGCATCTGCGACGTCCCGGCGGAGCGGATCCGTGAGGCGGCCCGGGTGATCGGCCAGGCCGAGCGGCTGCTGTCCACCGTGCTGCAGGGCTTCTACCAGTCGCACCAGGCCACCGCCGCCGCCGTCCAGGTCAACAACGTGCACCTGGTGCGCGGCATGCTGGGCAGGCCGGGCTGCGGGATCCTGCAGATGAACGGCCAGCCCACCGCCGAGAACACCCGCGAGGCGGGAGCCGACGGCGATCTCCCGGCCTTCCGCAACTGGTCCAACGACGCCCACGTCGCGGACCTCGCGCGGATCTGGAACGTCGACCCGATGAGCATTCCGCACTACGCGCCGCCGACGCACATCATGCAGCAGCTGCGCTACCTCGAAGAGGGCTCGATCCGGATGTTCTGGGTCATCTGCACCAACCCCGCGGTGTCCCTGCCCGAGCTCCGGCGCATCCGCTCGATCCTGTCGCAGGAGCGGCTCTTCCTCGTCGTGCAGGACATCTTCCTCACCGAGACCGCCGAGCTCGCCGACGTCGTCCTGCCCGCCGCCACCTGGGGCGAGAAGACCGGGACCTTCACCAACGCCGACCGGACCGTGCACCTGTCGGAGAAGGCGGTCGACCCGCCGGGCGAGGCCCGTCCGGACATGGACATCCTCATCGACTTCGCCCACCGGCTGGGCCTGGAGGACAAGGACGGCGCGCCACTGGTGAAGTGGTCGGACCCCGAGGGGGCGTTCGAGGCCTGGAAGGAGTGCAGCCGCGGCCGGCCATGCGACTACACCGGGATCACCTACGACAAGCTGCGCGGCGGCAGCGGCATCCAATGGCCCTGCACCGAGGACAGCCCCGACGGCACCGAGCGGCTCTACGCGGACGGCCGGTTCTACAGCGATCCCGAGTACTGCGAGAGCTACGGCCGCGACATCCTCACGGGGGCACCGTTCGAGGAGAGCGACTACAAGGCGATGAATCCCGACGGCAAGGCGATCATCCGCGCGGCGGAGTTCGTCCCGCCGCACGAGATGCCCTCCCGCGACCGCCCCTTCATCCTGATCACCGGTCGCACGCTGTACCACTTCCACACCCGGACCAAGACCGGCCGGGCGCCGCAGCTGCAGGCCGCCGCCCCCGAGGTGTGGGTGGAGATGTCGCCCGGGGACGCGGGGCGGCTGGGTGTCGGCGAGGGTGACCTGCTCGAGGTGTCGACCGCCCGCGGGTCGGTGCGGGCACGGCTGCGGATCAGCGAGATCCGCGACGGCGTGCTCTTCCTCCCCTTCCACTACGGCTACTGGGACGACCCCGGAGCGGTCGAGAACGGGCGCGCGGCGAACGAGCTCACCCTCACGGATTGGGACCCGGCGTCCAAGCAGCCGATCTTCAAGACCGCAGCAGCGGCGGTGCGGAAGGTTCGGCTGTCGCGCAGGGGCCGGTCACCGGCGCCCACCACCACCGGCTCGGCCCCGGCCACGCCGGGGCCGGCCCCGACGAGGGGCGGACGGACGGCCGAGGTGCAGGAGACGCTGCCGGCCGACGGAGGCGCGCGATGAGGATCGGTCTGGCGCTCGAGGAACTGCACCGCTCCGAGAACCACCTGGCCCACCAGCTGCTCGCCGTCGCGGAGCGGCACAAGGCCGACCACGAGGTCTTCCACGTCGGGAAGGACCTCGCCACCTGGTCCCAGGACCACGTGCGCCGGCTCGCCCCCTTCGGCGAGCGGTACGGCGTCGAGCTGGACCCCGAACCAGCCGGTGAGTCCACGCTCCTGGGAAAGCTCAGCGAGGCGGTCAGCGACCTGCTCGGCCGCCGCTCGGCGCCGTCGCTCCTCCTGCTGCGCGACCTCCGCAGCATCTTCATCCACGCCCAGGGCGTGTCCGTGGACTGGGAGATGGTGGCCCAGGTCGCCCAGGGCCTGCAGGACGCGGAGCTGCTGGGGCTGGCGCAGCGGTGCCACCCGCAGAACCTGCGCCAGGCTCGGTGGGCCAACAGCCGGATCAAGGAATCAGCGACCCAGATCCTGGTCAGCTGATGAGCTCCTCAGGGCACACCGGCGAACCGGCGACCCGCATCGTCCTCCGGCCGGTCGCCACCCCGTTGCCCCTGGGCTTCCTGGCGCTGGCCCTGGCCACCACCGTGTTCTCCGCGCTGCAGCTCGGCTGGATCCCGCCCGAGCAGGGCCGGGTCGCGGCCATCACGGCGATGGCGGCCACCGTGCCTCTGCAGCTCCTGGCCTCGGTGATGGGCTTCCTCGCCCGCGACCCGGTCGCCGCGACCGGCATGGGCATCCTCGCCGGCACGTGGGCCGTCGTCGGGCTGACGACCTACACCTCACCGCCGGGCTCCACCAGCGCGGGACTCGGCGTCCTGCTGGTCGTCTCGGGGATCGCCATGTTCGTGCCGGCGATCTCCGGGCTGGCCAAGCTGGTGGCCGCCGCGGTCATGGGGACGGCGGGGCTGCGCTTCGTCGTCACGGGGCTCTACCAGTTCGAGGCCTCTCCGACGTGGCAGAGCGTCGCCGGCTGGGTCGGGCTGGCGCTCGCCGTCCTCGGCCTCTACGCGGCCCTGGCCCTGGAGCTGGAGGGATCGCACCGCCGCACCGTGCTGCCGGCCGGTCGGCGCGGACCAGCGGCGAGCGCCGTGCGGGGCGAGGGACCGATGGCGCCGGCGGAGCTGGCGAGCGAACCGGGAGTCCGTCCGCAGCTGTGAGCGTCAGGCGGGGACGGAGACCCCGACCCCGCCGCGGGTGTGGGCGCCGTAGCGCTCGATCTCCCGCTCCAGGTCCAGCGGGGCGGTCATGGCCGCGCCCTCGGTGACCTCGGGAGTGATCAGGTCGGCGGGCAGCAGCCAGGAGACCTCGAACTCGATGCCGTCCGGGTCCTGGGCGTACAGCGCCTTCGTCGTGGCGTGGTCGGACGCCCCGACCAGCGCACCGGCCTGCAGCAGCGCGTCGCGGATGCGGGCGAGCTCGGCGAGCGTGTCGACCTCCCACGCCAGGTGGTAGAGACCCACCGTGCGGCGGCCCGCCTCCGAGGGGCCGGCCCCGGCGCCGATCTGGAACAACCCGAGGTCGTGGTCGTTGGTCGAGCCCTCGGCCTGCAGGAAGACCGCGGCGCCCGGGATCTCCATCTTCACGCGGAAGCCGAGGACGTCCCGGTAGAACGCGTGGCTGCGGGCGACGTCGCGGACGTACAGGACGGCGTGGTTGAGGCGCTGGACGGGCATGACGGGCTCCTGGCTGTCGGTGTCTCGCTCACCCTGCACCAACTTGCTTGAGAGTTCAAGTATTCCCGCCGAGCGGGTAGTGGGCCGCGATGGACCACTCCCGCGTCCCCGCCGGGCATGCCGGTGCCGGCGCCCGGCGAGCGGATCAGTCAGGAGGCCCTCGACCGCCTCACCACCGGCGTGGCCGCGGGATGCTGATCCCCGACGCGGCGGACTCCTCGATGAAGACGCTGCGGGTCGTGGCGGAGTGAGGGCGGGCGCGGAGTGAGGGCGGGCGCGGAGTGAGGGCGGGGGCGGGGTGAGGGGCGGGGTGATCGAGGGCGTCGACGTCGTCGTCCCGGTCCCACTGCGCTTCCTCCTCCCGCCGCGGGACCGCCACCGCGGCATGCGGCGCATGCGCTTCGACCCCGACGCCACGGTGGGCCACCTGGTGCAGGCGGCCGGCGTGCCGCTGACCGAGGTGGGCGAGCTGCGGCTCAACGGGACACCCGCGACGCACGCGACCCGGGCAGTGGCCGGCGGCCGCATCGAGGTGGCCGAGGCAGCCCGCCCCGAGGTCCTGCCCGCGGGCGGCTTCCTGCTCGACGTCGGACTCGGGACCCTGGCCCGCCGCCTGCGCCTGCTCGGGCTCGACGCCGCCTGGTCCAACGAGGCCGACGACTCCGATCTCGTGGCGCGGGCGCTCGCCGAGGAGCGGGTGCTGCTCACCCAGGACCGGCGCCTGCTGATGCGCCGGGCCCTCGCGCGGGGAGCGCTGGTCCGGGGCAGCCGGCCCGACGGGCAGCTGGCCGACGTCCTCGACCGGTTCGCGCCCCCGGTAGCGCCCCTCACCCGCTGCACCGCCTGCGGTGGCGCCCTGGAGACGGTGCCGAAGCAGGAGGTCGCCCACCGGCTGGAGGCCGGGACCCGCCGGACCTACGAGGACTTCGTCCGGTGCCGGGCGTGCGCGCGGGTGTACTGGCACGGCGCGCACGCCCGCCGGATCGACGCGATGATCCGGAGCGCCACAGGCCGGTGACCGCGAGGGTGTGCACCGGTGCGCAGATCCGGGGCCTGGACCTGCGCACCGGCGCCCAGTGATCAGCCCTCGCGCGAGCGGTCGCGGACGTTGGCCCCCGGGGGCCACGGGTCGGCCCCGGTGTGTCACCCGGTCCGGGCAGGACAGGAGCGCCATCCCACCCGCTCCTCCCCACCGCGAGGCCGCCGTGTACCTGTCGAAGACCGAGGCCGCCGTCCTGCCGACCACGCTGGTCACAGCCCGCACCGCTCCGCTGCGGGCGCCCGGCCCGTCCGAGCCGCGCCGGCGTATCTGGCCGCTGCTGGGACCGGCCTTCGTGGCCGCCGTCGCCTACGTGGACCCGGGCAACTTCGCCACCAACTTCTCCGGGGGCGCCGCCTTCGGCTACACGCTGCTCTGGGTGATCGTCGCGGCCAACCTCATGGCGATGCTGATCCAGTCGCTCACCGCCAAGCTGGGGCTGGCCACCGGGCGGGACCTGGCCACCCTCTGCCGCGAACGGCTGCCCCGCCCTGTGACGTGGGGGCTGTGGGTGCAGGCCGAGGCGGTGGCGATCGCCACCGACCTGGCGGAGATCGTCGGCGGCGCCGTCGCGCTGAACCTGCTCTTCGGGGTGCCCCTGCCGATCGGCGGCGCCATCACCGCCGTCGTCGCGTTCGTCCTGCTGGGCGCACAGTCGCGCGGGCACCGGCCGTTCGAGCGGGTGATCACCGGCCTCCTGCTCGTCGTCGGCCTCGGGTTCGGGTACACCCTGATCGGCTCCGGCGTGGACCCGGGCGGGCTCGCCGGCGGGATGGTCCCCTCCTTCGACGGCGCCGACAGCGTCGTCCTGGCCACCGGCATCCTCGGCGCCACGGTCATGCCGCACGTCATCTACGTGCACTCCGCGCTCACCCCCGGCCGGTACGGCGACGTCGTCACCGCCGGGCGCACCGCGCAGGGACGACGTCGGCTGCTGCGGGCCCAGCGGCTCGACGTGCTCCTCGCGATGGGACTGGCCGGGCTGGTGAACGCCGCCATGCTGATCATCGCCGCGCAGCTGTTCACCGGCGGCCACCAGGCCGAGTCCCTCGAGGCCGTGCACGCCGGTCTGGGCGACCAGCTGGGCACCGGCGCGGCGATCGCCTTCGCCGTGGCCCTGCTCGCCTCGGGCTTCGCGTCCTCGTCGGTGGGGACGCACGCCGGTCAGGTGGTCATGGCCGGCTTCCTGCGCCGGCACATCCCCGTCGTGACGCGTCGGCTGATCACCCTGGCGCCGGCGCTGGCCGTCCTGGTCCTCGGCGGCGACCCGACGACGGCGCTGGTGTGGTCGCAGGTGGTGCTCTCGTTCGGGATCCCGTTCGCGCTCGTGCCGCTGCTGTGGCTGACCAGCCGCCGCGACCTGATGGCCGGCTGGGTCAACCGTTGGATCACCACCGTCGCGGGCAGCGTGGTGGCAGTGCTGATCATCGCGCTCAACGCCCACCTGCTGCTCGGACTCGCGCTGCGGTGAGCGCCGGCTCCCCGACGATCACGGCGCGACGACCACTGCTGGGCGGTCGCGGCTGGTCGCGGCGCCATGATCGCGGGAGGTCTAGAGTGGGCGGCACAACCGAACACACAGCAGGGGAGCGCTTCGGCGCTGAGAGTGCGGGATCCCGCAGACCCTCGAACCTGATCCGGGTCATGCCGGCGCAGGGAGTCTGGAGGAAATCATGGCCGAGCAGGCCGTCCGTCCGTCGTCCGCTGCTCCCGTCGGGGAGCGGAGCAACCGCTGGCGCACCGTCGACATCGTCGTCACCGCTGTCCTCGGCGCCGCCTTCGGCGTGGTCTTCTGGGCCTGGGGCCTGTTGTGGGCCGGCACTGGGGCGGCCTTCGCCGGCTTCCCGCCGGCCCAGGCCTTCATGTACGGCGTGTGGCTCATCCCCGCCGTCCTGGCACCGCTGGTGGTGCGCAAGCCAGGGGCGGGCCTGTTCGCCGAGCTCGTCGCCGCGATCGTCTCGGCCCTGCTGGGCTCGGCCTGGGGGACGACGACGATCGTCTACGGCCTGCTGCAGGGCCTGGCCGGCGACGCGGGGTTCGCGGCCTTCGGGTACCGCCGCTTCGGCTGGCCGCAGGCCCTGCTCTCCGCGGCACTCGCCGGCGCGACCGCGGCCGTGCTGGACCTCGTCTACTACTACCCCGACTGGACCGTGGGGTGGAAGGCCGTGTATCTCGCGCTGGTGGTCGCCAGCACCGCCGTCGTCGCCGGGCTGGGCAGCCTGGCCCTCACCCGGGCGCTGGCGGCCAGCGGTGCGCTGTCGTCCTTCGCGTCCGGCCGCACCCGGGTCTGAGGGCGGGCATGGACCCCGCGGGGGTCCGGCTCGCCGGCTGGGGGTTCCGCCACGCCACCCGGCGGGCCTGGGCGGTGCGGGACGTCGACCTCGAGATCGGCGCCGGTGAGCGGGTCCTGCTCACCGGGTCGTCGGGATCGGGCAAGTCCACGCTCCTGCGGGCGCTGGGCGGGCTGCTGACACCGGAGAGCGGCGACGCCACCGGAGAGCTGAGCGTCGACGGCGCGCCCCCCGGCCGCCGCAGGGACCGGGTGGGCATGGTCTTCCAGGAGCCGGACTCCCAGCTGGTGATGACCCGCAGCGGGGACGACGTCGCGTTCGGGCTGGAGAACGCCGGCACGCCTCCGGAGCGGATCTGGCCGGCGGTCGACGCCGCGCTCGACGCGGTGGGCTTCGACCTCGGCCGCGACCGGCCCACCGCGGCCCTGTCGGGGGGCCAGAAGCAGCGGCTGGTGCTGGCCGGGGCCCTCGCTCCCCGCCCGGGGCTGCTCCTGCTCGACGAGCCGACGGCCCAGCTCGATCCCGAGGGCGCGGACCTGGTGCGGACGGCGGTCGTGCGGGCCGTCGCCGACCGCTCCACGACGCTGGTGGTGGTCGACCACGACGTCGAGTCCTGGCTCCCCCTCGTCGACCGGGTGGTGGAACTGCTGCCGTCTGGCGGGCTGGTCGAGCACGGGCCGGGCTGGGCACCGGCTCCCCTGCGGTTCCCCGCCCGCCGGCCCCTGCCCGTCGGCCCGCTCCTCCTGGCGGCCGAGGAGGCCGGCTACACCCACCGGGGCTCTCCCACGCCCGCCCTGCTCCCCACCGACGTCGGCCTGCACGCGGGCCGCACCCTGGCCGTGACCGGGCCCAACGGCACCGGCAAGTCCACGCTGGCCCTCCTGCTGGCCGGCCTGCGCGCGCCGACGACAGGACGTGTGGTCGCCACCCCGGCGCTCTGCGCGGGCCTCCGGCGGCCGGCGCACCCGCCGTCCCGGTGGCGGGCCGCCGAACTGGTGACGCGGATCGGCACGGTCTTCCAGCAGCCCGAGCACCAGTTCCTCACCGCCCGGGTGCGCGATGAGCTGTCGCTCGGCCCGCTGAGGTCGGGTGCCGGCGACACCGCGGCCGCCCGGCTGGCCGACGAGCTGCTGGAGCGGCTCGGCCTCGGCGACCTGGCCGAGGCCCATCCCTTCACCCTGTCGGGCGGGCAGCAGCGACGGCTCTCCGTGGCGACCGCGCTGGCCACCCGCCCCCGGGTCCTGGTGCTCGACGAGCCCACCTTCGGCCAGGACCGGGACACCTGGGCCGAGCTCGTGGCGATCCTCGCCGAGCAGCAGGACGGCGAGCGGTCCCTCTGCGTCGTCACCCACGACGCCGCGGTGGTGACGGCTCTGGCCGACGAGGTCCTGCACCTGGGTCTGCCGGTGGCGGTCCCATGAGCCTGCCGCTCGCCCTGGGCCCGGCCCGGCCGGTGCCGCTGTCGGTGATCAACCCGGTCGCCCAGCTGACGGCGATCGCGATCCTCACCGCGGTGCTCCTGGTCAGCGGCGACCTGGTGACGCCGGGCGTCGTGCTCGCCGCCGAGCTGGCGCTCCTGCCGGCCGCGGGGCTGACCTCGCCCGCGGAGGTGCTCCGCCGCACCTGGCCGCTGCTCGCGAGCGCCGCTGGCGTCGCCTGGGTCAACGTCGCCTTCGGCTCCCTGACGGGCACCGACGCCTGGCTCAGCGGCCTCACGTGGGGTCTGCGAGTGATCGCGCTCGCCCTTCCGGGCATCCTGCTGGTCGCCGCCACCGATCCGGTCCGGCTCGCCGACGCCCTCACCGTGCACTGGCGGGTGCCGACCCGGTTCGCCTACGGGGCGCTTGCCGCGCTGCGGCTGGTCCCGCTGCTGGCCACCGAGTGGGAGACCATCCGGCTCGCCCGCCGCGCCCGGGGCGTGGACGCCGGGGGGAACCCGGTCGCGCAGCTGCGGCTGTTCGCCGGTACCGCTTTCGCGCTGCTGGTCGGCGCCGTCCGGCGCGGCACCCGCCTGGCGACGGCGATGGACGCCCGCGGCTTCGACTCCGGCATCCCCCGCACCAACGCCCGCGGATCGTCGTTGCACCCGCGCGACACCTGGTTCGTCGTCGGGACCGCCGCCGTGTGCGCAGCGGCCGTGACCCTGAGCGTGCTGACCGGCGCCTGGAACCCCGTCCTCGGCTGATCGCCCGCGGCCGGCGCTACGGTGCGCCGGTGAGCTCGACCCGGTACGTCGCCCTGCTGCGCGGCATCAACCTCGGCCGCGCCCGCCAGGTGGACATGCCGCGGCTGCGCGAGGTCCTCACCGATCGGGGGCACGCGAACGTGCGCACCCATCTGCGCAGCGGGAACGTCGTGCTCGACAGCCCGCTCGGCGAGGCAGAGCTGGCCGCGGACCTCACCGCGACCATCGAGGCGGAGTTCGGTCTCGCCGTCCCGGTCGTGGTCCGCACCGGGGCCGAGATGGGCGCGATCGTGGCCGGCGACCCGTTCGCCACCGTCGCCACCGACCCGGCCCGGTACCTGGTCACGTTCATGGCCGATCCCCCCGACCCCGCCCGGGTCGACGCCCTGCCCCCGGTGGAGGGCGGTGGCGAGTACCTGGTCCGCGGCCGCGAGCTGTACCTGTGGCTCCCCGACGGTATCCAGGGGACGCCGCTGGCCTCCTGGAAGTGGGACACGCTGCTCGGCCGGCCGGGGACCTCCCGGAACTGGAACACCGTCACGAAGCTCGCCGAACTGGCCGGCTGAGGAGAGTTCCCACCCGGGAGTGACACGCGTCGCAACAGGTTTGGCCGGGTCCGCGTCGGCCCATACGCAGGTGTTGGCCTGCGACCGCGCAGGCTGCACACGGCACGGCCGCACGAGGCAAGGGGATCAGCGCGTGACAGGGCAGGCGGCCGGGCCGGTCTGGCCGTCGGCGTCACCGCCACCGGCCGCTCCGGCGCTGTCCTGGCACCTCCGGGACGTCACCGAGCTGCCGGGCGTGCGCGCCCAGCTGCGCCGGCACGCCGCGGCCCACCCGGCCGGGGCGGACGACGACACGGCCGGCGACCTCCGCGACCAGCTGGTCCTCGCCCTGGACGAGATGGCCTCCAACGCCCTGCGCCACGGGGGCGGGCGGGTTCACGCCGCGGTGCGCGTCACCCCCGACGCCTACCTGATCGAGGTCTCCGACGAGGCCGCCACCGTGCCCCCGTCGCCGGCCGTCGGCCGCGACCCCAGCGAGGGCGGCCTCGGCCTCTACCTCATCGCGGAGATGGCCACCGCCCACGGCTGGTACGTCCAGAACGGGCACAAGCACGTCTGGGCGCTGCTGCGCCGCGGCTGACCGCCACGGCCCGGGCTGGGCGCTACGACCCGTCGACCCCGTCCGGCACGTGCCGGGGACCGGCCTCCGCCGGCCGCGGCCGGTCCTCGCGGTGCAGCCGGATGGCCACCAGCGCGACGTCGTCCTGCAGGCCCTCCGGGCGCAGCCGTTCGATGACCGCGTCGCACAGCAGCCCGAGCGGTTCGTCCGCCAGCTCCGCGAGCGCACGACCCAGCCGCGCGATGCCCTCGTCCAGGGGCAGGTCGCGGCCCTCGACCAGGCCGTCGGTGTAGAGGAGCAGCGTCGCCCCGCGCCGGACCGTCACCACGGAGTCGGTACGCCGCGCCGAGGGGTCGACGCCCAGCATGAGCTCGGCGCGCGGGCCGATGAGCTGGTCGATCCGGCCGTCCTCGTGCAGCAGGAGGGGCGGCGGATGGCCGGCGTTGGACCACCGGAGCCGCGTGAGCCCGGCGGCCCGCTCCTCCGGGGTCTGCTCCACCCGCGCCATGGCGGCGGTGGCCATGGTGCCCATCCCGAGGCCCTCGATGGCGGCGTCCAGCTCGGTGAGGACGGCGGCCGGTCCGGGCCCGTCCCGGTAGGCGATGCCCCGGAGCATGCCGCGGAGCTGCCCCATGGCCGCCGCGGCCTCGGTGTCGTGCCCGACCACGTCACCGATGACCAGCACCGTGGCGCCCGAGGGCTGCAGGAACGCGTCGTACCAGTCGCCACCGACCTCGGCGACCTCCACGGCCGGCCGGTAGCGCACGACGATCTCGGCGTGGTCGGGTTGCGGGGGTTCGGTCAGCAGGCTGCGCTGCAGGCCCTCGGCGAGGCGGCGCTGCTGCTCGTACAGGCGGGAGTTGTCCAGGGCCAGGGCGATCCGGCCGGCGAGGTCGCGGGCGGTGGCGAGGTCCTCCTCGTCGGCCTGCGGACGGTCGGCCGACCGGTAGATGCTCAGCGCACCCAGCGTCCGGCCCCGCGCCGCCATCGGCAGCGTGACCGCCGACCTCGGCGAGAGCCGCCAGAACACCTCCCGCACCTCTCCCGGCGGCAGCATCGGGCCGACGACGGCGCCCACGTCGTCGATCGTGCGCGCCTGCCCGGAGGCCAGGGCCCGCAGAACGGGGGCGTGCGGCGGGAGCGCGGCCAGCCGCAGCTCGGCGTACCGGGCGACCGACGCGCGCAGCTCCGGATCACGGTGCCAGCTGGCGACGTCGCGCATGCGGCCGTCCTCGTCGACGAGGCTGAGGATCACCCAGTCACCCAGCACCGGGACCACGGACTGCGCGACCCGCTGCAGCGCGGCCTCCTCCCCCCGGCCACTGGTGAGCGACGCCGACAGGGCGGCGGTCACGTCGGCGACCAGCGACAGCCGCGCGGCGCTCCGCCGTGCCTGCTCCTCCGCCCGGCGGCGCTCGGTGACGTCGAGGAAGTAGACCGACAGGCCGTCCGGGCCCGGCCAGGCCCGCACCTCGAACCAGGCGTCCAGCGGCTCCGGGTAGTAGGCCTCGAAGACCCGCTCCTCCCCCGTCTTCACCGCCGCCCGGTAGTTCTCCTCGAAGTCGCTGCCGACGGCGGCGGGGTAGAGCTCCCACACGACCCCGCCGATCAGCTCGTCGCGCCGCCTGCCCAGGACCCGCTCGGCCTCGGTGTTGACGTAGGTGAAGCGCCACTCCCGGTCGAGGGCGAAGAAGGCCGACTTCATGACCTCGAGGACGCGGGCGACGCGGGTGTCCCCGTGCCGCTGGGACGTCGTGTCGAAGCCGGCGCCGAGGAGCCGCACCGCGTTTCCGCGGTCGTCGGCCAGGGCGCGCCCGCGACCCTGGATCCAGCGCGTCTCCCCGGTCGGCAGCACGATGCGGAACTCCGCGTCGTACTCACCACAGGTGTCGATGGCCGTCTGGAGCGCGTCGAGCAGCCGCTGCCGGTCGTCGGGGTGGCAGCGGTCGATGGCGGCGTCGATCCGCTCGATGAAGGTGTCCCGGTCGTAGCCGAAGATCTCGACCATGCGGTCGTCCCAGACCAGCCGGCCGCTGACCAGGTCCCAGTCGAAACTGCCGATCTGGGCCGCGTCGATGGCGAGCTCGAAGCGGAGGCGGTGCGCCTCAAACTCGCGGCCGAGGGCGGAGAGCTCCAGCTCGGTGGCCACCGAGTCCGCCAGCTGGCCGAGCAACGTCACCTCGTTCTCGGTCCACGGCCGGGGCTCCCGGCCGTAGACGGCGAGCACACCGACGGGCGAGCCGTCGAACGCCACGAGGGGGACGCCGAGATAGGCGCTCATCCGGGCGCCGGCGACAGGGGGCCGTCCGGCCAGTCGCGGGTCGCGGGGGTGGTCAGGGACCACGAGGGGTCCGCATTCGGCGTCGAGGGCGACGGCGCACAAGGATTCCTGCAGTGGCACCTGGCGGCCCAGGCTTCCCGGCGGCAGACCCTCGCCGCCGACGATCGTCTCGACGTCGCCGAGCAGGGAGACCGATGCCGCGTCCGCGCCGAGCAGCCGCACGGCCAGGCCGGTGAGCCGCTGGAGGGCAGGGGAGCCCAGGGCTGTGGACTGCAACCGCCGGACCGCGGCCAGCCGCCCCTGGAGGGAGCCTTCGGCGGGCTCGGGGGCGGTCACGGTCGGGTTCCTTCCACCAGGACGAGCCGGGCACACCTGCTCGGCATCACATCCCAGCATCCCGGCTCCGGCCCGCCGGATCCGCACCGGGTCCTCCCGGCCGGGGCGGGCACCTCGCGGGGCTCCGGGAGGCACCCGCCCGTCGGCGGGAGAGTGGCGGACGGGGATGGTGTCCGCCTGCACGGGGCCACGTGCCAGGCGACGTCGTCCAGCATCGCCGGCCGCGAGCCGCCGGACCGGGGACCGGTCGCCGCGAGCGTTCCGTCCTGCGCCGGAGGTCGCGGGCGCCGCTGGCCAGGGCCGGACCGGTCAGAGACCCGGGGACGGAAGCGTCCCTCCCGGGTACCGGAAGGACCTGTTCTTCCTCTCCCACGGTTCCGGTGCGCGGCCGGCGACGCCGCACGGGATCTGCGCCTCCCTGGAGGGTCCGCGCGCTGCACAGGGCAGTCGGCGGTGGGGTCGAGGCGAGAACCGTCGTGCGTCGAGGTCGGTCGGCGGCCGGAACAGCACCGTCGGAGTGGAGCCAGGGGCGGCCGATGTCGGCCGGCAGGATCGGAGAGCTCGGGGACCGAGTCGTCGGTCGCGGTCGCCCGGGGAAGAGGGCGACCGGTTCGGCGTGCTCGGGGTCGTGCGGAGGACGGCGTCCAGCGGCTGGCTGCCGTGGTCGCGCTCGCTGCTGCTGATGCGGCGGTCAGGGATCACGGGAACGAGCTCCACGTGGAGCCCGGGGACCTGGATCGCCGCGCCGGCGGGGGAGAACCCCGGACCGGGCAGGACAGCGGGTCACCCCGTGCCCTTCCCGGCCCGGTCGCCTCCGGCGACGTCCGCGGGTGCGACGGCCAGCCGGTGGCCCGGGAGCGTTCAGGCGGTCCCATCGGTCTTGCGCCGGGGACGGCCACTGCTCCGCGGGGGACCGGCGGCGCTCCCCGCGTGCCGGCCGACGACGCCGGACCGCGGGGAAGGAGCGCCGCGGCGGGGGAAGGCGCCGCGGGCTGGACGGTGGGGGTGCTGGGCATCTCGCGCAGCACCACGGGAGGATCGACGCTGACCTGCACGGGCGAAGCGGCAGGGCGACCCCAGGCGAGGTACTCGCCCTGGGGGCCCGAGCCCCACAGGGCGAGCCGGCGCACGAGGGAGCGGATCCGCGCGGGACGCCGGGCGGCGGGGGCCACCGCGCGGGGCGCGACCCGCCAGGCGAGGTTCTCGCCCCGCGGTCCGGCACCCCACAGCGCCGCCCGGCGGACCAGGCCCGCGAGGCCGGACACCGGGAGCGGGTCGGTCTCCTGCACCACGACGACCCGTGGGGCCGGTGTCCGGCGGGCCATGGGAGCCGGCTGCACCGAGCGCAGCGGAACGGTGCGGACCGCACCGGTCCGCGCGGCGGCCGGCCGGTGCGCAGAGGTCCGCCGTGCCTGCGGGCGACGGTTCGCGCTCGCGTAGTCGGCACGGTCGAGAACGTCGATCAGCCCCGCGAGGCCGCGTCCGTGACCGTCGAGGACGGCTTCGGCGGCCATGCGCGCTGCACTCGCTCGCTGGCTCATGTCGCCTCCTCAGGTCATGTCCGCAGCCGGGGAAGGTGCCGCGGACAAGGAGAAAGGTAGGGATCGCCCCGCCGTTTCCCGACCATTCCCGACGGGCGCTCGAACGCGCGTGACCGAACCGTTGCGCACCATTTCCGAATGGGTCGATGACCCTTTCCTCACGGCAGGGACTTGTCGACAAGAGTCGCTTCCCGAGCGTGGAAATGGGCGGAAGCGGAGTCGGTCGTCCCGCCCGCCCGCCCGACGCGCCCGGCGTGTCGAGGAGCCGGGAGGACGCTGGCAGGATCGCCGGGGTGCCCACTCCCCTGGTGATCGACACCGACCCCGGGATCGACGACGCGCTGGCGATCCTCCTGGCCCTCGCCAGCCCCGAGGTCGACCTGCGGCTGGTCACCACCGTGCACGGCAACGTCGAACTCGACCGGACGACGGAGAACGCCCTGCGGGTCCTGCACCTGGCCGGGCGGTCCGACGTGCCGGTGGCGGCGGGAGCGCGCGACTCCCTGGTCCACGCACAGCCGCAGCGGGCCGGGCACGTGCACGGGGCCGCGGGGCTGGGCGGCGTCCAGCTGCCGCCCTCCCCCGCCTCGGTGGACCCGCGGCCGGCGGTCGTGGCCCTCGCCGAGCTCCTGCTGGACTCACCCGAGCCGGTCACCGTGGCCGCCGTCGGCCCGCTGACCAACCTGGCCCTGCTGCTGCGGATCTTCCCCGACGCCGCCGCCCGGATCGGCCGGCTGGTGGTCATGGGTGGGTCGGCGGCGCGGGGCGGCAACGTGACGGCGGCCGCCGAGTTCAACGTGTGGGCCGATGCCGAGGCCGCACAGGCAGTGCTGACCTCGACCCTCCCCACGGTCCTCGTGGGCCTCGACGTCACCCTGCCCACGGTGCTCGGGCTGGACGGCATCGCCCGGTTCGCCGCCGCGGGCCCGATCGGCGCCCGGGCGGCGGCGATCCTGCGGCAGTACCTGGACCACGCCCGCACCGCCTACGGCACCGCCGGCGTCGTCGTGCACGACGCGCTCGCCGTCACCGAGGCGATCGTGCCGGGCACCCTCGGAACGGTGCGGCGCGACGTCGTCGTCGACACCGGTCTGGGCTTCGGCCGGGGCCAGACGCTGGTCGACCGGCGGACGGTCTCCACCGCGCCGACGGCCGTGGAGGTGGCCGAGCGGGTGGACAGCGCAGCGGCGGTGGAGTTCCTGGTGTCGCGGCTGGCCTCGCTGGACGGCCGGCTGGTCTAGCGCTGCTGGGTGCCCTCGACGATTCCCTGCGCGATGTCGCGGAGCTTCCGGTTGTAGCGCTGGGAGGCCTCCCGCAGGATCTCGAAGGCCTGGTCGGCGTTCACGTGCCGCTGCGCCATGAGCACGCCCTTGGCCTGCTCGATGACCGCCCGCGACTGCATGGCCAGCCCCATGTTGCGCGCCTGCTCACCGAGGCGCCAGTGCGCGTCGGCGTTCGCGACGGCGACCGCGATGGTCTCGGCCACGTCGAGCCCGGCCGCGAGCGACTCAGGTGTGGCGAACGCGGCGACCCGCGTGGAGTAGATGTTGAGCGCCCCGATCGTGGCGCCCTGGTAGGGCAGGGGCACCGACAGCGAGCTGCGCACCGGGGTGGCGCGCACGCGGGCCACGTACTCCGGCCAGCGCTCCTCCGTGTGCACGTCGTCGACGCGGAGCACGACGCCGCCCCGGCCGGCGTCCATGCACGGACCGTAGCCCTGCTCGTACTGCAGCTCGTCGGCCGCCAGCGCCATCTCGCCGTCGTAGGCCGCGGTGAAGGCCTTGTCGTCGCGGACCAGGGTGATCGAGGTCGCCTCGGCGCCGGGGACACCCCGCGTGGCCAGGGAGGTGATCTCGCCCAGCACCTCCTCGAGGCTGCGCTCGGCCAGGGCCACCCGGCTGAGCTCCCGCAACAGTTCCTGCATGCCGACAGTGTGCCCGCTGCCGGGTCGATCACCGCCCGCCGGTGCGCGCCGGATCACCATCGGTCAGGATGGACCCGGCCAGGCAGGGGCCCGGCCCACCGGCGAGGCAGACGCGAGGGGGAGGCGATGGCCCGCGAGACGGCCGACGAGCCGGCCCACGACGCCCCGCACGACCCATGGCCCTGTGCCCCCGTCCCGTCGGTTCCCGGCGACGTCTGGCACTGGCAGCTCGAGGCGATGCACGTGGTGTCCCGCGTGCGCAGCGACCTCCGCGCCCGCATCGCCCACCCCTCGGTCTCGGCGGCATCCACCGAGGACGCCCGCGACGGCCTGCTGCTCGTCTTCGAGGAGCTGGCCTCCAACGCGCTGCGCCACGGCGGCGGCGACGTCCGCGCCCTCGTGGTGGCCGGTTCCGGCGGCTGGCTGCTCGACCTCAGCGACGAGGCGCCCGACCGCCCGCCGGTTCCCGCCGTCGACCGTGATCCGGCGCTGGGCGGGATGGGCCTGCACCTGGTCGCCCAGCTGTCGACGACCTACGGCTGGGAGAGGCGGCCCGGCCGCAAGCACGTCTGGGCCCTGCTGCCCTCCGGTCGGAGCGAGACCAACGGAGGCCGGCGCAACCAGCTCCCCGAACCGCGCGCGCCCGAGATCCACCGCGACTGAAAAAGGACCCCCCTGCCCCTCACCGCTCGCGAGCTCGCGGCGGGACCCTGCAGGAGGGCCGTCAGCGGCGGGCCCTGTCCACCGCGGCGCGGAAGCGGGCGGCATCCTCGCGAACCGCGGTCATCGGCGCCAGCACCTCCTCCTCGGCCACCGCCACGACGGCGGCACGCAGCCTCCGGTCGGCGGCCCGGGCCCGTCGGCGCGCCCGCATCCGCACCAGCGGCCGCGAGACGAACGCCAGCAGCAGACCGGCCAGCAACCCGCCGGCGACCAGCAGTGTCGGCAGGGGGAGCCCCTCCACCCGGGGCAGGGGGACGACGTCGTCGAGCTGGAACAGTCCCAGGACGACCAGGCCCAGCAGCCACAGCGCCCCGGCGAGGGCGACGAGCGCCAGCAGCCACTGGAGCCCCCCGACGGCGCGCTGCCAGAGCGGCACCCGGTCCGGCCCCAGGTCGGTGCCCGCGACCACCTGGTCGAGCCGGTCGGCCAGCTCCGCCTCGGAGACCTCCACGGTGCGCCGGAGGTCGTCGCGCCAGGCCTGCGGCAGCCCCTCACCCACGACGTCACGGGCCCGTCGCACCGCCGTCGTCACCCCGGCCAGCTCCACCGGGCCGGCCGGTGCGATCGACGTGCGCGCCCGCTCGTCGCCCAGGTGCAGCCGGTCGAGCGGATCGGGCCGGAGCTTCCGGACCCAGCGCACCAGCGGCCAGCCGGTGCGGGCCACGCCCTGGCGCAGCGTCGATCGCTCGACGGCGGAGGTGACGGTCGGCACACCCGCCGCCCGGGCCAGGGCGTCCCCGAGGTCCTCGACCAGCTCCGCGCGGTCCCGGCGCCCCAGCGCCGGGGCGGCGTCCCCCGCGTGCGCGCCGAGCGCCGCGGCGGCGGCCCGCACGTCGGCGGTGAGCCGGTCGGTGGCCGCCCGCCGCGCTGCCACGCGGGAGGCGAGCTCCCCGCGGAGCTCGGCCACACCCACCCCGGTCCGCGCGGACACGGCGAGCAGCGGCACGGCGGCCAGTCCCTCCCGGTCCAGCAGCGCCCGCAGATCGGTCAGGCACTCCTTCGCGGCCACCGCGTCGAGCCGGTCGATCTGGTTGAGGACGACGAGCAGGACGCCGGCGTGCCCGGCCAGGGGGGCGAGGTAGCGGTCGTGGACGGCGGCGTCGGCGTACTTCTCCGGATCGAGCACCCACACCAGGACGTCGACCAGCCCCACGAGCCGGTCGACCTCCAGCCGGTGCTCGAGCCGGACGCTGTCGTGGTCGGGGAGGTCGAGCAGGACCAGCCCGTCGAGGACGGGCTCGGGAGCGTGCCGGTGCCGGCGCGGCACCTCCAGCCAGTCCAGCAGGCGATCGGCTCCCCCATCCCCGTCACCCGCCGCGTCCCAGATCGTCGCGTGCGCGACCCCGGTGGTCGGCCGCCGCACGCCGGGCCTGCTGACCTCGCTCCCGGAGAGCGCGTTGAACAGCGTCGACTTCCCGCTGCCGGTGGCGCCGGCGAGGGCGACCACGGTGGCGTCGCCGAGCGCGGCGCGGGCCCCGGCCTTGCCCAGCACGGCCCTGGCCTCCCCCACCTCCGGGACCTCCAGCCGCCCCTCGGCCACCTCGACCGCCTCGCGCAGCGCGGCCAGCCGGTCGGCCAGCGGCACGTCCCTGCGGGTCATGCGACCGCCCGGCGGGCGGCAGCCAGGTCCCGGACGACCTCGCGGAGCGCCGCGGCCGCGTCCGGATCCGGTGCCGCCTCGTCGACCCGGTCGTCGAACCGGGCCTGCTCGTAGCGGAGCAGGGCGTCGACCCGGCGCTGGAGGTCCTCGCGGGCCCGGGCGGCCAGGGAGCGCACGGCGGCGTCCCCGAAGACCGCCTCGAGCACCCGCTGGCCCACCGCCGTCGTCCCGCCGGCGACGGCGACCTCGCCGCCGGTCAGGCCGCCGGTGTGGGCGAACACGGCCACCATGACCACCGCCCCGGCGCCGTTGACGCCCCAGGACAGGATCCGCGCCCGCGACCGCTTGTCGGCACCCTCGTCCCGGACGAGGTCGAGGACCGCCCCCTGCCAGTCCCGCACCTGGGCGGCGGCGGCCTCCGGGAAGTCGGGCGACACCTGCTCCAGCTCCCGCTCCGCCCCGGCCAGCAGCGCCGTACCGCCCGGGAGGGAGCGCCAGGTGGCCACCGTCCGCTCGGCCGCCCGGTCGGCCTCGGCGCGCAGCAGGTGCTCCACGCTGTTCTCCAGGGCGTCCTGCAGGTCCTCGACCGGGGTCGGACGACCGGTGACGACGCTGACCACGCGGTCCCGCAGCCGGCTCACCTGTCCCTGGAGGGCGCGCATCCACTCGCCGGTGCCGACGAACTCCTGCCACCGGGCCAGCACCTCACCGCGCAGCAGCATGCCGCTGCGGACGCCCTCGTCGATGCCCTCGTAGGCGGCGGTGTAGGCCGCGGCCGCGGCGGCGCGCAACGCGTCGGCCGCCGCCACCTGCTGGTCCACGACGGCGGCGATGCCGGCCACCCGCTGCTCGAGACTGTCCAGCGCGCCGGTCAGGGTCTGCCGGACGACGGCCGCGCGGGCCTCCTGGTCGGCGGCCAGGTCGTGCAGCCAGGCCCGCACCGGCGCCACCTGGTCCTCGGGCAGCCGCCCGTCGGAGAGCGGCCGCTCCTCCACGACGAAGAGCCGGGCGCTCTCCAGGCCGGCCCGCTGCAGCATCCCGCGCAGGTCATCGGACACCTCCCGGGCGGCCTCGGGCGGCACCCGGTCGAGGACGACGGCGAGGGCGGTTCCGCGCTCCTGCGCCGTCCGGAGCAGGTCCCACGGCACGGCGTCGGCGTAGCGGGCCGCCGTCGTGACGAAGACCCACAGATCGGCCGCGGCCAGGAGCTGGCCCGCCAGTTCGCGGTTGGACTCGACCACCGAGTCGACGTCCGGAGCGTCGAGGAGCGCCAGTCCCGGAGGGACGTCGTCCCGCGCGACGAGCTGGACGGTGCCCGGTCCGCCCGCGCCGCCGGTGACGCGGGCGAGCCCGGGCAGGACGCGGTCACCGGAGAAGGCGGCGACGTCCGCCCGGGCGCACACCAGGACGGGAGCGCGCGTGGTGGGCCGCAGCACGCCGGCGGTCGTGACCGGGCTGCCGACCAGGCTGTTGACCAGCGTGGACTTGCCGGCGCCGGTGGAGCCGCCGACGACGGTGAGGAGCGGGGCGTCGAGGTTCCGCAGCCGGGGGAGCAGGTAGTCGTCGATCTGGTCGCGGACGGCGCGCGCCGCGCGCGCGGCGGCGTCCCGGTCGGGCGTGGCGAGCCCCAGGGGCGTCACGGCCAGCCGGTCCCGCAGCGCCGCGAGAGCGTCCGGCAGCGGGAGGGTCGGGGCACTCACGCCCCGCTTCCTGCCCCGGCAGGGGACGGACTATCCCCGCAGTCCGGGAGGAGCGTCGTCGGCCTTGCGGGCCCGCTCCTCGCGCAGCGCCTGGAAGACGCGGCGGCGCACCCGGTCCTGGTCCTTCTCCTGGATCTCGAGGAAGCGGATCGACATGAGCCACCGGGCACCGCGCGCGTGGGTGCGCACCACCTCGGCCTTGGTCTTCACCACGCCGTCCTCCAGGTGGATGGCCAGGAGGAGCTTGGCGCCGGCCTCCGGCGGGACGCCCAGTCCCTCGAACTCCGCGCGCAGGCCGGCCTCGCTGAGGTCCAGGGTGGTGCCCTTGAGGTCGACCGCCCCGTGCTCGGCCTCGAGGGGGACGGCGACCCGCCCGCGCACGGCCTTGCGCCGCTGGCTGGTCTCGGCCGGTCCGGTTGCCCGCATCCGCCAGCGGATGACCGCGCCCTGCTCGACCTCGGTGACCTCGGCCGGCAGTGCCCGCTGGGTGTCCTCACCCTTCCAGAACACCTCGACCGCGTCACCGACGCGCACGACGGCCTGGTCGACGAACTCGCCGACCGACGGCCGGACCGTGATGAAGCCGTCGTGGACGGTCTCCACGCGCGAGCTGACGGAGACGCCCCGCCCGGTGAGGGTGACCTCTGCCTCGGTCTGCTCCTCCGGGTGGTCGACGCCGGGAACGCTCGTCATGGGTCCTCTCCGATCGGTTCCGCGGGGGGCGCGGGTCCGTTCGACCCAGGTTGCGCCTCCGCGGTGGGGACGGTAGTCCGCGGTCCGGAGCCGACCACGCCGCCCGCCCCCGACGCGCCGCACCTCGCCACCGGCTCCGCTCTCCTGACCGTCATCGGCCGATCACCGCGGCCGCGGGAGCCGAGCCGGACACGGGCCACCCGGAAGGGTCAGGCGGCCCGAGTCGGCCGGACCGGCGCCGGGACCGCGGTCCGGCGCCGGCCGGCGTGCTAGCGGTCCCGGCGGGCGTTGAAGCTGCTGACGAAGTCCCGGAGGCTGCGGGTCGGCCGCAGCCAGGCGCCGTCCGGCGGAAGCGCGTCGAGCCGCACCCGGTCCAGGGGCTCGACGAAGGCGCCCGGCACGTCCTCGATGTCGATGAACTGGAGCAGGTCGGAGCTGATGGCGTAGCCGGCGACCTCGCTGAAGGCGACGACCACCACCTGGGTGCCCCCACGCACCAGCTGCTCCAGGGGCTCGGCGAAGTTCCGGCCGTCCCCGGAGAAGACCACGAGCCGCCGCAGCCGGTGGCTGTGCGACCGCACGGCGATGTGGTCGAGCATGTCCTGGTCGATGTCGTCGTCCGGCTGCGACTTCGGGCGCGCGAACACGGAGTAGCCGAATCCGCGCAGCGCCTCCACCCAGCGCTGCAGCGTGCCCGGCTGCGGCGGGATGTTGGCGAAGACGCACGCCTCCACCTCGGGCGCGTCCGGGGCGGAGGGGTCGCCGGCCCCCTCGACGAACCAGGCCGCGATGGCGTCGAACCGCGGGCGCGACGCCGCGGTCGGCCGCGCTCCGATCACCGTCGACAGGGTCATGTCGATGTTGGGCGCATCCCAGATGAGCAGGTCCAGGGCCGGTCGCTGACGACCTCCGGCCTGCTCGGCGGCCGGCTGCGAGGACGCGGACACCGGTTCCTCGTCGGTCAGGGTGGCGAGTTCGGCGTCGAGACTGTCGGGCACGGGAGCAGTGTGCCGCCCCGGCCGCTGACCGGTGTGGTCCGGGACCGGCGGTCGCACCGACGGCGAGCGCGGCGGTCCGGCCGGCGCGGTCGCGCGGCGACCGGTGCGGCGGCCGATCACCCGGCCTGGGGAACCGGGCAGCCGGCGGTGACGAGCGCGCACAGGTCGCCGCCGGCGGCCTGCACGGCCCGGATCCAGCCCGGGATCTCCTCGGCCGGCATCGCCTGGCCGAACAGCCAGCCCTGGGCCAGGTCGCAGCCGGCCGCCCGGACCATCCGCAGGTGCTCGGGGGTCTCGATGCCCTCCGCCACCGACCGGATCCCCAGCGTCCGGGTGAGCTCGACGATGGCGCGGAGCACCGCCCCCGTCTCCCCGGCCACCGCTCGCTCGGCCGCGACGAGCAGCGAGCGGTCGATCTTGAGCGTGCCGATCGGCAGGGAGAACAGCTGGGCCAGCGACGACCAGCCCGTGCCGAAGTCGTCGATGGCGACCCGGACGCCGAAGCTGCGCAGCACGGTCAGCTGGTCCTCCGCGCGGGTGGGGTCCTCGGCGACGCTGGTCTCGGTGAGCTCCAGCACCAGCTGGTCCGGAGGCAGCCCCGAGTCCCGCAGCGCCACCCGTACGTCCCGGACAAGCGTCTCCGCCGCGAAGTGCCGTGCGCTGACGTTCACCGACATCCGCAGCGGAAGCCCCTCGGCGGCCCACTGAGCGGCCCTACGGGTGGTCTCGCGGAGCAGCCAGCGGGTGATGGGGATGACCTGGCCGGTCTCCTCGGCGACGGAGAGGAAGGCGTCCGGAGGCAGCAGCCCGCGCTCGGGGTGCTGCCAGCGGACCAGCGCCTCCACACCCTCGACCTCGCCGGTGTCCAGGCGCACCACGGGCTGGTAGTGCACGACCAGCTCGTCGATGGCGTCGCCCCGGAGCCGGGTCGCCACCTCCAGGCGCCAGCGGGCGGCCTCGCGCAGCCCCGGCGAGAACAGGTGCACGCGGTCCCGGCCGGAGCCCTTGGCGGCGAACATCGCGGCGTCGGCGTCGCTGAGCAGCTGGTGGGGGTCACGGACGTCGGACCGGGACACGGCCACGCCGATGCTCGCCGACAGCGGCACGGTGATGCCCGTCGCCGTGAAGGGGAGGGTGAACGTGGCCTGCAGCCGGAAGGCCAGCGCGGCCGCCTCGGCCTGGTCGCAGTTGCGGGCGAGGATCATGAACTGGTCGGCGCCCAGCCGGCCCACGGCGTCCCCTGGCCGCACCTGCTCGGTCAGCCGTTCCCCGACCTGGCGCAGCAGGCGGTCGCCGATCTGGTGGCCGAGCGAGTCGTTGACGGTCTTGAAACCGTCGAGGTCCAGCACGAGGAGCGCCGTCCCGGGTGCATCCGGCGCCCCCGAGGCGAGCGCATCGGCGGTCATGTCGAGGAGCGTGCCGCGGTTGGGGAGGCCGGTGAGCTCGTCGTGCCCGGCCCGCCAGGCCAGCGCCTGCTCACCGCGCACCCGCTCGGTGACGTCGGTGTGGATCACCACGACCCGGCGCGACCCCGGAACGCGGGCGGCCTGGAGGTGGAACCACGCCGCGAACGACCCGAGCTGCGTCGAGTACTGGTGGTCCAGGGAGCCGGGGGGATCGTCCGGCGCCTCGGCCTGCAGCCGGTGGATCAGCGCCGAGATGGCGGCGTGGTCGGGCGTCCGCAGCCCGCGCGACATGCAGTCGAGGTAGTCGTCGCCGACACCGCCGGGCTCGATGCCGCTGCTGCGCAGCAGTTCGCCGTCGGCCACCCAGGCGCGGTTGGCGACCAGGATCCGGCCGTCCTCCTCCAGCAGCACCGTCGACGAGGGCAGAGCCGCCAGGACGGCGGTGAGCTCTCGGAGTTCGGCCTCTCGTGCCTGCTCGGCCCGGAACCAGGCGTCGATGTCCCGGAGGAAGACGGCGAGGCCGTCGCGGTGGGGAAAGGCGCGGATCTCGTACCAGCGGTCCTGGGGCTCGTGGAGGTACGCGAACTGGCGGGGCTTCCCGTCGGCGAGGGCGGCGCGGAAGTGCGTCTCGGCGATCGTCCCCCGCGACTCCGGGAAGGCGTCGAGGGCGTGCTGCCCCATCAGCTCGTCGGCGCGCCGCTCGAGCAGGTTCTGGGCTGCCGCGTTCACGTAGGTGACTCGGCCCTCGCGGTCGAGGTGGTAGACGGCGTCGGGAACACCGGCCAGCAGGTCGGGGTGACCTGACCGGAGCCCGTCGTCGCCTGAATGCACGCTGCCCGCTCTCGTCCGCTGATCGCCGGTCCGCGCAAGGCGGAGATTACGGTACGACGCCGTCCGGCATAGCCGTCGGTGCCGGGTGAATGACAACGAGAGTAGTCACCCTCGATGTCGATCAGACAGGGGCGATGGAGGCCCGCTCGACGAGGGCGCCGGCGGCCACACCCACCGGGAAGGTGCCGAGCACGCCCGGGGCGTTCCCGCCCAGGCGGGACGCGCAGAAGGCGTCCGCCACCGCCGCGGGCGCGTGGCGGAGGAGCAGGGACCCCTGCAGGCACAGGGCCAGCAGACCGGCGATCCGGCGGGCCCGGAACGGCAGCTGCTCCGGGTCGCCGAGCTCGGCGTGCAGCCGCTTCACCGCGTCGTCGAAGGCGCCGTGCAGGCCCCGCGCCAGCTCGATCTCGGCATTCACCGCGGCGAGCGCGTCCGACGACCGGCCCATCGCCCGCAGCACGTCGAGCGCGATCACGTTCCCCGAGCCCTCCCAGATGGAGTTGAGGGGCGACTGCCGGTAGAGCCGCGGCATCCCGGACTCCTCGACGTAGCCGTTGCCGCCGAGCACCTCCATCGCCTCGGCCACCACGCCCGGCGTCCGCTTGCACACCCAGAACTTGGCCGCCGCGCCCGCCAGCCGCAGGAACGCCGACTCGCCCGCGTCGACGGCGGCGGCCAGCCGGATCGCCAGCGCCGTCGCCGCCTCGCTCTCCACGGCGAGGTCGGCGAGCACGTTCTGCATGAGCGGCTGGTCGACCAGCAGCGCGCCGAAGGCCCGCCGGTGCCGGGCGTGGTGGATGGCCTGGGTGAGAGCGGCACGCACCGTGGCGGCCGACCCGAGGACGCAGTCCAGCCGGGTCATGTTGACCATCTCGATGATGGCCGGCACGCCCCGGCCCGGCTCGCCCACCAGCCAGGCCGTCGTCCCGTCGAACTCGACCTCGCTCGAGGCGTTGGACCGGTCGCCGAGCTTGTCCTTCAGACGTTGCACGTGGAACACGTTGCGGCTGCCGTCGGGGAGGACGCGCGGAACGGCGAAGCAGGAGACGCCCTCCTCCAGTTGCGCGAGCACGAGGAAGAGGTCGCTCATGGGCGCCGAGGTGAACCACTTGTGCCCGGTGAGCCCGTAGGTGCCGTCGGCGCGGAGGACGGCGCGCGTGGTGTTGGCGCGGACGTCCGACCCGCCCTGCTTCTCCGTCATGCCCATCCCGGCCACGAGTCCCCGCTTGCGGCTCGGTTCGGCCAGCCCGAACTCGTAGTCGGTGGAGGTGAGCCCGGGCTCGAACCGGGCGGCGAGCCCGGGGGTGCGGCGCAGGGCGGGGACGGCGGCGTAGGTCATCGTCACGGGGCAGCCGTGGCCCATCTCGACCTGGGTCCAGCCGACGTAGCCGACGGCGCGGCGGACGTGCGCGTGCCGCTCCCGACCGTCCGCCGCGGTGGCGGGGTCGCCGGACGCCGCGGTCCGCCAGGGGGCACCGGCCAGCCCGTGGCCGACCGCGGTGCGCATCAACTCGTGCCAGGCGGGGTGGAACTCCACCTCGTCGATCCGGTGCCCGTAGCGGTCGTGCGTGCGCAGCCTGGGCGGGTTCTCGTCGGCCAGGCGGCCCCACTCCTGCGCCTGCTCGCTGCCGGCCAGCCGGCCGAGGTCGGCCAGGGACCGCAGCGTCGCCGCGTCGGCGTGCCGGAGGCAGGCCTCCACGAGCGCCGCGTCGCCCGCGATGGGGTCGTGGCCGGCCAGCGGCGGCACCTGGTTGGTCACCTCGTGCGTGGCGCTCATGATCGGCACCGTACGTGGGCGGGCGACGGCGTGGCAGCGCGGCGTCGGTCCTGCTCAGGCGTCCGCGACGAGCCGCTCCGCGATCGCGGGGACCGCGTCCAGCCGGCCGGTCACCACGTCGGTGACCAGGTCCACGGCCTGCCCGTCGGTCAGCGTCGACGGCCGTCCCCGACGCGCCAGGTACACCGCCGTCGCCACCCAGGCGAACGGCCCGTTCCCGCAGGTCAACGGCTCGCTCGTGGCGAGGGAGTGGAGCAGCGCCGCCGCCTGCTCCTCCACGGTCGGGTAGACCTCCCGGCCGAGCGCGCGCGCCTCGACCCGGGCGAGGGCGGCGCTGAGCAGACCCATGTCCCGCACCTGCACTCCCGTACCCACGGTCCGCCGCGCGACCTCGAGGAGGTCCTCGACGCTCAGCTCCGCCATCGGCCGAGCTGCTCGACGGCCCCTGCGAACCGGCCGAGCTCCTCGTCGATGAGCACGTCGAGGGGCACTTCGGGCTCGTGCGCCTGGATGTAGGCCTCGACGGCCCGCCGCGCCACGTCCTGCATCGACGCCCCCTCCGCCCGTGCCCGACGCCGTAACGCCTCCGCCTGCGCCGGGCTCAATCGAAGTGTCATCGCCATGCCGCCGAGCCTCCTGAACGCGCTCCGGATCCGGTGTGGACCAGGTATCAGCTAGATACCAGAGACGGTAACGGCCCGATTTCGGTCACTCTCCGCAGTCCCCCGATGGAGTTACCCGGGGTGACACGCCGCACAACTGATGAGTGGCGCGCAACCCAGTGGTCACGAGACTGACTCGTTCATAGCGTCCGCGTCGTGACGGGGACGACTGTGATCGCGGACGGCCGGGAGCCGTTCAGCGGTCGCCCGTCGTGGCTCCGCCGGGCTGCTGCCGCCTGCTTCCTCGGTGCCGGCGCGTACGCCTGCATCGCCGTGGCGTCGGCGGTCGCCGCCCACGCCGACGAGACGACGGCGAGCACCACGCAGACCGAGTCGGGCAGCTCGTCGTCGTCGCAGGTCACGACGGCGTCGACCACCGGTGGCGGGTCCTCCGCGACGACGCAGGGTTCGGAGTCCACGTCCAGCGGGACGGCCTCCTCCACGCAGTCGTCCACGTCGTCCGAACCGGAGCCGGAGCCGAGCACGACCCCGTCGGCCGAGTCCACGGAGACCCCGGAGACGACGGCCGCCGAGGACGATGCGGAGCCGACGACCTCCGCCGGAACGGTGGAGCCAGCGGACGGCAAGGGCACCTCCACCACGTCGACCACGTCCGCCACCGGCACGTCCACGTCGTCCACCTCGTCGGCGTCGAGCTCGACGCGGACGACGACGGTCACCTCGACCTCCTCGAGCACACGGACGGTGACCACCGTCTCCACCACCGAGAGTGACGTCGCGGCCGGCCGCGACGTCGCTCCGCGTGACCCCGCACCCTCCGGCTGCGCCGCCGCGTCATCGGCGCCGGGCACGGGCGACGCCGCGGCTCCGGCGACCGCCACGGCCGGGGCGCCCTGCGCAACCGTCTCCCCCGCCACCTCCGAGGTCGTCCCGGCGGACGACGACCCGGGCTACTGCGCGCCCGCTCCGGTGGCCGCCTCCAGTGACTCCGCCTCGCCCGCGGCCTCCCCCGCCGGTGGCCAGGGCGACGTGGCCGACCGGTCCACGACGGCGCTCGCCCACCGGTCGGTGACCGGCACCGAGCCGGCCGGGGTGGCGGCCGCCGCCCCGGTGACGCCGGCCGCCGCGCCGGTCACCCAGGCGTCCGACGAGTCGCCGCTCGCACCGCCCGCACCGCTGCCCCTGCCTCCGCTCCCGTCCACGACGGTCGGTGGGGCCGGCTGCAGCGGTCAGGGGGCGACCGATGGTTCGCAGCGCGGCGGAACCGCCGCGGCGGCCGTGCTCGGCGCGCCCCTCCAGATCTCCCTCGCAGTGAACGACGCCGGGCACACGGCGCCGGCAGCGGGGTCGCCCACCACCACGGCGACCGACCCCGCCACCCGGCCGGACTGACGCGCCGCTTCCGCGGCCTGCGCCCGTCCCGGGTGTGCCACGGGGGGCACATCACCGACCAAGTGCAGCCGCCCCGCTCGTTCCACCACCCATTCACCCAGCGCGCCTTGTCCTACCCGATCAATGGCGCGCACACCCTCGAAGGACACGCACAATGAGACGATCCGTGCGCAACGGAATCGCAATCGCAGGAATGACCGGGGGGTTGTTCTTCCTCGGCCAGGCAGTGGCCAGCGCAGACGACAGCGTGGCCCAGAACGACACGAGGTCCGGCGACGCCGTCGCCGTCAGCCAGAACGACGCCAGCGGCAACGGCGGCGACGCCAGCGCCGTGGGCGCCGTGGTCGACAACAGCGGTGGCGAGGCCGAGGCCAACGGCGGCGTGGCCGTCGCCGGCAACGAGGCGGCCAACGAGGTCGACCAGGGCAACGCGCGGCACAACTCGGCCGTCATCATCAAGAACGAGCAGTCGAGCTCCGCCAGCGCCAACGGTGGCACCGCGACGGTCAGCCCGACCACCACCGCCAACACCACCGGCGGCTCGGCCAACGGCACCGGCGGCTCGATCGACTCCGCCACCGGCGCCAACTCCGGCAACAACACCAGCGCCAGCGCCTCGACCCCGGCCGGGGGCTCGTCCAGCGACACCAGTGCCGCGCAGAACTCCACCCGCAGCGGTGACGCCGTCGCCGACAGCGACAACGACGCCAGCGGCAACGGCGGCGACGCCAGCGCCGTGGGCGCCGTCGTCGACAACAGCGACCTGTCCGCCGAGGCCAACGGCGGCGTCGCCGTGGCCGGCAACACGATCTACAACAACGTGGATCAGAGCAACTGCCGGCACAACTGCCTCGTGATCATCAAGAACGAGCAGCACGCCAACGCCAGCGCCAACGGCGGCACCGCCACCGTCAGCCCGACC
>NZ_JBHUHP010000004.1:0-36873 GCF_042682525.1 Blastococcus deserti
ACCACCGCTGGCCAGGATCCCAACCACCGCAACCAGCCGGTGCGGTGCCAGCACCCTGACACTGAGGCCGAGTCTGCGTCCCGTGCCCGGCCGGAGCCAACCGACGTGCGCCGCCATGGGACGACGTGATCGGCGGCGGGATCTCCTCGAGGCTGACGCCGGACCGGGCGGCGCTGGTGTCCGCGAGGACGCCGCCCTCGCGCGCGTGCAGGTGGGGGAGACGCCCCACGACGTCACGCTGGACGGGGCCGCCGTCGGTGACGGCGGCCCCGGCAGAGCGCGGTGGGACGGGGGTCAGGAGGACGGCGGCTCGTCCTTGCCCTCCTCCTCCAGCCGGTCGGCCTCCTCCTTGGTCTTGTGCACCGCGCCGTCGGCGTGCTCCGGGGGGCCGTAGACCGTGTAGAGGATCAACGGGTTCTCGCCGGTGTTGAGGAAGTTGTGCTTCGTGCCCGCGGGGACCACGACCAGTTCGCCCTGGGCCACCTGCTTGGTGGAGCCGGAGATCTGCGCCTCACCGGTGCCGCTGACGAAGGTGAGGATCTGGTCGACCTCGTGCACTTCCTCGCCGATCTCGCCGCCCGGCGGGATGGTCATGATCACCAGCTGGGTGTGCTTCCCGGTCCACAGGACGCGACGGAAGTCGGGGCTCTTCTCTGCCTCGGTGGCGATCGTGTAGTGGATGACGGACGCCATGGACGGCGCTCCTCTCGTCGGTCGGGAACTGCCACCCGGGCCGACCCGACGGCGCCCGGGTGGGTGGGACCTCCTCCTGCCCTGCCCGGACGACGAGTAGTCGTCAGCGCGCCGCGGGGTCGATCATCTGTCCGGCGGGGCCGCGGGCCGGTCCCGCCGCTCGAGCAGACCGATGACGATGTCGGCGGCGACGCCGGCGTCCTCGGCCGGCCGGTCGGCCCCCCGCGCTCGACGCGGGCCAGCATGAGCTCGTCGACCCTCCGACCGCGGCCACGAGGAGGTCGCGGCTGATCGGCCGCACCGGGTCGGGGTGGTCGTCGGCCAACCCGCCCGCCACCTCGGCGAGCAGGTCGACGTAGCGGTCGATCACCTCGCGCCGCAGGACGAGGGCCCTTCGGCCGGCGGCCTGCACCTCCCGAGGGCGGCCCAGGCCACGGCCGGCCCGGCGGCGAGGGTCTCCAGGTAGGCGCCGATGCCCGCCCGCAGCGCTCCCGCCAGGGCAGGCCGGCGGCCCGGGCGTCCTCCTGCGCCTGCCGGACGGTGCCCAGCACCTCGTCGTTGGCCCGGGAGTACAGCTCGAGCAGGCAGTGCTCCTGATCAGGGAAGGGTGCGTACGAGATCGTCGTGGAGACGCGCGGCCGCGGCGATGTCGGAGACCGCCGTGCCCTGGTAGCCCTCGGTCGCCATGCACGTGGCCAGGGCCCACAGGATCCGGCCGCGCCGGTGCCCGTCGTCGACGGCGGGGTCGACGGCGGGATCGACCAGGGTGCATCGAGGCGAACTGCAGTGGGCAGGAGACCCCGGGGTGAGGCATTTCACTGCGCCGGAACGGAAGGTGCGCCCCCGCTCTGACGTAGTCCTTGAGGTGACCATGCAGGCAGCCCGGGACGGCGCACCGCCAGCCGCTCGACCGACGGTGCGGGCCTACGCCGTCTGGCTGGTGGCGCTCGCCGCCTACGGGGTCGCCGTCTTCCACCGCTCCTCGCTCGGCGTGGCCGCGGTGGACGCACAGGAGCGGTTCTCCGCGGGCGCGTCGGCCGTCTCCCTCTTCCTCGTCCTGCAGCTGGCCGTCTACGCCGCCCTGCAGGTGCCCGTCGGCGTGGCGCTGGACCGGCTGGGGTCCCGGCGGATGATCTTCGCCGGGGCGGTGACGATGGCCGCCGGCCAGCTCGTGCTGGCGCTGGCCACCGACGTGCCGACGGCTCTTGCCGCGCGGGTCCTCGTCGGCGCCGGTGACGCCATGACCTTCATCAGCGTCCTGCGGGTCGTCTCGCTGTGGTTCCCCGGCCGCACGGTTCCCGTGATCACCCAGCTCACCGGCATCCTGGGTCAGCTCGGGTCCGTCGTCGCCGCGTACCCGCTGGCCGCGGTGCTGCACGGCCCCGGCTGGCGAGCGGCCTTCCTCGGGGCGGCGGCGACCGGGCTCCTGGTCGCCGTCCTGGTGCTGGTGGCGCTGCGGGACACCCCGGCCGGTACCGAGCCCGCTCCCGTGGCCGGCCTGGCGGAGATGCGCGGCAACCTCCTCGCGACGTGGCGTGAACCCGGCACCCGGATGGGCCTCTACACCCACCTGGTCACCCAGTTCTCCGGAACCGTCTTCGCCCTGCTCTGGGGATATCCGTTCCTCGTGGTCGGGCAGGGACTGTCCCCGGCGGTCGCCGCCGCGCTGCTCACCCTGCTCGTCCTCGTCGGGATGGGGGTGGGCCCGCTCTTCGGCCGGCTCTGTGGCAGCTGGCCGCTGCGACGGTCGTCCCTGGTGTTCGCCATCACCGCGGCCACCGCGGGTGTCTGGACGCTCGTCCTGCTCTGGCCGGGCCGGGCCCCCTTGGCCCTTCTCGTCGTGCTCGTCGTCGTCCTGGGCACCAACGGGCCCGGTTCGATGATCGGGTTCGACTTCGCCCGCACGTGGAATCCGGCCGAGCGGCTGGGCAGCGCCAGCGGCCTGGTCAACGTCGGCGGCTTCGTCGCCTCGCTCCTCACCATCCTGGCCGTGGGCATGGTGCTCGACCTGCTCACGCCCGGGTCGTCGACCGCCTACGACCTCGACGCCTTCCGGGCCGCCTTCTCCGTGCAGTACCTGTTCTGGGCGCTCGGGCTGGTCGGCGTCGTCCGCCACCGGCGGGAACTGCGCGCCCGGCTCGCGCGCGACGGCGTGGTGCTGGCCCCCTTGCACACCGCGGTGCGCGCCCGGCTGCGCGGCGGCTCCGCGTACCGCTGAACCCGGCGCCGGGCCGCCGGCTGTGCGGGCCGCGCCGGTTGTCCTGTCGCAGATCCGGCGCCGCTGGGATCGTGACGCGCATGAACCGTGTCGCCCGGGCGGCCGCCGCCGGTCTCTCCGCGGTCGCGGCCGTCGCCGCCCGCGACCTGCTCCAGCGGGAGCACACCCTGCTGCGCAACTACCCGGTGATCGGGCGCGCCCGGTACCTGCTGGAGAGCATCGGCCCGGAGCTGCGGCAGTACCTCGTCGCCGGCAACAACGAGGAGCGGCCGTTCACCCGCGACCAGCGGCGCTGGGTGTACGCGTCGGCCAAGGGTGACAACAACTACTTCGGGTTCGGCACCGACAACGACCTCGAGTACACCGCCGGATATCCGGTCATCAACCACCGCACCTTCGGCCGGGCGATCCCCGCGACCAACGTGCACGCCGGCTCCGACGTCGAGCTGCCGTCGGCGAAAGTGCTCGGCGCGGCCCGGGGCCGGACGGCGGCCTTCCGGCCCGGCTCCGTCGTCAACATCTCGGCGATGAGCTTCGGCTCCCTCTCCGGTGCCGCGACCGAGGCGCTCAACCGCGGCGCGGCACTGGCCGGGTGCCTGCACAACACCGGCGAGGGCGGCGTCTCGCCGCACCACCGGCACGGCGGCGAGCTGGTCTTCCAGATCGGGACGGCGTACTTCGGCTGCCGCGACGAGCACGGCCGGTTCGACCTGCAGCGGCTCAAGGACCTGGTCGCCGGCGCACCCGTGCGGGCGCTGGAGATCAAGCTCAGCCAGGGCGCGAAGCCGGGGCTGGGCGGCGTGCTCCCCGGGGCGAAGGTGTCACCGGAGATCGCCGAGACCCGCGGCGTGCCCGTGGGCGTCGACTGCATCAGCCCGTCGCGGCACGCCGAGTTCTCCGACACCGACAGCCTGCTGGACTGGGTGGAGCTGCTGGCCGCCGAGACCGGGCTGCCGGTCGGCATCAAGTCCGCCGTCGGCGACATGGCCTTCTGGGACGAGCTGACCGACCTCATGGGGAGCACCGGCCGCGGGGTCGACTTCGTCACCGTCGACGGCGGGGAGGGCGGCACCGGCGCGGCTCCGCTCATCTTCACCGACTCGGTGTCGCTGCCCTTCCAGCTCGGCTTCGCCCGCGTCTACTCCACCTTCGCGCGCAAGGGGCTGCAGGAGGACGTCGTCTTCGTGGGGGCCGGCAAGCTCGGCCTGCCCGACAACGCGGTCGTGGCCTTCGCGCTGGGCTGCGACATGGTGAACGTGGCCCGCGAGGCGATGCTGGCCATCGGCTGCATCCAGGCGCAGAAGTGCCACACCGACACCTGCCCGACCGGGGTCGCCACGCAGAACGCCTGGCTGTCCCACGGCCTCGACCCGGCGCTGAAGTCGGTGCGGGCGGCCAACTACGTGCGCACGCTGCGCCGCGACCTGCTCAAGGTCGCCGAGGCCTGCGGCGTCGAGCACCCCGGCCTCATCGACTCCGGCTCGGTGGAGGTGCTCACCGGGCGCACGGCGTCGCGGCCGCTGCACGAGGTCTACGGCTACGAGCCGGGATGGGGGCTGCCGTCGGCCGGCGACCGGGCGGAGATCGCGCGGATCATGACCGGCGAGGCCCCCCGGGGCGGCACGGCCCCGAAGTCCGAGGACGCCGTCGGCTGAAAGAGGACCCCGTCCTCCCCACCGCTCGCAAGCTCGCGGCGGTGCCCTGGACGGGCCGTCAGGTGCCGCGCAGGAGGTCCTCGAAGGACGTCGTCGGGTCGGCGAACGGGTCCACCGGCCGCGTGGACGGCGGCCGGCCGCTGATGAGGTCCGCGAGCTCGCCGGCGGCGCGGTCGATCCGGTCGGCCAGTGCCCGGTCGACGCCGCCGGCGCCGGCCCAGTCCTCCGGGGCGGCGAAGACGGCCGTCGGCGCGGGAACCGCCCGCAGGTAGGAGAACAGCGGGCGGACAGCGTGCTCGAGGGCGAGGGAGTGCCGGGCGGTCCCCGCGGTCGCGCCGAGCAGGACCGGCTTTCCGACCAGGGCCTCCTTGTCCAGGACGTCAAAGAACGTCTTGAACAGGCCGCTGTAGGAGGCCGAGAAGATCGGCGTGACGGCGATCAGCCCGTCGGCGCCGGTGACCGTGTCGACCGCCGTCCGCAGCGCCTGGTTCGCGAAGCCGGTGACCAGGTTGTCGGCCAGGTCGCGGGCGTGCGCCCGGAGCTCCACCACCTCGACCGTCGCGTCGTCGCCCCGCGTGCGGAGCGCCTCCACCGTGGCCGCGGTCAGCCGGTCGGCCAGCAACCGGGTGGACGACGGGTTGCTCAGGCCGCCGCTGACGACGGCCAGGGCCCGGGTGGTCATCGCACCTGTCCGGTCACGCTGTCGGCGGGGGCGTGCACGGTCGCGTCCCTGCCGCCACCGGCGGCGGCCACCAGGGAGGCGTGGGTGGGCGCGTCCGGCACGTGGGCCGGCTTGAGGGCGGCGAACTCCTTGCGCAGCACCGGTACGACCTCCTCGCCGAGGATGTCCAGCTGCTCGAGCACCGTCTTCAGCGGCAGGCCGGCGTGGTCGATGAGGAACAGCTGGCGCTGGTAGTCACCGACGTAGTCCCGGAACCCGAGGGTGCGCTCGATCACCTGCTGGGGGCTGCCCACGGTCAGCGGGGTCTGGGCGGAGAACTCCTCCAGCGAGGGCCCGTGCCCGTAGACGGGGGCGTTGTCGAAGTAGGGCCGGAACTCCTCCACCGCGTCCTGCGACCGCTTGCGCATGAACACCTGCCCGCCGAGGCCGACGATCGCCTGGTCGGCGCTGCCGTGGCCGTAGTGCTCGTAGCGGCGGCGGTAGAACTCGACCATCCGCTGGGTGTGCTCCGGCGGCCAGAAGATGTGGTTGTGGAAGAAGCCGTCGCCGTAGTACGCGGCCTGCTCGGCGATCTGCGGGCTGCGGATGGACCCGTGCCACACGAACGGCGGGACGCCGTCGAGCGGGCGCGGGGTGGAGGTGAAGCCCTGCAGCGGCGTGCGGAACCTGCCCTCCCAGTCGACGACGTCCTCGCGCCAGAGCCGGCGCAGCAGCGCGTAGTTCTCGACGGCCAGCTCGATGCCGTTGCGGATGTCCTGGCCGAACCAGGGATAGACGGGGCCGGTGTTGCCGCGGCCCATCATCAGGTCGACCCGGCCGTCGGCCAGGTGCTGCAGCATCGCGTAGTCCTCGGCGATCTTCACCGGGTCGTTGGTGGTGATCAGCGTCGTGGAGGTCGACAGCTGGAGCTGCTGCGTCCTCGCCGCGATCCAGGCCAGCGTGGTGGTGGGGGAGGAGGAGAAGAAGGGCGGGTTGTGGTGCTCACCGAGGGCGAAGACGTCGAGCCCGACCTCCTCCGCCTTCTGCGCGATCGTCAGGACCGCCTTGATCCGCTCCGCCTCGGTCGGCGTGCGGCCGGTCGTCGGATCCTGCGTGATGTCGCTGACCGTGAAGATGCCGAACTGCATGTTCGTCTCCGTCGTTAGTTGAGAACGCAACTACTGACCCTGGCAACACCTCGGCGGTCGACGCTATGCCCGTCCTGGGAAGATCCCACCCGCCGGGCTGGGTCGCCCGGGCGCCGGGCATAAGCGGAACGTGACCGTCCTGCCACAGGCGGCCGAACTACGCCGGAGGGCACCTCACGGTCCGGTTACGGTGGGACACCCCTGGCGTCCGCGTCTGGCACTGTCCGCCCAGGGTGTGCTGTGTGAGCAGGGGGAGAACGACGATGGCTGTGCGAGCGGGGTCCGGCAGTGCCGGTGGAGCGACCGGGGCGGGGGCGTCGCCGGCGGTGCCCAACCTGCATGGCGACCTGGGCGAGCTGCTGGACCACCGGCCGATCTTCCGCGTCCGGATGCAGGGCTACGACCGGCTCGAGGTCGACAACTACACGGCGTGGGCCGAAGGCGAGCTCGTCGCCCTCCGGCGGCAGGTCGACCACCTCCTGAGCCGGTTCGGCGAGTGCTCGGCGGAGCTGGAGATCTCCCGCCGGCTGCTCGCCGAGGCCCCGCCCGGCCGCGAGGCGTTCCCGGTCTCCCAGCGCGTCCAGGAGCTGCTGCGCCTGGCCGAGGACGAGGCCGCCGCGATCACCGAGGCCGCCGCGGAGGAGGCCGAGCACCTGGTGGCCGAGGCGCGCACCGAGGCCGACGCCCGCCTGCGCAAGGCCCACCAGATCAAGCAGCAGGCGGTGGACGCCGCCGACGAGCTCCTCGACCACGCCCGCCGGGACCGGGCGGTGGCGGCGGCGGCCATCGAGCAGGCGCGGGGCCAGGCGGCCGAGCTGCTGCGTACGGCGACCGCCGAACGGGACGCCCTGGCGCGGGAGGCCGCGGCCGAGCGCGACCGTCTCGCCGCGCTGGCCGCCCAGCAGCAGGAGGAGGCGGCCGCGGCCGCGGACGCCACGCTGGCCTCGGTCCGGGCGGAGGTCGGCGAGCTGCTCCGGCAGCGGGACCAGGCCCGGCAGGCGCTGCGGGAGCTGACCGACCGGATCGGTGAGGCCCTGGAGGTCGTCGCGGCCATGGCGCCCAGGGACGTGCCCGGGCCGGACCGGATCCGGGGCGGCGTGGCGGTCGAGGAGGTGGTCCCGGACGAGCCCAACATCGCCGTCGAGGGCGTCGTCCAGGACGACCGGGACGAGCCGAACATCGCCGTCGAGGGCGTCGTCCAGGACGACCGGAACGGATCCGACGTCGTGGTCATGGCGGGCCGTCCGGCCTCCGTCCCGCACTGAGCCCGCCGGGGCGCCGGGAGCATCTGGGCCCGGCACCGCCTTCCCTGGTGAGAGGCTTGGGCCAGAGGTGGTGGCCGCGAGCCGGACGAAGGAGGCAGCGATGGACGACGTCTGCGAGGTCGTGCGCGTCGAGGGCGGGATCGTCGTCGGGCACGACGGCTCGAAGAGCGCGCAGGAGGCGCTGGCCTGGGCCGGCCGGCTGGCCCGCCGCGCCGACATCGAGCTCCACGTCGTGCGGGCCTGGGCGATGATGACCGCGCCGCAGCCCAGCAGCTGGACGCCGGGCTACGTGCCGCCGCTCCAGGACTGGGAGAAGGCGGTGCACGACGAGCTGACCACCCACGTCAAGGCGGCCGGGCTCGACCCGTCGGTGCGGGCCACCTGTCACGTCGTGCACCGGCCGCCGGTGCAGGGACTGCTCGCCGCGGCCCAGGGGGCCAACCTGCTGGTGGTCGGCGCCCGCGGCCGGGGCGGGTTCCGCGGCCTGCTGCTCGGATCCACGAGCGACCAGCTGGTGCACCACGCGCCCTGCCCGGTCACCGTCGTCCGCACCGGTGCGACCGGACGCGAGATCGAGGCGGCGTCCGGCAGCGCGGTGGCCGCGGGGTGACGGGCACGCCCCGCGCCGTCCGGTCCGGCCGGCGCGGGCGCTCCCGGCGGCTCAGTCGGTCGGCGAGCTCCCGTAGATGGCGCGCAGCCACACCTCGAGCAGCACGTCGACCACGGCGCCCTCGGTGAGCGCCGGGCCGTCGCCGCTGAAGGTGGCGTAGAGCACGCGCTCGTTGGTCGAGGTGAGCACGACCGCCAGGTCGCGGGCGGACGGGCCGTCCGGCGCCGCCCCGCGGGCGCGCTCCGACTCGATGGCCGACGCGCACCGCTGGACCCAGCCCTCGACGACGCCGGCCCAGAGCCCACGGATCTCGGCGTTGGACGAGCGCGCCTCCGCCCAGGCGAGGGTGAGGGAGCGGTGCGCCCGGAACGTCTCGTAGTACGCGGTGATCGCCCGCTGCCAGCCCTCGCGGGGACCGCTCGCCGGCTGACCGAAGGCCTCGCGCGTCACCGCGTCCGCCTCGGCCACGACCCGGTCGAGCAGGGACAGCAGGACGGCGTCCTTGGACGCGAAGTAGAAGTAGAACGTGGGGCGGGAGATGCCCGCCCCGCGGGCCAGGTCGTCGACCGAGATGGCGCTCAGCGGCCGCTCCGCGAGCAGCCGCTCCGCCGTCTCCAGGATCGCCAGCTCGCGGTCGTCGCCCGACGGGCGCGCGGCACGGCGGCCCCGGGCGGGGGCTTCGCCGGCGGTGAGGGGCACCGGCCGAGAATACCTGTCGGCACCCGTTTCTCGACACCGCGTTGACTCGTTCGACAGGGCGTCGATAGCGTGGGTGCCGCACCGTTTCCCGGCGGCCCCTCCCTTCGCCGGTCAGACCCGGCCCAGACCCTGGAGCGCGCGCATGGCACCGGAGCACGTGGACGTCCTCATCGTCGGAGCCGGCCTGTCCGGCATCGGTGCCGCCTGCCACCTGCAGGAGGAGTGCCCCGGGAAGAGCTACGCCATCCTCGAGTCCCGGGGCGCCATCGGCGGCACCTGGGACCTGTTCCGGTATCCGGGGATCCGGTCGGACTCCGACATGTTCACCCTCGGCTACCGCTTCCGGCCGTGGCGCGAGTCGAAGGCGATCGCCGACGGCCCCTCGATCCGCCGCTACATCGAGGAGACCGCGACCGAGTACGGCGTCCGCGACCGGATCCGGTTCCACCACCAGGTGCTCTCGGCCGCCTGGTCGAGCGAGGGCGCCCGGTGGACGGTGACGGCCCGCCGCACCGACACGGGGGAGACGGTGCAGCTGACGTGCTCCTGGCTGTCGGTGTGCTCGGGCTACTACCGCTACGACGAGGGCTTCCGGCCCCGGTTCCCCGGCGAGGAGGACTTCGCCGGGCAGATCATCCACCCGCAGCACTGGCCGCAGGACTTCGACGCCACGGGCAGGCGCATCGTCGTCATCGGCAGCGGCGCGACGGCGGTGACGCTGGTGCCCAGCCTGGCCGGGGACGCCGACCACGTGACGATGCTGCAGCGGACGCCGAGCTACATCCTCTCCCTGCCCGGTCGCGACCCGCTGGCCCAGCTGCTGCGCGACAGGCTGCCGGCGAGGCTGGCCTATCCGATCGTCCGGTGGAAGAACGTGCTGCTCTCGACGCTGCTGTACCAGTTCAGCCGGCGCCGTCCCGCCGCCGCGCGGAAGCTGATCCGCCGGCTGACCGAGAAGCAGCTGCCGGCCGGCTTCGACGTCGACACGCACTTCAACCCGCCGTACGACCCGTGGGACCAGCGGCTGTGCCTGGTTCCCGACGGCGACCTGTTCGCGGCCCTGCGCCGCGGCGAGGCCTCCATCGCGACCGGGCGGATCCGCGGGTTCACCGAGAAGGGCATCGAGCTCGAGTCGGGCGAGCACCTCGACGCGGACGTGATCGTCACGGCGACCGGGCTGAACCTGCTGCCGATGGGCGGGATGTCGCTCACGGTCGACGGCCGCCCCGTCGACGTGTCCGAGACCGTCTCCTACAAGGGGATGATGCTGTCGGGCGTGCCGAACTTCTCGATGACGATCGGCTACACGAACGCCTCGTGGACGCTGAAGGCCGACCTGGTCGCCCAGTACCTCTGCCGGCTGATCAACCACCTCGACGCGCACGGTTACGTCGCTGCCACGCCCGTGGCACCGCCCGAGGGGGCCGACCGGCCGTTCCTGGACCTCGCCTCCGGCTACGTCCGGCGCAGCCTCGCCGCCCTGCCCAAGCAGGGACGCCGCACGCCGTGGCGGCTGCACCAGAACTACCTCCGCGACGTCCAGCTGATGCGGCGGGGCACGCTGGAGGACGAGGGCATGACGTTCCAGCGGGCCGTGCCCGCTCCCACGACGGAGAAGGCGGTCGCCTGATGGGTCCCTACCAGTTCGCCGGCGGCACCGCCGTCGTCACGGGTGCGGCCAGCGGCATCGGGGAGGCGCTCGCGGTCCAGCTGGCCGCCCGCGGCAGCCACGTCGTCCTGGTCGACCGCGACAAGGACCGGCTGGGCGACGTCGCGGACCGCATCCGGGCCGCCCACCCCGGGCTGACCCTCGCCACGCACGTCGCCGAACTCTCCGACGACGAGCAGACCGCGGCGCTGGCGGCGACGCTGGTCGCCGAGCACCCCGAGACGACGCTGCTGGTCAACAACGCCGGGGTGGCCCTCGGCGGGCGTCTCGACCAGGTCAGCCTCGAGGACTTCGACTGGGTGATGGCGGTGAACTTCCGCGCCGTCGTCCGGCTGACCCACGCGCTGCTGCCGGTCCTGAAGGCCCACCCCGGGTCGCACCTGGTCAACGTGTCGAGCGTGTTCGGCATCTTCGCCCCGGCGGGGCAGGCGGCCTACTCCGCCAGCAAGTTCGCCGTCCGCGGGTTCTCCGAGGCAGTCCGGCACGAGCTGGCGGACAACGGCGTCGGGGTCACCGTGGTGCATCCCGGCGGCATCAGGACCCGCATCGCCGAGAGCGCCCGCACCGGGGCGGGGGTCTCGGCCGAGGAGTACGAGCAGGGCCGCGAGCAGTTCGCCAAGCTGCTCACCATGCCCCCGGAGACCGCCGCGGCGATGATCGTCACGGCGATCGAGAAGCGGCGCCCGCGCCTGCTCATCGGGTGGAGCGCGAAGGTGCCCGACGTCCTCGTGCGGCTCATGCCCGGCTCGTACTGGAAGCTGATCGCCCGCCGGGCGGCGCCGCCGAAGCCCCCGGCGTCCTGACCGACGGACGGAACTGGCGCGGCGCATCCGCCGTCGGTGGGGTGGACTGACCCGGTGGAGGAGTTCCGCTCGGTGCCCGCGGCGTTCGTGCGCGCGCACACCCGGCCGGTCAGGCCCGCGCTGGTGCCCGAGGTGACCCTGCAGGTGGCCGCCGACGTCGTGGCGCTCTGGGAGGCCATCGAGGAGGAGCGGGGGGTCGCGCCGACCGAGCCCCCGTTCTGGGCCGCCGCCTGGCCCGGTGGCCAGGCGCTCGCGCGTTACGTCCTGGACGTCCCGGCGACCGTGGCCGGGCGGTCGGTGCTCGACCTGGGCGCCGGCAGCGGACTGGTGGCCGTCGCGGCGGCGCTCGCCGGGGCCCGGGAGGTGGTGGCCAGCGAGATCGACCCGTTCGGGCACGCCGCCATCGCGGTGAACGCCGAGGTGAACGGCCTCCCGCCGGTCGCCGTCCTCGGTGACGTGCTGGGGGAGGAATCGCCCGCGGTCGACGTCGTCCTTGCCGGTGACGTCTGCTACGACCGCGTGATGAGCGAGCGGGTGCTGCCCTGGCTCGAGGCCGCCCGCGCGAGGGGCGCCGAGGTGTACCTCGGCGACCCGGGGCGGCCCTACGTGCCGACCGACCGGCTGGCCGCCGTGGCGACGTACGACGTGCCCGACACCGAGGGGCCCCAGGTGCGCCGGACGACGGTCTGGCGGCTGCCCTGACCGGGAGGGCGACACGCGTCACGCCGATCCGGCATTGTCACGACTCGATAACGGCGGTTACGTTGGGCCAGTCCGGCCGGACGGTTACCGCCCCATCCGGGGCGGCCGCGCCGGACGCCGCCGAGTCGCCCTGACGCTCCCCTGGAGTGCGGGCGAGCCGGGGACCCACCGCAGTACTGGGGTGAATCCTGCTCCGAGCACCGCTCGGGGCGGGTAGGGCCGCTTCCCGCCCGAATCCGTCAGCTAACTCGGTAGGCGGCCCACGGAAGAAACGGAGAGCCGCAGCATGGCGCGCCCTCGGGCACACCTTGCACGCAGCAGCAGCCGGTACGGATCGCCGCGCGGGACCCGCCTGCGCTGACCCTCGTCCGCCGGGCTCCCCGCCCGCCGGCGCTGCCCCTCGCCCCTCTCGCAGTGGACCGCCCGCGCCCTCGCGCGCCCGGCCGGTCCGCCGCGCCCTGTCATCCGGAGCACAGGCCCCTCATGAACCTCCGCACCACGCTGTCCTCGTCCGCCCGGGCCCTCCGCCCGTCCGGCACCCGCCCGCCCCTGGGCGGCCGCCGCCCGGCTCTCTACCTCGGGGTCGCGGCCGCCGGGGCGCTCATGGTCAACGTCCTCACCGCCGGTGAGCCCGCCGCGGACGCCGCCTCGATGGAGTCGGTGAGCGTGGCCGCGCAGCTGGGCATCCCCGCCCAGCCGGCACCGGTCGCCGGCGACGAGATCGTCGCGCCGCTCGAGCAGCTGGCCGCCAGCCGGAGCGAGCGCGACGCCGAGCGCGCCGCGGCCGCCGAGGCGCAGGCCGCCGCCGACCAGGCCGAGCGGGACCGCATCGCCGCCGAGGAGGCCGCCCGCGTCGCCGCCGAGGAGGCCGCCCGCGCCGAGGCCGCCCGCATCGAGGCGGCTCGCGCCGCCGAGGCCGAGGCCGCCGCCGCTCGTCCCGGGCAGGGCACGTCCGCCGCCACCGCGCCCAAGGGCTCCTACAAGGAGTACGCGATGAGCAAGGTGGGCAGCGCCGGCGAGTTCTCGTGCCTCGAGAACCTGTGGGGCAAGGAGAGCGGCTGGAACCCGAACGCGCAGAACCCGACCAGCACCGCGTACGGGATCCCGCAGTTCCTCGACTCGACGTGGGCCAGTACCGGCATCGCCAAGACCTCGGACGGCTACCGGCAGATCGACGCCGGCCTCATCTACATCGAGGACAGGTACGGCTCGCCGTGCGCCGCGTGGAGCCACTCGCAGTCCAAGGGCTGGTACTGAGGAAGGACCCCGCTGCCCCCACCGCTCGCAGGCTCGCGACCGTTCCCTGCAGCGGGGCCGTTCCAGCACGTCACCCTGCCGCTCGGATGCTCGCGGTGAGCCTCTGGACGGGCCCCTCGCAGGCCGCAGTGGGCCCTGCAGGGCGGCCGTCCGTCCTCGCTTCCGGGGTGTTCCTCCCGCTTTCTGTGTCGTGCAGGACAGGGAATGCGGGAGGAACACCGCAGGAGCGGGGTAGCGCCGTCCCGTGAGCGTGCACGTCGGGACGTCGGGCTGGAGCTACGACCACTGGGACGGCGTCCTCTATCCGCCGGGCACCCCGGCGCGGGACCGGCTGGCCCACTACGTGCGCCGGTTCGGCACCGTCGAGCTCAACGCCAGCTTCTACCGCTGGCCGCGCGACGTCAGCTTCACGGGCTGGCGGCGGCGCCTGCCGCCGGGCTTCCAGCTCTCGGTGAAGGCGCCGCGCGGCCTGACCCACGCCAAGCGCCTGTACGCGCCGGAACCGTGGCTCCCCCGCCTGACCTCGGCGTGGCACGAGCTGGGCGACCGGCGGGCGGTGCTGCTGGTGCAGCTGCACCCGGCGCACCAGCGCGACGACGCCCGGCTGGACCACTTCCTGTCCTGCCTGCCGCCGTGGATGCGGGTCGCGGTGGAGTTCCGCCACCCCAGCTGGCACGACGAGGCGGTGTTCGGGCTGCTGGAGCGGCACGGCGCGGCCTACTGCGTGATGAGCGGCGCCCGGCTGCCGTGCGTGCTGCGAGCGACGGCACCTTTCGTCTACGTCCGGATGCACGGACCCGATCCCGACCACCTCTACGCCGGGTCGTACGGCGACACCGACCTGCGGTGGTGGGCGGACCGGGTGGGGGAGTGGAGCGGCTCGGGGCGCGACGTGTACGTGTACTTCAACAACGACGGCCACGGGCACGCCGTCCGCAACGCCGAGCGGCTGCGCGAGCTCGTCGGCTGAGTCAGTCCGCGAGCAGCCCGGCGCGCTCCTTGGCCAGCAGGGCGGTGCGCACCGCGTCGTCCACGGTCGCGGCGAACACCGGATCGGCCTCGCTCCGCTGCAGGACGGCGTCGATCATCCCCGGCACGAGTGTCGGGTCCACGGTCAGCACCAGCGTTCCTCCGGCGGCGAGGAAGCGCACCGCGCGTTCGCCCGGCGGGACGTCGCGGACGGCGCGGGCGTTGCCCAGGTCGTCGGAGATGACGACGCCGTCGAAGTCCAGCCGCTCCCGCAGCAGGTCGGTGACGACGACGGGGGAGAGGGCAGCCTGCTCGGCCGGGTCGAGCTGCGGATAGGTCGCCGACGACACCATGACGAACGGCTCCGCGGGGGAGCGGGCCAGGTCGGCGAAGAGCGCCACCTGGGCGTCCCCGGCGGTGGTGGCCGAGTCGGTGACGTCGGCGCTGGTGTCGGTGTTGTCCTGCACCCGGCCCAGCCCGGGGAAGTGCTTGAGCGTCGGCGTGACGCCGGCCCGGGCCAGCGCCGTCATGACCGTGGACACGGCTGCGGAGACGCTCTCCGGGGTGCTGCCGTAGTGGCGGTCGAAGTACCCGATCGGTTCGTTGGCGTCCTCGGTCCCCGGCGGGACGACGTCGGCGACCGGCGCGAGGTTGAGGTTGAGGCCGGCACCGGCCAGCGCGGAGGCCATGCCGTCGGCGAGGGCGGTGAGCTCCGCCGGTGGCAGGGCGGCCTGCTCGAGAGCGGAGGGCAGGCGGTCGAATCCCGGGCCCGTGAGCGTCTGGACGTTCCCGCCCTCCTGGTCGGCGGCGATCCAGAGCCCGGGACCTGGGGCGAGGTCCTGCCAGCGTCCGGCCGTCGCGGCCAGCTCCGTGGCCGGCGCGTCGGAGCGCCCGGCGAGGAACAGGCCCCCCACCCCGCTACGGGCGAGGGCGTCCCCGCTTGCGAGGTCGTCGAGCGGGACGCCGGCGACGAACAGCTGGGCGACCTGGGCGCGCCGGTCGAGGCCGGCGACGACCTCGTCGACCCGCTCCTGGGGGACGAGGGGATCGCTGCTGGGCGCGGTCGTCCGGGTCGGGGCCTCCGCCCGCGGAGTGGCCGCGCCGTCCGACGAACAGCCGGCCACCACGGCCGCAAGGGCGCACGACGCCGCGACGTGACGGATCCGACCGACGGCCGCGGGCATGCATCTCCTAGACGTGACGGGTGAGCGGACATGGGCGGCGTCGCCGCTGCCAGACACATTCTCCTAGCGCTGGTCGCGGCGCAGCGGGTGGTCCTCCGGTACCTCGACCAGCACGATCCGGACGCCGTCCGGGTCCTCGACCCACATCTCGACCAGGCCCCACGACTCCTGCCGTGGCGGCCTGGCAACCGTCACGCCGGCCTCCAGCAGCCGGCTGTGCTCGGCGGCGACGTCACGGACCTGCAGCCACAGTGCCATCCCGCGCGGCGGCTCGTCCGACCGCCCTGACACCTCCAGCAGGCCGTTGCCCAGGAAGTAGACGACGCCGCCGTGCTCCGGCGGGCCGAACTCCCGGTACACCGCCAGCCCGAGTACGTCGCCGAAGAACGCCCGCGACCGCTCCGGATCGGTCGGCCGGAGCAGGACCCGGCTGCTCAGAACATCCATGGCGGCATCCTGGCGCGCGGTGAGGATGCCGGAACGTTGCCTCCGTAGCCTGGGCTCCGTGCGCGACACCCTGATCAGCCGCGCCGACGTCGTCACCGGCGCTCCGGAGCGCTACGCCAAGCAGCTCGTCCCTCACCTCGGCCGACGCACCGAGTTCACCACCGACGGCGCGACGTCCACGGCCGCCATCGCCGGTGGCACCGGCGTCATCGAGGTCGGCGACGGCGTCCTCACCCTGGTCGCCGAGGCGCCCGACGCCGAGACCCTCGCCCGCGTCCAGGACGTCCTGGGCCGCCATCTGGAGCGGTTCGGTCAGCGCAACGAGCTCGCCGTCGTCTGGATGACGGCGCCGACTGCGGACTGATCGAGCGGCGCGCGGGACCTGGGCCGCGGCCGGGAGCAGGCCGACCTGATGATCGAGGTCGCTCTTGTCGAGGGTGACGAGTGCGGTCACGTCCACCACGGAGTCGCGGGGGAGTCCGGTGACCGTCGACGGGAGAAAGGTGTTCCCGGGCATGGTCGCCAGTGCGGTGTTCGACGTGATGGCCGCAGCCAGAACGGTGACCAATCGGCTGGCGTTGTAGGCGTCGGCCTGCACGACCAGCACGGGGCGGCGCTGGGCCGGCCGGCTCCCGGCAGCCGCCTCGAGGTCGGCCCAGTGGATGCCGCCCCGTTGGATCACCACTCGTCGTCGGTGTCGGCAAGCAGGCGCCGTCCCACGGTGATCGCGTCGCCGGCGGAGTCATCGCCTTCTAGCAGTCGCTCCAGCGCGTCGTCGATCTGCTGCGTCAGGGACTGGGTGTCGAGTTCCTCGAGGTATCGCTGGGCCGCTCTGGCGAAGAACTCCGATCGGCTCATGCCCAATTCGGCCGCTCGTCGCGAAGCGCGGTCGAACGTCTCGTCCGGCAGGGAGATGGCGGTCTTCACACCCGAAGTACGACCGGGTATGACCGGCGTGTCCGACATGGGAAGCGTCGTCAGCCGAAGGCCGGGACGACCACGTCGTCGCGGCGGACGACAGGACGACGCGCGAGCGACCGACCGCGCGACCGGGCCGAGCGCCGCTCGCCGTCCGCGGGGCTGGGTAATACGGTCGGGGCCATGGGTGGCGCGCAGGAGCAACCGGGACCCGAGACACCGACCGGCGGCCTGGTCGGGCGGTCGATCGACGAGTTCGTCAGCCAGCTGCGCAACTTCACCGACCGCGCGCGGTCCGTCGCCGGCGCCGTCCCGGCGAAGCTGCCCCTGCCCGCCCTGCCGAGCCCACCCGGTGCCATGTCGGCCGCCCAGCTGCGCGCGGTCGCGCAGACGGTCAGCGCCCAGCGGCAGTCGATCGCCGCCATGCGGGCGCAGCTCGACGCCTTCGACCAGCAGCTGGCCGTCTTCGAGCGGATCCTCGACCCCCTGGTCGAGTGGAGCTCCACATGGGCCCGCCTGGAGGAGGCCGTCGGCGACTTCGTCCGCCCGGCTCCACCCGAGGGCGGGAAGGCGCCGGAGGCCTAGAGCCCGTCCGGGTCCTCGCCGCCGTCCCGGTGCCTGCGGCGGAGCAGCCCGGTCACCGAGCCCACCCGGTCCTGCGCCACCCGCAGCCCGTGGATGAGCGGGATCAGGTCCTCCTGGATCCGGCGCAGCGTGTCGGGGACCGTGTCGACCACGGGGTCGTCGAGCACGCGTCCCACCCGCTCGATCCCGGGCTTCAGGGCGCGCACCGGCTCCTCGAGTTCCTCGACGAGGTCCTCGAGCCGCTCGGCGATGCGCTGGGCCGACGCGATCGTGGCGTGCGCCATCGTCGTGGCCTCGGTCAGCTCCCGGACGGTCCCGTTGAGCTCGCTGAGGGTGCGCGGGAGCTGGGCCAGCGCCTCGGTCTGGGTCTGCAGGAGGCTGAGCAGCTCATTGAGCCCGGGGATGCGGGGCATCCCCAGGCCGCGGAAGGGATCCACGTCCGCAACCGTCGGTGACGACGAGGATCTTCGCAACCGCACGGATCCCGATGCTCCGAGCGGCTCAGCGGCCGGTGTCTCGACCGCTGAACCTGGGCCCTCGGAACTGCCGGCGGTCCCGGGGACCGTGGCACCACTGTGCCCGCGCGGGCCGCGCCGCACGCGTCGGAGTTCGGGCGCGGCTCAGAACCCGGACAGCTCCCCGGTGCGGACGAACCGCTCGGCGATGTCGCGCACCTTGGTGTTGGTCTCCATCGACACCCGGGTCAGCGCCTGGAACGCCTGGTCGGGGGTGAGCTTGAACCGCTCCATCAGGACGCCCTTGGCCTGGTCGATGACCGCCCGGGAGTCCAGGGCCGCCGCCAGGTGCTCGGCCCGCTCCAGCGCGCTCTCGTACAGGTACATGTTCGAGATCGGGACGACGGCGTAGTCGGCGAACCGGGAGATCAGCTCGCGGGTGCGCCGATCGGCCACGGTGAACTGGCGGGCGTACACGGTCAGTGCGCCCGCGACGCTCTCCCGGACCGGCAGCGGGAACGACAGCACGCTCCCGCAGCCGGCGGCGGCCGCCTCGGCCGCGAACTCCGGCCACTCCGAGGGCGACCGGGTGTCGACGATCTCCGCCGTCCGCCCGGTGGACGCCGCCGTCAGACAGGGTCCGGCGCCGCGCCGGTACTGCAGCGCGTCCAGCCGCTGGGCGAGGTCGCCGCTCGCCGCGACGGTCGCGGGGCGCTTGCCCCCGAGGATGGTCAGCGAAGTCACCGGTTCACCGGGCAGCACGCCGGCGGCCAGGGCGGTGACCCGCTGCAGGAACGACTCCAGGGAGTGCTCGGCGAAGGAGAGCCGGCCGAGCTCGTCGAAGGCCGGCTGGACGGCGACGTCGTCGTCGGAGGGGATCACGCGTTGCGCTCCGTGTGGTTCCACACCGGATCAGAGAGCCGGCGGCAAGAAGACGGAACCCCGTCGGTTTCGAGCGTCGCGCTGCAGAGGCGGGACAGGCGTCCCGTCGGCGCGCCGGCTGTCTGACGCGTACTGCCCCAGGGCATAGCCGCACCCCGGCCAGGGCCGGTGCGCGCCGGGCCCGGACCCCCGCCCGCGTGGCCGTCGGCGGCGCTCGGCGGCACTGCCCCGGTCCGGCTCACATCCAGGTCAGGATGCGGACGGTCGTCCCGAGGTCGGATGACCGCAGCTGCACGAGGTCGCACAGCTGGTTGACGAGATAGAGACCGCGTCCCCCCTCCTGCTCCAGGCTCGGCATCAGCCGGCCGGTCAGGGGATCGGTGAGCTGCCCGGAGTCGCTGAACTCCACGACGGCGGCGCCGGGTTCCACCCACATGGCCACGGTGCCGGTGCCCCCGCCGTGCCGGATGCTGTTGGTGGCCAGCTCCGAGGCCGCGAGCTCCAGGACCTCGACCTTGTCCTCCGGCAGGCCCACCGTGCGCGCGTACTGGGCGACCGTGTGGCGGGTCGCGGGGACGTCGGCCGGGCCGTAGATCCCACGCAGGACCGCGTCGGTGGGCGGCGGCAGCGGGGCGGCGAAGGCGTCCAGCGCGCCATCGGCGAGATAGTCGGCGCTCACCCGGCGTCCGGCCGCAGTCGCGGTCACCGGATGGGTGTGCAGGGCGCCCCGGCTGACGGCGCGGGGAAGGTGCTGCTCGTCGTACGGGCACAGCAGCCGCCAGGCCGGCCCGCCGTCGAAGGCGTGGTTGAGCAGCAGCTCGTGCAGCCGGCACTCCACGAGCTCGGCCTCCCGCCGGCCCACGAACGCCGGCTCACCGACACCGCGCAACCGCCGTCCCGCGTCGGTGTGCTCCTGCAGGGTGCGCGCCCAGACACCGATGATCCGGGCCGGATTGCCGCCGATCTCCGCCATGTCGAGGAACTCCACCGACGACGCGTCGTCGCCGAGGGCGTCGCGGAGCTGCTCCAAGCGGAGGCGTGGCTCGGCGACCACCACGGCCTCGTCTCGCTCCAGCCCCTCTCGCACGAAGGGCAGCAGCCCGGCGAGGAACCCGTCGTCGCCGCGGTAGAGGAGCGCTTCGTGCTCGAAGCCGGCGACGGGCTCCAGGGTGCTGGTCATGCCGCTGCGCCGGCGAAGGTGACCGGCGCGAGCTCATCGAGCGCCAGCACCCGCCACATCCGGCGTACCAGCGGCGAGGCGCCACGGACCTCCAACGTCAGCGGCACCGGGCGGTCGGCCAGGGCCTGCGCCCAGCGGGCGATGACCCGCGACGCGGCCACGTCGACGAACTCGAGCAGCCGGAGATCGAGCACGGCGCCGTGCGCGCCGACCGGCGAGGCGGTCAGCACCCGGGCCAGCCGGTCGGCGCTGAAGGTGTCCACGCTGCCGGCCACGGCCACGTGGCCGTCCTCGAAGAACACCTGGAACGGCGACGCGACGTCTGGCGCGTGCACGAGGGGATGCACCGACGTCGCCTCTGCCAGCGCGGCCTCGGGGAGGTCCCGGCGGTACGTGCACATCGCCGACATCCCCGGCCCGTGGGCCATGTACTCGTCGGCCACGTGCTCCCAGCGGATGAGGCCCGCCCGCGTGGACGCGTCGGCCGCCAGCCCGCCCACGTCGGCGACGACCCGCAGCCCGCGGTACCCGTCATCGAGCGCGCGTCGGGTGGCCGCGTCGTAGAACGCCAGCTGGGCCTCGGGCGTGAAACTACCGGTGGCGGCGTAGGCCTCCCCGAGGGTCATCGTGCCCAGCACACCGCCGGCCCTCAGCTCCTCGGTGTTCCCCAGGGGCGCGGCGTTCCCGGCGAGGCTCTCGATGATCCGCTCGCCAACGCAGAGGAGCCGTTCTCCGCGGGCCAGCCCACCGGCGAGGAACTGCCGGACCGCCGCGTCGAAGCCGGCGTCATCGTCGTCGTAGACCCAGCAGAGGTGGTCGGACGCCTCGGCCCCGGGAACGTGACGGAGGAGTCCATGGGAACGCACCCACTCACGGTATGCCCTCGGGTCGACATAGGACAGGCCTCGGACGGGGGTCACAGCGCCCGCAGGATGTCCTCCACCCGCTCTCGTGCGTCCCCGAAGAGCATCCGACTGTTGTCGCGGAAGAACAGCGGGTTCTGCACCCCCGCGTAGCCGGTGTTCATCGAGCGCTTGAACACGACGACGGTCCCGGCCTCCCAGACGCGCAGCACCGGCATGCCGGCGATCGGGCTGCCGGGGTCGTCGGTCGCGGCCGGGTTCACGGTGTCGTTGGCCCCGATGACCAGCACGACGTCGGTGTCGGCGAGGTCGTCGTTGATCTCGTCCATCTCCAGGACGATGTCGTAGGGCACCTTCGCCTCGGCCAGCAGCACGTTCATGTGCCCGGGCAGCCGGCCGGCGACGGGGTGGATCCCGAACCGGGCGTCGATCCCCTTGTCGCGCAGGTGGCGGGTCAGTTCCGCCACGGCGCCCTGCGCCTGGGCCACCGCCATGCCGTAGCCGGGAGTGATGACGACGCTCCGCGCGTCCCGCAGCAGCTCGGCCGTCTCCTCGGCCGTGATCTCGGTGTGCTCCCCGTAGTCGCGGTCGACGGCCACGCTGCCCTCGTTGCCGAACCCACCGGCGATCACCGACAGGAACGACCGGTTCATGGCCCGGCACATGATGTAGGAGAGGTAGGCACCCGAGGAGCCCACCAGCGCGCCGGTGATGATCAGCAGGTCGTTCCCGAGCAGGAACCCCGAGGCCGCGGCGGCCCAGCCGGAGTAGCTGTTGAGCATCGAGACGACCACGGGCATGTCGCCGCCGCCGATCGAGGCCACGAGGTGCCAGCCCAGGGCCAGCGCCAGCACGGTGACGGCGGAGAGCACGAGCAGGTTCGGCTCGACGACGAACACGACGGTGAGGACGGCGAAGGCCACCAGCGCACCCAGGTTCAGGGCGTTGTGCGCCGGCAGCATCAGCGGGTTGCTCTTGATGCGCCCGGACAGCTTCAGGAACGCCACGATCGACCCGGTGAAGGTGACCGCGCCGATGAAGACGCCGATCACCACCTCGGCCGAGTGGATGCCGAGCAGGTTCCCGGCCACCTCCGTCTGCTGCCCGGGATCGGCCTCGACCGAGAGGTAACCGTTCCAGCCCACGAGCACGGCGGCGAGACCGACGAAGCTGTGCAGGATCGCGATCAGCTCGGGCATGCCGGTCATCTCGACCCGGGCGGCCCGCCACAGGCCGATCGCGGCACCCACGGCCATGGCGACGACCAGCAGGGTGAGGCCCAGGGCCGAGCTGCTCCGGGTGGCCAGCCCGATGGTGGCGGCCAGCGCGAGCGCCATGCCCGCGATGCCGTAGGCGTTGCCGGCCTTGGCGCTCTCGTGCCTGGACAGCCCGGCCAGGCTCAGGATGAACAGCAGCCCGGCGACGATGTAGGCCGCGGACGCGGCGGCGGCGGCGCTCATCGGGCGGGCCCGCGGGTGAACATGCCGAGCATCCGCCGGGTGACGGCGAAGCCGCCGAAGACGTTGATGCTGGCGACGAGGATCGCGATGAAGGCCAGCGCGGTCACCAGCGGGTCGTCGTGGCCAATCTGCAGCAGCGCGCCGACGACGATGATCCCGGAGATCGCGTTCGTCACCGACATCAGCGGCGTGTGCAGGGCGTGGTGCACGTGCCCGATCACGTAGAAGCCGACGACGACGGCCAGGGCGAACACCGTGACGTGCTGGATCAGCTCGTTCGGCGCGAAGGCGGTCACCAGGAAGAGCAGCGCCGCCCCCACACCGACGAGCGCGAACCGCCGTCCGGGCCCCGGTGGCCGGGGTGGGGGAGCGGGCTCGACCGCCGCCGGAGGCGCGGCCGCCGGTACCGGCGCGGCCGACACCTGCACCGGCGGCGGGGGCCAGGTCTTCTCACCCGCCCGCACGACCGTCATCGCGCGCTGCACCACGTCGTCGAAGTCCAGCACCAGCTGGCCGTCCTTGCCCGGTGTCAGGAGGGTGAGCAGGCTGACCAGGTTCTGCCCGTACAGCTGCGAGGCCTGCGCGGGCAGCCGGGCCGGCAGGTCGGTGTAGCCGATGATCGAGACGCCGTTGGCGGTGACCACGATCTCGTCGGGGACCGAGCCGGCCACGTTGCCGCCCTGCGCGGCGGCCATGTCGACGATCACGCTGCCCGACTTCATCGAGGCGACCATCTCCTCGGTGATCAGCCGCGGCGCCGGCCGCCCCGGGATCAGCGCGGTGGTGATGATGATGTCGACGTCCTTGGCCTGCTCGGCGTACATCTGAGCGGCCCGGCGGTTGAAGTCCTCGGACATCTCCCGGGCGTAGCCGTCGGCGCTCACCTGCTGCTCGGCGTCGGGCACGGCCACGTACTCGCCGCCGAGCGAGCGCACCTGCTCGGCGACCTCGGGGCGGACGTCGGTGGCCCGCACGATCGCCCCCAGGCTGCTGGCCGCGCCGATGGCGGCCAGCCCGGCCACGCCCGCGCCCACGACCAGCACCTTGGCCGGCGGCACCTTGCCCGCCGCGGTCACCTGCCCGGTGAAGAACCGGCCGAAGGTGTGCGCGGCCTCGACGACCGCGCGGTAGCCGGCGATGTTGGCCATCGAGCTGAGCACGTCCATCGACTGCGCGCGGGAGATGCGCGGGACGGCGTCCATGGCCAGCACGGTGATCGGCCGGGCCGCGAGGGCGTCGACCAGGTCGGGGTTCAGGCCCGGGCTCAGCAGGCTGATCAGCGTCGCGCCGTGCCGCAGCCGGGGTATCTCGTCGACGGCGGGTGCGTTCACCCGCAGGACGACGTCGGCCTGCCAGGCGTCCTCCGCCGTCCCGACGCTCGCGCCGGCCGCGGCGTAGGCGTCGTCGGGGAAGCTGGCCGCCACGCCCGCACCGCTCTCCACCACCACGTCGTATCCCAGGGCGATCAGCTTGCCGACGGTCGCGGGGGTCGCGGCCACCCGTGTCTCGCGGGGGCGGGTCTCCCGCGGAACTCCGATTCGCAACGTGGCGCTCCATTCGTCGGGGAGGCCTCGTCGCCTGCCCACGGTGGCTGTCGTAGCGGTGCGGTCGTGCTGGGTGCTGGGTGCTGGGTGCGATCGTGCTCGGTGCGTGTGGTGCCGGTCGTGATGATCCCGGGGGATCATGCCGGTCAGCGAGGGGGGCCGTCGCTAGGGTCCGGCGGTGTGATGAGGGACACGGCGGGTCACGGGCGCGCCCGGGAGCTGCTCGAGCGCCAGCCGGCGGAGGACTCGGGCCGCCCGCCGCTGCTCTTCGTGCCCGGCCTGGGCCACGGCGCCTGGTGCTGGGAGCGGTGGCTCGACGCGGCCGCCGAGGCCGGGTGGCCGGCCTACGCCGTCTCGCTGCGGGGGCACGGGGAGAGCCCCGGGCGGCTGCGGACCGCGCTGCTGGGGCACTACGCCGCCGACGTCGTCGCGACGGCGACGGCGCTGCCCCGCCCGCCGGTCCTGGTGGGTCATTCGATGGGCGGGCTGGTCGTCCAGAGGGCCTTGGCCCGGTACGCCGCCCGGGCCGCCGTCCTTCTCGCCCCGGTGCCGGCCCACCCGGCGGTGGCGTCGCTGGCCGCCATCGCCCGCCGGCACCCGCTGGACGCCCTGAGGATCGTGGGCGGTGGCTCCCTGCCGCTGCGGCCGGAGTACCTCTTCCACGAGCTCGGCGCCGCGGAGGCGCAGACCCTCTCCGACCGCTGCGGAGCGGAGTCCGCCCTGGCGCAGTACCAGCTGCTCCTGCACCGTCCGGCCGGGCCCCCGCTGGGCGCACCGCCGGTCCTGGTGCTCGCCACCCCCGACGACCGGCTGGTGCCCATCCGTGGGGTGCGGGCCACCGCCCGGCGGTACGGGGCGGAGGTCGTCGAGTTCCCGGGGATGGGCCACGACCTCATGCTCGACGCCCGCTGGCGGCAGCCGCTGGACGCGATGCTGGCCTGGCTCGACGCGCGGTTCCCCACGGAACGGAAAGCCGGAGCGTGAGTACCCGACCCGGCTGAGTGGGCAGCGGCTCGCGGCGCACCGGCTGTTCCCGCACGCGCACGGTCCCCCTCATGGCGCGGCGCCTCGCCCGCCGACCGGCACGGTCGGCCGTCCCCGGCCGCCCTTCCCGGTGGATGGGCACTGCTCGGCGGCCCTCCCCCCAACGGGGGACCCGGGCACGTTCGGGTGAAGGGAGGGGGGTGGACCGGCCGATCCAGTGCTCAGCGGGACTGCGGTGCTGCCCCGGCTCGGTCGTCCCGACCGCGGCCGGGCACACCCGCGGGTCCTGCCGGCGATGCCGACCGGCGCCGTCAGCGGAGAGCGGAGGGGAGGACCGTGTCCGTCTCGATCAGTGCGTCCGAGCACGACATGGTGCAGCCGGAGATCGTCTCCACGGTCTTCTACAGCGCGACCGTGAGCGACAGTCTCGCCATCCTCGTCGCCGAGACGGTCAACGGCACCGAGCACCTGACCTGGTGCAACGAGGGCGCCGTGCAGCTGCTCGGGTACGGCCTGGAGGACCTGCGCGCCACGCCGGTGCGGCAGCTCTTCCCCACCCTCGGGGGCGGCGAGCTCAAGCTGCTGCTGCGGCGCGAGCGCACCGCCCGCATGACCCTGCCCGTCCGCACCGCCAGCGGTGCCGTCGTGCAGGCCGTCGTCGTCACCACGCCCTCCCCGGGGGGCCGCATGTGGACGATGCGCGTCATCTCCACGGCGAACGAGCAGGAACGCGCCCTCCGGGCCACCGCCGACGCGCACGAACGGCGGTTCTCGACGCTGACCGAGCGCTCACCGATCCCGACGCTGCTCTCCGAGCAAGGCATGCGGCTGGCGCACGTCAACGACGCGTTCTGCAGCCTCGTCGGGCTTCGGGCCGAGCAGCTGCTGGGCACCGGCTGGATCGAGACCATCCACGAGGAGGACCTCGACCGCGTCATCGAGCAGGTGGTCGCCGCCCTCGACGGCGATGAGGTGGAGACCCAGGCCCGTCTGGTCCGCGACGACGGCACCATCCGGACGACGGTCATCCGCTTCGCCCACCTGTTCACCCCCGGCACCGGCGCGGGCTTCGTCGGCACGATCGAGGACATCACCGACCGGCTGGCCTTCGAGGCCAAGCTCGCGCACCAGGCCAACCACGATCCGCTGACCGGCCTGCCCAACCGCACGCTGCTGGCCCAGTACGTCGCGGAGCGGTTCGTGGTCGGGACCGGCGGTCTGGCGTGCCTGTTCCTGGACCTGGACAACTTCAAGGTCGTCAACGACTCCCTGGGCCACACCGCCGGCGACGAGCTCCTGGTCGAGGTCGCCGACCGGCTCCGGGCGACGGTGCGCCCGGCGGACCTGGTGGCCCGCTTCGGCGGCGACGAGTTCGTCGTCGTCTGCGAGAGCGTGGACGAGACGGCCGCCGTCGCCCTGGCCGGCCGGGTCTCCGAGGCGCTGGCGCAGCCGATGCGGCTGGGCGGGGTGGACATCCGCCCCTACGCCAGCGTGGGCGTCACCGTGCAGACCGCCGAGCACGTCGCGGCGGAGGAGTTGATCCGCGACTGCGACATCGCCATGTACCAGGCGAAGGCCGGCGGCAAGGGGCGGGTCAGCGTCCTCGACCAGCAGGGCCGCGCCGAGGCCCGTGACAAGCTGCGGCTGGTGGCCGAGCTCCGCGACGCCATCGAGCGGCGGGAGATCAGCCTCTACTACCAGCCGATCTTCGACACCCGGGACGGATCGCCCGTGGCCGTGGAGTCGCTGGCCCGGTGGGAGCACCGGGACAGGGGCGCGATATCGCCGGCCACCTTCGTCCCGCTGGCGGAGGAGAGCGGCCTGATCACCGGGCTGGGACTGCTCGTGCTGGACGAGACCTGCCGGCAGATCGCCGACTGGGACCACCTGCTCGGCGCGTCGGCGCCGGCGCGGGCGAACGTCAACGTCTCGGCCCTGCAGCTGGACGACAACCTCGCCGCGCAGGTGGCCGCCGCCCTCGAGCGTCACGAGCTGGATCCCGGCCGCATCTCGGTGGAGATCACCGAGTCCGCCCTCATGAAGGACCCCGCGTCCGCGCGGGAGGTGCTCCAGCAGCTGCGCGACCTCGGCGTCGAGCTGGCCATCGACGACTTCGGCACCGGCTACTCCTCGCTGGCCTACCTCCGGCACCTGCCGGTCGACTGCCTCAAGGTCGACCGCTCGTTCGTGGCGGAGCTGGCCGACGGGCACGCCGAGATCGCGTCGGCGGTCATCGCCCTGGCCCGCAACCTCAACCTCTGCACCGTCGCGGAGGGCGTGGAGACCGTCGAGCAGGCCGAGGAGCTCGCCCGCCTCGGTGCCACCTACCTGCAGGGCTACAGCCTCGCCCAGCCCATGACCGGCGGGCACACCGCGGCGTGGTTCGCCGCCCACTCGAAGGACGACCGATGACCGTCACGCCTTTCCCCGGCGCCGACCTGCAGGCCACGCCGGTGCAGGTGTTCGACATCGAGAAGGTGCTGGCCAGCATCGACTCGATGGCGGCCCAGCGCCCGGTCGCGGCCCAGATCGTGTCGGTGGCCAACTCCGACGACACGGACGCGAGGGCGCTGTCGCGGATCCTCGCCTCCGACGTCGCCCTGGCCAGCCGGGTGATGAAGCTGGCCAACTCCGCCTACTTCGGCATGCGCGGCCGGGTGACCTCGCTGCAGTTCGCCGTCACCGTCGTCGGCTTCACCACGGTGCGCACCATGGCGACCGTCGCGCTGACCAACCTCGACGACGAGTCGCGGCTGCCGGAGGACTTCTGGGACGTCACCACCAGCCTCGCGCTGGGGGCCTCGACGCTGGCGCCCCGCTTCGGCGAGCGGCCCCAGGACGCGCTGTGCCTGGGGCTGCTGGCCCAGCTGGGTGCCGCGCTGCTGCACCACAACGACCCGGACGGCTACGAGGCCATCATCGCCGCGGAGCCCGCCTACCGCGGCCGGCGGGCGGCGGAGAGCCGCCGCTACGGCATCAACAGCCTCCGGCTGACGTCGGTGGCGCTGGAGCAGTGGGGCTTCCCGGCCGCGCTGACCCACCCGCTGAAGGAGATCGACGACCTCCAATCCATGGACGGCGCCCTGCTGCGCGCCGCCTTCGAGGTGGCCGCGCGCCTGACCACCGAGGACTACGAGGAGGTGCCGATCGTGCGCCTCACCGGCGGCCGGCTCCGCGAGGACGACCTGGTCCCGGTCCTCGACCAGGTGCGGGCCGACGCCGCCGAGCTCCGCCGCGCGATGCTGGGCGAGGCACCCGAGTCCGACGACCCGGAGGAGAACCCCGGGGAATGGACCTTCTGACGGCGCGGTAGGTGTTACGCGCGGTCCCCCCTCATGGGCGCAGCTCCATCTTCATCAGCGGCACGGCGCGCGGCATCGGCCGGGCGACGGCGGAGCTGTTCCTTCGCACTCGCTCCCCCCACCCAGCTTTCGGTACAGAAAGCGGGGCCCCCCGTTCAGGCTTTCGGTACAGAAAGCGGGAAACCCCCGTTCAGCTTCCGGTACGGAAAGCGGGAAACCCCCGTTCAGCTTCCGGTACGGAAAGCGGAACGGGGGTTTCCGGTGCGGTGCGTTCAGGCGTACGGGGCGCCCAGCGGGTCGACCGTCTGGTAGCTCGCCACGTCCCGGGCCAGCCGGTCGGCGGCGAAGTCACCGTCGCCCAGCAGGTGGTCGATGGCGGTGAGCCGGCTGGTGTAGTGGCCGACCTTGTACTCCGCCGTCACGCCGATGCCGCCGTGCAGCTGGATGGCCTCCTTGCCGATGTGCCGGCCGGCGCGGCTGGTCTGCAGCCGGGCGCGGTCGGCAGCGGCGACGACGTCGCCGGTGCCGCCCTGGACCATCGACGCCCACAGCGCGGTGCTGCGGGCCAGCTCCAGGGAGACGTACATGTCGGCCGCGCGGAAGGTGAGCGCCTGGAACTTGTTGAGGGTGACGCCGAACTGCTTGCGCGTGCGCAGGTACTCGGCCGTGGTGCGCAGGGCGGTGTCCATGGCGCCGACCGCCTCGTGGCTGTAGGCGATGCGGGCCTCGGCCAGCGCCCGCTCGATCGCCGCGGTCTGGTCGCCGCCGTTCCCGAGCGGCTCGGCCGGGGTGTCCTCGAACCGGACGTTCGCCGACCGGGTCCCATCGTGGTTGCGGTACCCGGTGCGGGCGAGCCCGGTGGCGTCCCCGCGGACGACGAACAGGCCGGTGCCGCCGTCGGCCAGCACGGCGGAGACGATCAGCACGTCGGCGCGGGCGCCGTGCGGCACCGGCTCCTTCACGCCGGTGAGCGTCCAGCCGCCGCCGCTCTGCGTCGCGGTGACACCGGAGGCGGACGGCGTCCAGCGGGTACCGGGCTCGGCGTGCGCGAACGTGGGGATCGTCGTGCCCTCGGTGAGGCCGCCGAGCAGCTCGCCCTTCTGCGCGTCGGTGCCCACCGCCGAGACCAGCCCGCCGGCGAGGACGACGGCCTCGATGTAAGGCTCGGGCGCCAGCACCCGGCCGATCTCCTCGGCGACGATGGCCACCTCGACCGGGCCGGCGCCCATGCCGCCGTGCTCCTCGGCGAACGGCAGGCCCAGCAGGCCCATCTCGGCCAGCCGCGACCAGGTCTTCTCGTCGAAGCCCGGGTCGATCGCGACGACCGTGCGGCGCTGCTCGCTGTCGCCGTAGGCCCGCGCGAGCAGGCCGGCGACCGCCTCCCGGAGGTCGTTCTGCTCGCTGTCGTAGTTGAAGTCCACGGCTATCTCACAACCCCAGGATCGAGCCGGCGATGATGGTGCGCTGCACCTCGTTGGAGCCCCCGTAGATGGAGACCTTGCGGTAGTTCAGGAAGTGCGGCGTCGCGACGCGCGCCCACTCGGGCACGTCGGACCCCTTCTCGGCGAACGAGGCCACCGAGAGCGGGCCGGCGATGTCGACGAGCAGCTCGGTGGCGGCCTGCTGCAGCTCCGAGCCGCGGAGCTTGAGCACCGAGGACGCGGGGTGCGGCTTGCCGTCGGCGGAGTTGGCGACCACGCGCAGGGCGGTGAGCTCGAGCGCGACCAGGTCGTTCTCGATCTCGGCGATGCGCGCCGCCATGCGGGGGTCGTCGAGCAGCGGGCGGCCGTCGACGGTGATCTCCCGGGCGTGCTGCTTGGCCTGGGCCAGCATCCGCTTGGTCGAGCCGATGCGCGCGATGCCCACCCGCTCGTTGCCGAGCAGGAACTTGGCGTAGTCCCACCCGCGGTTCTCCTCGCCGATCAGGTTCTCCGCCGGCACGCGGACGTCCTCGAAGAAGACCTCGTTGACCTCGAAGCTGCCGTCGAGCAGCTCGATCGGCCGCAGGGTGACGCCGGGGGAGTCCATCGGGAAGACCAGCAGCGAGATGCCGCGCTGCTTCTTCTCGGCGGTCGGGTCGGTGCGGACCAGGCAGAAGATCCAGTCGGCGTGCTGACCGAGCGTCGTCCACGTCTTCTGGCCGTTGACCACCCAGTCGTCGCCGTCGCGCACCGCGGTGGTGCGCAGCGAGGCCAGGTCGGAGCCGGCGTCGGGCTCGGAGAAGCCCTGGCACCACCAGATGTCGAGGTTCGCCGTCGCCGGCAGGAACCGCTCCTTCTGCTCCTGGTTGCCGAAGGTTGCGATGACCGGGCCGATCATGCTGGTGTTGAAGGCGAGGGGCTCCGGCACGCTCGCCAGCTGCATCTCCTCGCGCCAGATGTGGCGCTGCAGGGGCGTCCAGTCCCGGCCGCCCCACTCGACTGGCCAGTGCGGCACCGCGAGACCGGCGGCGTTGAGCACCCGCTGGGTGGCGATGTACTGCTCCTTGGTCACGTGCCGGTGGGCCGCGACGGTGTCGCGGATCTCCTGCGGCACCTGGGTGGTGAAGAAGGTCCGCATCTCCTCCCGGAAGGCCTCGAGCTCCGGGGACAGCTGCAACCGCATCGGTCCTCATTCCTGACGGCGCCACGTCCCGGTGTGTCGGGTCCTGGTGTGGTCGGCGTCTCGACGTGTACGTCGGACGATCCCATACGCGGTACCCGCCGGTAACTCCGGGCCGTGGGCTCGGCGTGGCGGCTTTTCGCGCGTCCGCCGTTCCGGCCGCCGCGCAACGGGCATGGTGTCCCGCGTGACGCCCCTCACCGCCGCCACCCTGCAGTCCCTCGACCCGCGGGTCGCGACGCCGTCCTACGACCGGAGCGCGGTGCGCACCGGCATCGTGCACCTGGGCGTCGGTGGCTTCCACCGCTCGCACCAGGCCATGTACCTCGACCGCCTCATGGAGGCGGGCCGGGCGTCGGAGTGGGGCATCTGCGGGGTCGGCGTGCTGCCGGCGGACCGGCTCATGGCCGAGGTGATGGCCGCTCAGGACCGCCTGTTCACCCTGCTGGTCAGGCATCCCGACGGTTCCCTGGACGCCCGCGTCGTCGGCTCGATCGTCGAGTACCTCTTCGCCCCGGACGACCCGGAGGCGGTGGTCGAGAAGATGGCCGACCCGGCGACCCGCGTCGTCTCGCTGACGGTGACCGAGGGCGGCTACAACGCCTCGGCGGTCACGGGGGAGTTCGACGGCAGCAACCCCGGCGTCGTCAACGACCTCCAGCCCGGTGCGGCGCTCCGGACGTCGTTCGGTCTGGTCGTCGAGGCGCTGGTCCGGCGCCGGGACCGCGGCGTCCCGCCGTTCACGGTCGTGTCGTGCGACAACATCCCCGGCAACGGCGACCTGGCCCGGAACAGCTACGCGGCCTTCGCGGCACTGCGGAACCCGGAGCTGGGGGCATGGGTCAGGGCCGCGGTGCCCTTTCCCAACTCCATGGTCGACCGGATCACCCCCGCCACGACCGACGCCGACCGCGTCGAGCTGGCGGCGCGGTTCGGGGTGGAGGACCGCTGGCCGGTGGTCTGCGAGCCGTGGACGCAATGGGTGCTGGAGGACTCCTTCTCCTGCGGGCGGCCGCCGCTGGAGGAGGCGGGGGTGCAGCTGGTCGAGGACGTCGTCCCGTACGAGCTGATGAAGCTGCGGCTGGTCAACGCCGGCCACCAGGTGCTGGCCCAGCCGGGCCGGCTCGCCGGGCTGACGTACGTCCACGAGGCGTGCGGTGACCCGCTGTTCCGCCGTCTGCTGGAGGGCTACCTGGACCAGGAGGGCGGTCCCACGCTCGCCCCCGTGCCGGGCATCGACCTCGAGCGGTACAAGGCCGACACGGTGGGCCGCTTCGCCAGCCCGGCGATCGCCGACACCCTCGACCGCATCCGCGCCGACGCCTCGGACCGCATCCCGCAGTTCCTGCTGCCGGTGCTGCGGGCCAACCTGGCGGCGGGCCGGGAGATCCGCCGGTCGGTGGCGGTCCTCGCGGCGTGGGCGCGGTCGGCCGAAGGAGTGGACGACGACGGCCGGCCGATCGAGCTGATCGACTCCCGTGCCGAGACGCTGACGGCTCGGGCCCGGTCGGGCGACCCGCTGGCCTTCGTCGCCGACCGGGAGATCTTCGGCGACCTCGTGGACGACGAGCGGTTCGTCTCTGCCTACCTCGAGACCCTGGCGGCACTGCGCACCCGCGGCGTCCGCGCCACGCTCGAATCCCTGGCCTGAACCCGCGATCAGCGGTCGAGGGGGAGGCCGGTGTAGTTCTCGGCGAGTTCCCGGGCGGCGGGTTCGGAGGAGCAGACCCGCCGCAACTGGGAGAGCTGCAGCTGCGCGTCGAAGTCGTCACCGGCGCGGTGCAGCATCGAAGTCATCCACCAGGAGAAGTGGGTGCACCGCCACACGCGGGCCAGCGCACGGTCGGAGTAGCTGTCGACCAGGTCGGTCTGCTTCTCCTGGAGCAGCCGCACGAGCGCGGTGGCCAGCAGGGTCACGTCGGCGATGGCGAGGTTGAGCCCCTTCGCGCCGGTCGGCGGCACGATGTGGGCGGCGTCGCCGGCCAGGAACAGCCGGCCGCGGCGCATCGGCGCGCTGACGAACGAGCGCATCGGGAGGATCGACTTCTCGGTGACGGGCCCGGTCGAGACGTCCCACCCGTCCAGGGCCAGGCGGGTGGCGAGGTTGTCCCAGATCCGGTCGTCGGACCAGTGCTCGATCCGATCCGACGGGTCGACCTGCAGGTAGAGGCGGGACACCGTGGGGGAGCGCATCGAGTACAGGGCGAAGCCCTCGGGATGCCAGGCGTAGATCAGCTCGTCCGTGGAGGGCGTGGCGTCGGCCAGGATGCCGAGCCAGGCGTAGGGATAGGTCCGTTCCCAGACCCGCCCGCCGGCGGCCTGCTGCACGACGGGCCGGGAGACGCCGTGGAAGCCGTCGGTACCGGCGACGACGTCGCACTCGAGCACCTGACGCCTGCCCTCGGCATCGGTGAACCGGATGCGCGGGGAGTCGGTGTCGACGTCCTCGGGGACGACGTCGGAGACCTCGAACAGCAGCGGCGGGCCGCCGGCGAGCTGCGCCTTGATGAGGTCCTTCGTCACCTCGGTCTGCCCGTACACCCACACGGTGCGCCCGCACAGCGCGGGGAAGTCCAGCGTGTGGCGGGTCCCCGGGTACTGCAGGTGGATCCCGTGGTGCTCCATGCCCTGACGGTGCAGCCGGTCGCCGATCCCGGCGTCGGTGAGCGTGTCGACGGTGTGCTGCTCGAGGATGCCGGCCCGGATCCGCGCCTCCACGTACTCCCGCGACCGGTTCTCCAGGACGACGTTGTCGACACCCTGGAGGGTCAGCAGCCGGGACAGGAGCAGGCCGGCCGGTCCGGCCCCGATGATGCCTACCTGGGTGCGCACGGGGGGAGTGTGACCGCCGCTATGCCGCCCGGGGAACCGCTTCCTCCCGGTCAGCGGAAATCGCGGGTGCGGGCGAGCTCGCGGCCGATGCCCCGGGCGGCGACCTCGAGGACCGGCACGAGGCGGGCGAGGTCGCGCCGGTGCGGCGGGGCGACGATGCCGAGCGCCGCCGCGACGGCCGGACCGCCCGGGCGCTCCAGCGGCACGGGGACGGCGAGGGAGGCGGTTCCCGGTGACATCTCCTCCGACGTGCGGGCGTAGCGGCGGCGGCGCACCTCGACCAGTTCGCGCCGCATGCGGCCGGGATCGACCACCGTGTGCCGGGTCTGCCGGGTGAGCGAACGCAGCGCCTGCTCCACGACGTCGTCCGGGGCCGCCGCCAGCAGCACCTTGCCGACCCCGGTGGCGTGCAGCGGGAGCCGGCTGCCCACCTGGCTGACGATCGGCACCGACTCGCGGCCGGAGATCCGCTCGACGTAGAGGGCGTGCAGTCCCTCGCGGACCGCCAGGTGCACGGTGTCGCGGATCGTGGTGTGCAGGTCCTGCAGGAACGGCGCGGCGACCTGCCGCAGCTCCGACTGCACCGGGGCCAGGAGGCCGAGGTCCCAGAGCTTGCGGCCGATCTCGTAACGCCCGTCGGTGCGCCGGATCAGCGCCCCCCAGTCGGCGAGCTCGCCGAGCAGCCGGTGCGCGGTGGTGAGCGGGGTGCCGGAGCGCTCGGCGATCTCCGACAACGACAGCCGGGGTGCCCCGCTGTCGAAGGCGTCGAGGATGGCCAGCGCGCGCGAGGTCACCGACCGCCCGGGCACCGAGCTGCGGCCGGCCATGCGCGCTCCTCCCGGCCAGTGGAAGTCAGGGCTTGGGCAGCCTATCGGTCGGCCGTACCGTCCGGGCATGACCGGGACCACATCCGGGAGCCGGCTGCACCTGCCGCGCTACCTGCGTGAGGACGACGCACACCGCACGCCCGTCGGCTTCGCGGACTACCGCAGCACCGGGCTCCGGGCGCCGCTGCACGCTCCCGTCGACCTGCCGCACCGGCTCACCGAGATCACCGGGCCGCTGCTGGGCGAGGGCCGGGTGACCGCCGCCGACGCGGACCTGACCCGCCAGCACGAGGGGGAGCCGCAGGGGCAGCGGATCATCGTGCACGGGCAGGTGCTCGACAGCGACGGCCGGCCGGTGCCGCACACCCTGGTCGAGATCTGGCAGGCCAACGCCGGCGGCCGGTACCGGCACGTCGTCGACAACTGGCCCTCGCCGCTGGACCCGAACTTCACCGGCCTCGGGCGCTGCCTCACCGACGCCCAGGGGCGCTACGAGTTCACCACCATCAAGCCCGGCGCCTATCCCTGGGGCAACCACCACAACGCCTGGCGGCCGGCGCACATCCACTTCTCGCTGTTCGGGACCGCCTTCACCCAGCGCCTGGTGACCCAGATGTACTTCCCGGACGACCCGCTGTTCTTCCAGGACCCGATCTTCAACGCCATCCCCGAGGCGGCGCGGCCCCTGGCGATCAGCCGCTTCGACTACGAGCGCACCGTCGACAACTGGGCGCTGGCCTTCCAGTGGGACATCGTCCTGCGCGGCAGGGAGCAGACGCCGTTCGAGACCGAGGACGACGGGGACGTCGCGTGATGACGCTGCACACGACGCCCAGCGCGACGGTCGGTCCCTACCTCGCGATCGGGCTCACCTGGGAGGACGGTCCCCACGTCGTGGCGCCGGACACCCCGGGAGCCATCTGGATCAGAGGCGCCGTGCACGACGGGAACGGCGACCCGGTCGTCGACGCGATGGTGGAGACCTGGCAGGCCGACCCCGAGGGCCGGTTCGACCATCCCGACGACCCGCGCGGACCGTCCGCCTACCCCGGCTTCCGCGGCTTCGGCCGCGCGCAGACGGTCGACGGCGAGTTCGCGATCTGCACCCTCAAGCCCGGGCGGGTGCCCGACGGGGAGGGCGGCCTGCAGGCGCCGCACATCGACGTCTCGGTCTTCGCCCGGGGCCTGCTCGACCGCGTGGTCACGCGGATCTACTTCGCCGACGAGGCGGAGGCCAACGCCGAGGACGCCGTCCTGCGCTCGCTGGCCTCCGACGACGCCCGGCGCACGCTCCTCGCCACGCCGGCCGACGACGGCTACCGCTTCGACGTGTTCCTGCAGGGGGACCGCGAGACGGTCTTCTTCGCGGTATGAACTGTCCTGTGACCGGGGCCCGCGCGTGAGCGCACTGTTCGGCGGCACGTTCGCCCGCGGGGGAGCAGCGGCCGCCGTCTCGGACGCCGCCTGGTTCCGGGCCCTGCTCGGCGTCGAGGCGGCCCTCGCCCGCGCGGCGGCCGGCCTCGGGCTGGTGCCGGCGACGGCCGCCGCCACGGTGGCCGCGGTGTGCGCCGATCCGGCGCGGCTCGACCTCGCCACGGTGGTCGCGAAGGCCGCCGACGCGGGCAATCCCGTGCCGCCACTGGTCCGCGCGCTGCAGGACGCCGTCGGCCCGGACGCCGCTCGCGCCGTCCACGTGGGTGCGACGAGCCAGGACGTGCTGGACACCGCGCTGATGCTGCTGGCCCGGGACGCGATCGCGGCCGTCGACGCGGACCTGGCCGCGGCCGCCGGTGCCGCGGCCGGCCTGGCGGCCGAGCACCGGGACGACGTCGTCATGGGGCGGACGCTGATGCAGCAGGCGCTGCCCACGACCTTCGGGCTGAAGGCGGCCGGATGGTTCGTCGGCCTCGACGGCGCCCGGCTGCGGCTGGCCGAGGCGGTCGCCTCGCTGCCGGTCCAGTACGGCGGGGCGGCCGGCACGCTGGCGGCCAGCTCGGGGTCGGGCCTGGCGCTGCGCACCGCACTTGCGACCGAGCTGGGCCTTGCCGACACCGCGGTGCCCTGGCACACGGTGCGCCTGCCGATCGCCGACCTCGCCGGTGCCCTCGGGGCGACCGCGGGCGTGCTGGCCACCGTGGCCGTCGACGTGGTGCTCATGGCGCAGACCGAGGTCGCCGAGGTCAGCGAGGGCGGGGAGGCGCGCGGCGGGTCCTCCGCGATGCCGCACAAGCGCAACCCGGTCGCCGCCATCTCGGCCCGGGCGTGCGCGCGGCGGGCGCCCGGGCTGGTCGCGACCCTGCTCATGGCGATGGAGCAGGAGCACGAGCGCGCGGCGGGGGCCTGGCACAGCGAGTGGCCCACCCTGACCGACCTGCTGACCACGGTGGTCGAGGCCGCCGCCTGGCTGGCCGAGAGCCTGAGCGGGCTCCGGCCCGACGCCGCCCGGATGGCCGCCACGGT
>NZ_JBHUHP010000004.1:36910-108423 GCF_042682525.1 Blastococcus deserti
CACGGTGGCCGCCGCGCGCGACCCCGAGCTGGCCGCCGGGCTGGCCGACGCCCTCACCCCGGCGGTCGGCCGGGGTGCCGCCCACGACGCCGCGGCCGAGGCCGTGCGCGAGGCGGCCCGCGGCGGCCGGTCGCTGCGCGAGGTGATCCGCGCCCGCGGCGACGTCGACGTGGACGCCCTGCTCGCCGCCGTGCCCGACACCGGAGAGGCCGCGGCGCAGGTCGACGCGGCGCTCGCCGACCACCGCCGACTGATCGAGGGGACCCCATGAGTGCGATCGCCGTGTCCTACACCGTCGACGGCGCGGCCGACGCGCCGGTCGTCGTCCTGTCCAACTCGCTGGGAGCCACGCGGGGCATGTGGGATCCGCAGGTGCCCGCCCTCGCGGAGCGCTTCCGCGTGGTCACCTACGACACCCGAGGGCACGGCGAGTCGCCGGCGCCGGCCGGGCCGTACACCCTGGACGACCTGGTCGACGACGTCGTCGCGCTGATGGACGAGGTCGGTGCCGAACGGGCGCACTTCGCCGGGCTCTCGCTGGGCGGGATGACCGGGATGCGCCTGGCCGCGCGGGAGCCGGCACGCGTGCACCGCCTCGCCCTGCTGTGCACCTCGGCGAAGGCCGACCCGCAGGGCTTCCGGGAGCGGGCGGCGGCCGCCCGGTCCGCGGGCACCGCGTCCCTGGCCTCCACCGTGGTCAGCCGTTGGCTCACACCCGCCTACGCCGCCGCCCACCCCGGTCTGGTGGCCCGGCTGGAGGCGATGATCGCCGCGGCCGACGACGAGGGCTACGCCGCCTGCGCCGAGGTGGTGGCCGATCTCGACCTGCGCGGCGACCTCGGCCACATCACCGCCCCGACCCTCGTGGTGTCGGGAGCCGAGGACCCGGCCCTGCCACCGGACCACCAGCGGCTGATCGCCGAGGGCATCCCCGGGGCCGAACTGCTGACCGTGAGCCCGGGCGCCCACCTGCCGAACCTGGAGCAGCCGCTGCAGGTGACCGGCGCACTGCTCGGCCACTTCGACGCGGCCGGGGCCGCCCGGTGAGCGAGCCGACGACGGACGACGCGCGGCGCGAGGCCGGCATGCGGACCCGTCGCGAGGTCCTCGGCGACGCCTGGGTCGACCGGGCCGTGGCGGGCACGACGCCGTTCACCGCCGGCTTCCAGGACTTCATCACCCGCACCGCCTGGGGCGACCTGTGGCAGCGTCCCGGCCTGGCCCGGCGCGACCGCAGCCTGCTGACCCTGGCCATCACCATCGCGCTCCGGCACTGGGACGAGTTCGCCCTGCACGTGCGGGCCGCGAAGAACAACGGCCTCACCGACGAGGAGATCGCCGAGGTCATCCAGCACAGCGCGGTCTACGCCGGCGTCCCGGCCGCCAACCACGCCTTCAAGGTGGCCGCCCCGATCCTGGAGGAGCTCCGCGGCGAGGGTTGAGCACCCACCCCGTCGGTTCGTGCACCGGCGGTCGGCTCGTGCACTCGATGCGATTCACGCCGGGCGGCCGCGGCCCTCCCGCAGGTAGCGGACCAGCGCGTTGGTCGAGGAGTCCGAGTCGTACTCGGGGGCCCGCTCGCTCTGCAGCTTCGGGGCGAGCTGGTTGGCCATCACCTTGCCCAGCTCGACCCCCCACTGGTCGAACGAGTTGATGCCCCACACCACGCCCTGGGTGAAGACCCGGTGCTCGTAGGCCGCGACCAGCTGGCCCAGCGTGCTGGGCGTGAGCTTCGGGGCCACGATGGCGTTCGACGGGCGGTTGCCCGGCATCACCCGGTGCGGCACGACCGCCTCCGCCGTCCCCTCGGCGGCCACCTCCTCGGCCGTGCGGCCGAAGGCCAGCGCGCGCGGCTGGGCCAGGAAGTTGGACAGGAACAGGTCGTGCATGCCGTCGAGGTCGTGATGGGGCTGCGCGAAGGCGATGAAGTCGGCGGGCACGAGCACCGTGCCCTGGTGGAGCAGCTGGTAGAAGGCGTGCTGGCCGTTGGTGCCCGGCTCCCCCCACACGATCTCACCCGTCGGGACGTCGACCGGTGACCCGTCCAGGGTGACGGACTTGCCGTTCGACTCCATGCACAGCTGCTGCAGGTAGGCGGGGAACCGCGCGAGGTACTGCGAGTAGGGGAGCACCGCCTGGCTCTGCGCCCCGAAGAAGTCGACGTACCAGAGCGAGATCAGCCCCAGCAGGGCCGGCACGTTCTCCTCGTACGGCGCGGTGCGGAAGTGCTCGTCGACGGTGTGGAACCCGTCGAGCATGTCCCGGTAGTGGTCCCGCCCGATCGCCACCATCAGCGAGAGCCCGATCGCCGAGGTGAACGAGTACCGGCCGCCGACCCAGTCCCAGAAACCGAACATGTTGGCGGTGTCGATGCCGAAGTCGGCGACCTTCTCGGCATTGGTCGAGACGGCGACGAAGTGCTTCGCGACGGCCTTCTCGTCGCCGCCGAGTCCCTCGACCAGCCAGCGTCGCGCCTCTCGCGCGTTGGTCAGGGTCTCCTGGGTCGTGAACGTCTTCGACGCCACGATGAACAGGGTCGTGGCGGGGTCGAGGTCGCGGACCGCCTCGGCCAGGTCGGTCGGGTCGATGTTCGAGACGAACCGGAAGACCAGCGAGCGGTCGGAGTAGTCGCGCAGGGCCAGGTAGGCCATGGCCGGGCCAAGGTCCGAGCCGCCGATCCCGATGTTGACCACCGCGCGGATCCGCTCGCCGGTGGAACCGGTCCACGCGCCGCCGCGCACGCGGTCGGCGAAGTCCGCCATCCGCTCGAGCACCTCGTGGACGTCGCGCCGCACGTCCTGGCCGTCGACCCGCAGCCCGCTCGGCGCCGGGTCGCGCAGGGCGACGTGCAGGACCGCCCGGTCCTCCGTGCCGTTGATGTGCTCGCCCCGGAACATGGCCTCGGTGCGCTCCCGCAACCCGGCGCGCTCGGCCACGGCCGCCAGCAGCCGGATCGTCTGCCGGGTCAGCCGGTTCTTCGAGTAGTCGAGGACGAGGTCGCCGGCCCGGCAGGTGAGCTGCTCGCCGCGGTGCGGGTCCTCGGCGAAAAGGTCCCGCAGGTGGCGGTCCCGGACGTCGCGGTGGTGGTCGGCCAGCGCCTGCCACTCCGCGCTCTCGCTGATGCGCACGTGCCCCTCCTGCTCACGACCGGTGTCCCCGCCCACCTTTTCGCAGCGCGGCGCCGTCGGCGACCCGGGGTCCGTCGTCCCGACGGGGTGCGCCGGGCCCCGTCGGCGGCGTCCGGGCGGGCCACGGCGCACTTCTTCCGCGCGTTCCGCGCGGCAGCTCAGACGGTGGCAGGCAGGGGCATCGTGCGGACGTCGTCGGCGACGGTCAGCGGGGCGCCGGTGGCGGCCACCACCTCGTCGGCGGTCACGCCCGGCGCGACCTCGCGCAGCACCAGCCCCTCGTCGGTGACGTCGATGACGGCGAGATCGGTGATGATGCGGTCGACGCAGGCCTTGCCGGTCAGCGGCAGGGTGCACTCCTCGACGATCTTCGCCGAACCGTCCCGGGCGACGTGCTCCATCATGATGATCACCTTGCGGGCGCCGTGGACCAGGTCCATGGCGCCGCCCATGCCGTTGACCATCTTCCCGGGGATGAGCCAGTTGGCCAGGTCGCCCCGCGGGTTGACCTGCATGGCGCCGAGCACGGCCACGTCGAGGTGCTGGCCGCGGATCATCCCGAACGACAGCGCCGAGTCGAAGAAGCTGGCGCCGGGCAGGATGGTGACGGTCTCCTTCCCCGCGTTGATGAGGTCGGGGTCCTCCTCGCCCTCGAAGGGGTAGGGCCCCACACCCAGGATGCCGTTCTCGCTGTGCAGCACCACGTGCACGTCGTCGGGGACGTAGTTGGGCACCAGGGTGGGCATCCCGATGCCGAGGTTGACGTACTGCCCGTCCTCCAGCTCGAGGGCCACCCGGGCGGCGAGCTGCTCACGGTCGAGTGCCATCAGGCGCGTCCTCCGAAGGTGGGGTCGGTCGGGCCCTCGTCGCCGGCGGCCGCCGGGGCGTCGAAGCCGGCCTCGCCGCGGGGCCGGGTGGTGCGCTTCTCGATCTTCTTGCCCTCGGGGCCCACGACGACGACGCGGTCGACGAACACCCCGGGCAGGTGCACGTCCTCGGGCGTGATCTCGCCGGGCTCGACGAGCTCCTCCACCTCCGCGATCGTGATCCGGCCGGCCATGCCGGCCAGCGGGTTGAAGTTGCGCGCCGACTCGTGGAACACCAGGTTGCCGTGCCGGTCGCCCACGGCGGCGCGGACCAGGCCGAAGTCGGCGGTCAGCGCGGTCTCGAGCACGTACTGGTGGCCGTCGAAGACCCGCACCTCCTTCGGCGCGCTGGTCTCCACGACATTGCCCTCGGCGTCGTAGCGCACCGGGATGCCGCCCTCGGCCACCATCGTCCCCACGCCGGTGGGCGTGTAGAAGGCCGGGATGCCGGTGCCGCCGGCGCGCAGCCGCTCGGCCAGCGTGCCCTGCGGCGTCAGCTCCACCGACAGCTCCCCGGACAGGTAGAGGCGGGCGAGCTCCTTGTTGCCGCCGACGAAGGAGCTGATCGTGCGGCTGATCCGGCCCGCGTAGAGCAGCACTCCCAGCGCCTGGTCGTCGACGCCGCAGTTGTTGGAGATGGTGGTGAGATCCCGCGCGCCCTGCTCCAGCAGCGCGTCGATCAGAGCGATCGGCACACCGCAGAGGCCGAACCCCCCGACCGCCAGCGTGGCGCCGTCGGAGACGTCGGCGACGGCCTCCCGCGCCGAGGCGACGACCTTGTCCATGGTCAGCCCCTCCGCACGGCGGCGCCGGCGCCCCGCGTCTCTACCCAGTGCGTCCGATCCACCAGCGTGCTCCCATCGCTCAGAACTGCGGTGCCCCAGTATTGCCGCCGACGGGCGGATCCCCGACGTGCGGGCACCACTGGACGGAATGGCGGCCGCACCCATGGCGTGGGAACTCCGCGGCCCCGGCCCCCGTTGCGCGGGCATGGAGCTGACCTGTCCGAAGTGTTCCGGGACCATGCGGACCTACGAGCGCAACGGCGTGCACGTGGACCAGTGCACCGAGTGCCGCGGCATCTTCCTCGACCGCGGCGAGCTCGACCGGCTGATCGACGCGGAGAACGCCTGGCACGGCGGTGGCACGGCCGCGACGGAGGCCCCGGGTCGTCAGCAGCCGGGCCACCAGCAGCCCGGCTACCAGCAGCCGTCGCACCAGTCCGCGGGGTCGGGCGCCGGCCTCGGCGCCGTGGTGGGCGAGGTGCTGCGGCAGGTGCAGGGGTCCAAGCACTCCGGGCACGCGTCGGGGCACTCCTCGGGCAGCTACCACCGGCGCAAGAAGGAGTCCTTCCTGGGCGACCTGTTCGGCTGAGGCCGGCTGCGCCGGGCGGTCAGCCCACGCGGAGCGTGAGGCGGACGTGGGCGCCGTCGTCGTCGCCGAAGATGTCGACGTGGTCGCACAGCTGCCTGGCCAGCCACAGGCCCATGCCGCCGCGGGACAAGTCCTCCCCGTGCGCGGGACCGTACCCGGCGAACGGGTCGTCGAAGCCGGGACCGTGGTCGTCGATCCGGCACACGAGGCGGTCGTCGCCGACCCACAGCCGCAGGCTCACCGGCGGCTTGCCGTGGCGCACGGCGTTCGAGGTCATCTCGTCGACCGCGAGCAGGTAGTCCTCGATGGCGTCGCGCGGGGCGTCGACGGTCGCCAGCTCGGCGGCGACGGCGTGCCGCAGGCCGATGAAGTCGGCCACCGACAGCGCCGACAGACGGGGCGGGGTGCTCTCCAGCGGATCGACGGGGATCGGGAGCGTCCGCAGGTAGTCGGCCGGGTCGACGAAGTCGCCGTTGGGGAACCGGCCTGCCGGCGTCACGACGGAGCTGTGGGTCCGGCGGGCGGACTCGAGGATCGGCTCGGGCAGGCGCAGGGTGTCGAAGACGCACAGGCCCCAGAGCGGCCAGTCCGCCAGAGCCCGGTTGATCACGGACTCGTAGCGCTGCCACTCCAGCCAGTCGCGCTCGGTCTGCCCGAAGTCGACCTCGCCGACGACGCGCACCTGGCGCACACCGTGGGCGGAGCGCTCGTCGGCGAGCTGCCGGAAGGTGGTGATGGCCGTGGGCGTGCGCGCCCGGTAGACGTCGCCGCGTTCGAGGACGTGCACCCGCGGGTCCCCGTCCACGGCGTCGCGGAGGATCGAGGCGGTCCCGGCGCTGGTCGCGACGACGGCGGCATCACCGGCCGCCAGGCCCTCCAGCAGGAACGGCACCGCCACCGCGACCAGGTCGTCGTGGTGGTCGTACAGCAGCGCGTCGTGCACGTAGGAGCCGGTGCTGTGCAGGTGGTCGGCGGCGGGCGCGTGCGCTCCGTCGCCCGTCGACCACGCGTTCACTGATCCCCCGCAGATGTCTGGTGCCGCCCGGCACCCGGGGCTGCCGTCCCCACGGTAGAGCAGATCCGGCGGGCGAGCGGGAACGACGCCGAGCGACGTGCCACACCACCGTCCCTCGTCCCCCCTCGGCCACGCCCCGGTCCGAGGTGTCCGTTCCGGCGCGGCTCGATCGACCCCGGCCGCCACGGGGGGCCGTCGCGACGCCGGAGCCGGCCGCCTGCGGACCTCGATCGGGACGATTGCCCGCCCGGCCCGGCGGGCAGGGGAGCAGGGCATACGACGCAGTACGAGCAGGGGAGCTCAGCATGGCCATCGCCACGATCAACCCGGCCACCGGCGAGACGCTGAAGACCTACGAGCCGTTGTCCGACGAGGCGCTCGAGGACAAGATCGCCCGCGCCGCCGAGGCGTTCCGTTCCTACCGGCTGACGACACCGGAGCAGCGGGTGGGCTGGCTGCGGGCGGCCGCCGACGTCCTGGACGCCGACGCCGACAGCGTGGCCGAACTCATGACCACCGAGATGGGGAAGACGCTGGCCGCGGCGAAGGCCGAGGTGGCCAAGTGCGCCAAGGGTCTGCGCTGGTACGCCGACCACGGCCCCGCGTACCTGGAACCGGAGCGCAGGGACGCGGAGGCCGTGGGGGCCACCGACGCGTACGTCGTCCACCAGCCGATCGGCGTGATCCTGGCGATCATGCCGTGGAACTTCCCGCTCTGGCAGGCCATGCGGTTCGCCGCCCCGGCGCTGATGGCGGGGAACGTGGGCCTGCTCAAGCACGCGAGCAACGTGCCGCAGACCGCGCTGTACCTGGAGGAGGTCTTCCGCAAGGCGGGCTTCCCAGACGACGTGTTCCAGACCCTGCTGATCGGCTCGGGCACCATCGAGCGGGTGCTGGGCGACGACCGGGTGGCCGCGGCGACCCTGACCGGCAGCGCGCCGGCGGGCCAGTCGGTGGCCTCGATCGCCGGCGACGCGCTGAAGAAGACGGTGCTCGAGCTGGGTGGCAGCGACCCGTTCATCGTCATGCCCTCGGCCGACCTGGACAGGGCGGCCGAGGTGGCCGTCACGGCCCGGTGCCAGAACAACGGGCAGAGCTGCATCGCCGCCAAGCGCTTCTTCGTGCACACCGACGTCGCCGAGGAGTTCACCCGGCTGTTCGCCGAGAAGCTGGGCGCCCTGACGGTCGGTGACCCGATGGACCCCGGCACCAAGGTCGGTCCGCTGGCGACCGAGTCCGGGCGGGACGACGTCGAGAGGTACGTGCAGGACGCCGTGGACAAGGGGGCGACCGTGGTCGTCGGCGGCCGGCGACCCGATGGCCCCGGCTGGTACTACCCGCCGACCCTCCTGACCGGGATCACCCCCGAGATGGCGCTGTACTCCGAGGAGGTGTTCGGCCCCGTCGCCGCGCTGTTCACCGTCGACAGCCTCGACGAGGCGATCGAGATCGCGAACAGCCACCCGTACGGCCTCGGTGCCAACCTGTGGAGCGAGGACGAGGAGGAGCGCGCCCGGTTCATCCGCGACGTGGCCTCCGGCATGGCCTTCATCAACGGGATGGTCACCAGCTACCCGGAGCTGCCCTTCGGTGGAGTGAAGCAGAGCGGCTACGGCCGTGAGCTGACCGAGCTGGGGATGCGCGAGTTCATGAACGCCAAGACGGTCTGGATCGGCCCGCCCAGCAGCGAGCAGGGCGAGGGCGACACCGGGGCGGCCGCCTCCGAGTGACGGGGGCCTCCCGGCACCCCGCGGCCCCCGTCCGCATCCCTGGTAGCGGCGCGACAGGGACACCTGCGGAAGACCTGCCCGCGAGCTCTGCCGCTGCCCACCGTCGTGGGTAGCGGCAGAGCTGCGCAGGGGTCCGCCGTGCCCGGGCAGACCACCGCCGGCAGCAGTCCGTCGGCCGTGGACCCACCGGCTCCGCCGACGGCCCACGAGCGAGCCCCGGAGCGGGGTGCGGTCGGGCGCGTCCGCCGACGAGGGACAGTGGTGGGCGTGTTCGACGTCGACTGGATGGGTCTGCTCACCCGTGAGGTGCTCCGGGAGCGTGCCGCGGAACTGATCGCCGAGGCCTGCGCGTGGTCGGTCGGGATGTCCGACCAGCCGCACCACCTGCGCTCGGGCGGCCGCATCGTGGCCACCGGGCTGACGGTGGGGGAGCGCGCCGCGCACGGCCTCCCGCTCAGCGGCGACGAGGACGGCCGGCTCGATCTCGGCGACGCGCAGCCCGGCAGCTTCCAGGACGCCCTCAACTCGGTGGACGCGCACGGCACCGTCGCGGCCGACCGGTTCGACACCGACGTGCTCCACCCGTTCGTCCACGCCACCTGCCTGGCCGCGGCGGAGCGAGCCCGGCGCACCCAGCCCGACGCCTGGGCCGAGCTCGCCGACGACGTGGGTGAGGACGCGGCCGACCTCGACGACGTCGTCCGGGCCGGTGGCTGGGAGGCACCCCTGCGGATCGACGCCGAGCACCTGGTCCTGGCGGCGCTCCGCGACGTGCCGTTGATCGAGGTGGAGGCCGAGGGGCTGCCGCTCTCGCTGGTGCGCGCGGCCGAGTCCGTCGCCCGGGGCGCCGCGCAGGGATCTGCGGCCCCGACCTCGGACGACCTGGCGGGCTCCCTCTTCCTGGCCCGGGCGGCGGTGACCGCGACCGGGGCGCCGCTCCCCGTCGGGCCGGAGGCCGCGGAGCGGCTGGTCGAGGAGCTGCTCGGTCACGGCCTGGAGCCCGACGAGCTCGTCGCCGTCCTCCCGCGCCTCCCGCTGCAGCCGGCCACCGTCGACGAGGTCGTCGCGATCGTCCGGGCGGCGGGGACCGGGTGAGAGTCCTTCGGCCCTGTCCGTCCGCCGTCCGCGGGGGCCACCCTGACCACCGCTGTGCAGGACCCGGTGATGCGGGGGCGCCGGGAGACTCCGGACCAAGGACGGCCGACCCGTGACCTCGACCACCGGTACCCCCGCCGACGCCGACCGCGCCCTCAAGGCCAGGCACCGGTCCATGTGGGCCTCCGGCGACTACCCGAAGCTGGCCGCCGACCTGCTGCCCGAGCTCGGCGACGTCCTGGTGCGGGCGTGCGGCGTGACCGGTGGCCACCGCGTCCTCGACATCGCCGCCGGCTCCGGCAACGTCGCGATCACCGCCGCCCGGACGGGCGCGAGCGTGGTGGCCAGCGACCTGACGCCGGAGCTCTTCGACGCGGGCAGGGCGCTGGCGGCCGCCGAGGGCGTGGAGCTGGAGTGGCGCGAGGCCGACGCCGAGGCGCTGCCCTTCGCCGACGGCGAGTTCGACGTGGTGCTGTCCGCCATCGGCGTCATGTTCGCGCCCCACCACCAGGCGGCCGCCGACGAGCTGGTCCGGGTCTGCAAGCCGGGAGGCCGCATCGGCATCATCAGCTGGACGCCGGAGGGCTTCATCGGTCAGCTCTTCGCGACGATGAAGCCCTACGCGCCCCCGCCGCCACCCGGTGCCTCGCCTCCGCCGCTGTGGGGACGGGAGGACCACGTGCTCGGGCTTCTCGGGGACCGGGTCACCGACGTGACCACGGAGCGCCGGACGCTGACCGTCGACCACTTCGACCGGCCCGAGGACTTCCGCGACTACTTCAAGGACGTGTACGGCCCGACGATCGCGGTGTACCGCTCGCTGGCCGAGGAACCGGAGCGGGCGGCCGACCTCGACGCCGCCCTCCTCGACCTGGCCCGGCGTTTCGACCGCGGCCACGGCTCGACCGTCCTGGACTGGGAGTACCTGCTCCTGACGGCGACGAAGCGACGGGAGCAGGTGCCCAGCCCGCGGTAACCCCTCAGAGCTGGGCGGCGACCAGGGACTCCAGGAGCAGGTCCGGGTGCTTCTCCTTGAACACCCGCAGGCTCCACTTGTCGCCGAACACCGCGACCAGCTCACCGTTGGTGCGCTGCAGCACCTCGGCGCCGCGGGCGGTCGACACGAGGGGCGCGGACGCCTCGTCGGTGCGCAGCGCCAGGCCGTAGGGCAGCGGCTCCAGCTCCACAGGTGCACCGAACTGGTGCTCCATGCGGTGCGTGGCCACCTCGAACTGCATCGGCCCGACGACGGCCAGGACCGGTGCCTGCTCGCCGCGCCGGTCGGAGCGCAGCACCTGGACGACGCCCTCGGAGTCCAGCTGCTCGATGCCGCGGCGGAACTGCTTGTGCTTGGCGGTGTCCCTGCCGCGGCAGACGGCGAAGTGCTCCGGCGCGAACGTCGTGAGCGGCGGGTATGTCACCGGACGTCCGGCGTAGAGGGTGTCGCCGACGCCGAGGGCGGCGGCGTTCACCAGGCCGACGACGTCGCCGGGATAGGCGACGTCGATGCTCTCCCGCTCCCGGCCGAAGACGTGCTGGGCGTACTTCGTCGCGAACGGGCGGCCGGTGCGGGCGTGGGTGACCACCATGCCGCGCTCGAAGACGCCCGAGCAGATCCGGATGAAGGCGAGCCGGTCGCGGTGGGCGGTGTCCATGCCGGCCTGCACCTTGAACACGAAGGCGCTGAAGGGGTCGGTCAGCTCGCGCGTGGTCCCGTCGGCGTCCGCGAGCCCGGTGGGGGCAGGGGCGAGGCCGACGAGGGTGTCGAGGAGCGCGCCGACGCCGAAGTTGGAGACCGCGGAGGCGAAGAGGACGGGTGTGGTCACGCCGTCGAGGAACAGCGACTGCTCGTGGTCGGCGCCGGTGGCGGCGAGCAGGTCGACCTCCTCGACGGCCTGCCGCCAGGCGTCGCCCTCCCGGGCCAGGGCGGCCTCGGCCGACAGGGTCTCCTCGGGGGCGATCGTGGCGCCGCCGGCGGTGCGGGTGAACCGGCGGTAGGAGCCGTCGGAGCGGTCGAGCACGCCGCGGAAGTCGCCGGCGATGCCGACCGGCCAGGTGAGCGGGGTGGGGGTGAGACCGGTCCGCTCGCTGATCTCGTCCATGAGCTCGAGCGCGTCCTTGCCGGGCCGGTCCCACTTGTTGACCACGGTGAGGACGGGGATGCCGCGGTGCCGGCAGACGGCGAACAGCTTCATCGTCTGCGCCTCGAGACCCTTGGCGGCGTCGATGAGCATCACGGCGGCGTCGACGGCGGTGAGCACCCGGTAGGTGTCCTCGGAGAAGTCCGCGTGCCCGGGGGTGTCGAGCAGGTTGATGACCGCCTTGTCCTCACCGGGCCCGTACTCGAACTGCAGGGCGGCCGAGGTTATGGAGATGCCGCGGGCCCTCTCCAGGTCCATCCAGTCCGACACCGTGCCCCGGCGGCCGGCCTTGCCGTGCACCGCGCCCGCCTGGCCGATCACGCGGGCGTGCAGGGCGAGGGCCTCGGTCAGCGTGGACTTCCCGGCGTCCGGGTGGCTGATGACCGCGAACGTGCGCCGGCGAGCGGCCTGCGCGACGACGTCGTTCCGCCCAACGGGCGCCGTCCGCTCGTCCAGGGCGCTCATCGGCACGCCGCCAGGGCAGCACGGAACCGACCGAGCGCGAAGGGGGGCATCCCTCGACAGTAATCGGGCGCGGGGGGCCGACCGCGCGAGTGCGCCCGAGAGCACACCTGGCGGGCTCGGGACGGGTGCCTCCTGGCGCGATCGCCTACGCCGTGGTCCGCGTGCGGAGGCGGCGGTGTGCGGCCATCCGCACCGCGGCGTTGGCCGTGCCGTACCCGTCGTAGCCCTCCAGGCGCTGCACCACCTCGAAGAAGACGCGGGAGCCCAGCACCTCGGTCGCCAGGTGCAGGTAGCGGCCGTGCTCGTCCTCGTCGTAGAAGAGCCCGCACTCCCGCATGTCGGCCAGCAACCCGGGGTCCAGCTCGAGCCGGGCATCGAGGTCGTCGTGGTAGTTGGCCGGCACCGCCAGCAGTGGGGTGCCGGCCGCGCGGAGCGCCCGGGCGGCGGCGACGACGTCGTCGGTGGCGAAGGCGATCGACTGGGGAGCCGGGACGCCGGGTGCCCATTCCCCGCGGCGCAGCAGGGAGACGTGGATCGCGAGCCGGACCGCCCGCCCGGGACCGGTCACCGCCCGGCTGCGCACGATGCCGAACGGGGCGGCGACCTCGGTGACGCTCTCGGGCCCGAGCCCGAGGACCGCCCGGTAGAACAGCCCCGCCTCGTCGAAGGAGTCGAACGGCTGGGTGAGCGACACGTGGTCGACACGGGTCAGGCCCGCGCCCGCGCCCGGGACCGCGCCGGTCGGCAGGAAGTCGGCGGGCCAGCCGTCGGGGCCGGTCCGGGTGAAGAAGATCTGCGTGCCGTCGGGTGCGGCGACGGCCGACAGGTCGGCCTCGGCGACGCCGCGGGTGCGGGGGAGGACCGGGGCGAGGAACGCCTCCGCGCGCGCCGCCGACCGGCCGGGGTCCTCGCTCTCCAGCGCCAGGGCCGCCACCTCGGCCACACCGGCCCCTGTCGGCCGGACCACGGAGGCGTTGAGCAGGACCCGCGCCCGCCCCTGCTCCCACAGCTGCACCGGCTTGGACCGGTGCTGGCCGGTGTGGGTGAAGCCCAGCGCCGCCAGCGCGCCGCCGACCTGGGGTCCCGACAGCCCGTCGACGGCGAGCTCGGTGAACGCGTAGCCGGTCAGGGACGGCGCCGGTGGCGGCGCACCGGTTCCGGGTCGGGGACGCCGCACCGCGAGCGCCTCCTCCAGCCAGAGGAGCGAGCGCATGGCGTCGACGGCGGTCCGTGCCGGGTCGGCCTGGCGGAACACGTCGTTGAAGACCTCCAGCGACAGGGGACCGGTGTAGCCGGCCGCGAGCACGTGGTCGAGGAAGCCGGGCAGGTCGAAGGCGCCCTGGCCCGGGAAGAGCCGGTGGTGGCGGCTCCACTGGAGCACGTCCATGTCGATCCGCGGGGCGTCGGCGAGCTGGAGGAAGAACAGCTTGTCGCCGGGGACCTCGGCGAAGCCCGCCGGGTCCCCGCCGCGGGAGAGCACGTGGAAGCTGTCGAGGCACAGGCCCAGCGCGGGGGAGTCGGCGCGGCGGACCACGTCCCAGGAGCGGTCCCACGTGGAGACGTGCCGGCCCCACGCCAGGGCCTCGTAGGCGATCCGCACCCCACGGTCGGCGGCGAGGCCGGCGGCCGTGGCGAGCTGCTCGGCGAGCCGGTCGGCATCGGCGACGGCGTCGGCCGCCACCGACGAGCACACCAGGACCGTGTCGGTGCCCAGCTCGGCCATCACGTCGAACTTGCGCTCGGCCCGCCGCAGGTTGCGGGCGAAGCGCCCCGGGTCGGTGGAGTCCAGGTCGCGGAACGGCTGGTAGAGGTCGATCGAGAGGCCCAGGTCGGCGCAGCGCGCGGCCAGTTCCTTCGGCGCCCACGGCGCGGCGATGAGGTCGGGCTCGAAGACCTCGATGCCGTCGAACCCGGCCGCGGCGGCCGCGGCGAGCTTGTCCTCGAGCGTGCCCGACAGGCACACCGTGGCGATCGCCCGCCGGCCCCGTGCTCCCTCAGCGGACACGGGCGTCCGGTCCCGCGCCCACGAGGCCGCCGAAGTGGGCCAGCATGCGCTCGGCGTCGGGCTCGATGCCGGTGAACAGGCGGAAGGCGTCGACGGCCTGGAACACCGCCATGCCGCCCCCGTCGAGCACCCGGCAGCCGACCGCCCGGGCGGCACGGACGAGGGCGGTCTCCAGCGGGCGGTAGACGATGTCGGCGACCCACAGCTCCGGGCGCAGCGAGTCGGCCGGCACGGGGAGGCCGGGGTGGGCCGCCATGCCGGTGGGCGTCGCGTGCACCAGCCCGTCGGCCGTGGCCAGGGCCGCGGCGACGTCGGCGGCGGGGCCGCCGATGGCCCGGCCGGGGCCGAACCGGTCGGAGAGGGCGGCGGCCAGGCCGCGCGCCCGCCACTGGTCGACGTCGAGGATCGTCAGCTGGCCGGTGCCCAGGGTGAGCAGGGCGTGCGCCACCGCCGCGCCCGCGCCGCCGGCCCCGAGGAGGACCACGGAGGTCAGCGGGGCGTCGGGCAGGCCACGGTCGAAGGAGCGGGCGAAGCCCGACCAGTCGGTGTTGTGGCCCACCGCCCGCCCGTCGCGGAGGACGACGGTGTTGACCGCGCCGAGCGCGGCGGCGTCGGGGGACAGCTCGTCGAGGTGCTCGAGGACGAGCTGCTTGCAGGGGTGGGTGACGTTCAGCCCGTCGTACCCGGCCAGGCGGGCGGCGCCGAGGATCTCGCCGATCGCCGTCGCCGGACGGTCGAGGACGTCGAGGTCCAGGCGCCGGTACAGGTAGCGGAGCCCGAGCTCGTCGGCCTCCCGCTCGTGCAGCGGGGGCGTCAGCGAGGGGCCGATGCCGCTGCCGACGAGACCGACGAGGTAACTGGAGGAGCTGCGGCTCACGAGGGGCCTCCGGGATGTACCAGTTGGTGAGTTAGTTCTGAGGGGACCACATCCGCGGGGCGCGCGCCAGCCCTCCGGGCGATCCGGGTCACACCTCCTGGCGGGCGGGTCCGGACGGAGCGGCCGTGCGCCCTAGGCTCGGAGGATCCGTCGACCTGGGGGAGTGTCGTGACCGCGCAGCCGTCCGAGCCGGTGTCGTCCGCGGGCGAGGGCGCTCCGGAGGTGGCTGCCGTGGGCACCGAGCGGATCAGGGACGCCGAGCGGACCCGCGCCGACATCCTCGCCGTCGCGACGCGGGAGTTCGCCGACCGGGGCTACGCCGGCGCCCGGATCAACGAGATCGCCGACAAGACCAGCACCACCAAGCGGATGATCTACTACTACTTCGGCGGCAAGGAGCAGCTCTACGTCGCCGTCCTGGAAGAGGCCTACCGCCGGATCCGGGGCCTCGAGCAGCAGCTCGACGTCGAGCACCTCGACCCGGTCGAGGCCATCCGCGAGCTCGCCGGTCTGACCTTCGACCACCACGAGTCGCATCCGGACTTCATCCGGCTGGTCAGCATCGAGAACATCCACCGCGCGCAGCACATCGCGCGCTCGACCGTCCTGTCGGGGCTGGCCAATCCGGCCGTCGACGTGCTCAGTGCGATCCTCCGCCGCGGCTGGGACGCCGGGCTCTTCCGGGACGACGTCGACGCGCTCGACGTGCACCAGGTCATCAGCGCGTTCTGCATCTTCCGGACGGCGAACCGGCACACGTTCGGCGCCATCTTCGGGCGCGACATGCTCGACCCCGCCCGCCGGGAGCACCAGCGGCGGATGCTCGGCGACCTCGTCGTCGCCTACCTCACCGCGCGCTGAACCCGGCAGCGGCGCCCCTCGGACGTCGCCGACCGGAACTGCTCCGTCTCCCCCCGGTCGCTTGACAAGGTGACTGCGGTCACCTCACCATCTGGTACGTAACCAGTTGGTACATACGCGACTGGGGACGCGCACCGCGCCCGACCAGGGCGGGGGAGCGGGCGGCCGGTGACCCCGGGCGCCGCGCGCCGCACAGCACCGCCGCACGCTGACCGCACCGGGCCCGGCCCGGCCGCCCACCCGGCACGACCCGATCGATGCCGCTGGTCCTCCCAGGAGAACGCCCATGAGCACCACCACCGCAGCCGGTGGCCCCGCGACAGACCGCGTGCCGAGGAAGGCGGCGATCGCCAGCTTCGTCGGCAGCATGCTCGAGTACTACGACTTCTTCATCTACGGCTCGGCCGCGGGGCTGGTGTTCCCGACGGTCTTCTTCGCCGACAGCGATCCCGCCACCGCGACCCTCCTGTCGCTGGCCACGTTCGGCGTCGCCTACGTCGCCCGGCCGCTCGGGGCGGTCGTCATCGGTCACTTCGGCGACAAGCTCGGTCGCAAGAAGATGCTCGTCCTGACCCTCCTGCTGATGGGCGTCTCGACCTTCCTGATCGGCGCCCTGCCGTCCTACGCCGCCATCGGCGTGGCCGCGCCGATCCTGCTGGTGGTGCTCCGCGTCCTGCAGGGCCTGTCGGCCGCCGGCGAGCAGAGCGGCGCGAACTCGCTGACCATGGAGCACGCTCCCGAGGGGCGGCGTGGCTTCTTCACCAGCTTCACGCTGAGCGGCACCCAGGCCGGCCTGATCCTGGCGACCCTGGTGTTCATCCCGGTCGCCGCCCTGCCCGACGAGCAGCTGTTCAGCTGGGGCTGGCGGATCCCGTTCTTCCTCTCCGCGGTCGTGGTCGCCGTCGGCTACTGGGTGCGGCGGACCCTGCCCGAGACGCCGGAGTTCGAGAAGGTCGAGCAGGAGCACGCCGTGGCGAAGCTGCCGGTGGCCGTCCTCTTCCGGGACCACTGGTCGAGCGTGCTCCGCGTGATCCTGTGCGCGCTGGTGTCGGTCGTGAGCACCGTCGTCGCCACCTGGTCACTGGCCTGGGCCACCAACGACCTGGGGCTGGAGCGGTCGACGTTCCTGTGGGTCATCGTCGCGGCCAACGTCGTGGCGCTGGGCGCGATCCCGATGTGGGCGAGGCTGTCCGACCGGATCGGCCGCCGGCCGGTCTTCGCCCTGGGCGCACTCGGCTCCGCCGTCCTCGTCTTCCCTTTCCTGTGGGCCGTGGGACAGGCGAACTTCCCGCTGATCTTCCTCTTCGGGGTGCTGCTGTCCGGGGTCGTCTACTCGGCCGCGAACGGTGTGTGGCCGACCCTGTACGGCGAGATGTTCGACACCCGGGTGCGGTACTCCGGCATGGCGATCGGCACGCAGATCGGCTTCGCGCTCGGCGGCTTCTCGCCGACCATCGCGGCGGCGATCGTCGGCGACGGGCCGAACGGCTGGGTCCCGGTCGCGGTGCTCACCGCCGCCGCCGCCACGGTGGCCGGTCTCTGCGCGCTGACCGCCCGCGAGACCGCGCACGTGCCGCTCGCCCGGCTGGGGATGCCCGACGCCCGTGTGCCCGAGCGGGAGGCGCTGCCCGTCTGACCGGATCCCCTGTGGGCCCCGGCTGCGGCCGGGGCCCACAGGCATGTCCGGCGCCGGGCGCGTGTCGCAGCACGCCCACGGGTAGGGGCCCGGGCATGGCGAAGAACAACGACCAGGACGCCCAGCGCGCTGCCGCCCGCGAGGCGAAGAAGCAGGGCATCGCGCCCAGCGCGGCCGGGGCGACGACCGGCGCCTCGAAGCAGATCGAGCACCACCGGCACGGCGACGACCGGCACGAGCACTCCAGCGCCCAGGGCAAGAGCAAGACCTGACGCCGCGGGCGCTCGCGCACGAAAGCACCGGTCCGCAGGCACGGACGGGTGCTGTCGTGCGCACGGGCGAGGGGGTCTCAGACCTCGGTGACCTCGAAGGTGCGCGTCGGTGAGACGAACTCCTCCTGGGCGGCGACCAGCAGGATCTCCCGGGAGCCGGCCTCCTCGGTCCGCTTCAGCAGTCCGAACACCGAGGCCGCGGCGCGCCCGAGGGCGTCGGCGGCCGAGCGGGTGTCGAGCCAGTGGGCCAGGAACAGCGCCGCGATCGCGTCGCCGGCGCCGTTCACCGACACGTCCAGCCGCGGGGTGCGCACGCGGAAGTGCCGCCCGCCCTCCGAGGCCAGCAGGTCGACGGCGTCGTCGGGGGTGTCGTCGGTGACCAGTGACGTCGTGAGGACCACCCGCGGGCCGAGGCCCTGCACGGCGGCGACGGCGTCCTCGACCTCGGACAGGGAACGCGTGGTCCGGCCCGACAGCAGGTCGAGCTCGAAGTGGTTGGGCGTGACGATGTCGGCGGCCGGCACCGCGACCTCGCGCATGAACTCCTCGATGCCCGGGCGCACGAAGATGCCCCGGCCGACGTCGCCGATGACCGGGTCGCAGCAGTACACGGCGGCGGGGTTGGCGGCGCGCACCTTCGCCACCGTCTGCACGATGGCGTGCCCGATGTCGGCCGACCCCATGTAGCCGGAGAGGACGGCGTCGCACGTGCCGAGGACGCCGCGGTCGACGATGCCCTGGACGACCTCGTCGATGGCCTGCCCGTCGAACACCCGGCCGGTCCACGCCCCGTACCCGGTGTGGTTGGAGAACTGCACCGTGTGGACCGGCCACACCTCGATGCCGAGCCGCTGCAGCGGGAACACCGCCGAGGAGTTCCCGACGTGCCCGTAGGCGACGTGGGACTGGATGGAGAGGACGCTGACCACGGGGGAGAAGGTAGATCCCCAGCCGGTCCGGCGGCGCCCGGGGGCCCGTGACGCCGCGGTGACGGCCGGGGTGCTATCCCCGCACGGGGCCGCCCGGTCCCGCGCCCCGGCTGCCCAGGCAGCCCGACCGGCGAGGCGGATGCGATGGCTCTGGCCACCTACGTCGAGACGTCGTCCCCTCCGCGGGCTCCGGACGGCAGCGCGGCCGACCTCCTGCCCGCGGACCTCACCGTCGCCTACGGGCCCGCGGCGACCCCGGTGCCCGGCTCCGTGCCGCTGGCCGACTTCCTGGCCACGGCGGGCACGCTCACGCACGCGGAGCGGCTGGTCCTGGTCGACCAGGCGCTGCTCCTGCTGGAGGGCAACTACGTCCACCTGCCGCTGAAGTCGGCCATGCACGCGGTCAACCCGGTGCAGCGGCTGCGCCTCCTGCGCGCCCGGCTTCTCCGGCAGACCGACGCGACGATGGACCCCGAGCGCACCTTCCACCTGGAGCTGTCCGGCGTCTTCCACTCCGTGCGCGACCTGCACACCAACTACCTGCTGCCCGCGCCCTTCAACGGGCAGATCGCCTACCTGCCGTTCCAGGTGGAGCGGTGCACCGACGCCGGACGCACGGTGTACCTGGTCAGCCGGGTCGCGCCGGGCCACGACGCGGCTCCGTTCGGGGTCGGCGTCGAGATCACCCACTGGAACGGCGTGCCGATCGAGCGGGCGGTGGCGGTGAACGCCGACCGGTACGCGGGCAGCAACACGGCGGCCCGCCTGGTCCGTGGCGTCGACTCGCTGACCGTCCGCCCGCTGCGGCTGCACCTGCCCCCGGACGAGGAGTGGGTGACCGTCAGCTACGTCGACGCCCACGGGGTGCACCACGAGCTGCGCGAGCAGTGGATGGTGGCGGCCAACGCCCCCGCCATGGCCGACGACGAGGACGTCGTCACCGACGCGAGCGCGTCGATGGGCCTGGACCTGCTGGCCGACGAGAACGCCCGCGCCCGGGCGCTGCTGTTCGCGCCGACGGCGGTCGAGCGGCAGTACACCGCCGGCGCGCCCGACCTGGACACCCGCCCCGTCGCCGCCGGGGGCGAGGTGACCACCACGATGCCCCTGGTGTTCCGCGCCCGCAGCGTGCGCACCGCGGCCGGCACCTTCGGCCACCTGCGGGTCTTCACCTTCCGCGTGCCCGAGCCGGGCGCCTTCGTCGACGAGTTCGTCCGGCTGCTCGGGCTGCTGCCCCAGGAGGGCCTCATCCTCGACGTCCGCGGCAACGGCGGCGGCAACATCGTGGCCGCCGAGTGCATCCTGCAGACCCTGACACCCCACCGGATCACCCCCGAGCCGGTGCAGTTCATCTGCACCCCGCTCAACCTGGAGATCTGCCGGCGGCACACCGACAACCCCACGACGCGGGTGCCCCTCGGACGCTGGTTCCCGTCGATGGACCAGGCCGTCGAGACCGGCTCGGTCTACTCGTCGGCCTTCCCGCTGACGCCCGAGGACAAGGCCAACGCGCTCGGCCAGCAGTACTTCGGGCCCGTCGTCATGGTCACCGACGCCCGCTGCTACTCGGCCACCGACATCGTCGCCGCCGGCTTCCAGGACCACGCCATCGGCCCGGTCCTCGGCGTCGACGACAACACCGGCGCCGGGGGCGCCAACGTCTGGCCGCACCACCTGCTGCGAGCCCTGCGCAACACCCCGCCGGACCCGGACACGCCCTACACCGCCCTGCCGAAGCAGGCCGACATGCGCGTGTCGATGCGGCGCACGCTCCGGGTGGGCGCCCTCGCCGGCACCCCGGTCGAGGACCTCGGCGTCCGCCCGGACGTGCGCCACGACCTGACCCGGCGGGACGTGCTCGAGCGCAACGTCGACCTGCTGGACGCCGCCGGCGCCCTCCTGGCCGGTCGTCCGGTGCGCTGCCTCCGCGTCTCCGCGACCCCCGCGGTGGACGGGTCGTTGACCGTGGAACTCGTGCTCCGGGGCCTCGACCGCATCGACATCCGCCTCGACGGGCGGCCGGTGGGCACGTCCGACGTCGGCGACGAGGACCTCACCGTCGTCGTCCTGGCTTCGGCGGGTGCCGGGTCGGTGCGGGTCGAGGGCTTCTACCGAGGGGAGCTCGTGGCCGCGCGCACCGAATCGGTGTCGCGGACCTAGGGCCGGGCCGACCGGATCCCGCCGCCGGGCAGGGTGCGCGGGGCGGTGCGCAGTCGCGCCGCCAGGAGGCCGGCCAGCACCGCCCCGGCCGCGTTGAGCAGCGCGTCCAGGGGTGAGACGACGCGGCCCAGCGGGAGCAGCCACTGCAACAGCTCGATGGTCGCGCCCGCGGCGACGGCCGCGACGGCGAGCCGGTGGGGTGCCGACAGCGCCGGCCGGCGGAGGACGGCGAGCGCCGCGAGCGGCCCCAGCAGGGCGAGGTTGCCCAACAGCTGGAGCATGGCGGCGCCCGACCCCCACCCGGTCGCGTACCACTGCAGCTCGGCCACGGGCGCGCCCCAGGCCCAGCCGTGTCCGGTCGGGACGAGGGTGAGCAGCGCGACCCCCACCAGCGCCGTGGCCACACCCGCGTCGAGCACCCGGCGGGGCGGCGTCACGGCGGTCCTCCGGGCACCGCCCACGCCGCCTGCTCGGCGAAGGCGCTGATCGCGGCGGCGCCCAGCGCGTCGATCTCGACGGCGAGGTCGCGCAGCGGCACCGGGTCCCCGGACCGCAGGAGCGCCGCCAGCCGCGTGCTGATCCGATGCACCCGGGCCGCGCCGGAGATGTCGGCGACGTCCTCGTCCGGGTCGGTGCGCGGCGGGACGTCCCACGGCTGGCCGAGCTCGTCGCTCAACCGCGGGAGTCGCCGCAGCAGGTCGGCGCAGGACGCGGCCAGCCGCCACCACCTCCCCGCCTCCAGCGCGGTCAGCCCGCCGGTGGCCGCGGTCGCCCAGCGCAGGAGACCGACCACGTCGTGCCAGACGACGTCGGAGACGACGCAGGCGACGGCGGTCCGGGGGAACGGCCGCCGGGCGAGCACCACGTCGTGGGCGGTCGGCGGGTCGAAGAGCCAGCGGTGCGGGTCGTCGTCCATGCCTGCACACCGTGCGCCGCCGACCACCGGGCAGGCTGGGGGCCGGCTGTGCATCGGCTGGCAAGCCGCACCTGGCCCCACCCCGCGGCCGGGACAGCCCCGGCGGAAGGAGATCATGGCGGCGTGACGACGACCGGTCCGGGCACCGTCCGCGACGCCGTGCCGGGCGACGCCGTCCGCTGCGCGCAGATCTACGCCCCGTACGTCAGCGACACCGCGATCTCCTTCGAGATCGAGCCGCCGTCAGCCGAGGAGATGGCCCGGCGGATCGCCGAGGCGCAGCGCGGGCACGCCTGGCTGGTGCTCGAGGACGCGGGGACGGTGACCGGGTACGCCTACGGCGGGCCCTTCATGAGCCGGGCCGCGTACCGCTGGTCGGCCACCGTGAGCGTCTACCTCGACGGCGCCCGCCGCCGCACGGGCGGTGGCCGGGCGCTGTACGGGGCGCTGTTCGACCGGCTCCGCGAGCGCGGCATCCGCACCGTGCTCGCCGGCGTCACGCTCCCGAACGAGGCGAGCGAGGGACTGCACCGTGCGCTGGGCTTCTCGCCGGTCGGCACCTACCGCCGGGTGGGCTGGAAGCAGGGCCGGTGGCGCGACGTCGCCTGGTACCAGCGGCACCTGGTCGACGACGACGCCCCGCCGGTGCCGTTGCACTGACCGGCGGGACGGTCCCGGGCGGGACGGCGCCGGCGTCAGGCGGTGGCCGATTCCCCGTCGGCGCGGCGGGGGATCTCCACGTGGGGCCGGGTCTGCCAGAGGGCCCACTCGGCACTGACCTCGCCCGCCGTCCGCAGCAGGCGGGGGAGGTGCTCCTGGAGCAGCCGCTCGGTGGAGGTCTCGGCCGCGTGCACCGTCACGTTCATCGCCGCCCGCACCAGGCCCGCGCCGTCCCGGACCGGGACGGCCACAGACCGCACCCCTGGGGCGAGCTCCTCGTCGGCCAGCGCCCATCCCCGGGCGCGGACCTCGGTGAGCTCCTGCCGCAGGTCCTCCGGCCCCCGGCCGGTGCAGGGCGGGAGCCCGGACCGGCTGGGGACGGCGAGGGTCGCCTCCAGCTCGGCGGGGGAGAGGGCCGCCAGGAGCACCTTGCCCTGGGACGTCTGGACCGCCGGGAACCGCGTGCCGATCTCCACCCGCAGCGTGATGATCTTGGGTACCGAGACGCGGGCCACGTAGACGATGTCCGAGCCGTCCAGCTGGGCCATGGAGGAGGACTCGCCGGTCTCGGCGACCAGTGCCTCCAGATGCGGCCGGGCGATGTCCCACAGCCCCAGCGACCCCACGTAGGCCATGCCGAGCGTGAGCACCTTGGGGGTCAGCGAGAAGGCGCCGTCGGAGGAGCGGACGAAACCCAGCTCCTCGAGCGTGAGCAGCAGGCGCCGGGCGGTGGGCCGGGCCAGGCCCGCGGCCGCGGCGACCTCGGTCAGCGACATGCTCCGGTGCTCGGCGTCGAAGCAGGCGAGGACGTCGAGCCCCCGCGCGAGGGCCTCCACGAAATCGGGGCCGGTGCCGCGCCCTGCCATCTGCTCGTTCCCTTCGTTCCCCCGGGCGGACGCCCCGTCGGGTCGTGCGCCCGGGTCCGAGAATGGCACGGGGAGGACCGACGACCGCGGTCCTCCCCGTGTCGGCGTCCGGAAGGGGTCAGCGCCCCTCGCCGTTCAGCGTCCGAGCACGCGCTCCTCCCCGCCGGCGCGCTTCCCCTCGTCCTTGTAGTCGGTGTACTGGTACGGGTTCTCCAGGATCTCGGCCTCGGCGGCGGGCATCTCGGGGAACATGCCCTGCTGCCACGCCTCGTCGCCCATCTCCGAGCGCAGGTACTCGATCGTCGACTCGATCTCCCGGCGCACCGGGGCGAGGTCGATGCCGACCAGCTTCCCGCCGTGCTTCACCACCCGGCCGTCGACGATGACCGTGTGCACGTCGCCCCGCTGGGCCTGGAAGGCCACGTGCCCGAAGGGGTTGAGCAGCGGGAAGGAGACGGGGGAGTCGTCGTTCCTGATCAGGACGACGTCGGCCTTCTTGCCCGGCTCCAGCGAGCCGAGGTCGTCGCGGCCGATCGCGTGCGCGCCGCCCCGCGTGGCCCACTCGACGACGCGCTGGGCGCGCAGCCGCAGGTGCGTGACGGTCTCGCCCTTCAGGTGCGCGTCCATGTGCTCGGCCATCCGGTCGGCGTTAAGCGTCGCCCGGATGGCGGAGAACATGTCGCCGCTCCACCACACGCTGGTGTCCATCGACAGCGACACCGGGATGCCGTACTGCAGGACCTGCTCGGTGGGCGCGTGCCCCTGGCCGGCGCTGCACTCCGACTCGGTGGCCACAGAGATCGAGCCGCCGGTCGCGGCGATCCGCTGGTAGCTGTCCCTCGTCAGCGTCGAGGCGTGGACGTAGACCGTCTCCGGCGTCATGAAGCCGTGCTCGTGCATCAGCCGGATGCCGTCGTCGTTGGTGGCCCCCCAGACGCCGGCGTGCGTCGTCACCGGGATGCCCAGCTCGCGGGCCACCTCGAACGCCGCCTTCTCGGGAAAGGCCGGGTCGCCGGTGACGTCGAAGGCGATCTGCACGCCCATCATGTCGTCGGCGTCGTCGCGCAGCCGTTCGAGCAGCGCACGGACGGCGGGGTCGGCGCTCCACTCCCACGGGCCGGCCTGGATGTTGCCGTAGGCCATGACGAACCGGCCCGGCACCGACCGCAGCGCCTCGAGGGCGGCCTCGCCGTGGTCGATGGTGTGCAGGTTGTGCGACCAGTCGACGGTCGTGGTGACGCCCGCGTCGAGCGACTCGATGGCCGCCAGCCGGTTGCCGGCGGCGATGTCCTCGGGCCGGAACTTCCTGCCGTGCTCGAGGTAGTACCAGACGAAGTACTGGGTGAGCGTCCAGTCGGCGCCGTAGCCGCGCATCGCGGTCTGCCACATGTGCCGGTGCGTGTCGATCATCCCGGGCATGACGATGCCGCCGCGGGCGTCGATCTCCTGCGTGCCCTCCGGCACCTCGAGACCCGCGCCGACCGCCGCGATGCGATCGTCCACGATGAGGACGTCGGTGTCGGGGAGGACGCTCCCTGCCCCGTCCATCACCAGCACCGTGCCGTTGCGCAGCACCACCGGGCGACCGGGTGCCGGGGTGGGCTCCGGGTGGGTCATCGTCTCCTCCTGAACGTCGTCGTTCAACGCGGACAGACGTCCGCAGAGCGGTCGCTCGATGCGACGCCGGTCACCGTCGCGGTCGCGCACGCCTTCTGTCAAGACGTCCCGGCCGGTTTCGTTGCATCGCGGAGCTGCGGGTTGACAGTCGAGCGCCGGTCTGTCGAGACTGCCCGGGCGGGTCCGGACGAGCGTCCGTATCCGCTGAACCCGTCGAAAGGTGTCGCAGCGCTGATGACCGCAGAACCGGACCCCACACCCGCGGTCACCGGCCGGGGCCCGCTGTCGGGCCTGCTGGTCGCCGACTTCTCCCGGATCCTGGCCGGGCCCTACAGCACGATGCTGCTCGCGGACCTGGGTGCCGAGGTGGTCAAGGTCGAGGGGCCGGGCGGCGACGACACCCGCACCTGGCAGCCACCGGTCCGCGACGGGGTGTCCACCTACTACCTGGGCGTGAACCGCAACAAGCGCTCGGTCGCCCTCGACCTCAAGGACCCCGCCGACGCCGACCTCGCGCGCGAGCTCGCCCGCCGCGCGGACGTCCTCGTCGAGAACTTCAAGCCCGGTGGCCTGGCCCGGTTCGGTCTCGACTACGACAGCGTGGCGGCGGTCAACCCCGGCGTCGTCTACGCCTCCATCAGCGGCTTCGGCAGCGGGCCGGGCGGCGCGTCCCTGCCCGGCTACGACCTGATCGTGCAGGCGATCTCCGGCTTCATGAGCCTCACCGGCGACGCCGACGGTGAGCCCTACCGCGCCGGTGTCGCCCTCTTCGACGTCATGGCGGGGCTGCACGCCACGATCGGGGTGCTCTCGGCGCTCAACCACCGGCACGAGACCGGCCGCGGCCAGCACGTCGAGGTCAACCTGCTCTCCTCGGCGCTGTCGGGCCTGGTGAACCAGACCAGCGCGTACGTCGCCGGCGGGGTCGTGCCCTTCCGCATGGGCAACAGCCACCCGAGCCTCTTCCCGTACGAGCCGCTGCCCTGCGCCGACGGGGAGCTGATCGTCACCGCCGGGAACGACGGGCAGTTCCGCCGCCTGTGCGAGGTCCTCGGCGTGCCCGAGCTCGTCGACGACCCGCGGTTCCGCCGCAACGAGGACCGGACCGCCAACCGCGACGCCCTCCGGCCGTTGCTGGTGGAGCGCCTGCGCACCCGGTCGAAGATGGACTGGTTCCGCGACATCATCGGTGCCGGGGTGCCCTGCGGACCGATCAACACCATCGACCAGGGGGTCGCCTTCGCCGAGGAGATCGGCCTGGGCCCGGTGGTGACCGTGGGCCGGGGCGGCGCCGCCATCCCCTCCGTGCGCAACCCGATCACCTTCTCCGCCACCGCGCCGGAGTACCGCCTGCCGCCGCCGGCCCTCGACGAGCACGGTGCTGAGATCCGGCGCTGGCTCGCCGCCCCCGAGGAGAAGGAGCGCTCGGCATGAGCCCTGCTGGTCAGTCCCGCCCCACCACCCCCGCAGACGGCGCGCCCCTGTCCTTCCCCACCTCCCTGGGGACCTCCACCGCCGACGAGATCCGGCTGCTCGGGCAGGACCTGACCGCCGATCTGATGGGCAAGGTGGGTTTCGGGGAGCTCGCCTTCTGGCTGGTCGGCATGCGCCGGCCGACGCCGTCGGAGACCCGCGTCTTCGAGGCCGTGCTCGTGGCCCTGGCAGACCACGGCTTCACGCCCACCGCGATCGCCGCCCGGCTGACCTACCTGTCGGCGCCCGACTCCCTGCAGGGCGCGCTGGCCGCCGGGCTGCTGGGCGGCGGTTCCCGGTTCCTCGGCGTGACGGAGGACTGCGGCACCTACCTGCACGAGGTGGTGGAGCGCCACGACGGCGCCCTGCCCGAGGACGACGCCGGGTGGGACGCCCTCGCGCTCCGGGCGGTCACCGAGACACGGGCGGCGAGGCGCTTCGTACCCGGCCTCGGGCACCCGGTGCACAAGGTGCGCGACCCCCGGACGCCGGTTCTCATCGGCATCGCGGAGGAGGAGGGGTTGCGGGGCCCGCACCTGCGGCTGTTCGAGGCGATCGGCCGGGTGCACGAGCAGGTGCTCGGCCGCCGGCTGCCGCTCAACGGGGCCGGGGTGTGCGGCGCGGCGCTGGCCGACCTGGGCCTCCCTGTCGAGCTGCTGCGCGGCTTCGCGCTGCTGGCCCGCGCGGCCGGACTGCTCGGCCAGATCGCCGAGGAGCGGCGTCGTCCCATCGGCATGGACGCCTACCTCGCCGTCGACCGCAACGCCGTGTACGTCGCCCCGCAGGAGGAGCCGGCTCCCGGAGGGACGGCGTGAAGGCGGCCGTGCTCACCGTGCCGGGCAGCGCGCCCGAGCACGCGGAGCACCCTGATCCCGCCGGCGGCGACGGGACCACGCTGGTCCGCGTGACCGCCGCGCCGGTCGTCCCGCTCGACCTGCTGGCCGCGTCGGGCACCTCGTACTTCGGCGTCCCCGCGGTGCCCTACGTGCCGGGGGTGCAGGGCGTGGGCGTGGTCGAGCGGTCGGCCGTGCACGAGCCCGGGACGCGGGTCTGGTTCGCGACGAGCGCCGGCATGGCGCCCGGTGACGGGAGCCTCGCCGAACGCTGTGCCGTCCGCGACGTCGACGTCGTGCCGGTTCCCGGCGACCTCCCCGACGTGCACCTGGCCGCGCTCGGGCTGTCGGCGGTGGCGGCCTGGATGGCGCTCAGCTGGCGCGGCCGGGTGCGCCCCGGGGAGCACGTGCTCGTGCTGGGCGCCGGCGGCGCGGTCGGGCAGGCGGCGATCGGCGCGGCCCGGGTGCTCGGAGCCGGACGGGTCGTCGCCGTGTGTCGCTCCGAGCTGGCCCAGGAGCGGGCGCGTTCGGCCGGGGCGGACGTCGTCGTCCCGCTCGCCGGCGACGTCGACCACCTGACGGCCCGGTTCCAGGACGCGTGCAACGGCAAGGCCGACGTCGTCGTGGACCCGGTGTTCGGCGCCGCCGCGACGGCCGCCTCGCGGGTCCTGGCCGAGGGAGGCCGGCTGGTGAACCTCGGAGGGGCCTCGGGTGACGTCGCCGAGTTCTCGTCGGCGGTGCTGCGCAGCCGGTCGGCGGAGGTGCTCGGCTACACCAACAACGCGCTGACGCCCGCGCAGCGGGCCGAGGCGCTCACCGCGGTGGTGGCGCATGCCGCCCAGGGCCGTCTCGCGGTGGCGCACGAGGTGCTGCCGCTGGGCGCGGTCTCCGAGGCCTGGCGCCGCCAGGCATCGGGAGGAGTCGGCGCGCGCCTGGTGCTCACGCCCTGACCCGCTCGTTCCCCGGGCGGCGCCCGCCGTCCGGTTCCCGTCCCAGGAGGAAGCCGTGCAGCTGGTCACCGAGGAGAACATCACCGATCTGGCGGTGGAGCGCTGGGCGACGGCGAAGGATCCGCGCCTGGCCGAGCTGATGACCGCCCTGGTGCGGCATCTGCACGACTTCGCCCGCGAGGTCAGGCTGACCGAGGCGGAGTGGATGGCCGCCATGCACTGGCTGACCCGCACCGGGCAGATCAGCAACGAGAAGCGGGAGGAATTCATCCTCGCCTCCGACGTCCTCGGTCTGTCGATGCTCGTCGTCCAGATGAACCACCGCCTGGACCCGGCCGCGACGCCGGCCACCGTGCTCGGCCCGTTCCACATCGAGGGCTCGCCCGAGCTGGGCTTCGGCGGCGACATGTCGGAAGGGCTGGACGGCGTGCCCCTGTACGTGCACGGGATCGTGCGCGACCTGGCCGGCGACCCCGTGCCCGGGGCCGTGCTCGACGTCTGGCAGGCCGACGACGAGGGCGTCTACGAGGCGCAGCTCGGCGAGGTGGACGAGGCGCGCCTGCGGGCCAAGTACACCTCCCGCGAGGACGGCAGCTACTGCGTGCGGACGATCGCGCCCAAGGGCTACACCATCCCGATGGACGGCCCCGTGGGCGACCTGATCGCCCGCACGGAGATCAGCCACTTCCGGCCGGCGCACATCCACTTCCTGCTCAACGTGCCCGGTTACGAGCCGCTGATCACCCACCTGTTCCAGGAGGGTGCGGAGTACCTGGACAGCGACGTGGTCTTCGGGACCAAGCAGGAGCTCGTCGTGCGCTTCGAGGACCGCGACCCCGGCCCCACTCCCGACGGGGGCACGAGCGACCGGCCGTGGATCGAGGCGCGGTACGACTTCGTCCTCCAGCCGCGAGCCTGACCCGTGTGCGCGCCGTCCCGGTGAGACGGTCCGCGCGACCGATGAGTTCCGGCGCCGGCCGACGTCCTAGCCCCGACGGACGTCGTGCTCCGGATGGACGTCGTCCGGACGGAGGACGGGATGACCGAGCGCGCGGGCGGGCAGGGACCGCTGGACACCGAGTTCACCGCCACCCTGGTGCGGAGCCCGGCGAAGGGCGGCTGGACGTACGTGCAGATGCCGGGATCGGCCGAGTTCTTCGGCACCCGGGGGCTGGTCCAGGTGCGGGGGAGCGTGGACGGGCACCCGTTCCGCGGCTCGTTCATGGCTCTGGGCGACGGGACCCACAAGCTGCCGGTGGCGGCGCAGGTCCGGCGGGCGATCGGCAAGCAGGCCGGCGACGTCGTCACCGTGCGCCTGACGGAGCGGATCGCCTGACCGGTGCTCCGCGGGCGGGCAGGGGGCCCTCACGGGCGCCTGTCCACGTGCCAGCATGCGCCCATGAGCAGCCACGTCGCCGTCGACGTGAGTGCGCGGGCCATCCACGTCACCGTCCCGGCGTCGCCGGACGGACACGCGGCGCCGGGAGGAGTTCCTGCTGACCACGCTCGACGACCGGCTCCTCCAGGACGGGCGCCTCGCGGCGAGGGCCTACGGCGGGCCGACGGCCGGGGGCCGGGGAACGTGCATCTCCTTCCCGGTGCCGGACCGGCCGGAGCGTGCGGCTCTGGTGTCCGACGCCGCCCGTCGCGCCGGTGAGCTGTGGGCCGCCCACCGCGACCTCGACTGACTGCTCGGCCGTCGCCACGTCTGCGGGAGGCCGTCCTCGGCGCGGCAGCGCCGGCGCACGGGGAACCATTCCCTCTGGTCCGGCGTCGGGGGTGGCGCTGTTCGCCGCCTCTACCGCGAGCGCTGTTGCCGGCGGGCGATGGCCACGAGGACGCCCAGGACGATCACCAACGGCACCCACGACGGCACCCCGAACGGCCCCAGGATCAGGCCGACGACGAACAACAGCAGCTGGAAGCCGAGCAGGAAGGCGACCAGCAGCACGATCCAGAAGAGGACGGGCCGTTCCATCTGCAGGCGGCGCAGGTAGTCCATCGCCCCTCCTCGGTCGCGCATCGGTGACGCGGATCGGCGCCCCGCCACCCCCAACGCCCCCCGGCGATGTGACGTTCCCTGCTGCCCCGCGCATCGCCGGCGCTGCCCCCGCGCCACCGGATGGACCAGGACCGGCCGCCACCCCGCGGCCGCCGAAGGCACCGGGCCGGCCGCTGTCCCGACCCGGTCGGCGACCCCCGGCCCGTCGGGGGTCGGCAGCTCAGGCGTCGATGACCACGGGGATGATCATCGGGCTGCGCCGGTACGTGCGGTGCGCCCAGGTGCCCACGGCGCGCGAGATGAGCTGCTCCAGCTGGGTCGCGCCCCCGACGCCCTCCTCGGCGGCCTTGGCCAGCGCCTTCTCGACGAGCGGCACCACGGCCTCGAACGTCGTCTCGTCGTGCACGAAGCCGCGGGCGAGGAAGTCCGGCGGCTCGGCGAGCATGCCGGTGTCGGCGTCGACGATGGCGACGACGGTGATCACGCCCTCCTCGGCCAGGTTGCGCCGGTCCTTGAGGTGGGCCTCGGTGGCGACGGTCTCGCCGTCGACGTAGACGTAGCCCGCCGGCACCTTGCCGCTGATGCGCACCCGGCCCTTGACCAGGTCGACGGCCATCCCGTCCTCGGCGATGACGACGCCCTTCGGGTGCACACCGGTGCGGATCGCCAGGTCGCCGTTGGCCCGCAGGTGCCGCCACTCGCCGTGCACCGGCATGACGTTGCGCGGCTGGACGAGGTTGTAGCAGTAGACGAGCTCGCCGGCGCTGGCGTGGCCGGAGACGTGCACCCTGGCGTTGCCCTTGTGCACGACGTTGGCGCCCCACCGGGTCAGCTCGTTGATCACCCGGTAGATCGCGTTCTCGTTGCCGGGGATCAGCGAGCTGGCGAGCAGGACCGTGTCGCCCTCGCTGATGCGGATGACGTGGTCGCGGTTGGCCATCCGGGAGAGGGCCGCCATCGGCTCGCCCTGCGAGCCGGTGCAGACCAGGCACACCTGGTCCGCCGGCAGCTTCTCGAGGACCTTCATGTCGACCACGAGGCCGTCGGGCACGGTCAGGTAGCCGAGGTCGCGGGCGATGCCCATGTTGCGGACCATCGACCGCCCCACGAAGGCCACCTTGCGGCCGTGCGCGTGGGCCTGGTCGAGCACCTGCTGGATGCGGTGCACGTGGCTGGCGAAGCTGGAGACGATGACCCGGCGGGGGGCGGTGCGGAAGACCTTCTCGATGGCGGGGACCAGTTCGCCCTCGGACGTGGTGAACCCGGGGACCTCGGCGTTGGTGGAGTCGGTGAGGAAGAGGTCGACGCCCTCCTCGCCGAGGCGGGCGAAGCCGCGCAGGTCGGTGATCCGCCGGTCCAGCGGGAACTGGTCCATCTTGAAGTCGCCGGTGTGCAGCACCAGCCCCGCCGCGGTGCGGATGGCGACCGCCAGGGCGTCGGGGATCGAGTGGTTGACCGCGAGGAACTCGAGGTCGAAGGGGCCGAACTGCTCGAGATCGCCCTCCGCGACCTCGACCGTGACCGGCCGGATGCGGTGCTCCTTGAGCTTGGCCTCGATGAACGCCAGTGTCAGCCGGGAGCCGACCAGCGGGATGTCGGCCCGCTCGCGCAGCAGGTAGGGGACGCCGCCGATGTGGTCCTCGTGCCCGTGGGTCAGCACGATCGCCACGACGTCGTCGAGCCGGTCCCGGATCGAGGTGAAGTCCGGGAGGATGACGTCGACGCCCGGCTGGTGCTCCTCGGGGAACAGGACGCCGATGTCGACGATCAGCAGCTTGCCGGCGTGCTCGAACACGGTCATGTTGCGACCGATCTCCCCGAGACCACCGAGGGCCATCACCCGCAGGCCGCCGTCCGGGAGCGGTGGCGGGGTGCGCAGTTCGGGGTGCGTGCGGCTCATGCCCTGAACGTTACGGCGGCCCTCCGGGACGCTCGGCACGCACTCGCCGGGCGCGCTGCTCGTCGCGGTCCGCGGCGAGCCCGGGAGGGATGGCCGCCCGCAGGTCCCGGGCTAGCGTCCCCGGACCGGCGCCGACCGGGCGCCCTTCCCTGGGAGACGGTGTCCGCATGGCCCGATCGATGAGTGTTCTGCGCATCCTCGCTCGACTCGACCCCCGGCTGTGGGAGCTGGTGCACCCCCACGTGCCGATCCTGCACCAGGGCCTGCGCACGAGCCGGCGGTTCGGGGACGAGGTGTTCCTCAACCCGCAGCCACTGCCGCCGCGCGAACGACTGCTCCTCGAGACCGTGTCCGCGGCCCGAGCCGTCGCCGAGGCCGCCATCGCGGCGCAGTTCGCCGGGCGGGACGTCCGCGAGGTGCTGCAGGAGGTCGGCGACGACTGGTGCCTGACCCGGCCGGGCACGATCCCGTGGCCGCGGCACTGGCCGCACCCGTGGCCGCCCGGGGAGGCCTACCCCATCGCCGAGGAGATCGACCAGGTGGCCCAGGCTGCGCAGGCCGCCGCCGGACTGGTCTTCCAGTCCTACGCGGCCGGCATCCAGGACGAGCGGTTGTCCGCCTCGTTCGCCGAGCTCGCCGATCGCCTCGAGGAGGCGGCCGTCACCGACCGGCAGGGGTGATCCACGCCTCGGAACAGCAGAGCCTCGGAACAGCAGAGCCTCGGGACAGCAGAGCCTCGGAACAGCAGAGCCCCGGAACAGCAGAACGGGGGTCACGGCGCACTGCGCCGTGACCCCCGTTCCGGTGGATCAGAGCGGGCGGACGTTCTCCGCCTGCGGGCCCTTCTGGCCCTGGGTGACGTCGAACTCCACCTGCTGGCCCTCGTCGAGGGACTTGTAGCCGGTCGACTGGATGGCGGAGTAATGGCAGAAGACGTCGGCGCCGCCGCCGTCCTGGGCGATGAACCCGAAGCCCTTCTCCGCGTTGAACCACTTCACAGTGCCCTGAGCCATGCTGTTCTTCTTCCGTGCTGGAGGTGTCCGGACCGGCAGACACCGGTCGTCGGGTCGCTGCACCACCGGCAGGACCGCGAGGAACGTCAGGCAGAAGACGACTGCGGACGTTCGAGAACGAAGCAGAGGCACGACAGCGACCGGCCGCGAGTCTACGCGTGTCCGGGGGGCGGTGGTGCACGGGCGACGAGTCCGTGCCATCGTGCTGCGGGGAGCCGGGCGCCGGACCCGCTCCGCTCCGGCTGCGGAAGGGCCGCATGAATCAGCAACTGGCAGATCGGCTCCGCTTCCTTCGCGCGTTCGCCACCAACCCCCGGCAGGTCGGGGCGATCCTGCCGACGTCCCGCCTGGCCGTGCGCGACATGCTCGACATGGCCGACGTGCCCGGCGCCTCCCTGGTCGTGGAGCTCGGCGCGGGCACCGGCTCGCAGACCGGCGAGGTCCTCGCGCGCATGGCGCCCGACGCGCGGCTGCTGGCCCTGGAGATCGACCCGCGGCTGGCGAAGGTGCTGGAGGAGCGTTTCGACGACCCGCGGCTGCAGGTGGTGTGCGACTCCGCGGAGAACCTCCGCGAGCACCTGGGGGAGGAGCGGGCCGACGTCCTGGTGTGCGCCCTGCCGTTCACCTCGTTCGAGCCGGGCCTGCGCCGCCGGATCCTGGACTCGCTGCCAGGGGTCCTCAGGCCCGACGGCGTGGCGCTGATCATCCAGTACTCGCCGCTCATCCAGTCGGAGCTGCGGCGGCTGTTCCCGTCGGTGCGCCGCCGGATCTCGCCGCTGAACGTGCCGCCGGCCTTCCTCTTCGCCTGCCGGCTGCGGGAGGACCAGGGCTGATCCCTGCGCGGCGATGAGTTCCGCCGCGCCGGGACGTCGGAGAGCTCATGACCGACGACGAGGCGCAGGTCCGGGAACTGGTCCAGCGGTGGGCGCGTGCGGTCCACGAGGAGGACCTAGAGGGCGTGCTGGCCGACCACGCGGCCGACCTCGTCATGTTCGACGTGCCGCCGCCGGACGACGGCGTCCGCGGGCTCGATGCCTACCGCGAGACGTGGCCGCCGTTCTTCGCATGGCAGCGGCAGGGTGCGGTGTTCGAGATCGTCGGCCTGGAGGTGACCGCCGGCCGCGATGTGGCATTCGCGTTCGCCCTGCTCCGCTGCGGCACCGCCGAGGAGCTGGCGCGTGAGCCGGGCAGGCGGCTGCGGATCACGCTCGGGCTCCGGAGGGAGGACGGACGGTGGGTGGTCGCCCACGAGCACCACTCGTTCCCCCTCCGAAGCTGAGATCAGCGTCGGGCGAGCAGCGCCGAGATCTCGTGGGCGGACTCGACGGTGGGGGCGGCGGCCAGGGCGCGGGCGAGGGCTCGCTCCTCGCGCAGGTGGGCGCGGACGGCCCGGCGGTGGCTGAAGGCGTTCTGCAGGCGGGACATGGCGTTTCCTCCGGTTGCTAGTGACTGGCGGTTGCGAGGAGGGGGTCGGGAGGGGCCTCGGCGGATACCGGCTGCGCGCTGGCCGGCAGCGGGCTCACGACGTCGTAGACGCCGGCGTCGGGGACGAGCGTCGAGTCAGGGAGGAGCCGGCGGACGAGGCCGAGGACCGGCTGGTTGTCTGCCTGGACGGTCGCCGTGAGGCGCCGGACGCCGCGGCGGGCGGCGAGGCCGGTGAGCTCGCCGAGGAGCTGCCGGCCCACGCCCATGCCCTGCCAGGCGTCCTCGACCAGGACGGCGACCTCGGCGGTCGACGGGTCGCCGACGGGACGGTCGTACCGGGCCACGCCGATGACCTCCCCGCCCACGACGGCCACCACGGCCTCGCGCAGGTCGTGGTCGACGGTCACGAGGCGGCGGACCGTCTCCTCGGGGAGGGAGTGCACGGGCGAGTGGAACCGGCGGTACACCGTCTCCTTGGACAGGCGCCCCCACAGCCGGCAGAAGAGCGTCCGGTCCGCCGGTTCCACCGGCCTGGTAGCCACTGCGATGTCCATCGCGGCCTCCTGAGTTCGTAAGACGAACTGTGCTCCTCCTTTCGAGGTTCGTCAAGTGAACCCAGCCTGGTTAGGATGCGGATGTGAGCGATGCCTCGTGGGACCGGTCCCGGTGCTCGGTGGCGGGCACCCTCGCCGTGGTGGGGGAGAAGTGGAGCCTGCTGGTGCTCCGGGAGGCGTTCCTCGGCGTCCGCCGGTTCGCCGACTTCCAGCGCAACCTGGGCGCACCCAAGGCGGTCCTCACCGACCGGCTGGCCACCCTCGTCGACCAGGGCATCCTGCGTCGGGTGCCGTACCAGGCGGAGGGGGAGCGGCAGCGGCAGGAGTACCGGCTGACGGAGAAGGGGATCGACCTCTATCCGACCCTGGTCGCGTTGATGCAGTGGGGGGACAAGTACCTCGCCGACGACGTCCCGCCCCTGGAGCTGGAGCACCGCGACTGCGGTTCGCCGGTGCACCTGGGTCTGGTGTGCGAGGGCGGGCACGAGCTGACGGGTGCTCGGGAGGTCCGCCCCGTGCCGCGGGCGACCGCGGCCAGCCCGCGCTGAGCCGGCCGCCGACGGTGGCCGATCGAACTGCCGTGTCGCCGCAGTCGGCGGCGTTCACCCTGAAGGCCTCCGTAGGGACAGCCTGCGTCGTCTGTCAGGCCTGCGGTGTCGGGTCCCGTGTCGGCGGATGCTGGCTCATGTTGCAGCGCGTGCGGTCGACGACCAACCCGCGCCTACCGTCGGAGGGCGCTCGGGGAGGGCTGCGCCAACTCCCTTTGGGGAAGACGGTGCCGCTTCCCTTGTGCACCACCCCGGTGCAGCAGATGTCGGAGCGGTTCTGGCGCCGGAGGGCGCGAAGTCACGCTGGCGTAGATGCCGTCGCGCGCCTGTAGTCGCAGCCGTCGCGGGACAGAGCCACCGCGCACTGGGAAGTCACTTCGGCATCCCGGGAAGGCGGCGCTCAGCCCGTTCCCGGAGACATTGGACCGGGACCTGCCACGGTGGAGTCCCGCGCATGCGGTGCCCCTGCAACGCTTCAGGCGCCCGTCTTGGGCTCAGCCACTCGTGACTTCTTCTCCTGACCGCTGGGTCCCGCTGCGAGGAACGAAGGTTGGAGCTGCGCGTCCCAGTCCCGGGTTCGCAGTTCGCCCTCCTGCGCCCGTCAGTAGAGCCACGCCGATCCAGACATGGCTGCCCGCGAAAATCAACGTCGACAATGGCCCGAGGACCGGGACGAACGGTCCCGCGAGCAGCGGGAACGCAACCGCACCGATCGTGAGAGTCAGCGCCGCCCCGGGGGGCACGATGGCGGAGCGCCATAGGGCGAGGCCCAGCAGGGCCAGTCCCACGACCCACAGCCCGGCCAACGATGCGCTGAAGACAGCGGCCCACGAAGTGACGACTGGGCCGTCCCAGGCGACTACCTCGGGAGCGTGCGCAGCGATCACCGGCAGTAGGAACGCCTCCCAGTAGAAGAGGCAGGCTGCCATGACCAGGCCGGGAACAGCGAGGGCGAACCCAACGGCACCCAATCGGCCCAGGCGGTCGGCGCGAGGGGCATAGCGGCCGAACAACCCCGCCAGCGACGAGATCGCGGCGATAACGAGCCCCGCGTGCATCGGTACCCACAGCGTGGTGTCCAGGGCCGCGTCGGCGAGCGTCGTCTGGAAGATGTCAGGGTGGACGATGACGGGCAGGATGAGCAACGCGGCGACGATGAAGCAGCCACCCGACCAGCGGTCCATTCGTCGGGAGACCCCTGGGTCGGAGTCAGCCATGATGACCTTTCCGGGGCCGACCCGAGCGGCGCCACTCAGTGTGCTTGCATGAGGAACGGTTCGGGAGCTCTTCAGATCGTGAGGTGATCTCTTAGACCGTCCCAGCCACTGACGCCGCTTCGCCATCTCGAGCACGAACAGGCCTCATGGTCATGATGAGAGCAGTCAGAACCATCCACAGCGCAAACATGAAATGCATCAGGATGCCCGCGGCGTCCAGAACGCCAGAAGCGGTGGACCCCGTGCCTGCGAGGGGACGTAGACCGGACAGTAGCGCCATGGCGGTCACCAACACGCCGAACCAGCCTGTCCAGCGGGGCAAGATCCGCCAAGTCAGCACGGCGATGGAGACAGCGCCCACGAATACTGCAACGGGGAAAGGCGAGAACCAGAGGACCTCCCCGAGCAACCTGAATGAGTAGAACGTCTGAACGGTGGTCGGATCCAGAGCGGCGAGGTCCCGGAACAGAGGGGCCGCCATGCACAGCACCGCTATGAGGTAGAACGCGGCCGTCACCAAGCCGCCGGCGAAGGCCACATCGGAGATATGTCCGAATCGACCTTCTGTCAGCCGTAATGAGCCACGAAGCGATCCGAGCCAGATCAGGAAGAAGGCCGCAGCTAAGCCGCCCAATACGGTCCCGACCTGTATCAATGTCGCCTCGGACTCGAAGAAGGCAACCAACTCGTCGGGCGTTGTCTCACCGAGGCGGGGCCCGACGTCGTGACCCATGATCCCGGGCAGAAGCAGAAGTCCCGCGACAACCCCACTGGCCGAGCCCGCGCGAACCAGGTTCACGATCTCCCACCTACTGCTACTGGCTAGCGCTGGATGATCGCGCTGCGGCCGTTGGCATCGACAGGGTCGAAGGGCCTCAGCCCATCGCAACATGCGGGGCCCTCGCCGGTTACCGCCGCCCGTCAAGCCGAGGAGGGAGGGCCGATGAGCTGCCCATGTCGACGGTGCTGACGGTGACTGTCACGGAGTAGGCCGCTTCGGGACACAAGTCGTCCAAGAACACGCCTGCTCATCCGGGTGCCCCGTCGCCGTGGAGGAGCACCCGCACGGCCGGCACCGCTTCGACTCGGCCGATCAGGAACGAGGCCGCCACCACCGATTGTCCGGCCGGTTCTCGGGGTGCAGCCTGTGCGCCGTGACGATCCGGTGGTTGACCGATGCCGACCGGGCCCAGCAGGAGCAGATCGTGCGCGAGCGGTGGGAGCGTGATGAGCTCCTGCTCGAGTTCGCCCGGTGGCTGGCGGACCGTTCCGGACATGATGGGCCAGTCACCGTGCCCGAGCTGAACCCGGAGACGGAGTCACATCTGCTCCGGCTGCTGCGGGACGGGATGACTCCGCCAGCCCCCTGAGCGCGATCGGGGCCCCCCATCTGTGCGACCTCTCGGCGGCGCTCCAGCCGGTTCGGTCCATCACGGCGCCGGGTGCCCAGCAACCTACGGACGGAGGTGCCCGCCTGCACGGGTGCCCCGGGTGCGCCCTCACGGGCACAGTCGCAGGTCGGACGCTCCTGCGGAAGCGTCCGACAAGGCGCACACCTTGTCGGCGTTTCCGCGGAAGCGTCTCAGCGGTCTCCCAAGGTCTGAGTGGGCCGCTTACGGCTGCTCGCCGCAGCGACGACACGTTCCCGCGGAATCGCCGTCACGCCATGACCCCTGACCGCGCTTCCGCGGAAGCGTCGCGGACAGAGTCACGCTGTTCTCGAGTGGGCCGATCCGGGCCAGTCAGCCGGCTCACGGTGAGCGGCGCAGGGTCTGTCGGAACCGGAGAAGACCTGATCGACAGCCTCAGCCGGCGAGGACGCCGGCCATGAGCCGCCGCGCCCGCCGCCCCTCCGGCACCGGCAGGAGGGGGTGCACGTGGATCAGGCCCGTCTCCTCGTGGTGGTCGACCGGTACACCGGCCGCACGAGCGCGGCTGACCAACAGCCGGGTGTCGGGGCTGGTGATGTCGCGGGTGCCGCTGAAGACGGTGAGGGGGCCGAGGCCGACGAGATCACCGAACAGGGGGCTGACCAGCGGGTCCTTGATCGGCAGGTCGCCTCGCCAGAGCTCGATCGCCGCCCGGGTGCCGGGCCGGGCGAGCCACGGGTCCCGTGGCTCGACCAGGTCGATCTCGGGATTGGCGAGGGTCAGGTCCAGCGCGGGTGAGATGAGCACGGTCCGGTGCAGCGGGGGCACGCCCCGGTCGCGCAGGAGCAGCGCCGCGGACAGCGCGATCTGCCCGCCGGCGGAGTCCCCCAGGGAGGCGACCCGCCCGGCGCCGTACCGGTCGACGAGCGCAGCGATCAGATCGGCGACGGAGGGCACGACCGTCGCCGCAGTCCCGACGGGCGCCAGCGGGTAGATCGGAACGGTGACCGCGGCGCCGCTGCGGGCGGCCAGCCCGGCGACCAGCCGCCAGTGCAGCGGGTGGATCTGGTTGACCCAGGCGCCGCCGTGCACGTAGACGGCGGCACGGGTAGGCGTGCGGTGACGCGGCAGGAACCGGTAGACCGGCCAGCCGGTGTCGTGGCCGACGTCCACCTCGATCTCGACCGAGCGCAATCCCCGCGGTGGCCCGTACGGGACGGGCCGCACCAGGCGGTCCTGCACCCCGCGCAGCATGGCCTCCGGGCTGGCGAACTGGCGTCGGAAACCGAGCAGCCGGAACAGCCCGGGCAGGAGACGGCCGGCGAAGCTCGGCATGGGGTCCTCTCGGCTCGAGCGGGGCGGGGACACGGGGCAGCTTTGCAGCGCCGCCTGCGGGCACGGACACGAGGGCCCGGCCGCCGCTCTCCACCGAACCCCAGGAGCACGGGAGGGAGATGCGCCTCGAGCGAGCCGCTCGATCGGCCCTCGACCGGCTGCTCAGCTCTCGGCCAGCACCTCCATGCTGCGGACGAAGTCGGCGGCGCGCTCCTCGTAGTTGCGGTACCTGCCGAAGCTCGGCGCGGCGGGGGAGAGCAGCACCACGCCGTCGGGGCGCGCCCACTCGAACCCGGCGCGCACTCCTTGCGCCAGCTCCGGGACCTCCCGGACGTCGAGGTCGGGAGCCCCCGCCCGCAGCGCCTGGGCGATCCGGGGGCCGCTGTCGGGCAGGCACAGCACCAGCAGGTCCGCCCGTCCGGCGAGGCCCTCGGCCAGCGGCGCGTAGTCGATGCCGCGGTCGTGCCCGCCCACCAGGAGGGCGACCCGCCGGCCCGGGAAGGCATCCACGGCCGCGAGGGTGGGGAGGACGTTGGTGGACAGGCTGTCGTCGACGAAGTCCACGCCGCCGACCCGGCCGACCGGGCGCAGCCGGCTGCCCAGCCCGGCGAAGTCGCGCGCGGCAGCCGCGATCCGGTCGTCCTCGTCGGCACCGGGCACGCCGAGCTCGACCAGCGCGGCACGGGCGAGCAGCGCGTTGCGGACGTTGTGCTCCCCGAGCAGGCCGAGCCCGCCGGTCCAGCCCCGGTCGTCGGACGCGTGCACCCAGCGGACCGCGGGGCCCAGTAGCTCGGCGTGCTCCCGCAGGAGCGGGCTGTCGCCGTCGGCGACCACCCGGCGGACGCCGGGCCGCGCGCACAGCGAGAGCTTGTCCCGGAAGTACTGCTCGGGGCCGCCGTGCCAGTCCAGGTGGTCCTGGCTCAGCGAGGTCACCGCCACGACGGCGGGGCCCAGGGCCACGTCGGTCGCCTGGTAGCTGGAGGTCTCCACCACCCACCAGTCGACGTCCTGCGGCGCCTCCGGGTCCCAGGGGGCGGTGCCGAAGTTGCCGCCGAGCAGCACCCGCTGTCCCAGACCCGTGGCCAGGTGCCCGGCGATGGCCGTGGTCGTGCTCTTGCCCTTGGTGCCGGTGATGCACAGGACCCGGTCGCGGTCGGCCTCGGCCAGCCACAGCCCGAGGCCACCCACCACGGGCACGCCGGCGGACTCCAGCGCCCGGAGGTCCTCACGCCGCCGGGAGATGCCCGGCGACTTCACGACGACGTCGCACCGGCCGAGGGCCTCCAGCCCGCCGGCCGCGGTAGGCAGGACGTCCTCGGACGGCGGCCGGTCGTCGACCAGGGCCGCGGGGGTGACGCCCAGGGCGGCGAGCTTGCGCAGGTTCGCCCGGCCCTCGACGCCCAGCCCCCAGACCCCGACGGCCCGGCCCGGCAGGTCAGACCAGGAGATCGTCGGCGGCATACGGCGCTTCGATGAAGTGCTCGCCCATCGGGGCGAAGTACCGGTCGGTGGACCCGGGGGCGGCCGGCTGCTCGGCCCGCAGCTGCGCCAGCACCGGGTTGCCCGCCCGGTCGGGGCGGGCGGCGGCGAGCTCCAGCGCCACGCGGCACTCGCCGACGTCACCGACGCACTCGAACGGCTTCGTGGCGGCGGTGTCGCCGAGCAGTCCCCGGAACCGCGGCAGCAGCTCCGGCCGGTCGAGCGGCTCCCGGCCGCCGAAGACCGCCCGCAGCTGCTCGGCCGACATGAACGGGGCCAGTATCAGGTCGATGAACGCGCACTTGTCGCACTCGCCGCACCAGGCCGAGGCGCGCAGCGCCGGGTCGACGTGGAAGGCGCGGTTGCAGCTGCGGAAGACCGGGTGGTACTCGGTCAGCTGCGCGAACCGCTCGGCCACCCACAGCTCCGAGTACGGCCGGAGCGCCGAGAAGTAGCGGAAGCCCGGCAGCACGGCGTCCAGCAGCCGGCGGAACCCGCCCTCGAAGTCCAGGGACTTGGAGTACTGGTGGTTGATCCCTCGGCCGTCCACCTCGATGGTCGGGGCCGACGCCGACCACTCGTTGCTCATGATCACCGCGCTGCGGGAGTCGAGGACGGCGGCGACGACGGCGATCGCCGAGAGGACGCCGGTCACCGGCACGTGCCCGTTGAGGAAGCCGAGCTCCCGGCTCCGGAGCACCTGGGGGTCGAGCGTGCGGCTCGCCCGCACGATCGGCAGCCCGGTGACCGCCGCGGCGTCCTCGATCGGGTCGAACCGCCCGACGATGAACAGGCTGCTGTCGGGGAACCGCCGCTTGGTCTCCTCGACGACGACCACCGAGTCGATGCCGCCGCCGAAGGGGATCAGCGGGCGCTCCTCCGGCAGCTCCCAGCTCACCGGCGCGGCCAGGTCGCGGCGGCCCCCGACGATCTGCAGGTCGTCGATCGGCAGGTCGTTGACGTAGCTGAACTCGCCCAGGCCCTGGACGTAGAAGTCGCGCAGGAAGGCGACCTCGTCCTCGGTGACCGGGGTGTCGCCGAGGTCGATCACCGGGGGAGCGGCGGTCTTGTAGTACGAGATGCCGCTCAGCAGGAAGAGGATGCGGGCCGCGGCGGCGACCGCCGGTCGGTGCCAGTCGAGCCCGGCCGGAAGGCGGACGACCTCCTGGAAGGAGCGGCCGTCGAGCGAGTAGCGCGACCTGATCTCGCCGGTGGCGGGGACGACGTCCACGCCCTCGTAGGTGAACCTCTCGCCCCGGCGGTCGTCGCTCTTCATCGCCGGCGAGCCTACCCGTCGCCTGCCACCGGATCCGGTGCGCGACGGGACGCGGCGCAGGCCGGCACGGTCGCCGATCGGCCGGCGGATCCGGGCCGCACCGGCCCGCGCCGGCGCGGTACCGCTCGGTCGTGGTCCGGTCGGGCGACCAGGCCGGCCTGCGGGGCGACGGCGGCTCTCAGATCCTGGCCGCGAGGTGGGCGCGGAGCGCCGCGACCACCATGCGGTGGTCGTCCACCTGGGGCAGGCCGGACACGACGACGACGCCGACCGGCCCCACCGAACGCACGAGGACGGGGAACGCGCCGCCGTGGGCGGCGTAGCCGTCGGGATCGAGCCCGAACTCCGCCTCGAACGTCGTGCCGCGCTCGATGCTCGCCTGCCGCACGTAGAGGCTGCTGTGCCCGAACCGCTCCACGACGGCGGCCTTCCGGCGGATCCACGCGTCGTTGTCCGGGGTCGCGCCGGCCAGGGCGGCGTGGAAGAGCTGGTGCCGGTTGCGGGTGACGTCGACCGCGATCGGCGCCCCCTGGTCGCGGCCGGCGGCGACGAGCGCGGACCCGAGCGCCCAGGCGTCGTCGTTGGTGAACGAGGAGAGGTGGAGCTCCTGCTCCTCGGCGGCCAGGTCGGCCATGGTGTACGGCTGGTCGCTCATGACCTCTTCCTATCGCGTGCGGTTCGCGTCCGGTCGGCGAGGGCACAGGGAGGTCTCCGGTCCGTCATCCACACGAGGATCCTCATGCGCGCGATGGTCTACCGCGGCCCGTACAAGATCCGGGTCGAGGAGAAGGACAAGCCGGTGATCGAGCACCCCAACGACGCGATCGTGCGGGTGACGTTGGCGGCGATCTGCGGCTCGGACCTGCATCTCTACCACGGGCTGATGCCGGACACCCGGATCGGGCACACGTTCGGCCACGAGTTCATCGGCGTGGTCGACGAGGTCGGCTCGTCGGTGCGCAACCTGCAGGTCGGTGACCGGGTGATGGTGCCGTTCAACATCTTCTGCGGCTCGTGCTGGTACTGCGCGCGGGGCCTCTACTCCAACTGCCACAACGTGAACCCCAACGCCACGGCGGTCGGCGGCATCTACGGCTACTCGCACACGACGGGCGGCTACGACGGCGGGCAGTCGCAGTTCGTGCGGGTGCCCTTCGCCGACGTCGGCCCCGTGAAGATCCCGGACTGGATGCACGACGAGGACGCCGTGGTGATGACCGACGCCGCGGCGACCGGCTACTTCGGTGCCCAGCTCGGCGACATCGCCGAGGGCGACACGGTCGTCGTCCTCGGCGCCGGGCCGGTGGGGCTGACCGCCGCGCAGTCGTCCTGGTTGATGGGGGCGGGCCGCGTCATCGTGATCGACCACCTGGAGTACCGGCTGGAGAAGGCGCGGACCATGGCCCATGCCGAGACCTTCAACTTCACCGAGTACGACGACATCGTCGTCGAGATGAAGAAGCAGACCGACTACCTCGGGGCGGACGTCGTCATCGAGGCCGCGGGCGCCGAGGCCGACGGCAGCTTTCTGCAGCACGTCACGGGGACCAAGCTGAAGCTCCAGGGCGGATCCCCCATCGCGCTCAACTGGGCCATCGACTCGGCGCGCAAGGGAGGGACGATCTCGGTCGTCGGCGCCTACGGGCCGGTGCCCAACGCGGTGAAGTTCGGCGACGCGCTGAACAAGGGGCTGACCTTGCGGATGAACCAGACACCCGTCAAGCGCCAGTGGCCGCGGATGTTCGAGCACGTCCGCAACGGCTACCTCACCCCGCGGGAGACGGTCACGCACCGGTTCCCGCTGGAGGACATCGCCGAGGCCTACCACGTGTTCTCCGCCAAGCTCGACGGCTGCATCAAGCCGCTCGTCCTGCCGAGCGCGGCCTGAGGGGGAGCCCGACCATGACCGAGCACCACGGCACCGCCACCGACGTCCCGAGCGCCTACCTCCGGGACAGGCGCACCCCGCCCCCGAGCCGCGAGGAGCTCCGGGCCCGGATCCCCGGCTGGGGCGCGGACCTCGACCCGGCCGACCGGCCGTCGCACCCCAAGCTGCACTACGCGCCGGACAGCACCGGGGCGCACTGGGACTTCCCCGAGCGGCAGCCGGAGAAGTGGCCGCGGGAACGCTCCGTCGAGCACGCCTTCGTCACCCCGGTCTTCGGGACGGCGCAGCCGCCGAAGGGACTGTCGGGCGCGATCCGGAAGTTCTCCTACGCCAGGTACAGCGAGGGCCGGCTCGGGCACTGGTTGCTGCTGATCCTGGCCGACCGCGTGGACGCCTGGGAGCACCACCTGAGGTCGTTCCTCACCCTGCATCCGGACAACCCGATCACGGAGACCGGGGTGCGCAGCGAGTTCACGCACCACGGCCTGAGGTCACGGTTGCGCCATCGCCGCGCCGACCGGGTCCACCAGCTGCTGGACCCGGTCGTCGTCGCCGGGCCCTGGGTGGCGGCCGCCGGTGGCGTCGTGGTCGGCGCCCGGCGGCTGCTGCGAGCCGTCCGCCGCTGATCGTCACCGCGGACGTATCCGCAGGGATTCGGCGCCCTCTTCCCTCCGACGGCCGTGCGACGGGCGCGGCCCTCGGGACCGGGAGGAGATGACCATGGTCGGGACGCCCCAGTCGACGGCCCTGATGACGCGGACGGCGGAGGTGCCGGCCGCCACCCCGGGCAGCGGTGGCCCCATCCCGTCCCGGTGGCCCGGGGCCGCCCTGCTCGACCGCGCCGAGGACATCAACCAGCGGATCGCGCCCACCCTGCTGCGGCTGGCGCTCGCTGCCGTCTTCGTCTGGTTCGGCGCGCTCAAGCTGGTGGGCGCCAGCCCGGTGCACGAGCTGATCGGCGCCACCCTGCCGTTCGTGGACGCAGACCTCAGCGTCCCGGCGCTGGGCGTGGTCGAGGTCGTCCTCGGCCTGGCCCTGGCCGCCGGCGTGTTCCCGCGAATCACGCTGCTGGTGCTGTGCGGGCACCTGACCGGCACCTTCCTCACCTTCGTGACGGCGTCGGAACTGATGTGGTCGGCCAACCCGCTGGAACTGACCGCCGACGGCGAGTTCGTGGTCAAGAACCTCGTCCTGATCACCGCGGCCCTGGTCCTCATCGGCGGCTACACACGGCGGGCGCGGGAGCGTCGCACCGCCTGAGCGCGTGGCCGGCGCCGGAGCCCCGCACGGGCTCCGGCGCCGCACGTTGCGACGGACCCGACTGCCGGCCGGGCGACGTCCTCGAGCCGGCACCGCCGGTTGACCGCGCCCTCGGGCCCCCAGCCGAAACTCGCTCGCCACCGATGACTTTCGGGCGGACCCTGCGTCTCAGACGTGACAGCACCCACGGGGCAGAGACGAGGAGTCCCATGACGACGCACGCAGCACTCGCGATCGAGGCCACGGCGCTGGAGAAGTCCTTCGGATCCACCCGCGCGGTGGCCGGCATCGACCTGGCGGTGCCGCAGGGCGTCATCTACGGCGTGCTCGGGCCCAACGGCGCGGGGAAGACCACGGTCATCCGGATGCTCGCCACCCTGATCCCGCCCGACGGGGGCACCGCGCGGGTCCTCGGGCACGACATCCGCACCGAGGGCGACGCCGTCCGTGGGCTGGTCAGCCTCACCGGCCAGCTGGCCTCGGTGGACGAGGACCTGACCGGTCGGGAGAACCTGGTGCTGCTCGGCCGGCTGCTCGGGCTGTCCCGCCCGGCCGCACGGAGCCGGGCCGACGAGCTGCTCGACGCGTTCGGCATCGCCGAGGCCGCCGGGCGGCTGGTCAAGCACTACTCCGGCGGCATGCGCCGGCGGCTGGACATCGCGGCCAGCATCGTCGTCACGCCGCAGGTGATGTTCCTCGACGAGCCGACCACCGGGCTGGACCCGCGCTCGCGCAACCAGGTCTGGGAGATCGCACGGGCACTGGTCGCCGGCGGCACGACGATCCTGCTCTGCACCCAGTACCTGGAGGAGGCCGACCAGCTGGCCAGCGGCATCGCGGTCATCGACCGGGGGCGGGTCATCGCCGAGGGCACGCCGGGGCAGCTGAAGGCGTCGGTCGGCGCGGGCGCGCTGCACGTGCGCCTGCTCGATCCCGCCCGACGCACCGAGGCGGCAGGTGTGCTGGCGAGCGTCGTCGGCGCGGTGGAGCCGGCGCCCGACCCGGCCGCGCTCACGGTGTCCTGCTCGGACGCCGCACGGGCGGCGGTCGGCGTCGCGGAGCTGGCCAGGAGCGGCATCGGCATCGCCGAGTTCTCCCTGGACCAGCCGAGCCTGGACGAGGTCTTCCTGGCCCTCACCGGGCACATGACCGAGGAGTCGGACGCAACCCTCGAGGAGCAGGCGTCATGAGCACCGCGACCCCGACCACCGGCCGCGCCGACACCGCGGCGGTCCGGCGGGCCATCGCCTCCACCGAGCGGCCACCCCGGCCCGGACGGCTGGCGACCGCGCTCACGTTCGGCTGGCGCGGGATGCTGAAGATCAAGCACGTGCCCGAGCAGCTGCTCGACGTGACCATCACGCCGGTCATGTTCGTGGTGATGTTCACCTACCTGTTCGGCGGCGCGGTGGCGGGCTCGACCAGGGCCTATCTGCAGTACATCCTGCCGGGCATCCTGGTCATGTCGGTCCTGTTCACGACCGTGTACTCGGGGGTCTCCCTCAACACCGACCTCACCAAGGGCGTCGTCGACCGGTTCCGGTCGCTGCCGATCTGGCGACCGGCGCCGCTGCTGGGCGCCCTGCTCGGAGACAGCGTCCGCTACGTCCTGGCCGGCACCGTGATCATCGTGGTCGGTGTCGCGCTCGGGTACCGCCCGGCAGGCGGGGTCGCGGGAGTGGCCGGCGCGCTGGCCCTCGTCGTCGTCTTCTCGTTCGGGCTGTCGTGGGTGTTCTCGGTGCTGGGCCTGCTGCTGCGGTCGCCGAACGCGGTGCTCAACGGCGGCTTCCTCGGCATCTTCCCGCTGACGTTCCTGTCGAACGTCTTCGTCCCACCGAGCACCCTGCCCGGCCCGCTGGAGGCCTTCGTCGAGGTCAATCCGATCTCGGTGCTCGCGACGGCGTCGCGGTCGCTGATGGCGGGGCGTCCCGACGGCGAGGCCGTCGTCATCTCCCTCGCCGTCGCGGCGGCCCTGGCGCTGGTGTTCCTGCCGATCACGACCCGGCTCTACCGCAGCCGCTGACGCGGGAGGCCGTGGTGGACGCGGCCGAGGTCGGGGGGTGAAGGCTCGCGTACCACCGCGCGGGCACCGGCCCCACCCCTCAGGCCGCTTCACGGCGGCTGCAGCGACGGCCGGGAGGTCCTCCTGACCGTCGCGGTGCCGACCCTGGTGCTGCACGGCGCCGCCGACGTGCGGGCGCCCCGGCCGGTCGCCGATGCGCTGCACGCGGCGATCCCGGGCGCCCGGCTCGTCGTCCTCCCGGGCGTGGGACATCTCATCAACGTCGAGGCGCCGGAGGCCTTCGACGCCGAGGTCCGCCGCTTCCTCCGGACGGTCGAGACCACCGTCTGACGACGGCGGCAGGCCTTCGCCCGGCGGCCCCTGTGCCGCGCGGCCGCGGACGATCCGCGCCGACTCCGGGTGAATCCCGCTCGTCGCACCGGCCCTCTTCCCTGCGAGCTCTGCGAAGGAGGACCGCATGCCCACCGCGACCGCCCTGCTCCCGAGCCCGGCCGGCAGGTCCAGCGGGGCCGTTCCGACCCTGCTCGGGGTGTGGGCGCACCCCGACGACGAGGCCTACCTCTCCGCGGGCCTGCTGGCGACCGCCGTGGACGCGGGCTGGCGGGTGGTGATCGCGACGGCGACCCGCGGCGAGATCGGCACGGACGACCCCGACGGCTGTCCCCCGGAGGTCCTGTCCCGGGCGCGGACCCGCGAGCTGGTCGACAGCCTCGCCGTTCTCGGCGTGCAGGAGCACCGGTGGCTCCGGGCGTCGCGACCCCTCGTGGACGGTCGGCTGGCCGACGTCCCGGAGGAGGCGGGGATCCGCGCGGTCGCGGACGTGCTGACCGACGTCGGACCCGACCTCGTGGTCACCTTCGGGCCGGACGGCCTGACCGGGCACTCCGACCACCGGACCGTGTCGCGGTGGGTGACCCGGGCGCGGAACCGGGTCGGCAACCGGGCGGCCCTCTGGTACGCAGCCCTCACTCCCGAGTTCCTCCACCGCTGGGGCGACGTCTGCACCGAGCAGGAGGTCTGGATGGACGGCGGCCCGCCCGAGCCGGTCGACCCGGCCGACCTCGTGCACGTGCAGACCTGCTCGGGGCCGCTGCTCGACCGCAAGTACGCCTCGCTGCGGGCCCACACGTCGCAGACCGCCGGGCTGATCGCGCGGGTGGGGGAGCAGCGGTACCGGCAGTGGTGGAGCACGGAGGCGTTCGTGGCAGCACCGCCACCGGACGACGCCGTCGCGGCAGCGGCGGCCGCCTGACCCGGTCACCCGGTCAGGGCGGGCCGGATGCCGGCGCGGCGCCGCCCCGGCTGCGCCGCGCGTCCTCCCCGACGCGCGCCTCGACCACCGCCGCCGGGAGCACGGCCTGCACCGTGGTGCCCCGGCCGAGATCGCGGCCGTAGGAGTCGGTGGCACGGCACTCGCAGGTGAGCCGGCCGTCGCGCACCTCGACGCAGCGGGCGACGATCCGGAGCGCGTCGCCCACCCAGCTGGGCGCCAGGTGCTCGACCGACACCGCGGTGCCGATGCCGGCCTCGCCGGGCTCCAGGTGCGGCACCAGGAGCTTGCGGCCGGCCTCCTCGAAGTGCTTGGCCATCGCGTAGGTCGCGTAGACCGGGTGCACCTGGCCCATCTCGTCGAAGTCGACCGTGTGCTCGGGGCGCACGACGACGTCGAGGACCGCGGTCTTCCCGACGGGGAGGGGGAGCACGGCCGGTCAGGCGTCGAAGTCGACGGTGAGGGCGTCGGTGACCGGCAGCGCCTGGCAGGTGAGCACGTAGCCGGCGTCGACCTCCGCGGTCTCGAGGGCGTAGTTGCGCCGCATGTGGACCTCGCCGGAGGTCACCCGTGCCCGGCAGGTCCCGCACACGCCGCCCTTGCAGGCGAAGGGGAGGTCCGCGCGCACCCGCTGCGCCGCGTCGAGGAGGGGTTCGTCGCGGGGCAGGGCCATGGTGGTGATCCGGCCGTCGAGGACGACGGTCACCTGGCTGCTCGGTCCCGTCACCGCTGCCTCGTCGCCGCGCACCGGCTGGGGCGGGACGTCGTCGACGTAGAAGAGCTCCTGGTGCACCTTCTCGTCCGGGACGCCGAGCTCGGCGAGCAGGGCGCGGGCGTCGGTGACCATCCCGTGCGGTCCGCACAGCCACCAGTGGTCCACGGCCGGGACGTCGACCAGACGGCCGACCAGCGTGCGCAGGCGGGCCCCGTCGAGGCGGCCGCTGGTGATCTCCGCGTCGCGCGGTTCCCGGGAGAGCACGTGCACCAGCTGCAGCCGGGGCCCGTAGCGGTCCTTCAGGTCGGCCAGCTCGTCGGCGAACATCACCGTGTCGGTGCGCCGGTTGCCGTAGAACACCGTGACGGTCGAGCGCCCGTCCCGCAGGGCGGTGCCGGCCAGGGACAGCGCCGGGGTGATGCCCGAACCCGCGACGACGAAGACGTGGTCTGCCGGGGTGTCCAGGTCGGCGGTGAACGTGCCCGACGGCGGCAGCACGTCGATCGCGTCGCCGGGCCGCACCTCGTGCACCAGGTAGGAGGAGAAGAAGCCACCCGGCACCTCGCGCACACCCACCCGCGGGGGCGCCCCCACCGGGGCGCAGATCGAGTAGGACCGCCGCTCGTCCCGCCCGCCGTCGACCCGGCGGAGCGTGAGGGCCTGCCCCGGCCGGAAGCGGTACTCCTCGGCCAGCTCCGGCGGGACGTCGAAGGTGACCGCCACCGCGTCGTCGGTCAGCCGCTCGACCCGCGCCACCGTCAGCGGGTGGAACCGGGGACGGCGGCGCCGGGTCGCCACCCGCTCCGGCGGTGCCTCTGTCGTCGTCACGCCTCAGATCTCCTTCACGTGCTCGAACGGCTCGCGGCACGCACGGCAGCGGCGGAGGGCCTTGCAGGCCGTGGCGCCGAACTCGCTCAGCTCCTCGGTGTCGCGGGAGCCGCACAGCGGGCAGGCCGCCGTCCGGGGCGTCGGGTCGAGCCGGAGGGGCACGGGTCCGGGGGAGCGCACCGGGGCGGGCCCGGGCGGCGCGATGCCGGCCGCGGCGAGCTTGCGGCGCCCGGTGTCGGTGATCCAGTCGGTGCTCCAGGCGGGGGCGAGCACCGTGCGGACGTCGACGTCCTCGAACCCGGCCCGGCGCAGGGCGTGCACGAGGTCCGCGCGCATCGCCCCCATCGCGGGGCAGCCGGTGTAGGTCGGCGTGATCTCCACGACCACGGTTCCGTCACCCTCCGTCCGCACGTCGCGCAGGACGCCGAGGTCGGCCAGCGTCAGGGTCGGCAGCTCCGGGTCGGTCACGGTCTCGGCGACCGTGCGGGGATCGGTGCGCACGTCGCTCACCAGGTCGCCTCCGGGTGTGCGCGGGCCAGCCCCTGCAGCCCGATGAGCAGCTCGGCCAGGTCGGGCCCGTGCCGGCCGGAGCGTCCGCGCGGCGGTTCGTCGGCCGGCCACGGCGGAACCCGCAGCGTGGCGCGCTCCAGGACCGTGGTGAGGACCCCGGTCACCTCGTCACGGGTGACCGCCGGGTCGACCGCGACGCCGGCCGCGGTGAGCCGCGTCTCGACGTCGGTCGGCGTGAACAGCTCGCCCAGCAGCGGCCACACCACGTCGACCCCGTCCTGGGCCCGGCGGTGCGACTCCTCGGTGCCGTCGCCCAGCCGTCGCACCCAGCGTGCCGCGTGGTCGCGGTGGTAGGTCAGCTCGTGCACGCCCTTGGCCGCGATCGCCGCCAGGACCTGGTCGCGGGACGCCCGGAGGCGCACGAACACCGCGAGGCGGACGGTGGCGGCGGCGAGCAACCGCACCGTCGTCCGTGCGAAGTCGCCGTTGGGGGCGGCCACCAGGGCGGTGCTGCGGAACTCGTCGGCGTCCCGGAAGTAGGCGAGGGCGTCCTCGTCGGGGATGGAGGCCGTCGCCTTCTCGCGGGACCGGCCGAGGACGCCGACCGAGCCGGCGCGGGCCAGCAGCAGGCGGGCCTGGCCGAGCAGGTCGAGGGCGATGTTGGCGAGCGCGACCTCCTCCTCCAGCTCGGGTGCGGCGGTGATCCACTGGGTCAGCCGCTGCGCGAGCACCAGCGCGTCGTCGCCGAGCATGAGGCAGTACTGGCCGAGGTCGGACGGGTCGATGCCGTCGGGGACGGTGGTGTCGACGCCGGCCAGCGGGTCGTGGAACCCGGTGCCGAAGGCCCAGTGGCGCTCGTCGCCGGGAGCGAGGCCGAGCGCCTCGTACACGGTCTCCTCGTGCCCCATGCCAGGGCTCCTCTCGATCGCTGGGTCACCAGCTGCCGGCCCGCCTCCAGGGCCCCCACGGGGAACGACTGGTCGGGAGGGAGGCGGGTCCTTCACATGTGGGGGACGTTCTCGGGGATCTCGTAGAACGTCGGGTGGCGGTAGACCTTGTCGCCGCTCGGGGCGAACATCGGGTCCTTCTCGTCGGGGCTGGAGGCGGTGATGTCGGCGGCCCTGACCACCCAGATGCTCACGCCCTCGTTGCGCCGGGTGTAGAGGTCGCGGGCGGCGTGCACCGCCATCTCGGCGTCGGGGGCGTGCAGTGACCCGACGTGCACGTGGTTGAGGCCGCGCTTGCCGCGCACGAACACCTCGTAGAGCGGCCAGTCGCGCCGGCTGACGGCGGGCTCCGGCTCGACGGGGATCCCGGCGCCGGTGGGGACCGCGCCGTGCCCTCTCTCGGAGGTGAGGTCGCTGGTCATGCGTGCTTCTCCGCGTAGGCCGTGGCCGCCTCGACCACCCAGGCGTTGTCGTCGCGGGCGGCGCGCCGGCGGGCGATCCGCTCGGCGTTGCACGGACCGTGCCCGCTGATGACCCGTTTCAGCTCGTCCCAGTCGATCGGGCCGAAGCGGTAGTGGCCGGTCTCCGGATCCAGGGTGAGGTCGGGGTCGGGCAGGGTGACGCCGAGTACCTCGGCCTGCGGGACGGTCATGTCGACGAAGCGCTGGCGGAGCTCGTCGTTGGTGTGCCGCTTGATGCCCCAGGCCATCGACTGCGCGGTGTTCGGGCTGTCGTGGTCCGGCGGGCCGAACATCATCAGCGACGGCCACCACCACCGGTCGACGGCGTCCTGCACCATCGCCCGCTGCTGGTCGGTGCCGCGCATCATGGTCAGCAGCAGCTCGTAGCCCTGCCGCTGGTGGAACGACTCCTCCTTGCAGATGCGGATCATCGCCCGGGCGTAGGGCCCGTACGACGAGCGGCACAGGGGCACCTGGTTGCAGATCGCCGCGCCGTCGACCAGCCAGCCGATGACCCCGACGTCGGCGTAGGTGAGCGTCGGGTAGTTGAAGATCGAGCTGTACTTCTGCCGGCCCTCGATCAGCTTGTCGGTGAGGTCGGCGCGGTCGGCGCCGAGCGTCTCGGCCGCCGAGTAGAGGTACATGCCGTGGCCGGCCTCGTCCTGCACCTTGGCCAGCAGGATCGCCTTGCGCCGGAGGCTCGGGGCGGCGAGCAGCCAGTCGCCCTCGGGCTGCATGCCGATGATCTCGGAGTGCGCGTGCTGCGCGATCTGCCGGACCAGCGTCTTCCGGTAGCCCTCGGGCATCCAGTCCCGCGGCTCGATGCGGTGGCCCGCGGCGATCGTGGCGTCGAAGAGGGCCTGCAGCGTCTCCTCGTCCGGCGCGGCCGGACGGTCGAGCGGCGGCGCGGACATGGGCCCTCCCGAGCTATTTACTGACCGACCGGTCAGGAATAGTGTGACCCACGCCACGCCGGCACACAAGCACCGGGGGACGACGCGATGACGGCGACCGACCAGCCGGCCGTACGGGTGGAGGTGCGGGGCTCGAGACGCGAGCTCCGGCGACCCGCCGGCCGGGAGCACCGCGCATGACGATGGCGCTGATGGCCACCGCGGCCGCGACACCGGAGCCGGCATGACCGTCACCGGGCCGCGGCGGGGCCGGCCGGGCCACAATCTCGACTCCCTGCTCGACGTCGCGGTCGCGGCGTTCAACGAGCGGGGCTACGAGGCGACCAGCATGGAGGAGCTCGCCGCCCGCCTCGGGGTCACCAAGTCGGCGATCTACCACCACGTGCCCAGCAAGGTCGAGCTGCTGCGGCTGGCCGTCGACCGGGCCCTGGACGCGCTCTTCGCCGTCACCCGGGAGCCCGGCGCGACGACCGGACCGGCGATCGACCGCCTGGAGCACGTCGTCCGGGGCTCGGTGCGGGTGCTCGCCGCCGAGCTGCCGTTCGTGACCCTGCTGCTGCGGCTGCGGGGCAACTCGGCGGTGGAGGACACCGCGCTGCAGCGGCGCCGGGAGTTCGACCGGATCGTCACCGACCTGGTGCGCGCAGCCGAGGCCGAGGGTGATGTCCGGCCCGACGTCGATCCCGCTGTCACGAGCCGGCTGCTGTTCGGTGCGGTCAACTCCCTGACCGAGTGGTACCGGCCCGGCGGCGGGCTGACCCCCGACGACCTCGCCGACGCCCTCGTCGCGACCACGTTCACCGGGCTGCGCGCCCGGCCGGGAGCCGGCCGGTAACCCGGCAGTCCGCGGCGCTCCCGTCGTCCCCCGGCGGGCACCCGGCCGCGGGGGATCCGCCCGAGGGGCGCCGTGCCCGGCCGATCCCGTCCGACCGTCGGCAACCCTCGCCGCCGAGGCGCCATGTCATGCAAACGTCACGCGACTGAGACCCGTGCGGCAACACGACGCCCGTCTACTCGCACGCGACAGGAACCACCCTCAGTAGACGAAGGGCGTGCCGTGGACGTCGGCAGCACTGCATTCATCCTCGCGGCCACGATGGCGGTCGCGCTCATGGTCCCCGGCCTCGCGCTGTTCTACGGGGGCATGGTCGGGTCCCGCTCCATCCTGAACATGATCATGATGGTCTTCGGGGCCGTCGCCGTCGTCGGTGTCCTCTGGACCCTCTTCGGGTTCTCCGCCGTGTTCGGGAATTCCTACGGCGGCGTCGGGCTGCTCGGCGACGTGACCGAGTACCTCGGCCTCGGGTCGGTCGTGGCCGGCGACGAGGAGACCGCGCTGCCGCCGGCGCTGGTCGCGGTGTTCCAGGCGCTGTTCGCCGTCATCACCACCGCGCTCATCGCCGGGGCGGTGGCCGACCGGGTGCGCTTCGGGCCGTGGCTGCTCTTCACCGGCCTGTGGGCGGCGCTGGTCTACTTCCCGGTCGCCCACTGGGTGTTCGCCTTCGACTCGGCCGACGGCAGCGTGATGGGCGGCTGGATCGCGAACGACCTGGGCGCGGTGGACTTCGCCGGCGGCACGGCCGTGCACATCAACGCGGGTGTCGCAGCCCTGGCCCTCGTGCTGGTCGTCGGCAAGCGCACCGGCTGGCCGCGCCAGGCCCGTCCCAACAACCTGCCGTTCGTCGCGCTCGGCGCCGGCATCCTGTGGTTCGGCTGGTTCGGCTTCAACGGCGGGTCGGCTCTGGCTGCGGGCAACAGCGCATCGGTCGTCATGCTCAACACCTTCAACGCCACGTGCGCGGCGATCCTCGCCTGGCTGATGGTGGAGAAGCTGCGGGACGGACGCGCTACGACGCTCGGCGGCATGTCCGGGGCGATCGCCGGTCTGGTGGCGATCACGCCGGCCTGCGGTGCCGTCACGCCCATGGGTGCGCTGGCCGTGGGTGCCATCGCCGGGGCGATCTGTCCCCTGGCGATCGCGCTGAAGTACCGGTTCCGCTACGACGACGCGCTCGACGTCGTCGGCGTCCACCTCGTGGGCGGCGTCGTCGGCACCCTGCTGGTCGGCCTGTTCGGCTCGGCCGAGGCCCCCAGCGGGAAGGCCGGCCTCTTCTACGGCGGGGGTTTCGGTCTCCTCGGCACGCAGGCGGTCGCGGTGATCGCGGTGGTCGGCTACACGTTCGTCGTCACCCTGCTGATCGCGCTGGCGCTCAAGGGCACCATCGGCCTGCGGGCTTCGAGGAAGGCGGAGGCCGACGGGCTCGACCTCGCCGAGCACGCGGAGGTCGCCTACGACCTCGAGGGCGGGCCGATCACCCCGGGGACCACGCCGACGCCGGATGCGGTCATCGCCTCGGCCGAGCGCCTGGTCGCCGGCTCCGCCCCGGCGGCGGCGAAGGAGTCCGGTCCCACGACCTGACCACCCGGGACGGCGGGGACCGGTCCCGCTCCCGCAGGGCCGGCCTGCGCCATCCACATCCCGCCGACCGACCGCTCATGATCACCACGGGTCGAGCGCTGCCTCCGGCGTTCGGAGGCAGCGCTCGATCCGTCCTGATCATGACTCCGAGGTGGAGACGGCCCGCCGGCCCGGGACGAGTGGGATAGTCCCGGCATGCCGGAGCCGGCAGCCGATGGCGTGCGGCGCGTGGAGATCGTCGGCGCACTGTCGCTCGCCGCCGACCTGGGCATGGGGCAGCCGCTCGAGCAGGGGCTGCGCGGCTGCCTGGTGGCGCAGCGGCTCGCCCGGGTCGTCGGCCTCGACGCGGCCGGCGCGGCGGCGACCGCCGCGCTGGCACTGCTGCGGTTCATCGGCTGCACCGCCGACTCGCACACCGGGGCGGTCTTCTTCGACGACGAGATCGAGGCCAGAACGGTCACCACGCCGCTGATCTACGCGCGCCCGAGGGAGGCGATGGGCGCCATGGTCGGCATCATCCGCGGCGACTCCGTCCTCCGGCGCACCGCCACGTCGCTGGCACTGGCGGCCACCGGCGTGCAGCGCTTCCGCGCCGGTGCGCGGGCGCACTGCGAGGTGGCGGAGCTCCTGGCCGGCCGTCTCGGGTTCGAGGACGACGCGCGACGCGGCCTCGACCACGTCTTCGAGCGCTGGGACGGCCAGGGCTTCCCGCACCGGGCCCGTGGTGAGGAGATCGAGCTGACCGCACGGATCGTGCACGTGGCCTACGACGCCGCCGCCGAGCACCGGGCCACCGGCCGGGCGGGGGTCATCGCCATGGCCCGGGAGCGCTCGGGGCGCGGCTATGACCCCCGCCTCGTCGACGCCCTGTGCGCGGACCTGGAGACCTGTCTCGGTGATCTGGACGTTCCCAGCGTCTGGGAGGCCGTGCTGGCCTCAGCGGGGGACTGGAACTGGGACGGAGACCTGTGCGGGCACGCCCTGGACGACGCGCTCGAGGTCATGGCGGACTTCGCCGACCTGAAGTCCTCGTACACGCCGGGTCACTCCCGCGCCGTCGCCCGCCGCGCCGGCCGGGCCGCGGCCGGTCTGGGGCTGCCCGCGGAGGACGTGGTGACGGCGCAGCGGGCCGGGCTCGTGCACGACCTCGGCCGGGCCGGGGTCTCGGTGCACGTCTGGGACAAGCCGGGGCCGCTGACCCTGGACGAACAGGAGCGGGCACGCCTGCACGCCTACTACACCGAGCGCGTGCTGGCCCCGGTGAAGAGCCTGACGGCGGTCGCCCGGATCGCGTCCCTGCACCACGAGCGGCTGGACGGCTCCGGCTACCACCGGGGGACGACGTCGGCCGGCCTGCCCAGCGGTGCACGGGTCCTCGCGGCCGCCGACGCCTACCAGGCGATGACCGAGGCCAGGGCGCACCGCCCGGCGCTGCCGGCGGTCGGGGCGCGGGCGGCACTCCGGGCGGAAGCCCGGGCCGGCCGGCTGGACGCCGACGCCGTCTCCGCCGTCCTGGAGGAACGGGGGTCCGGGCGCCGGGATCCCGACCGGTCGCCCGGACTCTCCGCTCGCGAGGTGGAGGTCCTCCGGCTGCTGGCCCGGGGCTGCACCACCCGCCAGATCGCCCGGGCCCTCGGCATCACGGTCAAGACGGCCGACAGCCACGTCCAGCACATCTACACGAAGGCGGGGGTCTCCACCCGGGCCGCCGCGACGCTGTACGCGATCCAGCGTGGCCTGCTCCCCGCCCTCTGAGCGTCCGCCCATCGGGAGAAGTCCCGATGTGGTGCCGGGGGGCGCTGGCGCACCGTCGTCTCGTCCCTGACCCGAGGAACGAGGAGGCCGCCATGTCGGTCCAGGAGAACAAGGCTCTGTACCGGCGCTGGTTCGAGGACGTGGTCAGCCGCCGCGACGCGGCGCTGGCCGGCCAGCTGCTGGGCCCGGAGTACCGGCTGCACTTCCCTGGCATGCCGGGACCGGTCGACCGGGACGGTCACATGGAACTGCTGCACGCCTTCTGGACGGCGTTCCCCGACTGGCAGGAGACGGTCGACGACGTCGTCGCCGAGGGCGACCGCGTGGTGATCCGGGTGACCGGGAGGGGCACGCACGAGGGGCCGTTCCAGGGGCTGCCGCCGACCGGCCGCCACGTGACGGCGACCGGGGTGGGGATCGCACGCATGGAAGGTGGTCGGATCGCGGAGACCTGGGCGGAGTACGACGCGCTGGGTCTGCTGCAGCAGCTGGGCGCCTTCCCGATGCCGGAGCCGGCGACGGCCTGAGCGTCCGGGACGCCGCCAGGATGTCCCTCGCGGGGCTCATCCGCCGCGGGACGACCTCCCGTGCATCACGGCGGTGTCGTGCCCTGCGCGTCAGACGACGTGGCCGTAGCCGGTCACGGTGAGGAAGCGGATGGGCAGCTCGACCAGCTCGGCCGGCCCGTGGGGACCCTCGCCGTCGAAGACCAGCGAGTCGCCGGCGTGCATCTCGTACCGGGCGTCCCCGTGCCCGTACACCATGACGCCGTCGAGCATGTACAGGAACTCGGTGCCCGGGTGCTGGAACAGCGGGAACACCTCGCTGGCCTCGGTGAGGGTGACGAGGAGGGGCTCCAGCCGCTTGTGCTCACCCCGCAGGGAGCCGAGCAGCTGGTAGAGGTGGCCGACGTTGCTGCCGCGCCGCACGATCCGAGCGCCGTGCCCGGCCGGCGTGAAGACCGCCTCCCGCTCGGCGTCCAGGCCGCGGAAGAGCGCGGTGACGGGCACTGCGAGCGCGTCGGCCAGCCGGGCCAGGCTCGACAGGCTGCACGAGGTCTGGGCGTTCTCGATCTTCGACAGCATCGCCTTGCTCATGCCGGTCAGCCGGGCCAGCTCCGCGAGCGAGATGCCCTTCGCCAGCCGCAGCTCGCGCACCCGGAGGGCGATGACGTCCTCGAGGTGGCCGCTGGGTGTCTCGTCCGGCGGGCTGCCGTCGTGCGCCGGTCCCGGGGTGGCCTCCACGCGTCGAGCCTAGGCGCGGTGAGCCCCTTCCAACCCCCCGTCGACCAGAACGTAACTCGGCGGTAACCCCTTCGGGGTCCACCGTGCATAGCCTCGGTCCACTCCCAGTGAACACGCCATGAACCCCGCCAGGAGGCGACATGACCACGAGTGCGACACGCATCGGCCACAGCACCGGAGGGTTCCGGGACCTGCCGAGCATGGAGGTGCCAGGGGTCCGTGCCTTCATCGGCGACGTGTTCGCCAACCCGGGCGGCGCGGAGCTCTGCGGCGGATTCTTCGAGCTGCTCGCCGGTGAGCCGCTCGACTACGAGTACACCTACGACGAGATGAAGGTCGTCGTCGAGGGCGAGTTCCTGCTGACCGATCTCGACTCCGGGCAGCAGGTGATCGCCCGGCCGAAGGACGTGCTGTTCTTCCCCAAGGGCTCCCGGATCCGCTTCGAGACCCCCGAGCGCGGGCTGGGCTTCTACACCGGCCACCGCTCCTTCGCCCCCTGACGGCATGGGCGCACAGCACGCCAGCGTGCCGCGGTGGACCGACGAGCGGCCGCACATCGACCCCTCGGCCCGCGCGGTGGCCCTCGTCGAGTTCGGGCCCTCCGGAGCGGCGGCCGTCCGGGGCTGGGCTGCCGTGGTCCCCGACGGCGTCCCGGCCCGGACACACCTCGCTCCCGCGGCCGACGAGGACACGCGCGCCCTCCTGGCCGAGCAGATCGCCGCCGCCCGCGTCGGCTGGCGGCTCGTGCTGGCCGGTCCGGAGATCGAAGTCCTCGCCGCCCGGGCGCTCGCGACCGGCCTGGGCGTCCTCGACGCGGAGATCTCGGTCGCGGTCACCGACGCGCAGCGCAAGCGGGTGTTCTGCCCGCACTGCCGGACGACGACCACGACCGAGGAACCGGTCGGCGGCTCCGTGCCCTGCGACGGGTGCGGACGGCGGCTGTTCGTCTACGCGCACGTGTCGCGCCGGGCCGGCGCCTACCTCGGGTTCATGGCGGACGCGGAGGAGGCGGCGTGACCGCGACCCTCGCCCCAGCCCCGGCGACCGGCCGGGAGGACGCCGGAGGCCTGCTGCTGGAGGTGGCGGAGATCCACGACGTGGCGCCGGGCATCCGCGGTCTCGTGCTGCGGCGTCCGGACGGCGGGCTGCTCCCGGCCCACCCGCCCGGCAGCCACGTCGTGCTGGACTGCGGCGGCCGGCGCAACGCGTACTCGCTCACCGGCGATGGCTCGCCGTCCGAGACCTATCGCGTCTCGGTCCTGCTGTGTCCGGACGGGGACGGCGGGTCGGCGTTCGTGCACGCGCTGCGGCCCGGAGACCCGGTCACGGCGACCGGGCCCCGGAGTGCCTTCGCACCGGTGTCGACCGCCCGGCACCACGTCCTGGTCGCCGGGGGCATCGGCATCACGCCGATGCTGTCGCACGCCCGGGCAGCGGTCCGCTGGGGACGCTCGTTCGAGCTGCTGTACGGCCACCGGCCCGGCGCCGGGGCGCACCTGCCCGAGCTGCGGGACCTCTGCGGTGCGCGGTTGTCGGCGTACGAGTCGACATCGGAGATGCTCGACCGGGTTCGCGCGGTGCTGACCGACTCGCCGATCGGAACCCACGTCTACGTCTGCGGCCCGGCTCCGCTCATCGCCTTCGTCGAGGAGACGGCCGCCGCGCTCGGCTGGCCCGACGCGCGCGTGCACGCAGAGCGGTTCTCCGCCGCCGATCTCGACCCGGGACTCCCGTTCACCGCGCGACTGACCCGGTCCGGCACGCGGATCGCGGTCCCGGCGGGGACGAGCCTGCTCGCGGCGCTGGCGGAAGCCGGGATCGCCGTCCCGAGCACGTGCCGCCAGGGCGTGTGCGGCGAGTGCCGGGTGCCCGTGACGGCCGGCCGGCCGCTGCACCGGGATCTCTACCTGTCCGAGTCCGAGCGCGCGGCGGAGGACGCGGTCATGTGCTGCGTCTCCCGGAGCCTCGACGACGAACTGGAGCTCGACCTGTGACCCTCGCCCCGCTGACCGGCCGCGTGGCCGGCTTTCCCTTCCCCTTCTCCTCCGACAGCTACCGGTACGCGACCAACGTCGAGTCCGCTCGGCGCGCGGTGGTCACCGCAGCCGGAGCCTGGGGAGCGCAGCTGCTCGACGTCGACGACGACTACGCGTCCGAGCTGGCGCTCCGCGAGGAGGTCCTGGCCGCCGACCCCAGCCGCTGCCAGCAGCTGCCGCACATGCGCGTGGCCGCCTGGGACGCGGTCACGACGCTCCTGCCCGAGCTCGTGGCCGCCCGTCCCGACGCCATGTCCCTGCGGCGCGAGGGGGACCGGTGGGAATGGCGCAACGGCCTGACCGGCACGTCGGCGTCCTTCGTGATCGGGGACGACGACTCCCTGCCGGGCGGGCCCCTGCGTTTCCTCGGCAGCCAGATCCAGGACGACGTCGTCCTGCTCGACCAGCGGGAGGGATCGCTGTGGGCGGACGCGGGGCTGGTGACCTTCGCCGCCGACTGGTCGATGGGCTTCGACGTCGGCATGCGGTTCCTCGAGGTGCACGGCCCGGTGCCCCGGGTCCACGAGGCCGGGGTGGTGCAGCGGGCCGAGCAGTTCCTGATGCGGCTGCAGCCGGGTGATGAGTACCGGCGGACCAACTGGACGATGACGGTCGACCGCCGGCTGGACACCTCCACGGAGACCTATCCGGAGTGGGGGAGGGACCGGCGGCTCGTGGTGGAGGACCCGGCGCTGCCCGACCGGCTGCACCTGCGGGTGGAGGTGCAGCACCTGGTGCGGCTCGGCGTCTCCGGCGCCGTGTGCTTCCTGATCCGCACGTACCTCCTCTCGCTGCGGGATCTGGCGACCGTCCCCGACTGGCGGCGCCGGTTCGGCGCGGTGCTCGCCGAGCTCCCCGACGACATGGCCGAGTACAAGGGCATCAGCCGCTTCCGCTTCGCCGCCTCGGACTGGCTCGCCGCCGGCTGACCCCGGACCGGCGGCGGGGCAGTTCCGGAGGCAGCCGGCCAGTCGCGAGTCGCCAGCCTGGGGCGGGTGCACGGCCGGACCGGATTCGGTCGGGCTGGTCTCCGCGTCTTCGTGAGCGGCTCGTATTGGTCAGCCGGCCACGAGGCGTCGCCGCGGGAACGGGGTCGGGACTGTCGACTTGACGACGTTCCCGCGGAAACGTCGACAGATGAGAGGCTCCGTCGCTCAGCGACGCGAAGGCGCGGTCCCTCCGTCGATGTCGATGACGAGGCGACGAGACCCCCGCACCGTCGAGGGCGCGTCCCATGCGCAAGACGCTCACGCGAGGACCATGTTCGATCAGGTGACCGAGTGCTGGCTTGACGATGAAGCCTCCCTTAGCGGCGCCTTGCTCACGGGCGGCCCCAGGACCCAGCGGCCCACGCGGGGACTTCGGCAGGCCGGCTCCTGACGAGTCTCGTCCGCCACGATGCCCCGCGACCTCCTGGACCGGCTCCCTGAGGAGCAACCACCGGGCGAAGGCTCCGTTGTCGAACCCTGTGCGCCGGCGGACCTGTCCACGGATCGGTTCGCCGACGGAGGAGTTCTGTAGGCGGAGACGGCGAAAGCGTCACCGTCGGACCGTCGGGGCGAGCGAGCAGGGCCGTCGCTGGCCGTACCTCGAGATTGCGTTTCAGATCGCCAGGGAATTCAACCTTCCGCGTGACGAAGTCACCCGGTATTCGGAGGCGCAGCAGTGAGTCACGCTCCGCTGTCCCCTGAGGGCGTCGTGCTCCGTCGGGCGGCCCTGATCGCCGCCTTCAGCATGTTGCTCGGTCTCGGTGTCCCGGTTGCCGAGTTCGTCCTTCGACCGATGCTCATCATCCCGGCGAACATCGAGCAGACCATCCGGAACATCGGCGCCGATCCCGGGCTCTTCGCGGCCCTGATCTTCGCCTACTTCATCGCTTTCGTCGCCGATGTCGTCGTCGCCTGGGCGCTCTACTTTCTGCTCGCCCCGGTCAACCCGGCATTGTCGATGCTCACCAGCTTGTTCCGGCTCGTCTACGCGGTCCTCGCGCTGGGAGCGCTCCTGAATCTCGCGACCGTGTTCCGTGCTCTCCGCAGCCCGGAATCACTGGCGAACCTCGGTTCCGAGCAACTGAACGCGCAGGTCGTCATCCTCCTCAACTCGTTCTCGTGGCAATGGGGCCTTGGTCTGACGCTCTTCGGCGTCCACCTCGTAATGCTCGGACACCTGGTCTACCGGTCCGGCTACATACCCCGGCCGGTGGGCCTGGCATTGGTCCTGGCCGGACTCGGCTATCTCGTCTACTACGTGCAGCCGTACCTCTACCCAGACGGACGCCTTCCTTTCTTCGTCTTGACCATCACCGGCTTGGGGGAACTGGTCTTCCTCCTCTGGCTCCTCCTCAGGGGCTGGAAGATTCCGGAACCGACCCGCTCCCGGGAAACGATCCAGCACCCGACCCAGGAGCGGTGACGAAGACATGGCTGCCGGCGTCCAGCGCCACCGCAGCCCCCTCGAGTGGGAAAGCCCTTTCGCGGGCCGACGAGCATTGCATTGTCAGGTCCACCCAGCCCGGGCGGGTCCAGGGTCGGCCAGGGGCGCGCGTCCCCGAAGCCCCTTCAGGACGACGCTCATGGGGCGGACGGCGGTTGTCGTGCTCGGGTGTCGTCGACGTCGGCCCACAGGTCCACCGCCTGGTCATCGATCCGCTTGCAGGCAGCGGCAACAGGAACTCCGCGCACCGGTAACGCCACCGAAACCACAGCCCCGTCTACTGGCATGCGACAGAGGTTCACAGCAGTGAACACACCGTCCGCCCGGAGGCTCCCGTGTCGCTCACCGCCGCCCGCCCTGACGCACCACCGATCCCCGAGGTGCCCGAGGTGCCCGGCCCGCGTCCGGCCGCGGCCGCCACCGCCGCGCCCGACCTCGCCACCCGCGCCCGTGCCGACGGCATCGAGTTCGTCATGGCGCTGTTCGTCGACCTGACCGGCAAGCCGTGCGCGAAGCTCGTGCCGATCGAGGCGGTCGAGGAGCTGCAGAGCGACGGCGTCGGCTTCGCCGGTTACGCGGTCGGCGCGATGGGCCAGCAGCCCAGGGACCCCGACCTGATGGCCATCCCGGACCCGTCCTCGTACATGCCGGTGCCGTTCATCCGGCCGGGCCTGGCGATCGTGCACTGCGACCCGCACGTCGAGGGCGAGCCCTGGCCCTACGCGCCCCGGGTCATCCTCAAGCAGCAGCTGGCCCGCGCCGCGGAGCTCGGCCTCGAGCTCAAGGTCGGCGCGGAGGTCGAGTACTTCCTCGTCGAGCGCGGCCCCGACGGCGCGCTCCGCCCGGCCGATCCCAAGGACACCGCGGCGCGACCCTGCTACGACGCCCGCGGCCTGACCCGGATGTACGACCACCTCACCGAGGTGTCGAAGGCCATCAACGGCCTGGGCTGGGGCAACTACGCCAACGACCACGAGGACGGCAACGGCCAGTTCGAGCAGAACTTCGCCTACGCCGACGCGCTGACCACCGCCGACCGGGTGGTCACCCTGCGGTACCTGCTGTCGGTCATCGCCGAGCAGCGGGGCATGACGGCGACCTTCATGGGCAAGCCGTTCACCGACCGCACCGGCAGCGGGCTGCACATGCACCTGTCGCTGTGGCGCGACGGCGAGCCGGTCTTCCCCGACGCCGCCGACGCCCGCGGCCTCGGGCTCTCGCCGCTGGCCTACTCGTTTGTGGCCGGGCTGATCGAGCACGCCTGCGGCTTGCAGGCGGTGCTCGCCCCGACGGTCAACGCCTACAAGCGCACCGGCGCCAGCTCCACCCGGTCCGGCGCCACCTGGTCACCGCGGACCGCCTCCTACGGCGGCAACGACCGCACCCACCTCCTGCGCGTCCCCGACGGCAACCGGGTGGAGCTGCGCGGCGGGGACGGCTCGGCCAACCCCTACCTCGCCGCCGCGGTGGCCCTTGCCGCAGGGCTGGACGGCGTCCGGCGCGGGCTCGACCCCGGCGACCCCGGCGCCACCACCAGCAGCCCGCTGCCGCCGACCCTCCTGCACGCCGTCGAGGCCCTGGAGGCCGACCCGGTCGTCTCCGGCGCCCTCGACGCCGCGGGGCCGGGCGTGGCCGGCTACTTCGCCGCACTCAAGCGGGACGAGTTCTTCGAGTGGCACGGGCAGGTGACCTCCTGGGAGGTCGACCGCTACGTGACCGCCTTCTGACCTGCCGTTCCGACGAGAGGAAGCGCCCCACATGTGCGGGATCGCCGGGCTCCACCTACGGGAGCCCTCCCTGTACCCCCGGCTCGGCGAGCTGCTGACCGGCATGCTCTGCCAGGTCACCGAGCGCGGCCCCGACTCCGCCGGCGTCGCCGTCTACGGCGACCCGCGGTGGTCGCCGCCGGGGGAGTCGACCGTGTCGCTCCTCCCCGGCGGAGTTCCCGCGGACGACGTCGCGACGGCCCTCCGCGCCACGCTGCCGGAAGCCGTGGTCGTCGGCGCCGGCCAGACGCTGGTCGTGCACGCCGCGACCGACGCCGAGACCCTCACCGACGCCGTCCGGACCGTCGTGCCGGGTGCCCTCGTCATCGGTGCCGGCGAGGACGTCGCCGTCCTCAAGGGCGTCGGCCACCCGCAGGCGCTGGCCGCGGAGTTCGGGCTGCCCGCCGCGCAGGGCTGGCAGGGGGTCGCGCACACCCGGATGGCCACCGAGTCGGCGGTCACCCCGGCGCACTGCCACCCGTTCTCCGTCGGCACCGACCAGTGCCTGGTGCACAACGGCTCGTTCGCCAACCACGCGACGATCCGCCGCGAGCTGACGGCGGCCGGGATCGCCTTCGACAGCGACAACGACTCCGAGGTCGGCGCCCGCTTCGTCGCTGCTCAGCTGGCCGCCGGCTACGACCTGGAGAAGTCGTTGAAGCTCCTGTGCGAGCGGTTCGACGGCTTCTACACGCTCCTCGTCTCCACCCGGGACAGCTTCGCCGTCGTCCGCGACGCCATCGCCTGCAAGCCCGCGGTGATCGCCGAGACCCCGCAGTGGGTCGCGATGGCCTCGGAGTACCGCGCCCTGGCCGGCCTGCCCGGCGTCGAGTCCGCCCGCATCTTCGAGCCCGAGCCGGAAGAGGTCTACGCATGGCAGCGCTGAGCACCGTCGACAGCACCGTCGACAGCACCGTGGACCCAGCGGTGGAACCCGCCCTCGTCGACCTGTCCCTCACCACCGTGCGGGAGCTGAACACGGCCCTGCACGCACCGGACGTCGCCGACAAGGCCGCGCGGTGGCGGGTGACCTCCCCCGGGGGGAAGCACAGCATCGCCGTCGGCCTCGACGCCGACATCGACGTCGTGATCGAGGGGCACGTCGGCTACTACTGCGCCGGCATGAACAAGACCGCGACGGTGACCGTCGAGGGCAACGCCGGCGTCGGGGTCGCCGAGAACATGATGTCCGGGACCGTCCGCGTCCGGGGCAACGCCTCCCAGTCGGCCGGGGCCACCGCCCACGGCGGCCTGCTGGTGATCGAGGGCTCGGCCGCGGCCCGCTGCGGCATCTCGATGAAGGGCGTGGACATCGTCGTCGGCGGCGACGTCGGCCACATGAGCGCCTTCATGGGTCAGGCCGGCCGGCTCGTCGTCTGCGGCGACACCGGCGACGCCCTGGGCGACTCGCTCTACGAGGCCCGCATCTACGTGGCCGGCACGGTCAAGAGCCTCGGCGCCGACTGCGTCGAGAAGGAGATGCGCCCCGAGCACCTCGCCGAACTGGCCGGCCTCCTCGCCGCCGCCGGGATGGACGCCGACGTGGTCTCCTTCCGGCGGTTCGGCTCCGCCCGCCGTCTCTACAACTTCCACGTCGACAACGCCTCGGCGTACTGAGAGGGAGCACAGTGCTGAGCCAGCCCCCCCTGTCCCCGGACCCCACCCTGCGCGAATCGGCCACCTACGACCGCGCCACCATCGCCGAGATCCAGCGCGCCGCCGAGACCGGCATCTACGACATCCGCGGCGGCGGCGCCAAGCGCCGCGTCCCGCACTTCGACGACCTGCTCTTCCTCGGCGCGAGCATGTCCCGCTACCCGCTCGAGGGATACCGGGAGCGTTGCGACACCGACGTCGTCCTCGGCGACCGCAACGCGACCTTCCCGCTGCACCTGTCCACCCCGGTCACCATCGCCGGGATGAGCTTCGGAGCGCTCTCCGGCCGGGCGAAGGAGGCGCTGGGCCGCGGCGCGAGCGAGGTCGGCACGTCCACCACGACCGGCGACGGCGGCATGACGCCCGAGGAGCGCGGTCAGTCCAAGCACCTCGTCTACCAGTACCTCCCGTCGCGCTACGGGATGAACCCCGACGACCTGCGGCAGGCCGACGCGATCGAGGTCGTCCTCGGCCAGGGCGCCAAGCCGGGCGGCGGCGGCATGCTGCTCGGCCAGAAGATCACCGAGCGGGTCGCGGGCATGCGGACCCTGCCCATGGGCGTCGACCAGCGCAGCGCCTGCCGGCACCCCGACTGGACCGGCCCCGACGACCTCGAGATCAAGATCCGGGAGCTGCGCGAGATCACGGACTGGGAGAAGCCGATCTACGTCAAGATCGGCGCCACCCGCACGTACTACGACGTCAAGCTGGCGGCCAAGGCCGGCGCCGACGTCATCGTGCTCGACGGCATGCAGGGCGGCACCGCCGCGACCCAGGACGTGTTCATCGAGCACGTCGGCATCCCGACGCTCGCCGCGCTGCCGCAGGCGGTGCAGGCGCTGCAGGAGGAGGGCCTGCACCGGCAGGTGCAGCTGATCGTCTCGGGCGGCATCCGCAACGGCGCCGACCTGGCCAAGTGCATGGCGCTCGGCGCCGACGCGGTCGCGATCGGCACCGCGGCCCTCATCGCCCTCGGCGACAACGCCCCGCACCTGGACGACGAGTACCGCAAGCTCGGCTCGGCGGCCGGCTTCTACGACGACTGGCAGGCCGGCCGCGACCCGGCCGGGATCACCACCCAGGACGACGAGCTCGCCCGGCGCCTCGACCCCGTGCAGGGCGGACGGCGGCTGGCCAACTTCATCCGGGTGATGACCATGGAGGCGCAGATCATCGCCCGCGCCTGCGGCAAGGCCCACCTGCACTCCCTGGAACCCGAGGACCTCGTCGCGCTGACCATCGAGGCGGCCGCCATGGCGCGCGTGCCGCTGGCCGGCACCAGCTGGATCCCGGGACAGGGGCTGTGACCGGCACGGCCGACGTCGTCGTCGTCGGCGGGGGACTGGAGGGCACCGCCATCGCCTGGTCGCTGGGCCGGCGCGGCGTCACCGACGTCGTGGTCTGCGAGCGCGACACCGTCGGCTCCGGCGGCACGGGCAAGTCCAGTGGCATCGTCCGTTGCCACTACGGGGTCTCGTCCCTGGCGGCCATGGCCACCCGGAGCCTCGAGCTCTTCGAGAACGCCGAGGAGCTCCTCGGGGAGGACGTCGGCTTCCACGCCACCGGCTACGTCGTGGGAGTGGGGGAGCAGAACGTCGACGCGCTCCGGGCCTCGCTGGCCAACCAGCGCGCGGTCGGCGTGCAGACGGAGGAGATCGACCGCGACGAGGTCGCACGGCTGTGGCCGGCGGCCGACCTGACCGACTTCGCCGCCTTCGCCTGGGAGGCCCGCGGCGGGTACGGCGACGCCTACCAGACGGCGCAGGCGTTCGCGGCGGCCGCGCGGCGCCTCGGCGTCCGCATCCGGCAGGGGACCCCGGTCGCCGAGGTGCTGACCGACGGCGAGCGGGCGACGGGTGTGCGCCTGGCCGACGGGTCGACCATCGCCGCCGGAACGGTCGTCGTCGCGGCCGGTCCGTGGTCGGTACCGCTGCTGGCCGCGCACGGCATCGAGCTGCCGATCCGGGTGCACCGCGAGCCCATCGTGCTGCTCGAACCGGGCATCGACCTGGGGCCGGTGCCGGTCTTCTCCGATCTCGTGTCGCTGCAGTACATCCGGCCGGAGGGCGGCGGCCAGCTGCTGTTCGGCAACAGCGACCTCTCGACGCCGGAGCCGGCCGATCCCGACGACTACCTGAACCGGGCCACGGACGACTTCCTCGAGATGGCGGTGGAGAAGATCTCCCACCGCTTCCCGGCCCTGGGGGACGCCTCGGTCGCCAGCACCTACGCCGGCTGCTACGACGTGACCCCCGACTTCAACCCGGTCATCTCCGAGACGCCGGTGGAGTCGCTGATCGCGGCGGCGGGCTTCAGCGGGCACGGGTTCAAGATCTCACCGGCCGTGGGGCGGCTCGTGGCCGACCTCGTCGTCGACGGCAAGAGCTCCGACGCCGACATCCCGGAGATCGACTTCCGGCTCTCCCGGTTCGCCGAGGGGGCTCTGCTCACCAGCCCCTTCCCGTACGTGGGGGCGGGGGAGATGCGCTGACCGGTCAGGCCCGCGGCAGGGGGGTGGAGGCGTAGGCGAGCAGTTGCCACCGGCCGGTGTCCCTGGTCCACACGGCGAGGGCGAGGTTGTCGATGGTCTTGGGCGTGCCCTCGACCGTCAGGTCGGCGGTCATCCGGCCGATGACGACGACGGTGCCACCGGCGGTCTCCACCCGCTCCGTCGAGTGCTCGACGCGCTGGTAGACGTAGTACCCCGAGCGGATCTTGCCCAGGTACTCGGCCTTGGTGTCGCGGACCCCGCTGGAGTGCGCGTAGCTCAGCCGCTCGTCGTACAGCCGGTCCAGCGTGTCCAGGTCCGGGCCGAGCAGCGCCGCGTACCGCTCGTCCTCGGCCGCGAGGACGGCGCGGACGTCGTCCTCGCGGCTCACGGCTTGACCGCCAGCACCGGACGGTCGGCGTCCAGCAGGATCCGCTGGGCGCTGCTGCCCATCAGCAGCTTGCCGACGGGCGAGCGGCGGCGCAGACCGATGACGATCACGGAGGCGTCGATCGCCCGGGCCACCCGCAGCACCTCGTCCGAGACCTCGCCGTCGTGCGGCTCCTGCCGGACCTGCAGGTCGACCCCGGCCGCCCGCGCCCGCGCGGTGAGGTCCTGGACGACCGGCTCGGCGGCGACGTCCGCACTGACCGGCGCTCCGCTCCTGGGGGAGTTGAGCAGCAGCAGCGGCTCGCCGCGGCGACCCGCCTCGTCGAGGGCGGCGGCGAAGGCGGCCTCGCCCTCGGGGGTGGGCACGTATCCGACGAGGACGGTCACACGAGCTCCTTGGTGCGGGTGTCGGCGGCGGCGGCGGTGCGGCGCCGCGTGACGGCGGCACGGATGGGCGGCAGGAAGGCGACGAGCAGGAAGACCACCAGCAGGGTGCCCGAGATGGGGCGGGTGAAGAACTCCCACGGCTGGCCGTCGAAGATCAGCAGCGACCGGCGGAGCGAGTCCTCGAGCAGGCTGCCCAGCACGAAGGCCAGCACGAGCGGACCGGGATCGAAGCCGAGCTTCTTCATCAGGTAGCCGATTGCGCCGAAGACCACGACGAGGACGATGTCGAACACGTCGTTGTTGACCGTGTAGACGCCGATCAGCGTGATCAGCACGGTGATCGGGGCCAGGATGGCCGGCCGGACCCGCAGGATCTTCACGAACAGCCCGACCAGCGGGATGCTCATGATCAGCAGCAGGATGTTGCCGATGTACATGGAGTTGACGACACCCCAGAAGAGCTCCGGCTCCTGGGTCACCAGCGTGGGCCCCACAGCCACGCCCTGGATCAGCAGCGCCCCGTAGATCACCGCCATGGTGGCGTTCGCCGGGATGCCGAGGGTCAGCAGCGGGATGAACGACGACGTCGCCGCCGCGTTGTTCGCCGTCTCCGGGCCGGCAACGCCCTCGACGGCGCCGTTGCCGAAGCGCTCGGGCGTCTTCGACCGCTTCTTCTCCATCGCGTAGGCGGCCAGCGAGGAGAGGGTCGCGCCGCCGCCGGGCAGGATGCCGAGGAGGAAGCCGAGGACCGAGCCGCGGCCGATGGCGCCGGAGGACTGGCGCAGGTCCTTGCGGGAGGGCCACACGTTGGCGACCGTCGCCGGCGCGTGGACGGCGGTGTGCCGCTCCTCGAGGTTGTAGAGGATCTCGCCGAGCCCGAACAGGCCCATGGCGATGGGCACGAAGTCCAGTCCGTCGGCCAGCGACAGGTTGCCGAAGGTGAACCGCTCGCCGCCGGTGAACATGTCGCGGCCCACGGTGGCCAGCAGCAGGCCGATGCCGGCCGCGACCAGGGCCTTGAGCCGGCTGCCGCTGCTCACGGTGGCCACCAGCAGGATGCCGAGGAGCGCGAGCGCCGTGTACTCCGGCGGTCCGAAGTCCAGCGCGAAGCCCGCCACCAGCGGCGCGAGGAAGGACAGGGCGACGATCGAGACGGTGCCGCCGATGAACGAGCCGATCGCGGCGATCCCGAGCGCGGTCCCGGCCTTCCCCTGCCGGGCGAGGGCGTGGCCGTCGAAGACGGTGACCACCGAGGACGCCTCACCCGGGAGCCGGAGGAGGACCGAGGTGATCGTGCCGCCGTACTGCGCGCCGTAGAAGATGCCGGCGAGCATGATCACCGCGGTCACCGGCTCGATGCCGATGGTGACCGGCAGCAGGATGGCGATGGTGGCCGCGGGGCCGAGGCCCGGCAGCACCCCGACCAGCATGCCGACGACGACGCCGATCAGGCAGTAGAGCAGGTTGGTCGGTTCCAGGACGACGGTGAAGCCGTCGAGCACCGGGGCGAGCTCCACGGGAGGCTCCTCAGAACAGGTGCGGGATGGGGACCGAGAGGGCCGCCACGAAGATCAGGTAGAAGGCGACGACCGCCCCGATGCTCGTGAGGATCGAGGAGCGCCAGCTCTCCCGACCCAGGAACCGGAGCCAGACGAAGCAGAGCAGTGCCGCCGGGATCTCGAAACCGATGACCCCGATGACCGCGACGAAGACGACCATGGTGGCCAGGCCGGCGAGCACCAGCCAGCTGGAGCGCGAGAAGCGCTCGGCGTCGGAGGTGTGCCGGGCCGTGGCGACCAGGCCGAGACCCAGGGCGACCAGGACGACGCCGATGAGCAGCGGCCACGTGCCGGAGGCCGGCTGTGCGGCGGTACCGGCTCCGAGGGACAGCGAGCCCAGGAGGGTGGCGACGCCGAGCGCGATGACCGCGGCGGCGACGACCAGGTTGGTGACCGGGCCCGCCGGCGGCGGGCGGTGCTCGGCCTCGACCTCGAGCTGGTGGACCGCTTCCTCGAGGTCGTGCAGCGTCGCGGGGACGGGGGTCGCGGGAGGGGAGTCCCCCGGGGTGGCGGGGGCGACGCTCCCCTGGGGGGTGGCCCCGGCGGCCGTCCGGCCGCCGGGGCTCCCCCGGGTGT